>JAJECO010000087.1 GCA_022822005.1 Candidatus Poribacteria bacterium
GGACAGAGATATCTCGGTGCATGGGGAGCGCATCGGGCACATATCCGACCAGTTGGCGCGCCTTCTCTGGCAATTCCACAATCGAGAGATCATCGATTTTGGCATCGCCGCTTGTGGGTTCATCAAGCGTTGCGAGGATCCTCATGGTGGTGGTCTTACCCGCACCGTTGGGCCCAACAAATCCAATGATCTCCCCCGATGAGAAGCTAAAAGAGATGTCATCAACTGCACGCGCTGCGCCGAAGTCTTTCGTGAGGTTAAGGATGTTGACTTGCATGTGTGATATACCAGGTTACCGCGAAGACACAGTGATAAAATTAACGCTCATGCTAAAGGGGATTGCAGAACATCCAGAGAAACCAAGTTTTCTCTTGAAAACTCGGTTTCTGTTGCACGATTGCCCATCATGAATAAAGGATTCTTCGCTGTGGTTTTTATTATCTCCGTGTTAAGTTTTAACCCATCCTAGCCGGGTCGGACCTTTATTCCTTTGCCAAAATCCCGTAGACGGTAGAACTGTATCGTTCTTCACTCACTTTTTGGAGCCCTTTCTCAATAAACGGGGAGGTTTCCAAGATTGCAATATAGCAGCCGGGACGGAGATATTCCTCAGGTTCTGTTTTGAGATGTTCGATAGCTTTTAGCCAATCATCAGAAGCAAATATCCCGCGCAAGTTATATCGCCGCTCTACGTAGATTCTCAGTGATTCCCCATCTTCGTGGCCTTTAATATCATACGCGCGCCCCCACTGCAGATCCATTATTCTCCAATGATAGCCAGGTTGCTTAATAGCAACCGTAAGATCGCTGGACAATTGTACGTCATGGGTTGCCATTACATATCTGAGTGCGTCTGGAACGTCACCTTTATCCAGTGCTTGATAGGTTGAAGCGGAGGACATCTCAAACAGAAAGTTCGCATCCGGCTTTTCCAGACGCACTCTCTCGAACGGTATCAGCTTCGCCTCTTCACCTGCGGAAATATCGTCCCCAGAATAGATTGTCCCATCTATGTCCGCTAACCACAGCTCGCTTATGTCTGCCCCCAGTCCATTGACAATCCGCAGTCCAGCATCTGTCCCCCTTCTAACTGTAATACGCTCACGTCTCACTTCACTCTTGCGCACCATGAAATCCGATGGAACTCGGGCAGTTATCCAACCGCTTGCCAAATGCTGATCCTGTGTCCAATCAACGGTACGAGCTGTGTTTGTAGTCATCGATTGAGGTGTAGGGGTTAACTCCGTCTCATAGCCGAAGTGCAACCCCTCACTTGGGATTAGCGCCGAATAGAATGCTGTCCTACCGATGGTTGTCGCGCGGTGAGTTTTTTCGTCGAGAATCGTTAACCCCTCGGTCCGGATATGTCGCTTCCACCCTTCGGAAAACGTTGCGTAAGCGAATACAGCAAGACAGGTTACCAGCGAGATAACCGGTGTTGTCCATAGCATCCAGATGCGACGTTTTTTCCGAGATAGCACAATGAGATTCACCGGACCAACAGTCAGAGCAAAAAGGAGCATCAGAAAATAGAGCCCCCGTACGGGAATTCCCAGGCTGTCCACCACCGGAAAGATATTGTTGACATCCCCGCTCAACCCTTCCCAACGCCAAGGGGTCGCGGTTCTGAGCCATGACGCCATAACCTGTGACCATTGATCATGATTCAACTCGCCTGTATCCATTTGAGAACTTACGATACATTCGCCGAAACCGACATCGTAAAGAGTTAACCCTGCAGCTGCTGTGGACAGTTCAGATTTCGGCAACATCTTCAATCCCCACTGTTCTGGAAGTTCTCGTCCTCCTAACACAAATAGGGAACCGCCGCACTCGACGTAGCGCCATAGCGCAAACTGAACATCCGATGGCATTCGCCGGATAGCGTCGCCTGTAACGACAACACCAGCGAAACTTGAGAATCCGAGCCAACTTGTGCTCCACGACGATACAGGAAATCCGAGATCAACGATCTCATAAGGCATCTGTCCACCACTCGAAGCGGGAACTGAAGCAGTTGAAGGAGAAGGACTACTTGAAGATAGCAGATCGAAGAAGATACCAGCATGGGTATGCAGCTCAGTGGTATTCACATCTCGACTTATTAGGACCCAAGGTCTCAGGTTAGTAACACTTAGATGCGTTCCCATACCGCTAGGTCTTGGAATACGATGCAGATGTACCTGTCGTCCGTGATCGCTGATGGACAGCGGGACCTTTTCCTCTTGCATCTTACCGTCAATAGTAACCCCCAAACGGCTACCATGCATCGGCACAGGAGGTTGAAATAGCGAAATGCGGACTGTGGTGGACGGAGCAACAACGACTGAGCGGGTCATCTTTCGTATGTGGGTCTCATACCCGTAACTTGATTCAGGCAACATCAGTGTGACTTGATGCGTTTTGTCGGACGAGCGGTTCGACACAGCAATCCTATATTCCGCATATCCGTGCACAGTATTGCCACTTGGATAGAGTTCCGGTGAGACCGTTATGTCATCATAATCGACCTGTGCAAAAACACCGGACACAGCACAACCTATCCACACGCCAACCAGAAGGGAAATGGCACATAGAGAAGAATAGCGTATTGGTACTTTGTGGGGGAGCATCTCTGACTGAACTCCTTTATCCATTCTGAAACAGATCTACGCCGAACGAATCTCAATATCGTCGGGCAGGTTCAGATCTGCTTCGTCGAGAGTAGCAAGGAGGCTATCCACAACCGCGAAGGTATCTACACCATCAAATCGGGCTTGATAGTTGAGGATCATACGATGGTTCAGGACAGACGAAGCGACGGTTTTCACATCCCCAAATCCGACGGTCGGGCGACCTGCGAGCAGCGCAGATGCCCGCGATGCTTCCGCCATTGCGATCGCTGCGCGTGGTGAGGCGGCGTATGTAACGTATTTTGTTACCGCTTCGGTGGCTTCGGGTGCGCTTGGATGGGTAGCAGCCGTTAGACGTGAGATGTAACGCGAAACCGGTTTGGGCAGAAAAATCCGATCCATCACATCAAATAGCTGGTGCAGCCGATCGGCGCTCATTGACCATGTGGGTGTAGGTGGTTCGCCGCGTCGGCGCGTTGAGATGATGTCGTCGAGCACATCCACGTCGGCATTGGGAACGATCAGTTTGAAGAGGAATCGATCCAACTGCGCCTCTGGTAGCGGGTATGTTCCCTCCAACTCGATCGGATTCTGAGAAGCAAGAACGAAAAAGGGTGAGGGAAGGGGACGCGTATTGCCCAAGAGGGTAACAGACCGCTCCTGCATCGCCTCAAGTAGGGCAGATTGGGTCTTCGGGGATGCACGGTTTATCTCATCAGCAAGTAGGATATTTGTGAATACTGGACCCGCTTGGAAACTCATCTCGCGTTGCCCCTCCGGGGTCTGCTGCAGGATATGGGTGCCGACAATATCGCCCGGCATCAGGTCGGGGGTGAACTGCACCCGATTGAAGTCGAGACTGAGCAGTTGTCCCAACGCTTTGACGAGTGCAGTTTTCCCAACACCTGGCACCCCTTCGAGGAGGATATGTCCTTGACTCAGGATACCGATGAGCACCATACGATGGAGCGCAGAACGCCCAAGCAAGACATGATCCAGTTCTGCAAGCACCTTCGTTGTGATCTCAACAGCAGGATTCAGTTCTTCAGGTTGAAGTAGGTTGACGGGTTGTTTGTTATCTGACATAGGTATCTGACTGTGGCATAAATCGACCGTGACGCTGCCCGGAAAAACTGAGTTTCTTGGCAAAAGCCAGTTTCTTCACACAATCTCTTCAAAAGAGCCTAGATTCAATTTGCTGCTATCAATATTTCCTCTGCTTGACGAGGCAGGTCAACAAGGATGAAATAAGATTCGGGATACAAGTAGTCTTCCCCAGATTCATCCACGACTCTCATATACCCCTCTTGAGTCGCTGCTTCATCTGGCAGAATTTGGTAGAGCTTCCGCTTTTCAAGATCTTCACAACCACTATTTTCAATGCAAAATGCAAATTGAGTTTTTTTCATAACTTTTCATCCAAGAATCGCTTGATTTTCATTTTTCGTCTGCCAATCCCGTGAGCCTCATATCAATGAACCTCCGCGCTTCGAACGTGACTAGTAGTAAGCCGAACACGGGCAATCCCCTTGAGTTTTCGCCATCTTCCGGAACCGTATTGGCGGCGCAATCGCATAATCTCACGGAGGCGACCACCAACAGCAATCGTTTCGACATCCTCAATTGACCCAATGATTTCAAAGTGCATTTGGTATGAATCACGATAGAATTACATGAATTGATAGCCAAGCTGCCTAGAGAATCGGACATTTTTCCAAACAAAGAACTTCCAAGAAATTGCACTCGGTTGGTCAGGGCCTTTCAAAGTACCGTTTAACTGCCCCTTTATGACGTGGCAGAACGGTCTGACTAAAGGATGAGCCGCCGCCGGTGGCCGCACCATTGAGTGCTCCCGATTGCGATGTAGGATTTGATGTTTCGATCGATGGTGCCACGACGCTAAGTCCGACAATTTCGCTGTCCTCCAGAGAGGCGATGTCCGACAGCGGAAGGGTTTCCGTTTTGAACTTTGCACCTTCCTCAGGAGTGCCGTCGGTCCAGGTCATGGGTGCATCGCCGGGACCTCGACCAACGCCTCGACACCATCCACCGATAGACTGGAGTACGGACTTACTATCTGCATTCTCAGCGAGGAAAGCAGCCAGTCCCTCGCTATCGCACTGCCCAAGCCGTTCAGCAGCTTTGAGTGTTTCCAGATCAATCAGATTGAGGGCATATAGTTCCGCCAACCGATCATTGATGTCGCTTTTGGACAAGCGCAATGCGGTGGAAATTGCTTTCAGTTGCTCAAGCGTGAGTGAATCTGCATTGCCCTTCAAATCGGGAAGCTGCGCTGCAAGCAACGCATTTTCCTGCGCTGCCTCTTGAACCAATCCGGATAAGGTCGCCATTGATTCCGCCAAAAGCTCGGCGTCCATCTCAGATCCTTCATTTATCAAGCCTTCGGACAAGGTTTCCGCTTCGGTTAGGCGCTCTGTTTCGCTTAGGGCTTCCTGTGCAGCCTCCGCAGACTCTTGCATGAGGGTATCCGATAGATGGTCGAGTGCTTCCCAAGTTTTGACGGGATCTTCACCGGAAGCTTCCGTCTGAAGCTGATTCAGCTTCTCTTCAAGTGTCTCGGCTTCGATTGGCGCGATGATATCTTCTTCCTTGAGGACATCAATTCCTTTTGCCAACTGTTTTACCTCTTCACGGATATCGAGAGGTTCTGCCTTAGAAATTTCCACAAAGCGTTCTGGTATCAGAAAACTGCTGCAGACAAATAGAACGGCACCTGCAAAGCGAGCCCAAGCGACTCCGCTGCGCCAACGCAAACGGGGTAGGCGCATTGCGGGCATCTGCTCCCGCCAGTTGCCCAACTCTACGGTCTCCGCTGCCATCATCAGTCCACCGGCACCACTGTATTTGTCAAGACTTGCCCGAATCGTAGTTCGCGTCGGGATTTGACGCAACGCCAGCAGAACCGCACAAGCGATGGCAAGTATCAGACCAACACCGCCGATAAATAAAATCAAGGGAGACATGCCATTCGCTGCACGAAGGACAATGGTAGCTGTTCCCCAAACAAGCCCCCAAACAGTTGCCAAAGTAAGTGTTCTCCCGACGATTAGAAGCGCTGCGATCTTGATCCTGAATTTATCAATTGTCCTATTGTCAGCGTTCATACAAACCTCCCTATTAGATCTACCGCACCGTAGGGGATTCAGAAATCGCTACTTTACAATCACAAATCAAAACGGGTTGATAGCCGTTCATTGGTCTCAAACGTTTCTCCTCCCCCGTGCGATGACAACCTGTCCACACGCCCTGTGAATTAATTGAGACACCATCTTGAAAAATGTCTGATTAAGCATACAGATCAGGTTCTAAGGAAATTGCCACTGCGATTAATGACAGCGGAGAGCAAACAGATGCAGCAGGTTTTAGTGATTGTGAGATCCATCTTCTTTGGGACCTGACCCGATTCGTAAAACGTGACCATCCAAATCTTCCACCCTAAGTTCATATGCCCAAGGATAGTTGACTGGATGTTCTCGAATCTTCGCGCCACCCGCCTTGTACTCCTCATAATACTGTTCAGCATCTTCAACGCCCATCCAGATCCATGTGCCGGGGTGCCCCTGCCCACCCTCACATAGCATAATAGAATGACCGTCCCGTTTTACACTTCCAATATCTGGCGGATCGCCCCAATCCCACTCTTTCGTGAATCCGAGCACATTCACATAATAATCAAGGCTGGCGGCGAAACTTTTGACACTTAGAATAGGTATGATGCACTCCACCTTTGCTGCTCTTTTACCGGACATCTGAAGATTCTCCTCTCGTCATAAAGTGAATGCTATCAATACAATATAAATGCATACGCAAGCAACGGGGAAAAATTGAAAGGGGCGTTGCCTCAGAACCTAACCCGGACTATCGCTAAGATACATTACTCATCTGTAGATGTCAACAAGAATGTATGATAATGCCGCAGTCCCGATAGAAAAAAAGTCAAAACGCATAAGATTGGCAGGTTTATTGCACTTTGGTAGCAACAGTGTTACCAACGAAAAATTTGATAGTACGCTCACGACAGAAAAAACACGAAATTGAAAGGGGAGACGCAGATGTCAAAACAGAGACTGGAAGATAGCTATTCAGATTTGGAGGAGAAGGAGTCAGTATCACCGCCTCCGACTGCTGCCGAGGGAAGTTATCAGAACCTATCAGATGATACCGGGATTTCACGGCGTAGAGTTATGGAGAAAGAGAACCGTTACAAACACCTTATTCAGGGAGTAGAACAGGCAAAACATAGCATTCGACGAGTGCAGCTCACCACCTTGTCAAGGGTTGTTAATACGGCCTTTACGGGTTGGACCATCAAGACCCAGAGTTAAGGACAAGTGCTGCACTCTCTACACCTGAATAGATCGGTTAGAAAAGATATAGAGCGAAGTCGAGGCAACCGAGAAAAATATCAATCGTGCTGAAAGCAGGAACAGCAGGAGGAAGGGATTTGAAACGTTATTTCGATGGAAATAGGATTGAAAAAATCAGCAAAGCGGGGAGCGATCGCAAAAATTCTATGAACTTTAACCCTTGCTCTGAGGAGAGAAGATCTGAGATACGGAGCGCTTGTACCGCCCGTAACATGAATCGGAACACTTCGATGATATTCCTCGCGAAGAAGGGGATAAAAGAAAACGGAATCATTACTACCTCACATTTTGTCTTGTTTGAGTCGAAATCACCTGGATAAAATAGGTGGAAAATCTGTCCGCAGAACTTCAACGCTAATATCATCCGAAAAGTTTCAACAATCACTGAAAAAACGGAGCATGGAGCTGGAATAGGTCCTGAACCTCACCTATCCATCTGCGTCCAATGTATTGGGTTCGCTCCTTTGAACTCGGATAAATTCAGAATAGGCATAAATTTTTGGGTTACGGGCACCGTGTTAGTTTCAGAAAGGTTATCTTATGCGTGTAAAGTGTGTAATTGGTGTGTTTATATTGTTAGTTATGTTAACTGGCACTGCCTCAGCTCAGAATAACGCGGGCAAACTGGTTTTTTCCGTCCGTAAACCGTTGACAGACAGAGACGGTTTTCGGGCAGCAACGAGGACATTGGAGAAAGGGCGGGGCACAACCAAATGGTGGGAGTTCTATCAGTACAATATCTGCACGATGAATCCGGACGGCACAGATTTCCGCCAACTCACGGACGACGGGCTTTCCCGGCGCCCCCGATGGTCACCGAACGGGGAACATATTGCTTACATATCCGGGGTTGATGGGGCGGAATCGCTCCACATGATGAGAGCAGATGGCACCGAGAACAGGCGGCTTATCAAGAAGCAGCATCGTCTCCCCGATTTCTGGTGGTCTCCGTTAAGCCATGCTGTACTTACTGTGGTTGAGATTGATCGTGCGCGAGATCCACTCGAAAACTGGGTCGTAACGATTGACGGAAAATCGACGAAACGCTGGAGAACCCGTCAATGGGCAAAGGGTTGGCTTCACTGGGACAAGAAAGGTGAGAAGGTAAAAGAGCCGAAAAACCGGATGCTTGAAGCGTTGCCGGCAGGAATCAATTGGCCCGAGTGGTCGCCGGATCGGAAATGGATTGCTTTTGAGACGGACGGATTCTTAGCATTAGCAGAACCGGATGTCATTGGTGTGACCGGATCTTGGTTTCTGCGGAAGGATGAGCCTCCTTGCCAAAGGTTAGAAGAATGGTCTCCGGACGGCAAGCAGATTCTGTTTTATACATCAGGCGAAATCTGCATCGCTACTGTGGAGAAGGGGCGATTCAAGAGCTATCTAAATCTAAGTCTTTATAAGGGACGGGATGCAACGTGGCGGCCAGACGGAAGTCAGATCGCATTTATCGGAAGCGACCCGGGTGGAAGGAGAACCAGCGAAATCTTTATCCTTGATGTTGAAACAGGCAGGATGGCGCAGATTACTTCAACCAGTTACGATTATTCGGACCTGCATTGGCGGTAAGTTGAGGGAACTTGCCGGAAGGATAGGGGCGCCCAGAAGGTTAAACAGACTTGTACGACAACTGAAGCAAGAGGCGATACAATTAGGAATGGCGCAACAGTATAGGCATACTCAAATCGGTTACTTTCTTTCCGTCCTGTATAGCATTCTGGTTCTGTTTATGGGTTATTTGAACATCATGACGAATTTTAACCCATTTACCCTGCTTGGTTTGCTCGGTATCCTGATTGTCCTTGGAGTATTCAGTCGCCTGACGGTGATAGTAGATGACCAGATGATTAAGCTTGAATTTGGCCTGAGGATTATCCGCAAGACATTTCCCTTAAAAGAGATTGAGAGATACCGGGTGGTCAAGAATCCTTGGTATTACGGATGGGGAATAAGATTTACGCCTCGAGGATGGCTTTACAATGTTTCTGGTTTCTCAGCGATTGAGCTGCAGATGAAAAGCGGGAAGCTATATCGGATAGGAACAGATGATCCTGAGAACTTAGCAACCGCACTTCAGAGCGCGTTGAATGATAGCCAGATTGGTTAATTCGACGGACGGGAAGGTTGGGTAACAAGGTCCGGTCGTTGTCTTAACAGAAGACTTTATTGTTCCAGAGGTGCCCTATTGGGGCGACTTTCTGAATTTGCGACGTCAGTAGTATCCAGCATTAATCTCAACCCGCTGGATTAACAGTGTCTGGGGCAGTCCCGTCAGTTTTCGATGTCCCAAATTTAAGCAGGATGTAGAGCAGAATGGCATCAATAATCATAACCCAATAGAACGTCAGGAATCTCCATCCGCCGACGATAGGGGCAAGGATCTCATTCGGTAGAAACGGTTTGAAGATGAGATAGAACAGTGCCTCGCTTCCGCCTGTGGCACCGGGTGTCGGTATGAATAGCGTAAGTGCGAAAATGATCCACTGTAGCACCAGAAATCGGATAAATTCAACTTCTACTCCCAGACTAGCCACAAGCATCACCGCGACGGCATTTCGACATATCCACTGTATCCCGGCAATGGTGACACTTAAGAGAAGCCGGAATTTGCCCGTTCCCCCAATCATTCGGCATACGTTCAAGAAGTCCGCTCCGGCTTCCTTCAACCGTTCTTGAATCCCCTCCAACCTCCGAATTTTGAATCTCGACTTCTGGTAAAATAGCGCCAGCCCACCGCCACCAATCATACCGATAATCAGGACAGGGACCGCCCAATTTAAATTGACTGCATCCGAAATCAGGCTGAATATTGGGTGATCCCATGACGATGAGATAGTCATAGCAATTGGCACTGCCACGATAAAGAAGAGGAGATCCTCAACGGTTGGCAAGGTCGTTATACACGCGGCTGCACCGACTCTGACACCAGTCTGTACGAGCATCGCAAGCTTCAAGGGGCCGCCACCAATGGCCGTCGGGGTGACAGATGCTGCCAGCTCATTGGCGAGAACAATCTTAAAAAGTTTGACCAGACCAATACGGTATCCGAGGAATCTCGTCCACATGATCGTCCGTATCGTGTGTCCTAACCAAGGAACCAGAGTTAATAACATCGCCGCTAATAGATATCGCCCATCGAAATGGATGAGTTCGGCGAGTTTCTGGCGGTCTGTCGTCCAGAGGCAGAAAACTAAATTGCCGACAACGCCGACGATAACGAGAATAAGTAGCGGCTTGACAATTCTGTCAAGGTTCATAAAGGACGTTTTAGAATGATTCTGTTCTGGCATACTATTGGCCCCTGTCAATGTTTTACTGTCCCTTTCTGGGCACATCAACAACGCAGTGGAGTTATATGTAAAGCCTATCTGCTTTCGGTGAAGTGATACAACGTTAAAACTATAAGCTCAGTTTCTTTTTTGCCAGTATCCCCTTGAGCTGTCAGAGATCGCCTCTGCCCGCGCACAATGGTATGCACTAGCAGGTATTCGTGGAGCAAGGCTCTAACCAATTGAATATTTTCCGCTTGATCGATATGAGAGAGCATTGTATAATCGTTTCTGTTGATTCTGCCTGTTACGGATGGACACCTCACGTTGAAAAATCCTAAATTCTTACCGGATAACAATACAGGCAAAGAACGATACTAAAAAATAAGGGAGGGTTAGAGCACAGCGATTGTTGCCCAAATGGACGAAAGGATCGGAACATTGTTTGTTTCACGAAGAGGGGCAATCATCAATTCAACGCCCCCGGTCTGCTCCATTTGAAATCCCCCAACCCATTTCACCAAATTACGCAGAGGAGATAGGCAGATGAGTGCAAGTAAAACAGAAGATATGACAATGGATGCCTATGTTCAAGAGGGTGAACAAAAGGCTTTTGAAATCGGCAATCGGGGACCAATTCGATTTAACCCCGATGGCACACTGCACAAGGACATCGCAGATGCCTACTGGCGTTGTGGGTTCTATGTGTTTGAAGGGGCGTTGAGCACAGCAGAACTCAAGGATCTACAGGAGGATTTTGAGCGAGTGCTTGACCGCGCACCGTATACGAAGGATGCAGAGGTTGACTCAGAGGGAAGATCTGCACTTGGATCGGAGTTCACAAGGTCCAGCTTCAATTTTGCAAAACCGTTGAGCGACCCTGTGGGTGGGACATCAAGCAACAATGGTCGTCATCCTGCCAAGATGGATGAACCCACCCCGCCGGAAGATGCACCGGACTTTGTCATTACGTCTGTCTCAGGACCGCTCCAACTTATGGATTCCTGCCTGAGACTCTATGGTCACCCGCAGTTATTGTCCGTAGCCGAACATATCAACGGTCCAGATTTCACCCCGTTCACTGAGTCCATAATTGTCAAGCCGCCGGGGTTGGGGGCATCTGTGGCGTGGCATCAAGACGGCACTAAACGGTGGGATAAACCGGATTGGGACCAAGGCACCCATGGGTTTAATTTCATGGCGCAATTATACGGGAGCACTGCGGCTAATGGGGTTTGGGTACTTCCCGGATCGCACAAAGAGGGCAAGCTCGATATCAGAACGATGGTTGAAGACAATGGCGGCTCTGACCGCCTGCCGGGTGCGGTGCCGATGGTGTGCGAACCCGGTGACGTTGTTATGTCTAACCGCCAAGCGCTGCACGCCTCTTTCCCAAATACCTCGTCAGACTGGCGAGTGACGGTTAACTTCGGGTTCCACCGCTACTCCTCTGTTATTGGCTTAGAAACGACGTATGGAGAGGAACCGGTGGTCTATGACGCAGAGCGCATCTTTGAAAGGTCCCGTCTGATTGCCGTGGGCGTCGATGCCCGTCAGCAGCGCTTCCCGCACGAACAGCCTTACGTTTACCAACCTATGGTTGGAAAGGAAGCCGAGAATAGGTGGGGTGAGGCAGCACGAGAAAACATCGTGAAGGATTACAATCTGAGGGATCTCGGCATCTGAGGTATAAGTAAGGAATCCGACGGGGTTAGGACTATCACACCTATTCGCGTGACGCTTTCTCGGGGGGAAGCATGCCTACAACTCAGTTCGATACCTGGAGCGCAATTACCGCACCCAACGAGATTATCAAAGCTGCGTTGGAGGAAGCCAATATCCCTGCGCTTATGATGTCGCTTGTGCACGTGACCGGTGACATGGGTATCATACGCGGAGACATTCGTCCGCACCCTCGTGTCCTCGGCGATCCTTACGTCGGCATTACTGAAGCGGAGCGAGCGACTGTGCGGGCGCAAGCCCTTGAGACTCTTAAGACCTATCGGGACAGTGGTTGCAAGCTGCCTGAAGCGCCCACTGTGGGCCAGGTTCGTGAAATGATGGATTTCCTCGTCGGAACGCCTTTGCCCAACGATTACGGACAATTCCTGATGGGTGAGTTGTCCTTAGACGGTGGAGATTCTTATGCCCAGCCGGGGATGGGCGATATCCCGATAGAGAAAAGACGTGCATTTCACGTCATCATCATCGGTGCAGGTATGTCCGGTATCCTTGCGGCGTACCGTCTCAAGGAAGCGGGTATTTCCTTCACAATCATTGAGAAAAACGGGTCGATCGGGGGCACTTGGTTCGAAAACACCTATCCGGGATGCCGCGTCGATACTCCTAATCACATATACTCCTACTCGTTTAAGTCCAAGAACTGGCCGAAGTATTACTCTCCGCAGGACGTGCTTCTGAAGTACTTCAACCAGTGCGCCGATGAGTTTGGAATTCGTCCTCACATCCGGTTCAACACGTCCGTTGAATCGGCAGAATTCGATGAAAACAGTTACACTTGGCAGGTAGCGGTTAAAAGTGCCAACGGTGTGAGCCAGACCCTGAAAGCCCAAGCCGTTATCAGTGCTGTGGGTCAACTCAATCGTCCCAGACTCCCTGAGATCGAAGGGCGTGAGAGGTTTAGAGGCATCTCGTTCCATTCAGCAAGATGGGAACATGGTCACGATCTAACTGATAAACGGATTGCCGTGATTGGCACGGGTGCCAGTGCTTTTCAATTTGTTCCGGAGATTGCTAAACAGGCGGGTGAAATCTTTGTTTTTCAGCGGACTCCGAACTGGATTGCGATCGAACCCGTGTATCATGACGACATCCCGACTGGTAAACACTGGCTTTTGAATCACGTACCGTTCTATGCTAAATGGTTCCGCGTTTTCAGGTTCTGGCACAATGCCGAAGGCGTGCTCGATTGGGTAAGAAAAGATGCCTCTTGGAGGGGCCAAGCCCACTCTATTAGTCCAGCCAATGACGAACTGCGTGCCCACTTCACCAAAGGCATTAAATCAATCGTGGGGGACGATACGGATCTGCTAAAAAAATGTATTCCAACATATCCGCCAGCGGGCAAGCGGATGTTGGTGGATAACGGCACGTGGCTCAAAACGCTGAAGCGGGAGGACGTTCATCTTGTTACTGACCCAATTGCCGCAATCGGTGAGACAGGGATTGTGACGAAATCCGGCGAAACTTATGAAGTGGATATGCTGATTTATGCCACAGGGTTTTACCCCAGCCGCATGCTCTGGCCGATGAAGATCAAAGGCTTAGGAGGGATCGATCTTCAAGCACATTGGGACGGCAATCCCCGCGCATATTTAGGGATGACCATTCCCAAATTTCCCAATCTGTTTTGCATGTATGGACCTAACACGAATATCGTTGCCAACGGCAGCATCATATTCTTTTCGGAATGCGAAATGCGATACATTTTAGGGTGTATCAAACTTCTGCTGGAAACCGGTTGCGCGGCACTCGACTGCAAGCAGTCCGTCCATGACACCTACAATCAATGGGTTGACGAG
>JAJECO010000056.1 GCA_022822005.1 Candidatus Poribacteria bacterium
CCCCACGACAACATCCTCTTCCAAACCCCACACCGCGCCATCCTTTGGCAGAACGGTCAGCAGGTACGCGATGCGGATCTGACTGATCCGACGCAACTGATAAAGATTCTCGACACCTTTTTTGCCTACCGTCCACCAGAGTATACCGAATGGGAGGAGGCGGTCGCACAGTTCAAAGACAGAGTGCCCGACATCGGTAACGGATTGGCGGATTTAATCCGGGAGGAGCGAGATGCCAACCCTCATTTTGTCGCAGCGTTTAGGGATTTTCATGAGAAATGTCAGCAATCAATCAACCCCAACCTCTCTGAAGCCGCGGTTGAGGAGATGCTGATCCAACACCTCTTGACCGAGCGCATCTTTCGCACCGTTTTCAATAACCCTGACTTCACCCGCCGCAATGTCATCGCTAATGAGATTGAGAAGGTGGTAGATGCACTCACAGAGCAGTCGTTTAGCCGTGACGATTTTCTGCACAGTCTTGATCCCTTTTATGCTGCAATCGAACGCACCGCCGAGACCATCAACGATTTCTCCCAAAAACAGGGATTTCTCAACACCGTTTACGAGCAGTTTTTTCAAGGCTTTTCGGTGGAGGTTGCCGATACGCATGGGGTGGTCTACACCCCGCAGCCGATCGTCGATTTTATGGTGAGAAGCGTGGATCAGATACTAAAGACTGAATTTGGAAATGTGAACGGGGGACGGGCAGCCACGAGGGCTGCCCCTACAATCTCAAGCAGGGATGTCCATATCATCGATCCGTTTGTGGGGACAGGCAATTTCATCGTGCGGGTGATGCGCGAAATCCGCAAGACCAATTTGGCGAAAAAGTACACGACGGAGCTGCACTGCAATGAAGTGATGTTGCTGCCTTATTACATCGCTTCGATGAACATTGAACATGAGTTTTATGAGGCGACGGGCAGGTATCAGCCTTTTAAGGGCATCTGCCTTGTGGATACGTTTGAGTTAGCAGAAGACTCTCACTACTATGAATCCTCGTTGTTTACAGAGGAGAACACGCGCCGCGTTGAGGATCAGAAGGCGACCCCGATGTTTGTCATTATTGGCAATCCGTCCTATAATGTCGGTCAGGTCAACGAGAATGACAACAACAAAAATCGGAAATATCCAACGATGGATGCGCGGGTTGCGGAGACTTATGCGAAAGACTCTACGGCGACGAATAAAAACGCACTTGCCGATCCGTACGTAAAGGCGATTCGGTGGGCATCGGACCGGATAGGAGAGGAAGGAGTTGTCGCCTTTGTGACGAACAACAGCTTTCTTGATGGTGTGGCGTTTGACGGGATGCGGAAACATCTCGCAGACGATTTCGACGCAATTTATATTCTGGATTTGGGCGGGAATGCCCGGAAGGGATTGAAGGTCTCGGATGCCAATGTATTCGGGATACGGGTCGGCGTGAGCATCAACCTATTTGTGAAAACCGGACGGGCGATGAATCGCCCTACTACAAACGGAGATAGCCCTGTTTCTGCCCGTATCTTTTACTATCGCACCGATGACCTATGGAACAAAAAACAGAAATTCGATTTTCTGAATGAGTGTGAACACATCGGGGATATAGATTGGCAAACTATTCAGCCCGACGGACGCTGCACATGGCTCATCGAAGGGCTCCACGCCGAGTTTGAAACCTTTATTCCGATGGGAACTAAAGAAGTGAAGGAAGAGAGAAGTGAGGCAGTAGATGTGATTTTTCAGACTTACAGCAATGGCGTCAAAACCAACCGCGATGCATGGGCGTACAATTTTAACCGAAACACGCTGGCCGAAAACATAAGTCGGATGATTGATACCTACAATGAGCAGGTGTTCAAGTGGGAACGGCGGGCAAACCGGGAGGCAAATGTTGATGAATTTGTGATTAATGATAACGCAAAAATCAGTTGGAGCGAAACCCTTAAACGCAGCTTGCAACGAGGAAAAGCCGCTGATTTTTTACAGGACAAGATGAGAACTTCCCTTTATCGTCTATTTGCGAAATCAAACCTTTACTTTGACCGGATGATAACTGAGCGTGTATACGTCTTTCCATCTATCTTTCCCACACCTGAAGCAGAGACGGAAAATCGTGTGATTTGTGTCGGAGGTTACGGTCGAAAAGAATTTGCTGTTTTGATGAGCAAATCTATTCCTGATTTGAATTTCTATGGTGATCCACAACAATCCTTTCCCTTCTACACTTACGACGAAGACGGAGGAAACCGCCGGGAGAACATCACCGATTGGGCGTTAGCACAATTCCGGGGGCATTATGGGGACGACGCCATCGGCAAGTGGGACATCTTCCATTATGTCTACGCTCTACTCCATCATCCGGAATATCGGGAACGGTATCAGGCGAATCTCAAGCGTGACTTGCCACGCCTTCCTTATGCGCCGGACTTCTGGGGTTTTGCAAAAGCGGGGGAACGATTAGGGGAAATCCACATCGACTACGAGAACGTAGAGGAATACCCGCTCGCATTTATCGAAACGCCGGGGAAACCCCTCGATTGGCGCGTGGAAAAAATGAGATTGTCGAAAGACAAAGCGGGGATAAAATACAACGATTTCCTGACACTGGAGGGGATACCCACAAAGGCGTTTGACTATCGGCTTGGGAATCGGTCGGCGGTGGAATGGGTGATTGATCAGTATCGCGTCAAGACGGACAAACGCAGCGGCATCGTCAACGATCCAAACCGCCCTGACGATCCGGAGTACATCGTCAAACTTATTGGGAAGGTGATTGCGGTTAGTTTGGAAACGGTGGAGATTGTGGAGGGGCTGCCCAATCTGGGGGTGCCTGCTAATTAAACATAGGGCATGAAGCAGCGTCTAAGGTTGGGATTAGAATAGGTGAGGAGGAAATTATTTTTCTTATGCGGAGCCGTCAAATCATTGAACAAAATAACAGAGAAAGAGGATACGAGCTTCTTGGTCAGATGATTGGGATCGTAGACTTCGACCCAACGGATGGGCCCGTCAATCACGATGAAGTTATCTATGATAGGACTTACGCAGTTGAAGGGTCAAAACCAACCCCCCTGCCCCCCTTGTCAGGGGGGTAGTTCGGCGATTCATCACCACTGGACACCGTTGCTAACGCCTGATAAATCAGGCAACTACAATCTGAAGTGCGTAACTCCTACTATGAACTGGATTCAAAATCATGACACAAGAAAACAAAACCATTATCCTTGGCGTTACCGGCGGAATCGCCATCCATAAATCCGTCGACTTAGCGAGCCAATTGGTGAAGCAGGGACATTCGGTGCACGTGGTCATGACAGAAAACGCCACCCGTCTGGTGCAGCCGACTCAATTCCAGGTCATCTCCCGAAACCCTGTCCTGCTTGATCTCTTCGATCTCGGCTCGGACTGGAAACCGGTGCATATTGACCTCGCAGACAGATCCGATTTGTTAGCAATCGTTCCCGCCACCGCAAACATCATCGGGAAGATGGCGAATGGCATCGCCGACAACGCGCTCTCGACCGTTGCGGTCTCCGTGCACTGCCCAATCCTGATCGCACCGGCGATGGAACAACATATGTATGAAAACCCGTTTGTGGCGGCAAACGTCCAAAGCCTGAAGTCACATGGGGTGGAATTTGTCGAGCCGGTTAGCGGGGATCTCGCCTCCGGCAAACAGGGGATGGGACGGTTGAATACGGTTGAGGAGATACTCGGACGCATCAATCAACTGCTGAATACGTCCAAAGACCTACGTGGGAAGCGGGTGATTGTCACGGCGGGACCCACGCGGGAATATCTCGATCCGGTCCGGTTCATCAGCAACCGATCCAGCGGAAAGATGGGATATGCGGTCGCCGAAGCGGCGCGAGATCGTGGGGCGGATGTGCTTCTTATTAGTGGACCTGCGACAACAGCACCGCCTACAGGGGTTGAAACGCGATATATAGAGACCACACTGGAGCTGCAAGAGGCACTCCTCGAAAGGTTCGATCAGACCGACATCGTAGTGATGGCTGCAGCCGTTGCCGACTACCGTCCACAAGCATTCTCCCCAAATAAGATCAAGAAAACCACCGATCAACTGAATATCCCGCTCGAACAGAACCCAGATATTGCACAAGTATTGGGTGAACGCAAGAAGAGAGGGCAGATCACAGTCGGTTTCGCCGCAGAAACAAATGACCTCTTGGAGAACGCTCAAAGGAAGTTGGTTAAGAAAAACTGTGACCTCATCGTGGCAAACGACGTATTGGCAGAAGGCGCAGGATTTGAAGGAGACACCAATATCGTGACGCTGTTGGACCAAAGCGGGCACCGCGAACAACTGCCCCTGCTCTCCAAACGCGAGGTTGCCGATCGGATCTTAGACAGGGTGGTTGACCTGATACAGGAAGGTGATTAAGATGATTCTGATGAGTCCGAACATACATCCGGGAAAGACGACAGAGGAACGGGCGGCGTTTCTTCGCACAGTTGGAATCATGGAAGTGAAAACGGTCTCCATGAGCACACCCGCCGATTGGAGCGACACGGATGTCGAGGATGCAAGGAACTTTCTCGACGATCACGGCATAAAGCCCGGCGAGTTTAGCGCATTCCACAGCGGGTTCGGCGCAGCGGATGAAGCCGAGTACCAATCAGCCCTCGAACACTATCGCCGTCAACTGAGCCATGCTCGGATCTTAGGTGCGCACTGCGTCGGTTTTAACGTCGGACTAACCTACAGATGTACACCCCAAATGTGGACTGAAGAGGCGTGGAAACGGTGCCTCGACGCTGCGGTGGACTTGGCAAAGGAAGCAGAAGCTGCGGAGATGGACGTTGCCGCGCATCCCCATATCATGAGCCCGCTCTGTTCTGTGGAAAGGTACAAGGAGATGCTTGACGCAGCCTCATCACCTCGAATGAAGGCGCTGATGGACTGTGTAAACCTGACCTGGCCCCATCTGTTTTACAGAACAACGGAATTGGTGAATCAGATATTCGATGAGATGGGCGATAAAATCGCTGCACTCCACGCAAAAGATTTGGCTATGTCAGCGGTGAACCGGAACCAAAGCGGGTACTTATCGGTAGTGAACCTTGAAGAATCAGTTCCGGGGGCAAAGAGGACGGATCACTTTTTTGAATCCGGGGTTATGGATTATGGGACCATCCTTCGACGGTTGAGCGCGCTTGACCATGATGTAACACTATATGTAGAACATTTCGGATACGAAGACACCATCGCGGGCCAGCAATACATCCGACACGTCGCCCGAGAGGTTGGTGTGACGATACACTAACTTAGCGTACCTTTAGTGGGGAACGCAGATCCGCGTTTCCTCCAGCCGCTAAAGAAGCAGTCCGCAGAAATGACTCTCTACCAACAGACCCGTGAATTCCTCAAACGCACCGGCAGAAACGCCAACCCGAAACTCGGTCAACACTTCCTAACTGACCCGCACGCCTTGCAGGGGATAGTTTTCGGAGCAAAATTGACTGATGCTGATTTTGTCTTGGAGATCGGTGCTGGACTCGGATTCCTGACATCGGTGCTCGCCGCTACCGCCAAAAAGGTCCTCGCGGTTGAAATTGATGAATTCCTCTACGCTGAATTACAACTTAAATTCTCCCAAGCACCTCACGTCTCCTTGATCCAAGGTGATATTCTTAAACTGGATCTCTCCACCCTGCTGAGCAGCTTCCCTCCTCAAAACACCAAAATTGTCGCCAACCTTCCCTACTACATCACTACACCGGTGCTATGGGAGTTATTGAAGCATCACCGGAAAATCGGCGCTTGCATCCTCACGATGCAGACAGAGGTCGCTGAACGTATCATCTCACCACCGGGGACCAAACGTTATGGTGCTCTTTCCATCGGTGTCTCTTACTACGCGGAGGCTGAAATTGCGCACAGGATCCCACCAGACCGGTTCTATCCCTCACCACAGGTTGATTCCTCTGTCCTCGTATTGCAAATGCGGGATGCCCCCCCAGTCACTGTTGACAATGAGGCGCTATTCTTTCGGACAGTCCGGGCTGCGTTCCAATCTCGCCGCAAAATGTTACGAAACGCACTCTTGAAAAACGGCGTTTCTATCTCTGCTGACGCGCTCACTACCGTTTTCGAACAACTCGGCATCGATCCACAGCGACGTGGAGAAACGTTGGACATCGCTGAGTTCGCCGCACTTGCGAACGGTTTGCATCGAGAACTGAACACATCAGCGAACTAAGAACTCACGTCTGATACAATCCTAATATTACGCAAGTTGCGGGTTATCTTTGTAGTTCGGCGATTGATCGCCGCCCCACACGTGAAGGGTAAAACGTGAAACGTAATTAAGATAACGCAAGTTGCACATGTCGCCCCGCCCCGATAAATCCCCGACACATCGGGACAGGCGGAACGGGAAAAGCAACTGGAGCGAAAGCTAAAAGCACCCAATCTTAATCGCAAACCGCTGAGTTTTTAACACTAGCAACTTGCGTTAATATTACTGAAAATTGCATCTTCGAAACTACTATGAAAATATATATACTCACGCTTATTTTGCTGGTATCATTGCTGCTTGCTTGTGCGCCCACAATGCCACCGCCACCAACACCCCTTGACGCAACAACCTTGTATAGCGCGGCGGCAGCCAAGCATTACCAATTGGCACATGGAGAGATGGCATCCACCGAGGCGGAGTGGGAAGCCTTGATTAAAGAATTCCAACGTGCGATCAACGCGGACGCAGAAGGGGAATGGGCAGACGATTCCCAATACGCAATCGCTTCTTGCTGGCTCTGGTTGGGACAGTGGGATGAGCAACCGGCGCTGGACAACGCAATCACTGCACTCACGACACTGCTCCAAGAATATCCCGACTCACCACACACAGCGGAGGCATATTACTGGTTGGGGGATTGCCACGACCGGCTTCAAAATTATGGCACAGCGGTGCCTTACTATCAAGCGGTCGTTAGTCGCTATCCGACTCACACAATCACTGACCAGGCGCAGCTACGACTCGGCAGAGCTTACGAATCGCAAGGCTACTTCACACTGGCACGTATTACGTACGAAGCACTCTCTCAACGAAGCGCGGATACTCAAATTATTGCCCGAGCGAAGAAACTGGCTTCACGCCTTGAGGTTGAGCAAATAGAGGAGGAAGCCCCCGTTGAGGCTCCACCTGAAATTGTACCGGCAGAATCCCCCCAAGTCGCTCAACCGAATCCACCCAAAATGCCGCCGGAAGTGCCTAAGCCTTTGCCTCCTGAACCTCCGAAAACACCTCAATCTATCGCTGCTCCTCCACCCCTGAAGAAAGCCGAACCTAAACCCAAAGCGATAACGCCGCCAAGTGAGCCCACACTCCCATCACGGAACCCTTCCGTTGCGGACAAACCAGTAACACCGCCGAGTAAAGCCAATCCTACACCTGAACCTCCGAAAATGCCAAAACCCGTCCCCAATCCATCGCTGGCGCAGCAGTTGGGTTTGAGTGTCAAAACTATCATTATCGATCCAGGTCACGGCGGTAAAGATCCCGGTGCCGTGAGTCAAGCGAGACAAGAAAAACAGGTTGTACTCAGCTTATCAAAAACGCTGCGTGACATCCTCGTTAAGAAAGGGTATAACGTCCGGCTGACGCGTGAAACCGATGTTCATATCCCAATCAGAAAACGGACGCAGTTTGCAATCGATCAGCAAGCCGATCTGTTCATAAGCATCCACGCCAACGGCAGCACCTCCCGTAAAGCCGCTGGCATCGAAACCTACTACCTTGCCCTCGCTTCCGACGAATCCGCCCGAATCACCGCTATGCGGGAAAATGCGGGGGCAAAGCACAGCATGAAGGAGCTGGATGCACTTGTAGGGAGGATTCTCAAGGAGAGCAAAAGTACGGAAAGTCGGCGGTTAGCACAGTTTATTCAAACGCAGCTGACATCAGGAAAACAGGTGAAAAATCGGGGGGTCAAACACGCGCCTATGGTGGTTCTAATCGGCACAAAAGTGCCCGCGGTGCTTGTTGAGGTTGGATTTATATCAAATCCAGCGGAAGGAAAAAAACTGACTACAAAGGCGTACCAACGTCAACTGGCAACATCGATTGCCAAAGGAATCGAGCAATATATCAATAATCTTCCACCGGCAGCTGCAAACCAATCGTAAACAATGCAACCCCTAGCAAAAATTTCTCAATCTCTGATCCTCTGATCTGTGGCGCAGAACCTGTTCTCAATGAAATCGGGATTGCCTAATCTGCGATCCTCAGAATAACAAATTAGAAATCCACGCCACAATCGCTACATTCCACAAGTCTATATTCACGAGCAGAAGTCAATTCGATTCCATAAGATACTTCCGAAACCAGCGTAACATCCGTTCAAGGCGATCTTTGTTTGCGGATATTGGGATGTGTCCTTCGCCCCTGTACATAACATACTCAACTTCCGTGCCAGCGTCTGAAAGGTACTGTGCATACATCTTGGCTTCGATAGGGGGGATATCATGCTCGCCTTGAAAGAGTAATACAGGGGTTTCAACCCGGTCAGCATAGTAGATACCCTGCATAAAATACCAATCTGGAATTTCCAAGGTGGCTTTCCACTTGCTATTCTCACGCACTGCGTTCCGTGCCACATGAAGACCAAGTTGAAACAAGCCCATGTAACCGTAATCCGCCCCCGATATGACGGCAGCCCGAAAGCAAGATGTCTGCCCAATGACGTAGGACCCGAGGTATGCGCCGTAACTGAAACCGGTCAGTCCCATTTTGGTCGGATGGCACTTCCCGTTTTGGGCAAGCCACTCAATACCGCTCATCACATCTCTGTAATTCATGTCTTCGGCGGGTGTCTCAGCAAACTGATACTGTTGGCTACCACGGAAATCTGGTGCAAAGACCTGAAACCCCTCCGACACCAACCAGTTCCAAATAGGCTGGCTGATCGCCTCACCTGCCCCAATTGGACCACCATGTAAGTCAACAATGGTTGGACGGTCCGGACTCATTGGCTGTCCGTGGGGCGAAACAACCACGCCTTGTAGCACAAGCCCATCATATGAGGACCACTCGACAACTTCTGAGGTCGGTAGTTCGTATACATTGAGCTGGTCGGTAAAGTGGGTGACCGCCTTTGACTGTCCCGAATCCATTGAGACCACATAAACGTCTGAAAGGTTGTTCAGACCTCTCCAATGGATTAGAAGCGTTTGTCCGTCTTGACTAACACCCGAAAGCGAGGTCCGCCCAGTCCAGTCTACTACCTCTTCGGTAGATTTTGAGACAGTATCCACACAGACTACGCGTTCACTCAACCCCTTGAGTCCGTTGACATATAACTTCCGGCTATCGGGAGCCCAATATAGGACTTGGTCACAGTAATAGTCTTCGCTCAATATCTCTATCTGGTTCGAGTCCCGCTCCATTAAGGCACACAGAGGACGGACTTCACCCACGTATGGCGAATACCCAAGCGCCAGCTTCGTTCCATCAGGAGACCATTTTATCAGACCCATCTCATTTGCGCGGGGCCCAACGCGACTTTTTTTCTGCCCGTTCCTAACGTCAATATCGTAGAGATGCCAATCGGGGTCTGGATGTCCTGTCTCGAAAGAGAAGTCAGAAGGATCGACCGGCTCAGGTGAATCTGAACCGTTGGAAACGATAGTCAACCAATCGCCGGACGGGTGCCAAGCAATGTTCCAGTAGGTTTCGTAAGCGGCAGGGAAAAACTCAAAGGTGACAGCCCCGGTCAAGACGTCAAGAACCACAAGGGCATCGGTACTCGCATCAGGAGACACATTCACCACCTCAATGCCGTCTGTATCCTCATTTGAGTCCATATCTGTCTCCGCGGGATCTCGCTCAACCACCATCGCCAAAAACTTCCCGTCAAAAGACCAATCAAGCGTATAGGGATGGCCGGACGCCCACTCATCCGCTTGCACGGTTCCTATGCTTTCGCCCAAATGCCGCTCGGTTCCATCTACGTGTCGAATGAAGATACCGGAGCAGTCTGATTTCACATAAACGAGCACATTTGGATCAGCCGGGGACCATCTAGAGTGAACCCCATCAAAAGAGGTCTCGGTACGCCATTCTTCTAAGTCAAAAATGGTGATACTTCCCCGATGGCTGTAGGCAACCCGTTTGCTATCCAGTGAGAGATGGCAGCCACGAACGCCCGAAAAGGGGAAAGATTTAACTTCATCAATTGTAATCGGTCTAGACATTTCTAAACTCCTTAATAGTTCACGTAACTTCGTAGTGCATTAATTCGATTGTGAGATTGGCCGCACATCTCACGCAGCTCTCATTCTGCTCGTAACGCTTCAATGGGTGAAAGCTGTGCTGCTTTGATTGCGGGGTACAGTCCAAAGAAAATCCCAACGGCAGCTGAAAAGGCAACCGAAATAACCATCCATTAGCGTAAATATAATTCACATAATCCTGTAACACGCTCATTAGAAATCTTACAGATCAGAAAAACGCCCTCAGCCATTGGAGAGCTAAGGGCGAGTATTTTTTAATTCTCTGATGTTTCACGCTTCACGTTTCATCACATCTCTGACAACACCTGACGGAATTCGTCAACTCCCGTTTTTGCCGCCTCGATTAATCGTTCCGGGAGCGGGTTGTCATGTATCCTCACAATCTCCAAGTTCGGCAAGTCTGCCAACTCCTTCGGTAATGAGCGCAGCTGGTTGTTGCTAACGCCGAGCTCTATCAGTTCCGTCATTTGGCCGACCTCCGGCGGAATCTCAGTCAGTTGATTGGAATACAGGGCGAGGTGTCGCAGATTTTTCAAACCGCCAACCGTCGATGGCAACGTCCGGATCTGATTCCTTACCAAGTCCAACGTCTCAAGCCTCTCAAGATTGCCGATCTCGTCGGGCAACCCACTCAACTGATTTGCTCCGAGGTATAGCTCCTCCATAGCAGTGAGCTCACCTATTGATTGAGGCAATGCCGAGAGCTGATTCTCACCGAGGGTTAGGACAGACAGATTCGTTAAACCACTGAGGTCATCTGGTAACTTCTCTATCTGGTTGAAGTCTATTTCAGCGATTTCAAGCCGGTTCATCTCCCCAAAACTATCGGGCAGTTTCTGAAGTTGGTTGCGGTGAAAAATAACCACTCGCAATGAATCAAGACGGCCAAAATCCTCTGGTAATTCTGTAACCTGGCTGTCAGTCAGCTCTAGATGTCGCAGGCGCGCCAGGGATACAATCTCGTTGGGTAACCGCTGAAGATGGTTACTTACTATCAGGAGATCCTCCAATTTCTTCAATTGACCAATCTCCTCTGGAAGTGCCTCAAGCTCGCCCCAACGCAACCAGAGATCTGTCAAGTGAGTCAGTGTCCACAACTCATCGGGGGGCGTTTTTCCAACCAGATGCTTCAGGTGGAGCGACGCTGCTTTGTCTTCACGACAAGCAGCAATTGTGCGTAACATTTCACGCTTATTGCGTTCAACTTCAAATGCTTCAAAAGCCATAGTTTTTCTCCTTTCAGTTCTTATTTTCCTCAATCCGAGGCGGCTTCTGACAAAACTGCGAGCGTTGGAAAGCCATCGCTTAATGGTTCCTTCGGGTCTTTCCAAACGCACCGCGATTTCTCTGATGGTTAAACCTTCAACATAGAACAGACGTGCGGCTTCGGCTTGGTCCGGTGGTGCTTCAGACAGCACATTTAGCACCGAATCGAGCAATTCAGACTCAAAGCCACTATGCCCTCTCTGTCTGTCGATTATGGGTTCAAGGTCGCTGTGCGCCATCGGTTCCTCGCGACGTTGTGCCGATCCAAAAAAATCGTAACACCGGTGTCGGGCGATCTGGAGCGCCCATGCGTCCCAGCGTTCCCAATCTCGCAGCTGCTTCAATCCACGCCACACATCCAACAGCACCTCTTGCAAGACATCTTCGGCGTAGGTTAGATCTGCTATCTCAGCTCTGACGAGCCGTAGAAGTCGTGTCTCAACGCGCTTTATCAAGGCTGCAAAGGCTTGACCATCGCCATCGATACTTTTTTTAATAAGTTCTGTATCTGGAATTTGATTCATTCTGTTATTCCTTCCACCTTTATAGGCGATGCTCAGAGGGGAAAGGTTCGCTTGAAATGATTTTTTCTTTTGTCCCAGTGGAAATTTTGCACGACGGACGAAATCTAGGGCTATTCAGTTTTAGGCTTATTACCCGTTTTGTTTGAAAAGTCGGAGTCGGGAAGTCGCTCATAGAGCGACGTGTCGGGATTGGGAAATCCCTCCCCGATAAATCCCCGATGAATCGGGACAGGCGGGATGCAAGCACCTACAGAAAAACTAAGTGACTCTCGGACGAAATCTCTAACAACTTGACCGAAACAGGGCGTAATGCTATAATCGTCAGCGTCCTAATTTATTAGAAAACGACTATATTACGTCATCACGATGAAGGAGAGAATTGATGGGAACACTACACGGAATCATCCGAGACAGCGTTTCAGGCGAGCCGGTCGAGGCAAAAGTGCATGTCCTGACGAGCAGTGGGGATTTTGTGCATCCGGCTGATAGTATCTTGAAAGTGGGTCCCGGCGATCCATTCTTTTATAGCGCAGGCGAGTTTTCGGTGGCTGTCCCGCGAGGCTCAACGGATATTGTCGTTGAACGAGGCACAGAGTATGAACCGCTGCGGAAAGTGGTTTCAGCGCCTCAAAAGGGGCACGTTGATGTCGAATTGCACCTCAAACGATGGGCGGATCTCCCATCCCAAAATTGGTATCCGGGTAACACGCATCTCCACTACAGCGAGAATGAGATGCAGCCCGACGCTCGCTTAAATCTTGACCCGAAAGTCCATGATCTCAGTGTGACGGTAGTTAGTATCTTGCAGCGGCGTGAGTTGCCTTACGCCAGCAACAAGTACCCAATCGGGTTTATGACGGATTATTCGACCGCACATCATCTGGTAGACTGCGGAGAAGAGAATCGGCATAATTATCGTCGTGGCGGCATGGCGTATGGGCATATTATGTTGCTGCGAATCCGCAATGTAGTGGAACCGGTCAGCCGCGGTGATCTCGTCAGCGATTTCGATCCGGATTATCCACCGCTCTGCTACGCTTGCGACGATGCAAAACGGCAAGGCGGTATTGTGCTGTGGTGTCACAACGGAATTGGGATGGAGGCACCGGTCGCAGCAGCGTTAGGTAAGCTGGATGCCTTTAACCTATTTGACCCATTCTGGATGGACCCAGAATATGATATCTGGTATCATCTACTCAACTGCGGCATCTCGCTGCCAGCATCAACCGGAACCGATTGGTTTATCTGCTCCAACAACCGCGTATATGTTCAAACAGATCAAGAATTTACCTACGAGAATTGGTTGCGAGGATTGCAGGGAGGAAATACATTCATCACGAACGGACCGGCGCTATTTCTAAGCGTTGACGGCACGATGCCCGGCGGACAGATTGATTCTCCGAATGGGAGTCCCCGCAAGCTATCAGGAACCATTTCGTGGAATTCGCATTATCCGATTAACCGTGTAGAGCTAATTCAAAACGGCAGCGTCGCCCAACGCAGGGAGTTCAACGGAGCACCGCAGCAGCACGGCGACTGGCGATTTGATCTCGATATCGAAACGGATGGATGGATTGCGGCCCGTGCTTATGGTGACGTCCGGGATAGCTTTGCGCAGTCACTATACGCACATACGAGTCCGATACAGATTGGCAGTGGACGTCCCCCTGGTATCGCACAGGATTCCGCGGGCTTCTTTGTTCGCTCAATTGACGATTCGATCGATTGGATCAGTCGAATCGGCAAGTTCACCAAGGATGAGCAGCGAGAGGAGATTTTGCATCTGTTTAACGAGGGACGAAAGGCTTATGCAGGGCTAACAGCGCGGTGATAGTGCACTTATTTTCCAACAACGCTGTAGTAGATCGCATTGAACAGTAGTTTAAATGTCCCGTGCGACTGTGCCCGGTGCTGTGGTTTGAAACCAAACAGAATCACGTGCCCCTTACCCAACTTGAGATCCCAGAGTGCACCTTTCTGACGGATCCGTTGCTCTCCCTCGATCCAGCCGCTCATGAGTGGGTTGAAGTTGGGATAGGCTGCGACCCTTTTCCCGCTGCGCGCTTCAAACGCCGGACTAGACTTGAAAAAGACCGCCATCTCACGATCCAGTCCGTAGCCGATTGGATGGGCTGTTTCAACGAAAACACGCAGCAGCGAACCGGGGCAGAAGAACTGCGCCCCGGTCGATTTTGGTAAATTCGATTGATCTGACTCCAGAACGTTAGTGATCTCCGACCCAAAATATTTTACTGGTAACTCCGTTGCCCAGTTCAAACAGATAAGCGTACCACCCTGTTCAACAAAGGTGCGAAGGTTCGCCGCACCCTCCAATCCGATACCGCCCACGTACTCCGGTGGGAGGCTGCCTTCCGCGTGTCCTTCAATCATCCTTGATGCTCTCATATCGGGTAGGATGATCGCGTCATACCACTCAGCTAGATTTCCGGCACGGATCTCCGCATCCGTTACATTGCGATAGGGAAATTCATGCTGCTCCAGTACCCAGCGAGTCCACCCTTCATCCATGTTTGCCACCCACGGCTTATAGAGCCCCAAGCGCGGCTGCCTCAACTCTGCTTTGAGGTTTACCACGCGTTGATTGAGCGCGTAAATTTGAATCCCAACAGATCCGGCAAAATCGCGCAATTCGGCAGAATCGCTTCCCGGTATTCGGTCTGATTTCAGGACAATCGTCCCACGGGGTAGGTGTAGATCTTTCCACGTGGCTTCTCTCTGCTGCTGATAGATTCTATATCCGCCCTCCCGGAGCAAGCGATTCAGGGCTATGGTTTCTAAGTTCGTTCGATTTTTGAAAACGTAGACGACTGAATCTTGGAAATCAACTCCGTTAACGTGGAGTTTGCCCTCCGCTGCTCGGATGTCTTCCACGAGTGTTAGATCCGCCTCAAATGCGTTGACTATCCTAATGGTGTGGACTCCCATCTGTAACGGCAACGTCCAGCCCGCGATGTCGTAGGGACGTTCCGGGGGTGCGCCGCGCGCAGGGATGCGTCGGGGATAGTGTTGGGCCTCAAGGAGATCTTTGGCATGTGCGCGAAACGGCTGTGCCATCGAGATAACATAGGTTCCCGCGGGGTATTCGACACCATCCGCTGTGAGGTCCGTGTTCGCCCGGTAAATCTTTACACCACCGCGCTGTAGAATTTGCAGCATCTTGAGGGTAGTATTGATATCCCGCTGCTCCATCGGCACAAGAAATGCGCGAGGCGGTTCATGATACCCTTTTTCCACAGCCTCCAACCCCATTTTATAGAAATTGGTGAGAAACATCTCCTTCTGTCTGGCAACAACCGACAGAATTGAATACGCTGCTGCCTCCTCATATTCGATGATGTCGCGCATACGCCACCAACCCCCGGGCCACGGCTCAGGAAAATTGGTCTGCTGCGCGTACTGATTTAACCCCCGTCGATGCCCTCTCAAACTCGATTTTCGCTGAAAAATTGGCGAGGCGATGTTGACACTGGCAGCTTCGGTCAAGATTCCTATCATATTGTGCCGATAGGGCACTGTGCGAAAGCCACCGTGCCACCACGTATCGTATACAGCATTCGACAACACGCCCGTGAATCCTTGCGACGTGAGATCAAGCGCCATCTGTGCACCGATTAGGGCAAGTTCACGTTGTAGCAGCGGCGGGATATTGGGGTTGACTGGATGGAAGTAAGGCGGGATCACGAATCGTGCGCCTCTATTCCCCATCTGATGCACATCGTAGACCACTTGAGGAAACCACTCCTCGTAGAGGATCTGGGTCACCAACTGCGTTTCGACCTGTGTGAGCATGAACCAATCACGGTTGTTATCGTGCCCGGTATATTTATGGTAGAGCCAAGGCATCGGCGCGCCCTCATACGGCGTGTTGACGGTACGCTCGTACCAATCTACCACCATGTTTAGTCCATCAGGGTTTGCAGACGGAATCAGCAGAAGGATGATGTTTTCAAGAATCTCCTCGACTACCGGGGTGTTTTCTGTCGCGAGTTGATAAGCCAGTTCCATCGACATCTGAGAGGAGGCGACCTCGGTGGAATGGATGTTGCAGCTAATCATGACGACCGCTTTTCCCTCTTGCGCAAGTCGCTCCAACTCCATTAGGTCATGCTCTTGTGGATTGGCGAGCTTGTGCTGGATGGTTCTGTAGCGGTCAAGGTTCGCTAAATTCTCCGGTGAAGATATTAGCGCAAGGACAAAATCAAGGTCTTCGGTCGTTTTACCACGCTCCTCCAAGATAATCCGGTCTGAATTTGCAGCCAGTGAGCGTAGATAGTCGGTAATGGTTTCCCAACGCGCCAGCTTGTAATCCGCGCCTACGGGAAAGCCGATCGCTTCCTCCGGGCTGATAATCTGCGCGTCCGCTGACATAGCGACGGATAGTAAGGCAATAACCCCGATGAGAATAGACTTATATTTTTTTCGCAAGATTCGCTCCTTGTATAGGTCGGACTAAGCTATTTATGAAAGGTCAGAGGAAGTATATCCCCAATCCGGTTTGAAGGCAAGCAATTTCTAGGAACGATACAACGCCGTTGACAGTGCATTTGAATTCAACTAGAATGGAAGCCAAGATTAACATAAACCTGAACAAAGGAGATAAACACCTATGCGCCACTTCACTCGCACCCCCTACTATACTGGTCCGGACGATCCGGAACGCAGTCAAGTCAGAGGCACGTTGGAACTCGGCGAAACCGTCGTTATTGAAACAGTCGGTGGGCACGATCAGGACATCAGCATCACAGGAGAACTCAAGCCGGGGACTCCGTTAGATATCACAACGCCGCGTGGGTCTCGTCCCGGTGGGCCATTTTTGATTGATGGTATCGAGCCTGGCGATTGGGTTGCAATAGAAATTATTGACATGGAGGTCGGACCTTACGGCTTCTACCGCAACGGCGGTCCTTTTTGGGGAAGCGTACGTTTAATTGCACCGGTACGGGACGGGTTGGTCCACTTCCCGCCGGACTTTGTGGTACCGGTTAGACCGATGATTGGGGTCGTTCAGTTAGAGGAGGTCGCCCCGCATGCCGGTGCCATGGACCTAGGCGGCAATATGGATTTTAATTCCGTTCAACCCGGTAGCACCCTGCACATTCGCGCTCAGAAACCCGGCGGTTACCTTTCTTTAGGTGATGTCCACGCCCGGATGGGCGACGGTGAGTTAACCGGCACCGGGGTCGAGATCGACTCTGCGATTACCTTAAAGGTAGATCGCTCGCCCGGCTTCCCAACCGCTAATCCGGTGGTAGAGACCACCACGCTGGTAGAGGCAACCCATGAAATCCTCACGACTGGCAAGGGCGCGACTTGGGAGGAAGCCCTAAAGGTCGCTTGGGTAAACATGGTAGGATTGATTGCGGACCGCTACGATACGACAGCTGAGCACGCGAACCTCATTGTTGGCACGATCGCCGATGCACGGCCGGGGTACGCTGCCGGTGCCTTGAATCGCCGCGGGTATAGCCAAAGCGGTTACGTGACTTGCCAACTTGCCATCACCAAAGAGCTGCGTCGAACAGGCAAACCTTTTAAGGCGTGAGCGGTCCAAGTATAGTAACCTAAGTTGCTAGTTATAGAAAACGTTGCCAACCGAACGAATGAAAGCTATATTGAATCAGTTACCGCTCGCAGTGGATTGACAAATTCACTGCATACGTACAAAGATGGCTTGGATATGTCTATCCAAGCCGAGCGGGTTTGACAATTAGCAACTTGCGTTACAGTAAATCCTAAAAACAGATAGACGCTTTCGCTCCTCATGCCCTGTCCCGCCTGTCCCAATGTAATCGGGGACTCATCGGGCTGCGGTGGGGTTAGAAACCGCACCTACCGGGTCTGGGGGCAATGCGGTTCGGCTGGGTATGGTTCATCTTCCACAATCACAAGATAAATCGCACTTCCAAAAGCAGCAGTCGTCCACAGAACTCTCCTATAAACACCGTCAACATGGCAATGTAGAGGAACCCGGTTGCAGCACGTGTTGCCCCAACAACATCCCGCTGCGTTGACTTTTCACGCAAGCAATCCCAGATAATGACGTATAGCAATGCTGATCCACCAAATCCAATGAGAAGCCGTAACCAGAATGCCATCTGATGAAAGAAATTGAGCGGACTTACATCCGCCGCTTGCCATCGAAGGAACACATTCAGGACGAAAAGTGAGATTGACAAGAGTAGGGATACCAAAAAGATCTGATTGAACCGCTTCAGGTGGATGACGGGCAGGTTTGGGGTCACGAGATACCAATGCCCAAACCACATACCACTATTCACAGAACCTAATAAAACGGCGGAGATAAGAAATTGCGCGGGCAACAGCAGTCTGCTCGCAGGAAGGTCGGTTGACGTCTCATACGATTGTGCGCTGTATACTACCCAGACCACACCACAGATTGTTCCCCCGATAAGTAAGAGGCGGTTAATCAGCGACTGTTTCAACCACAGACTGATCGTGTACAGAAGGAGAAGCGCACTGAAGACAAGGACAAAAACGGAATCCTGTCCTTGCCACGCGAGGAAGAAGTTGGTGACACTGACAGAAGTACCGTTTATCGCCAAATGCGCGCAACGGGCAAAGATCATGACAAGCAGGTAGATCAGCGCCATGAGTCTGTAAAATCCGCGCCCCACCAAGTCTTTGGGGATGATCAGCAGCAGCGCAAGACCGCCGACCGCCAGCTGGCTGAAAACGATATAGAAGATAAGAACCATATCGATTAGTCCTCTGTGGTGAATATCTGAAGCGTGAAGCGTAGTGTATAAAAAGAAGGCTCATGTAAAAACAGGGTGCAATTGCAGCGAAGGGATAGAGTTAGGGGCGGGGCAAGATGCCCCGCCTACGGTTTCTGCTGTTTGCTTTCTTAACATGAGCCAAAAAGAAAAACCCATCGCAGTCATAAGACTACAATGGGTTTATGTAGGTTGAGAAAAGTTGCGGATTAGAGAATTTCTACGACTGCGTCGACAGCTTCCAACTTGCCCTTAATTTCCTCAGCCTCTTCTTGGCTAACGCCTTCTTTAATAACGTTAGGGGCAGATTCAACTGCCTCTTTAGCTTCTTTGAGTCCGAGTCCGGTGACCGCACGTACCTCTTTAATTACCGGAATTTTGTTTGGTCCAATCTCTTTCAGTTGGACATCAAACTCGGTCTTTTCCTCTTCGGCAGGCGCAGCGTCAGCCGCGGCCCCTTCTGCGGCTCCCGGCACTGCACCGGCTGCTACCATCATCGGCGCAGCGGCAGCAGCGCTCACACCAAACTTATCCTCAAGCGCTTTTACCAACTCGGACAGTTCTAAAACTGTCATACCACTAATCTCATCGATTAATTTTTCAACATCAGCCATTGTTTCGTTCCTTTCTTAATAAAAATAGAATCTATCAGCATTGTACCTTACATCGGATTGCTGAAGACCGTGTTTAACACAAGTAGGACTTACGCATTTCAGCGCGGGGCAAGTTGCTCTGAATCCCGATTTATCGGGGATGCCCCGCCTACAGTTGGCTGTGTAAGTCCTAATAAGTTAAGCTGATTCAGCTGCTTGCTTCTGATCAGCAATTGCCTGTAATACCGTCGCAACTTGACGGAGTGAACCATCTAAAACATTAACAAGTCCAGTCACTGGAGAGCCTTGGTGCAAGACATTGACTAGCCCGGAAATGGGAGCGTTGAGACCGCCAATAGCAGTGGCGATCAGCTGTTCCCTTGATGGCATATCGACCAGTTTTTCAGCCGCTGCAGCGTCAATGGTTCTGTTGCCAAGAATCCCAGCCTTAATCTTCAGATTGTCATGTTCGCCGCTAAACTCCTGCAAGATCTTTGCGGACGCAGCTGGATCGTTGCCCAGTGCAATCGCTGTCGTCCCTTGAAGGTAAGGTGCTAATCCTTCGATCTCAAGTTCTTCAGCGACAACATTGATAAGTGTATTCTTATAAACTTTATATTGGATTTCCGCTTCGCGACACTTATCGCGTAACTCGCTTATTTCCTCAACGGTCAATCCTTGATATTCTGTCAGGATAATGACCTCTGAGTTCTGGAAATCCTCTCGAATGCGTTCTACCTGTTGAACATTTTTTTCGTTAGGCATTCGATCCCCCTCTCTTCAGTTCAATCGTTCGTTCCATACGCAAAAAAAAACCTCCCGTCGTATAGGAGGCTTTGTTTCCGCATCTATGGACCGCACCCACCAATCTCTGTCACTTCCGATCCGAAAGTAGAAATTGGTAAGTATCAAATCCGCCTCGGTAGGCTGGATATCCATTTAAGCAAAGTTGCACCCACTGTCTACGACGACATATAAAAATTGATAAAACGGATTAAATTTAGCTAAACTGCTGCGGTTCCAGACGAATTCCAACGCTCATCGTCGATGAGATAGCAACAGTTTTCAAATATCTTCCTTTGATAGAAGACGGTCGGGCGCGCACGAGGGCACCCATCACCGCTTGGATGTTGTCTTTGATCTGAGTTTCTTCAAAGGTAGCCTTGCCAACGGGGGCGTGAATCACGCCGGACTCCTTTTCGACCCGATACTCGATTTGGCCCGCTTTGATCGTCTGCACTGCCTCTGCCACATCCATAGTCACGGTTCCTGCCTTCGCATTAGGCATCAAACCTCTCGGTCCGAGAATACGTCCCAGCTTCGGCATGATTGTCCGCATCAGATCAGGGGTAGCAACAGCCGAGTCAAAGTCCATCCAGCCATCGACAATTTTGTCGACGAGGTCCTCAGCACCAACCGCATCAGCTCCGGCTTCTTCTGCTTCACGCGCCTTATCCCCTTGGGCGAAAACGACAACGCGCATCTCCTGACCGGTCCCGTGTGGCAGAGCAACGGTGCCACGGATATTCTGATCTGCATGACGGGGATCTACACCGAGATGTACCGCCAAGTCTATTGTTTCGGCAAATTTCGCTGACGCAGCCTGCTTTAACAGTTGCACACCTTCATCAAGATCGTATAGCTTCATGCGATCGACCCGCTGTGCACCATCGTTGTATCTCTTACCTCTCTTGCCCATTCTCATCCTCCCCAACAATTATTGATCAACAGTAATTCCCATGCTCCGTGCAGTTCCAGCCACCATTCGCACCGCCGAATCCAAGCTGGTCGTGTTCAAATCTGGCAGCTTCGTTCGGGCTATTTCTTCTACCTGTGCCGTCGTTACAGAAGCAACCTTGTTTCGGTTGGGTTCGCCGGATCCTTTAGCCAATTTTGCTGCATCCTTTAACAGGATCGCTGTAGGCGGTGATTTAACATCAAAGGTGAACGAACGATCCGCGTAACAGGTGACAATAGTGGTAACCACCAATCCTTGTTGATCCTGCGTTCGACCATTAAAAGACTTAATAAATTCCGGGATATTAATCATGTAAGGGGCAAGGCTTGGACCAACAGGTGGGTTCGGCGTCGCCTGCCCAGCTACGAGTTGAAGTTTAACCTCCCCGGCAACCTTCTTAGCCATCTATATCTCCTTAATTCTATATCTTTTCTACTTGGAAATGATCCAATTCAATTGGCGTAGATCTGCCTAGGATAGAAATCGTCAAATGCAGGCGTTGTCTAGCCGCGTCAATCGCATTAATTTCTGCGGGAAATTCCTTAAACGGACCATCAATCACGCGGACCTTATCGCCAACTGCGTGATCCAGCATTGGAGGTGCCGGTTGGGGTTCGTCATCTGTTGTCAGATTCAGAATCTGGTTAACCTCTTCTTGGGTGAGCGAGTCAAGAATATCCATAACACTCGGCGTATCCTGAATGAGGTGCCAGCTCTGCTGACTTGCCTCATTTTCCGCATCTGCGCGCAGTTCATGTGCCGTCTGAACAAGGAGGTATCCGGGATAAGATGGGCGCTCAAAGGTCCGTTTTTTACCGTTTTTGATTTCTACAACCTCTTTGGTCGGAACAATTACTTTGAGGATTTCCTCATCCAACCGTAGGGCTTGCGCTCGTTGCTCAAGGTTGAGTTTTACTTTTTTTTCATGCCCAGAATAGATATGGAGAATATACCAAAAATCGTCCATAGTGCACCTACATTTGAAATCAGATAGACATACCTGCGGATTAACCTGTCCGAATAAACAAGCTGCGTAACAACGCGAAGCCGAATCCTTCAATAGAGTAATTGAGGACAAAATAGGACACAGCGACAAGTATCAATGGGATCAGGGAAACTAAAAACGCGATCTGCCATCTTGGCGTAGAACGTTTGGCAACCACGGTTACACAGACAACAATTGCGACCAACAGAATGATGCCGTGTATAGAAACCCAACCGGGATATTCCGTATTGCCGTCAACTATCCAGAGGAAAAACCCCAAGATTGCACAAGCCACAATCACCACGAGCGTGTTGCCCTGCACTTCCTTCCGGTCTGGCTTAGAGACTTTATCCCATTCAGCTCGAATGTCTCGAATAAACGTCTTTATACGTGTTATCATAGGTTTTCAATATTA
>JAJECO010000091.1 GCA_022822005.1 Candidatus Poribacteria bacterium
AGTGCTAAATTTTTTCGATTCGCAAAAAGGGAGTGACCCACAGCAACTCGTCCAAGTCAAATCGTGGGTCTCCCAAGCCTTTGGTCTATCAGAAGACGTCTCCGTGATGATTACTCAGTTGCAATGCACCGAAGAAGGCTGCCCGCCTATTGAAACAGTCATTGCAATCATGGAGACGCCCGGAAAGCCCCGGCAATACAAGATTCACAAACCGCTGGTGGAGGTGAAGCAGACGGACATCGTTAGCTTGACCGCTGGCTAAATTCAAAAAGGAGAGAAAGATGAACGCCATGCTAAACAATCAAGTCCCCGTCACCGTGTTGACGGGCTTTTTAGGTTCTGGTAAAACCACGCTTCTCAACCGTATTCTCACCGAGAACCACGGCAAACGTATCGCCGTCATTGAAAACGAGTTTGGCGAGGTCGGCGTCGATAATGATTTGGTCATCGGTGCCGAAGAAGAGATTTTCGAGATGAACAACGGTTGCATCTGCTGCACGGTGCGCGGCGATCTCATCCGTATTTTGGGGAATCTAATGAAGCGTCGCGATAAGTTCGACTACATCATGGTCGAAACCACAGGGCTTGCGGACCCCGGGCCAGTTGCTCAAACGTTATTCATGGACGCCGAAATGACGGAAAAACTGCAACTGGATTCCGTCACGACGGTGGTTGATGCCAAACACATCTGGCAGCACATCGATGACAGCGACGAGGCACGTGAACAGATTGCCTTTGCCGATGTCATTTTGTTGAACAAGATTGACCTTGTGACCGAGAAAGAGTTAAATCAACTGGAAGCCAGAATTCGCGGCATGAACGGTGCAGCGAAGATTTATCGAACGAAAGACGCCGTGGTTGAAATGGACAAGATTCTCAACGTCGGCGGGTTCGATCTGGACCGGGCGATGGAGGTTGACCCACAGTTCATGGAACCGGAGTATCCCTTTGAATGGGCTGGTCTTTATAACCTTTCGGCAGGCACGCATGAACTGGTTCTCCAAGAAGGTCCTGACCCGACGATGAAAGTCGCGTTGGCGCCCGTAAATGAGTCAACCGACGAAGCTTTGAAGGCCGCTGTCGAGCCAGTCGTTATGGTTTTCTCCGATGATGAGCATGAACTTTCGGCAGGTGGTGCCCTTCAACCGGGCGGACAACTCATTGAGTTGAATCTCACAGCGGACGAATTACGCTTTGACGTACAGATCGACCGCTCCGGTGCTTACGCGCTGTTTACCGAGCATCACCCCGACGAATTTCAAGCACAACTTTTTGGCAGCGGCGCCCTTGTCAAGCCAGTTGTTGACCGCGAATTCAAGCCAGACCACGAACATGACGACGAAGTCACATCGGTCGGCATCACAACCCCCGGCGACCTCCACCCCGACCGGCTGAACGATTGGATTGGCAATCTGCTTCAGACAAAAGGTCTCGACATCTTCCGCATGAAAGGTATTCTGAGCATCAAGGGTCAGCCAAACCGATTCGTCTTCCAAGGTGTTCATATGCTATTCGACGGTCGCCCCGACCGCCCGTGGGGTGGTGAACCGCGCTACAATAGCCTCATTTTCATCGGGCGTAACCTCGACCGCACCGAATTGACAGAAGGGTTTGAAGCATGTCTCGCTTGAACAACCTAAGCAACCGCTTTGCCCAGCCCATTCAACTACGCGAAAATTGGAGCGCAACCATCAGCGACTACGTCATTGATCTGGCGTGGTCACCTGATGGGAGATACATCGCTGCCGCGTCGGTTCTCGGTCCGGTGACAATTTTTGAAGGTCGTCGTCGAACGGTTATCGATGCCTTCAGAGGGCATGAATTTGGCACAATGTCAATCGCGTGGCGTCCAGACAGTAAGGTGCTTGCAAGCGCAGGACAAGATGGGAAAATTCGGCTGTGGGATATGACAAGTGGCAGAGCGACCCATTCGCTTGACGGGGGCGCAGCATGGGTTGAGCACCTGGCTTGGAGTGGCGGTAAAAAACCGATACTCGCCTCTGCCGCTGGGCGCAAGCTGAAACTCTGGAACGCTGTCGGCGATCTTGTTCGCGAATATCCCGACCATCAGAGCACGATTTCTGGTTTCCAGTGGAAACCGCGTGTAGGGCAACTTGCCTCGATTGCCTACGGCGGCGTCACGCTGTGGGATCCGCAACAGTCGGAAGCCATCCGCCGATTGGAATGGCAAGGCTCATCACTGGTGATTGCGTGGAGCCCTGACGGCAAATACATCGCCACCGGAGATCAAGATTCGACCGTACATTTCTGGATTATGTCTACCGGTGACGACTTGCAAATGTCTGGCTATCCGACGAAAGTGCGAGAACTCTCGTGGGATGCCACGAGTCGATACTTGGCTACGGGAGGCGGTCAGGAAGTTGTGATGTGGGATTGTTCCGGTCGCGGACCGGCCAATACCGACCCCATTATGCTTTCCGGGCATCAGGATTTTCTCAGCGTTGTGCGTTTTCAACATCGCGGAAAACTGCTGGCTTCAGGCGGTGCCGATGGTCGGGTCTACGTCTGGCAATTGCGAGGCAGCACCCGTTCTCTGGCGGTTCATGAAGTCGCTCTGACGGCGGGGGTTACAAGCCTCGTTTGGTCACCGAATGACCAGCATATTGCTGTTGGTGACGAGTCGGGTGGGGTGAGCGTTTTTTCGATAAGTTAAAGTTTAACATTCAAACGGAGTCAGTTGCCCGAGTTCTTACTTTAGGTTATTTAACCGATGCCGAGTGGAATCGGAATGGCGTTTTCATCCCATTCACGTTAAGGACCAATCTCTTCTTTGGTTTGCCCCGCCTTCCGAGCTGCACCCTTAAACACAGCGTAAAGATACCAGAAAGCAGGCACCAACAACACACCCCCCGCAATCAGTACAATCAACAACGGACGCAACACTGTATCCGGTGCAGCCGTATTTGAAAAGGTTAAGTCCGGTGTGACAAGATACGGATACTGTGCCAGCCCCCAACCGAAAACGATGAGCGTAACCTGTATCGGAACGAGGATACGCGCGAGGCGAAATTGACGCTTCCAAATTGTCCAGATCGCCCACAGTGCCATCGCGCCCGTTAAAATATGAAACGGGATCGACCAAGACGCGCTACCGAGTCCGCGTCGAATTGCTGGCGCACCCTCCGCAGACAAGATAAAACTCAGTCCTGCCATCGCACCGACACTCACTGCCGAGATGAGAGCACGTCGCCGAAAATCTTCCTGCAATTCTGTGTCCTCAGTCTCAAGGGTGAGATACACCGCCGCAAGCAACGCACAAAGCGTCAAGGTAAAGAACCCGATTGCAAACGGAAACGGCGCAAACCATGCCGAGATGAAATCTGTGTCCACCTGTCCACTCTCCACGTCAACGTGTATCGTGCCGGACGCGACCGCGCCCAACGTAACCCCTAACATCACAGGCGTAATAACACTTGCAACAGCGAATACTCGGCTCCAACGGCGGTGTATTACATCCGATTGAACATCATAGGTGCGAAACACAAACGCCGTGCCGCGAAGCACAATACCGATGAGCATAAATGTCAATGGAATATGTAAAGCCGTGCTAATTGCAGCGAATGCAACAGGAAACGCCACGAAAAGTAGAACGACAATCACAATCAACCAGACATGGTTCGCTTCCCAGATGGGTCCAATCGCGTGTGCGATAAGCGAGCGCTGTGCGTTCGCACGGCGACCTGTTGCAAACAGATCCCAGATGCCACCGCCAAAATCAGCACCACCTGTCAACATATAGATAATCAGGGAAATAAGCATTACACATGCAATGCAGAATTCAAGACTCAACATGAAAGTTCTCTCGATGTGTCGGTGGGTGCCTGGCAGTAGGTTCGTCGCAACAATCTATTGAAGTGCAAGCAGCAGAACAACATCGGATCCCTGCGGAACTTATCCGAGAAATATTGTTTAACCAATAATCGTGTTTAACGCTTGGCGTTAGCTTAAAAATATCTGACGACGTAATAGGATAACAACGATAATAGAGAGGAAAATATAAAGTACCGTAAAACCGAGAAAGGGAACGACGAGGTTCGGCATTGAGGTTACTGCCTCAGCGGTTCGCATGTAATTATAAATAATCCACGGTTGCCGTCCAACCTCTGTGACCGTCCAACCTGCCTCAATCGCGATAAACCCAAGCGGTGTACAGAACGTAACGAACCGAAGATACCAACGTTGATCCGGTAGTCTTTTATGTTTCCACGCGAGCCAACCACCGATAACACCAGCAGCAATCAGCACTATCCCGCACGCTACCATAATTTGAAATGCGAAATGCACAATCGCCACAGGCGGACGGTCTTCCGGTGGCACCGCCTTAAGCCCCATAACCTCAGCGTTGAAGTCAGAATACGCAAGAAAACTAAGTGCCTTCGGAATTTCAAGCGCATATCGAGTCTCTTCAGTGTCCTCGTTAGGAATACCACCGATACGTAAAGGTGCCCCGCGTTCAGTCTCCCACTGCGCCTCCATCGCTGCAAGCTTGATAGGTTGGTGTTTCGCAAGCTTCTTGGCACTGATGTCACCCGAAATCGGTTGCAGGAGCGCGAACACACCTCCAACACTCAAGGCAATCGCAAACGCACGGCGATGGAAAAGGTTGTCGGGATCACGTCGCAGAAAATAGGCGTGAATGCCCGCCACCGCAAATCCGACCGTCAGAAAAGCAGCGATAGTCATGTGAAGTGTTTGGCTAAACGAGGAGGGATTCAACATTGCCGCAATCGGATCGACATCCGTCACCACTCCATTGACAATAGAGAATCCGGTAGGCGTGTTCATCCATGCATTCGCGGTGACAACAAAAATACCGGACAAGGTGCCGCCGAGCAGCACCATCACCCCAGCAAACCAGTGGGCATATTTTGGAATGCGGTCCCAGCCATAGAGGTAAAGCCCTAAGAAGATCGCTTCTAGGAAGAATGCAAACCCTTCCAATGAAAACGGCATGCCGATGATCGGACCAGCGTAAGCCATAAAATTGGGCCACAACAAACCGAGTTCAAAAGACAAAACGGTGCCAGAGACCGCGCCGACAGCAAACATAATCGCAGTCCCTTTTGCCCACCGCTTCGCAAGCGTCAGGTAAACCTCTTCTCGCGTTTTGAGCCATAGCCCTTCGGCAATCACCATTAGCAGCGGCATCGCTATACCGATCACCGCAAAAATAATGTGAAATGCGAGCGACATCGCCATCTGTGCGCGTGCTGCCAATAAATCTGTCATGAGGCGACTCTCCTTACACTATTTCTGGCGCATCCACCAGATACAAAACGCCTTGCACCTTCAAACGTACCGGCATATCATCCAACGACATATCCCAATGTAAATAAGGACGGGTGAACTTCCAATCCGGACGTTCAGGCGGATTCATACTCGCACGATCAAAACTAACCCAGAGTTTCTCCGTCTCCCAAATCTCTGAAAACGCCTGATGGACGCGTGGATATTGGCGGTTGTCCCACAACGCTTGGTGTTGATAAATCTCCACCATGATGCTCCCGCGCGGTGGATCGGGATACCAACTGTCTGGGTTGTCCCGGTCCATTTCAAGAAAATCTCAGACGGCTTGTTCGGCGGCGCGGCAATTTTCAAGTGGTACCGCCTCCGGTACAACGACGTAACCGTTCTCTTCCCAAAATTCTAAGGCTTCTGCGTCAAAAACTGGCATAGGTCTCTCCTCACTAATCGGTTCAGCTTCGGACTCCTCTGTAAACAGAGAAATGCTTTAACTGCTTGAAGATTAATGCGGTATTAAGAATATCACAAAAGATTGAGAGAATCAAACTGTTCGATTTATAACCGTCCCTGCGCCTTTCTAAATTTTCGCAAGGCTCTCCGATACCCGAAAAATTTCTTGCAATCAATAAGGGACTATACTATGGTAGTTGATGCAGTGAAAAGATGCTCTGATATCCCAACCGCACCGAAAGGACATACCGATGAATTGCCTTGACTATGGACTCTCTTTTATCAACTCTGTGGGTGACGGTAACGCGCCCCGATTTTGGGTCGAATCCCGATGCCGCTTGATAGACGATACGGACGGAAGTTTCAACGACTATTACCAGTGTGGTTCATGTAAGAGTGAACATACCTTCGCGAAAAAAGATCTCTTCGTAGACCCAAACTACGATTTTCTCCCGGTTTTTGGAGAAGAACACTCAGCGGTATTCAGACGACATGCCTACCGCAACGATAACTACGTCGAGTATAGACCGGCGAAGGAGTGGTGGGGAGGGCCCCTGTTTGATATCCAAGAAGCATCGCCGGTACAAATCCTTGATAGTAACGCAGCTATTTTTGAAGCGACGCGAAAAAGCCTGCCCATCGTGACCCACACAGAGATATGGGATGCCACTACAAATCAGCGGGCAATTATCGAGTGTCCGGTTAAAACGATGAATATCGATGAAAAGGCGGACATCTACCAAGTCGATACAGGAATTGTCCCATTTCCAGACCTGTCAAAGCGATATGATCGGCAGATTGAGGGGTTCAGCCTCGCTTATGTTGCCTTCAACGCCCCGCACTTCGCTGATTTTGTTATCGAGAAACCAACTCCAATTATTGAGGCTGGCGTAGAAGTCACCCAAGTGTACCACTATTCCGAAATTGTTAGCTTGGAAGCAAAGAACACGGTGTACTGCATCGGTGAACTATAACGGCAGCATATCCTCAGATAATTCCTAACTTCTTTAGAAAGTATTCAGTCGGAATTGTTAGATCAAGTCCCCTTATCTCATCAGGGGTGTACCACCCGATGATATCCGCTTCATCGGACAGCGTCGCTGTATTCTGATCTACCGTCGCTCGGTATAACCGCCATTCGTGGAAATCCGCGCCGCGACGACACGGCTCCTCTAAGGTCTCCACAAACACCGGCTTGTCAGGCCGGATCTCAATTCCCGCTTCCTCTGCTATCTCGCGTGCAACGGCGGTCTCCGGTGTCTCATCGTCCAAATCCCAATGCCCAGCGACAATTGTATATAGAAATGGAAACAACCTGCGATGGAATAGGAGAACCTTCCCCTCCCATTCGATAACCGCGCCGACGGAATAGTGTAGCAACTCACTATCAGGTAAAATTCGGTAGCGCATCTGCGGATAGAGCATGATGAGGCGACTATCATTATACCCACAGCGCTCACATCGGTAGTATTCCCTTCCTTCAACCGTATAAGGTTGGATGTATTCACTCCAGCACTTGGGGCAGTAGCTATGGGTCCTGTTATCTTGAGGGATTTTTCCTTTAACTTTCACGGTTTGTCCTTCGCTGGATCTCACCAGCCTCCACGTCTTCCCAAGATTATCTTTCCAAACTCCGCTTATTATAACCTGAGTTGCTAGTTGCTAAGCCGGCTCGGCTTGGATAGGCATATCCAAGTCTCGGACTCTCCCCGATAAATCGGGACAGGCGGAACGGAACCATCTTTGCGCGTGTGCAGGGGATTTGTCAATCCACTGCGAGCAGTGAGGAACTCGATTTCGTTTTCATGCTTCCGCTTTGCGACATTTCAGATCAATAGCAACTTGCGTTATTATATCATACTGCGTCCGTTTTTTTTGAAAGTTGATTTTTTTCTTTCACTTTATCCAGTTATCGCCTAAAATAGGGTGGTCGCGTTAGAGCGTGTAGAAAGGAAACAGAAGTATGACACGAGACATTATTCCAGACCGGATCAAGCAAGTTGATCCGGAGCAGTTAAGGCGCAATCTGTTCTATCTGTCGAAAACACCCCTGCCCTATCGGAAGTTGAATTATACGATCCCCGGTCACGCTAAAAACACTTTGTACGAAGCCGACGATTTTATCCAGCAAAACCTGGAATCGTGGGGATATTCGGTGGAGAAGGAAGGTGTTCAGGTCCAACCATTTGGTTGCGATACGTCCAAGCCGAAAGCACATCAGTACGCCCCGCCGGCTTCCGATGCCCCTTGGTATACCGCCTATAACCTTTATGCGAAAAAGCAGGGGTCCGTTTATCCCGAAGAGATTATCCTGTTCCTTTCGCATAAGGACTCCCAAAGCTGGGTGGATTCCCCCGGCGCGTATGACAACGCAGCCGGTACGGTCGGCACGATGGAAATAGCCCGTGTCTTGAAAGATTACCGTTCTCAACGGTCTATCTGGTTTCTGTTCTGTAATGAAGAACATAAGCCCTGGACCAGTGTGACAGCGGCGCAAAACGCGAAAGCGCGAGGAGATAATCTGGTCGCTATCTTCAATCTGGATTCTCTGGGGGGCAAGTCGCAGGCGGACATTGATGCGGGACGTCGGACAAACGTAACCCTCTACACAAAACCAGAAGGTGAGCGTTTCGCTAATTTGATGATTGATGTGAACAAAATTTACAACATCGGATTAATACAAAGCAAATTTCAGCGACAAGCCCCCGGCGATGATGACGGCTCCTACATCAACGCGGGTTATCCGATAGCGGTGGCAAATCTGGGTTCATACCCTTACGTTGATCCAAATTACCACAGAGAAACAGACATCCCTGAACATGTCGATATCCCCAATGTGTGCATGGGAACGCAGGTAAGTCTCGCCGCTGGATTGAGGGTAGATCGCGGCGAAATATAAATGGGGCATCACTGTGTCGGAATCATAAACTCACAGGTGTGATTTATGTTTTACACTTCATAAACTGGAGGCAACAACAATGATGAAAATATCCGTCTGGGACGGAGGTCTCTCGGACAGTTATCTGAAACAGGTTACGCAGTTAGGCGCAGATTGCATTGACTTCGGTGGTGGCAATTCTTTCCCCGGTGTCGAGGAACAGGGCTATCCAGATCTGGATGAGGTCATCAAGATTAGGAAGCGAATCCGTTCATGGGGACTCGATATCAACCGCGTGACCCTGCCCGATGTCACCGAGACGTTTATGAAAGGGCTGCCGGGCGCAGAGAAAGAACTGGAAAACACCTGCAACGCTTTAAGGGTTTTTGGAGAGGCAGGCGTCCCCATCGCAAGACAACGATTTTGGGGCGATACCTTTAACGAAATCATGACCCGTTACAACTCCGAGCATCGCGGCGGCTACCTATCGCGCGGAGAGACCCGTGGATTGACGGTTAATCCCCCCGAAACGCCAAATTTTGAAGAGCTCGAAGAATGGTGGAAACGTTTCTGCGAGGTGTACGGACAGCTCGTCCCTATCGCCGAAGAATACGATATCAAACTCGCCATCCATCCCTCTGACACCCCGAACCCCGACACACCCTTGGGAAGTCTGGGATTCCACCGTGTGATTGACGCCTTTCCCAGCAGAAATGTTGGCTATCTCTACTGCTGCGGCACCAGAGGCGAGGCAGGCAGCACACCCCTCGTTCTCGACGAGATAAATAACTACGGGCGTAAAGGCAGAATTTTTATGATTCACTTACGCAACGTCCGGGGGAGCCTTGCGACAGCCGGTGCTTTTGAGGAGGTCCTCCTTGACGACGGCGACATGAATATGTTCAAAATCGTTCTCGCACTGGATAAGATTGGATTTGACGGCTGCCTAAACCCCGACCATATCCCTCGCATGGAGGGCAATGACGGATTGGCATATTCGGTTGGATACATCAAGGCGTTGTTCGCTGCGCTATCGATCATTTAGGGTGTACTGATGCGATCGTCGTACTTGCCAACTGTTCAGATTCGGCACAGCCAAACGAAAAGGAAACAGTAGAATGCCCGATTCCAAAACCTCGCTTGGCATCGAGGCTACAGTTACTTTGCGTGAGGTTACACAGGAAACAGTCAATTCCATCCTGAATCTTCGTGTAACCAAAGAACAGGAGCCGTTTGTCGCTTCAAACGCGGTCTCGATTGCAGAAGCCCATTTTTCCGCGGATGCCTGGTTTCGCGCAATCTATGCTGACGAAACACCGGTCGGTTTTCTAATGCTGTCTGATCAACCTGACAAAGGCGAGTATTTCCTATGGCGCTTCATGGTTGATGCCCAGTATCTTGGTCCCCTTTTCATCGGGTCAATGGTTGAAACGGTACTGGAAGCCCCGAAGGTTTCTACCGTAAGCTCTTTCAGTCTCCTTTTCATCGGACGTACGATGGTGCTGATCTCTCCCACAAGAACAAAAGGATTACAACATATTTCACCCACAAAATGAAAAAAAATGCTGAAGTGAAACTTATATCCCAAGCATAAATGTTTCTTAATCCCGATCTATTGGGGCTTGGACCTTACGGGCTAAAGCCCCAATCGGTAAAAAGATTTCACCTGAATCCCAAGATGAAGCCATAGGTACAGGAGGACGCAATGAATTTCTATCACGGCACAACCTTACAGAATGCGATTAAAATTGCTGAGATGGGCTTTCTCCCAAGAAAGGGTGTGGTCTGGTTCACGACAAGCAAGCACCGTGCCCAACGTCGTGCCAAGCAGAAAGCGCGTAAAATAGCTAGCTCGCCGTTTGTCTTCACTTGCGAAATTAATGTCCAAAACTTGTCTAACCGCCTTGGAAAACATCTCGTTATGCGCAGCAAGGGGTTTCTTGCCATCAGGAGGCGTGTCCCACCAACGGTGATACTGAACTCATCCGAACTGATTGCTAAGTGGGTCAGTCAGATACTCCAAGGTGAATCCTATGAGAGCATTAGTCCGGATCACCCCGGAATAGATCGGTTGTCGCGTTGGGTGGAGAACCGCATAAACGCCGGCACAGACAAGGCTATCCGTCCAAAGGAACTGTCACAGCGGCTACAGCAATGGCTTCCCGATTTTTTTCGAAGGATCACGATCATACCCGAAAATCTACGCTTTGACTATTCTCCTGAACTTGTTGGATTTGAGATAGAACCTTCGTCAGAACCGGTCGATTCACAGGAAGAAAATGCACTTGATGCCCTTACCCACGCGAAACCGAAACGACGCATCCGCGGTCTTGCACTGCTGGCACAGCTTGAACATGAAGATCTATATGACTGGTGCACACTATTACTCTTGGATGAGTCCGCAGAGGTTCGCATCGCTGCCTTACAAACAATAGTTCAGTGCGACGACGGAGATCCGGAGGCTATCCAACCGTTTGCTGAATCTGAAAACAAACGGATTCGAGCAGCAGCGATTGCTGCGCTTGCCAAGCATTCCGCCGAAGACGCGCCTCGTTGGTTCGAGCGAGGATTGAAAGACCGTGAAGCGTGTGTACGCCTTGAAACCGCCTCGCTGCTTCCAACACTGGATGTAAGTCAACATCGGCGGATTTTTGAGCTCGCGCTCTATGATCCCAACCCTTCAATCAAACACCTTGCAGAAAAACTCACTGCGGGGAAAGGTTATGCAGATGCAAGGCAGATGAGGAGTTGGCAATGAAATTCACGCTTCATAAAAGGATTCTACCTGAATCTCAAGCATAGGCGGAACCTACTATGAACTTCTATCACGGCACAACCGTACGAAATGCGATCAAAATCGTCGAGATCGGCTTTCTCCCACGAAAGGGGGCGGTTTGGTTCACCACGAGCAAGCAGTATGCTCAAGGCCGTGCCAAGCAGAAGGCGCGTAGAACGAGTAGCTCACCGTTTGTCCTTGCCTGTGATATTGATATCCAAGAGCTGTATAACCGCCTTGAAAAAAAACTGGTTATGCGCGGTGGAGGAGTTATCGCAATCCGAGGGCATGTCCCATCAACTGTAATACGCTCACATCTTACGGTAGAGTTACTCAACTCACCCGAACAGATCGCTAAGTGGGTGAATCAGAGGCTGGGGCGTAAATCCCACGAAGGTATCAGCCCCCGTCACCCCGGAATAGAGCGTCTGTCGCGTTGGATGGAAAATCGTACTTCCTCTGGCACCGGCAGCACCATCCGTCCGGACGAACTATCACAGAAGCTGCAGCAATGGCTGCCTGACTTTTTTCAAGGGATCGAGATTACGCTCGAAGATTTGCGATTTGACTGTTTTCCCGAACTGGCAGAATCTGAAAAAACCGCACCGCCAGAGCCGATCGATTCACGGGAGGAAAACGCACTCGATGACCTCGCCGCCGCGAAACCGAAACGACGCATCCGCGGTCTGAAAACGCTGGCACGGCTTGGGAACGAAGATCTCTATGACTGGTGCACGATGTTCCTCTCGGATGAATCACTCGACGTTCGCATCGCCGCCTTACAGGCAGTTGCACGATGCGACGAAGGAGACCCAGAGGTCATCCTGCCATTCGCCGAATCTCAAGATAAACGGATTCGAGGCGCAGCGATTGCCGCACTTGCCAAGCATTCCATCGAAGATGCTCCCTGCTGGTTTGAGCGAGGTCTGAAAGACCGTGAGGCGTGTGTGCGCCTTGAAACCGCCGCTCTGCTTCCGACGCTGGAGGTAAGCCAACACCGACGGATTTTTGAACTCGCGCTCTACGATCCCAATCCAGAGATTAAGAACCTCGCACAGAAACTCACCGCTGGAAAGGGTTATACAGGAGCCAGATGACAGCGAAATAGGGTCACGAATCCATTGTTGTGGAACACAAACTCATTACAACCCCCTGATTCTCAGAGGATAACCCTGTTAATTCGTTGATTCTGAAATCCTGATTCAGACATTCATTCTACAAGCCCCATACTAACTAACAACAATAAGGAGAATAAAATATGGAACTTAGACCGAATCGAATTAAGCATAAATTGGCTGCGGGTGATACCGTCTATGTAGCTGGTGGTATGACGCATCCGGATGACATCGATGCCTTCGGACCTAATGGCTTTGACGGCGTTTGGCTGGAAGGCGAGCACGGTCCCGTGGACGCTGCCGAGCTTGGCAACCTTACCCGTGCCTGCGATATCTGGGGGATGACCTCTGTCGTTCGCATCAACCAAAACGATCAGGGGTTAATCTATCGCACCCTCGATCGAGGAGCGCAAGGCATCGTCGTTCCTCACGTCAACACAAAGGAAGAAGCACAGAACCTTGTCGACGGCGGCAAGTTCGCACCTATCGGTTACCGAGGCATGTATACCAGTCGGCAGGGGTACGCCGTTCCCGATTACCTTCAAGTTGCCAACGATGAAACGCTGTTGATCGTCCTGATTGAAGACATCGTCGCTGTCAACAACCTCGATGAGATTTTGACGGTAGACCATATTGATGTGTTCTTTGTTGCGCCATCGGATTTGGCAACCTCAATGGGGCACATCGGTGAACTTCAGCATCCCGAGGTGATGAGCACAATTGACGATGCATTAGCTCGCATCCAAGATGCTGGACGTGTCGCAGGTACACTTGCAAATAACGACAACGTTGCGAAATACGCTGCGGCAGGCATCCGTTTCCTATTCACTAGTGTTGGGGGCTGGATCTCGGCTGGTGCTGCTGAGTTCAGAAGCCGTGCGGAAGAAGCGAAGTAACATAAATTCACTAGAAGATAGGAGCTACACAATGAAGATAACTGGAGTCACACCGTGGCTCGTTACATCACAGTCCCCCTACCTAGATACCGCGGGTGAAACCCCCGGCAGCGAACGAGAGTATATCTTCGTCGCGGTCTCAACCGACGAAGGCATTACCGGATGGGGTGAAATCACTGGCTACTCCTCGGTAGCAAATAGAGCGATCTGTGCCATGCTTGCACAAACCAGCAGTCTGATTGAAGGCGACGATGCAACGCGCATCGAGATGATATGGAACAAGGTCTTCCGCGCGTTCACGTACACGGGAACACGGGGTGCCACCTCAAACATCGTCAGTGCCATCGACATCGCGTTGTGGGATATTCGCGGTAAGCAGTTGGGATTACCAATCTATGAATTGGTTGGAGGAGGACCAGTTCGGGACTCGATATCCCTTTACACACATCCAGGGGGCGGAAAGGATCCAGAGAGTGTAGCAGCACACTGCAAGGCGATTGCAGAGACCGGTCACACCGCGTTGAAGACCGACCCGTTCCCTCACCACCCGGAAGAAGCCAACGGCTATCTGAGTGGGCAGATGGACGCCGCAGGAGAGGAACAGGGGGCGAATGTGATCGCTGCAATTCGGGAGGCGGTCGGACCTCACATTCAAATTCTTATCGACTGTCACGGTCGGTTCGATGTGGCGACAGCGATTCGGCTCGCGAAAAGGTTAGAGCCTTACAACATCGGTTGGTTTGAAGAACCGGTGCCCGTCGAAAGCTACCACGCCCTGAAGCAGGTCAGGCAGAATGTCAGCGTGCCAATCTGTGTCGGTGAACGGCTCCAGACCCGCTATGAGTTCGTGGCAGTTCTTGAGAACGAACTTGCGGACTATATTATGCCAGATGTGACGTGGGCGGGTGGTATTTCCGAATTGAAGAAAATCGCGACGCAGGCGGAGGCTTACTACGTGCCGATCTCCCCGCACGATGCAAGTGGACCCATCAACGTGCTGGCTGGCGCACATACGATGATGACGGTCCCAAATTTCTACAAATTGGAGACCAGTCGTGCCAAACTCAATGCTTATGATGTGTTAATCGACCATCCGTTGGATGTCAGAGATGGTTGTCTCCATCTGTCCAACCGCCCCGGTTTGGGAATCGAGATGAACGTCGATTATCTGCGGAGTAAAGCGATCGCACCGTTTTCCGGCTGAACCACGATAAAAATCAACACCCCCAGAACTTACGCACTTCGATTGTAGTTGCCCGATTCATCGGGCGTTAGCAACGGTGTCCAGCGGCGATAAATCGCCGAACTACAAGGCTTTGACCGTTTAACTACGTAAGTCCTAACCCTATATCCGTAGGTCGGGCATCTTGCCCGACTTTCAAAACCCGAGTTATACCAATTCTGGTTAGGAGTTACGCACTTCAGGGAACAACGATCGTTGTTCCCTATGAACCTCTTGATGGGCCCTATACTGTAGGTGCCCGATTCATCCCCGATAAATCGGGATTATCAACGGGCGTTGAAGGGCTAGTCGTTCCCTCCCCCCGCCTGTGCTTGCATCCCGATCCTTCGGGGCGGGGGGATTAAGGGGGTGAGCATTCAACTGCGTAAATCCTACCCAGTTTTGAAGTTGATTTTCTGTGGCAAAATCTGCTAAAATAAAATAGGTCATTTCAAGTAAGAGTATGCGCTTTGAAAGACAATAGAGTTTCAATATTCAGCTTAAATAGGCGATTCTTTGCCACAGATTTTGTTATTTTTTTTATTCTACTTGGTTTTTATGCCCTCCTCGTCTTTTTGGAAGCATCGTCTGTAAGTCCTGAAAGTTCCATTAAGACACTCATTCATGTTGTTGAGCATACCTCAAGAGCTGTACCTATCGCAATTGTTGTAGTGCTTTTATGGTAGAAGATAGAATTACTGAGACATTCCAAACCGAACCGCGCCGCCCCCAGGTCCGGTAGGTGCGGTTTTTAACCGCACCGCATCGGCGCAGTTGGAAACAGCGCCTACCATACACGAGGAGCGAAAATGTCTACTTATTTATCTAATTCACCATAATTGAAGAGGTGATTTATACTATGTTGTACGCGATCGAGTTGGCTAGGGCCAAAGGTGAACAGTTAAGACAAAAGACGCGTGAAAGAATTAAAGATGAAGTTAAAAATGAAATCTATCAGGATTATCGGCAATTTGAGGAGAACTTACGCAACTGGAATGAACAGCGTATAAAAGCACAACAGGATGGCGTTGACTTTAATGAACCTATCCCAATTTTGGCGGATCGGACTTCTCCAGTAGCCTTCATCAAATCAGTCTAAATCTCCATTGATAACCAGTCAATTCTTGAGAAAGATATCCATGAGCTTCAAATCTTCATTTACGAAAGTAGTTTGCTTGATGCCACTCACAGAATGTTAGAACAAAAAACTAATAATGAATGGATATATATAGACGCTGCAAGTCCTACGTTTGCCCAAGGTAAGTTTCAAAGCTATCGTTTTGCAAACTCAGACAGTCAAATATGTTCAGTACAAATAGGATACATACCGTTCCCTCAAGATGAGTTTTTTCAGCAGCAGATAGGCTCAGTTGTTGATAGCATAGATTTTTAATACCAGCTAGTACCAGCACGTAGGTTGGGTTGAACGACACTCGTAGAACGTACCGGGGGCTCCGCTTCGATTGTAGGGTTCTATTCAATCCAACCTACGTTATGGAAACCAACGGCTGGAAATTTTTGATGAAAGTTGAACAAGTCATTAGCCAACTCTGACATTCACGGAGGAACATCGGTGTTTACTGGCACCCGTGTTCTTATTGAGTCACTGATTGATCATCTAAAAGCAGGAGAGAGTCTTGAGGATTTTTTGGAAGGATTTCCTTCCGTATCTCGTCAACAGAAAATTACCGTATTTGGAGTTGCCCTATATGACTGAAAGTAAACGCAACACTCTTAAGTCTGAGCAACTTCAACGCTTAATCTGAAGTTTATTGACAACCAAATTTGATGGAGGTTAATATGGGAATGCCTATTTCAAGCTACACTGTCTTGAACGCACTCAGCTCTGATAGCGAACGAGGTGGAACTCAATCTTATGCGACACTATCGCATGAAATTCATGAAACTGCGGCTGCCGCATTGGAACCGTTTAATCTGTTTGCCTTTATAATTCATGATCCGCAAACCCATCCTGAGTTCCACGAGCGAATAAGTCATATATTTAGTGCCCTAGACGTAACTACAGGAAATAAGTTCTTGTTCTTTGCCCTTGTTGATCCACCAGAAGAGTGGTCAAGCAATGCAGCGAGGAGGAATTATTATAAGCATTTGCGATCTTGGCAGCCTCGGATATTATTGGACCCTCACAATGCAATTACTTCCGCAGATACAAGCACAGCAGCCCTTGCACTGGCTAAAAGCTTGAACATATCTATTGACAATCTTCCTTGTCTCGTAGTGACTAGGGATTTCAGGCTCGAGAATGTTCACTGGGTCAAAACTTGTCCTGATCACGTTGCGGCGCAGCTTACGCTTCTAGGATCTTATGCCACCACATACGAAGATCCTCCTCTCTATCCTCTTACACGCCAAATTGACCTCTGTGGAGGAAGTGGTATTGAACTTTTGGGGAATGTTAGTATGGCAAAGGCTCTAGCTGATGTTATGAGCTTCGCTATTCTAAATAATAACCGTGTACCCAATTCTCAGAGAGAACAGGCCCTTGAACAAGCCAGAAAAACACTACTAGAATTACGGAGCGATCTGATTCTACTGAAAAAAGCTTTTCGCGCCAGTAAGACGGAAGAACTAGATGACCTAGATGACCTCTGTGAGACAATCGGCTCATTTCTCGGACTTGCTAATCCTCGGGATCATCTAAATTTGGCTGATTTCATTGATATAGATGAAAGGTATCTGGAACCCGAATCTAGAATAATGCTAAAAACCGCACATAGAGTGGTAAATTTGCTTAAGGATCCACTTCCTGGATTCTACCGCCTTGTTGGTGGTGTTGATTATACCCCAGGGCTTATCTGTCTAGCGAAAGCATTTGAAAGGGAGATTAATTTATCCTATGTTCATAAGATGCGTGAAGAACTTAGCGTTCTGTTGCCGGATTACTTTGATAAATATCAGGAAGGTCGTACGGCGAGATATTCAAGCGTAGATTTCAACATAAGGAAGGGGGATACTGATAAATGGCTTCCGCCGGGTATACTTCAATCATTGCGGGCTTATGAAGCTAAATTTTCAGTGAACGAATCACACCCAGAAAAACCCTTATTGAATCGGTGGAAACAAATAGGAGGGCTACGTAATAAGGCAGCCCATACTGAATTGATGGATTACCGGTCAGTTCAGGATGTCCAGGCAAATCTTAATAAATTATCAGACGCAGGGTTCTTTGCGGAAATGGATAGCCATAAACGGTATTATAGAAACCCTCATTAAGTTGAAATCGCACTCAACACATTGTCTAACAGTAACCCGGATATACCCTACGCTTAAACCTACACTTTAATATATTGGGTGTTGAAAGGAGAATATTATGGTTTCTCGTGATGCGTGGAGAAACGTTGCTCACCACAGAAGTGCGTAAGTCCTACATTATTTCCTACTGAAAGAAATACTCACAACATGCGCCTATCATGGAATGAAATCCGCGCCCGTGCCGCCGCATTCGCTCAGGAATGGGCAGACGCAGGCTACGAAAGAGGACAAACCCACCTGTTCTATCAGGAATTTTTCGCCATCTTCGATCTACCCGTACGACGAGTCGCTGCGTTTGAGGAGCCCGTTAAACTGCTCGGCGATAGGCGTGGGTTTATCGATCTGTTTTGGAAAGGGGTGCTCCTCGTTGAGCAGAAAAGCGAGGGGCGCGATTTAGCAGAAGCGAAAACCCAAGCACTTTCTTACTTCCCCGGCATCAACGACGCTGACCTGCCGCGCTACCTTCTGTTAAGCGATTTTCAGACCTTTGAACTATACGACCTCGACGAAGATGAAAGCGTCGCTTTTACTCTCGCTGAACTGCCCCAACATGTCGAAAAGTTCAGCTTCATCTTAGGTGTGCAGAAACGATCCTTCAGGGATCAAGATCCGGTCAATATCGAAGCCTCCGAACGCGTTGGGCAACTCCACGATGCGTTGGCTGATGCCAGCTACACGGGGCACGATCTGGAACAATTCCTGGTCCGCATCGTTTTCTGTTTCTTTGCCGACGACACCGGCATCTTTGAGCCACGTGACATTTTTCTCGATCTGTTAGAGAACCGGACACAGGAAGATGGCTCAGACCTCGGTGGTTGGTTAGCACAACTCTTTCAAGTGCTCAACACACCCGTAGACCGCCGCTCCACAATCCTTGATGAAGACCTCGCCCGCTTCCCATACGTCAACGGTGATCTGTTCCGCGAACAACTGCTCATCCCATCATTCAATCCCGAAATGCGTCAACGACTCATTGATGCCTGTCATTTCAATTGGTCGGAAATCTCCCCGGCAATTTTCGGCTCACTCTTTCAATCGGTGATGGACAAGGATGAACGCCGCGCCCAAGGTGCACACTATACCACCGAAAAGAACATCCTCAAGGTGATTGAGCCGCTATTCCTTGACGAGTTACGCGCTGAGTTCCAACGCCTGCGTGCCCGTAGGGACAATCGTCGTCTCCCCGACCTAATTGCCTTTCAGCAGAAACTCGGCCGGTTGCGCTTTTTTGATCCAGCGTGCGGCTGCGGCAATTTTCTCATCATTGCGTATCGTGAGCTGCGGACATTGGAAATAGAGGTGTTAAAGGAGATGCGGCCCCATGGTCAACTTGACCTACTGGCGCAGTCACTTTCGGTGGTCGATGTGGATGCGTTCTACGGGATCGAGTTGGGCGAGTTTCCCGCGCATATCGCGGAGGTTGCCCTGTGGATGATGGACCATATCATGAACAACCGCCTGAGTTTGGAGTTTGGGCAGACCTATGCCCGCATTCCGTTGGAAAAGTCTCCGCATATCAGATATGACGATGCGTTGGAGTTCGATTGGGCGGAACTGCTGCCGCCGGAGGAGTGCTCCTATGTGCTCGGCAATCCACCGTTTGTGGGGGCAAAACTCCAATCGCCTCAACAGCGCGAACAGGTCCGCCGTATCGCTGCATTGGGTAGAAGCGGCGGCACCCTTGACTATGTGAGCGCGTGGTTTATCAAGGCGGGTGAATACATCCAGCAGAGCGAGGCGCGAATCGGTTTTGTGGCGACCAATTCCATCACCCAAGGCGAACAGGTGGCGCAGCTGTGGCCCCTCCTGTTTGACCGTTGCAAGTTGGACATCGCCTTTGCCCACCGTACCTTCGCTTGGGGATCGGACGCCCGTGGGGTGGCGCATGTTCACGTCGTCATCATTGGGTTGGTAAAACAGGGGGCCGCGCTGCAGGAAAAGCGATTATTTTCCTACAACACCCCCAAAGATGAACCACATGAAAGCCATCACGCCGCCCTTTCGCCCTACCTATTTGATGCCGGTGGATTGACTGATCCACGGATTATTGTAAAAGAGGAATCTCGGCAGATTAATGGGCTGCCGAAGCTAATCATTGGTTCGCAACCCATTGATGACGGAAACTATATTTTCAAAGCAGATGAACGCGCTGCTTTTTTGCGAGAAGAACCCAATGCCGAACCGTATTTACGTCCGTACGTGGGAAGCCGGGAGTTTCTACAGGGTGGAGAACGTTGGATTTTGGCACTTCAGGCTGCCAATCCGACGGACCTTAGAGCGATGCCGAAAGTTGTGGAGCGGATGCAGGCGGTAAGAGCATTCAGGGCAAAGAGCAAACGCAAGAGCACTCTCGCCATTGCTGATTACCCAACGCAATACAATGTCAACGTTGTTCCAGATACACCGTTTTTGGTTGTGCCAGAGGTCAGTTCTGAAAGGCGAGACTACATTCCAATTGGGTGGCTAGAGCCGCCGGTAATTCCAAGCAATCTTGTCCGTATCATCCAAAACGCCAATAAACCCTTGTTTGCGCTGCTTACCTCTGCTATGCACATGGCTTGGCTACGTCACATTGGCGGCCGCTTAGAGAGCCGTTACCGTTACTCCATCGGTTTGGTGTACAACACCTTCCCGATGCCCCCGGTTCCTGAAGAACGGCTGCAACGCCTCGAACCCTACGCGGCCGCTGTCCTCGCCGCCCGCGCTGCACATCCTGACGCGACATTGGCAGATCTGTATGATCCCGATGTGATGCCCCCCAATCTCCGCAAAGCACACCGTGACTTGGACAGTGCCGTTGATAAACTCTACCAACGTTCGGGATTTGCCTCGGACCGTGAGCGCGTGGAGCACCTGCTCGGTTTGTATGAGAAAATGATCGCCCCATTGGCAGCAAACATCAAGCCGAAACGGAGGCGACGACGGCGGAGATAGGAAGGCGAGATCAGCATATCAAGAAACACTAGGGGAATTGCATGTAAATATTGTGTAATACCGATTTTGTAGCACGATCTGTTAGATTGTGATCTGATCCCGCAAACGCTGCTTGTGGATGCCCATTGTTTTGTGTCCGAATCATGTTACAAAATTATTCAGAAACGGTATTATTTCGTAGGGAACGCAGATCTGCGTTCCCTACATCATAGATTCGCCGCCATCAATGTCGATACTGACGCCGCTAATCCATGCGGATTCATCCGATCCCAGAAAGACTGCCGCCATCGCAATGTCAGCCGGATGTCCCCCGCGAACCAGCTCATGTGGTGGTAGTCCCGCATCCTCTTCGCCACGTGTGTCGCCGATGCCGCCGGGGCAGATACAGTTCACTCGAATCCCATCATCGCGGTACTGACGGGCAAGGCTGCGGGTGAGTCCTATGAGTCCCCATTTTGCTGCGCCATACCCGGCGTTGGCGCGTTGACGGGTTTCGCCTGCAGCCGAAACAAAGATTATCGAACCCTGTTTCTGCTCCTGCATCTTCGGGATCACCGCCTGCGCACACATATAACCGGTGTGTAGGTTGATGTCCACCAAGTACTTCCACGCCTCCTCATCGGTTTCATGCAACCGCAATCCGCTCGCAGCAGCGTCTCCCAAATTGTCGAACAGCACATCAATTTGCCCCCACCGTTCAATCGTGGCATCTGCCATCTTAACACCACCTTGGACAGTGGTGAGATCAGCGGTTACATAGTCCGCCTCGCCGCCCCTCGCCTCGATATCCGAGACCATCGCTGCCAACGGTTCCGATCTGCGCGCTGCAAGCATTAGTTTCGCCCCTTCTGCTGCATACCACAGGGGTGTAGATCGTCCCATACCTCCGCCAGCACCGGCTATAATAGCGACCTTGCCGGCAAGTCTACCCTCGTTATTCTCTCTCATAACCGTATCCTTTCTTTCAGCTGCGCCCTTGACCATACCGCGTTTCAAATCGATCTCGTTATTGCTGAACCAAAGGTAACTTCTGCCCTCAAGAGATGCTGTTCGTCACCCCGTCGACTCGGTGCCTGTACAGTGGTTTTACATCCTCCGGGAACGCATCGTAGACCTGCCGTGGAACGATTGCATTGTTGCGACCGCCGAACTCCACACTCACCCACCACGGCACATAACGCACCACAATCGCCACCCGCGGTTTATCGCTGGGGTTGGCAGCATTTGAATGCCAAATACGACTATCTATTATCACCACACTACCGGCAGGACCGGACGCTTGCATTTCGCCGGGGATAGGCTTAAATTCATCAATTCCGTCCTCCGGTCCCCTCGGATTGCGTGGATCGCGGTGGCTCCCCGGCACCACCCATGTACCGCCGCTATCGGGTCCAAATGGCGAGAGCAGCCATATCGTTGTCAGTCCCATTGTAACGTTGGGAAAGGGCTGACGGACGGCACCGGCTCTGTCCCTATCCGATAGGTCGTGGGGCCAATCCGAATGATAAGAACGATACATCTTGTTATCGTCATTCGGTGGGCGGGTCTTAAACTCGGTTTGTGCGATCCGCACATGCGGGTCAAGCATTGTCCTCACCACACCAAGCACACGTTTTTCCGCCAAGTAGGGTGCCAGCGGCTGAATGTAGGCGATGACGTTTTTCCCCGGTCCCCCGTCTTTGTCCGTCTGGCGACCAAGCGCACCCCCGGCTGCTTCATAGTCGGCTGTCGCCTCCAGATGGGCAGCTTCCACATGCTGGCGAATGGCATCCACCTCGTTTTCGGGGATAACCCGCTCCACCACGCACCAACCCACTTCTCTCAGTTGCGACACATATTTTTCAATCTGCTTCGTTAACGCATCTGCCGCTGTCATAAATCTTCCTCAATGAGATAGGTTCGTCAACACAACCTAAAACTGTCTATCCGCTGTGATAGACTCATCCCAACGTTGGGCTTCCAGGTACGCCATAACCGCTTGCCGAGCAGCAGGCGAATCCATGCGCCTCAAGGCATCCATGGCAAAAGCTCCCACATGCCCACAGGGGTCGTCCATCGCGTGGAAGAGAATATCCTCAGCACCCGCAGCATCTTTTCCTAACCGTGTAAATGCCATCGCTGCGTTCATCCGAACCTGATCCCGGATTGACCATCCACGCCGCTCCTCCTCGTGCCAGTCCCCCCGATCTTCTGTCAGCAAGCGGCTAACGTGTGGAATAAACGTCTGGAGATTCTGACCGATGCTTCCCAGCGCGTCCGTCGCTGTGCGAACAACGCGGTGTGAATCATTGCCTAAACACGCTGTCAGTTTAGCGACCGCACTTGCTGCATGAGAGTCCAATTCACCCAACGCAAAACTGGCATTGATGCGTACCCATTCGCTCGAAGATTCAAGCGCCTCGGTCAGTGCAGGAACAGCCGGCGCTCCAATAGCAGCCAAAGCGTGTGCTGCATCCTCCATCGAGATAGCGCCTTCGTTCCAAGGCTCCGGGACTGGGTGTGCATCTTCTCGACGACCCGCTTCGCTCAAACTTTCCATCAACGGGTCAATGGCAGGTTGCCCAATCGCACCAAGCGCATAGATCGCGGCTACCCGCGCCGCCTGATGGTCATTCTCCAACATGGCGATCAGGTCAGGGATAGCTTCTGCAGCGTCAGAGCCAAGCCCCGCTAAATCATACGTTGCTCTCAATCGGTCAGCTAAATCTCGATCCCTCCCCAAAGCAGCGATATATTGGGTCAAACCATTTTTCGTCGATTGGAGACCATCATTTCGGAAACTTTCATAACGATCACGTTTCCCACACAACCAATCCCACATGTGAGACCACACCAATTCCAGATTGTGCGGTGTTTCGATGGCAGCTGGGTTCCGCCACTGGAGATTTTGACAATTCCATGACGGTGCGGTAGGCTCCGACGCCCGAACATAGATAAACTTCACCATATCACGGGGCTGATTGAGAAGATTGACCCCCGCGGCATGACCCACATCGAAATGCGTCAGCGATACAGTACCCGCTTTGCCTACCATTGGAATGGCTTGCGCCCGATCTTCATCGGTCAAGGTTTTATGGAATTGCGTACCGGGGATGGCATGGGTCGGTCCCAGTTCAACCGGTGTGTCCTGTGGATAGTACATAATCCGAGCAAAACGCGAGTAGTGCTGACGGGGTCTGCCCAAGGGCGTGTATGAATCTTGGTGGCAGTTCGCGGCTAATCTGACCGCCGGTTCTGGATCTGGATCAGTGACCGGTGCTATGTGATGACAGTAACGGTGGGGATGCTCAATATATCCTTCGCCCAGCGCACTTATCAACGCACCGCGCACTTCAGGGCTATTGAGGATGTGGCGCATCTCCGGCACTCTCGGCAGTACGTTGTTCCCTGGATTGGCGCCCGTCTCTAAGACTTCTGCAAGTCTTCGACGGATAGTTTCATGGAGCTCGTCGGGAACGGAGGGTTCCAGCATGACGTAGCCATCGACAACGTATTGACGCATCTGCTCATCGGTGAGCAGGACAGGCGCGCTGTTAAACGAAATGTTCATAGGTATTGGCTCCTTTCCAACGGTTTCATCATACCTTGAAGGCTATGCAAATGAACTAATAAATTGAATTCCTTAACCATTAGACAGATGTTTCCATTTTTCGGCTTAGGCTTGAAGTTCGATAACCGACTGGCGATGCGTTGGATCGAACGCAACAAAGGTTATGTTGTTCTCTGCAAAGAAGGTATTGCTCTTGAACGCGGTGCGTTTTTCAGCGCGAGCGAGGTCTTCGCCATCCGCAGAGACACCTCGCACATCAACGCCGGTCAAACGAAGCGTCAAATCAGGGACGCGCACCGGTAGGTCAAGTCGAATCTTATTGTCCTTCACGGCTACTTCAGCCATCTCTCGTGCACATGCGTAGTTCGTGATCTCGCTGCATTTGCGCCACTGCGTCCGTTCGCCATCCGGGTCACGCTCCTTCAAACGGCGGACAACGGTTTTGAAGGCGTTGAAGCCGCGACGGTCATCATTGTGCAACCCATAAAACCCCTGCCAGTGGCTAATTAGCACCGCGGGATCACCGGCGTCAATGACAGCAGGGAGCCGTCCGCCAGCCAAGTCCGCGGTGATATACTTGTCGACATTGACCTCGCCGTAGCCGGTCCACGAACCGGTCCAGTCACCGGTGGAAGCGATAATCTCGCCGACCGCTGTTCCCGTCTCCCGGTCTGCATACCAAACCGGTGTTTCGACAGGACCATCGGCAGAGACCCGCTTGAAGAAGTAGGGCGTGGGATTGCCTGTAACCTCCCGTGCTGCAATACCGACAACCTTTGCGTAGAAATCGAGCGGATTGCCGAACCCGCCGGGGGAGGTAACCCCTTCAGGCGTTAATCCGACGTTTTCCAGAATCTGGCAGGCGGTGGTAATATAGTCAATCACCAACTCTTCTTGATCGACGGGCAGATTGTTCCAGTCATACTGTTCCCAAATCCCCGACTCTAAGGGTTCGCAGGTTTTCGGATCGACGACAACTGTATGCGTAATCATCTCAGGCGTGATGTCGTAGGCGGGTGTGATCACCTTCCGGCACATCTGCAACCAGCTCTCCTGCTGCGCCTTACTAAAGAGCGGCAATCCCTCGTCAATACGACCCAACGCAGCGGGACACGGGACGACGCTGAACTTCCCGCGAACACCGTGTTCGAGACACCACTCGGCAAACTCACGGACAAATGACTCTGGGTGCACAACCGGCACGTCCTGCCACCGACGGTTCGCCCCGTCCACAAGATTGCGATCGCGCATAAAGAAGTAGTTCAGATTGATCAACACCGTTGAATCGTCGAAAATAATCGATAGAGGCACCCGGTCAAGGGCGTGTCGAGCGATTTCAACCTGCATGAATAGCTCCTATAGACTCTCATATCTCAGTTCGTTTGAAAGAACTCGACACTTTCACCGTTAGGTCCCGCGAAGAAGGCGATCGTCACCTGTAACCCGCCAAGATCCACATCGCGCGGTTCGACCGTAATCTCATACCCCGCCTCACGGACATGTTCCACCGCTCCGTGGATGTCGGTTGTTGTCAATGCAAAGTGATGCACTGGGTTGTTCGGCGCAGGATCCCCCGGTTTCGGTCCGTCGGCAGTCGGCTGGAAAAGCTCCATGTGGCTGCCATCCCCCATATCCAGCAGCAGAATTTTGCGATCGGGCGGACCAAATTCTGCGATAATCTCCATGCCAAGTACATCGCGATAAAGCCGCAGCGATGCCTCCCAATCGCGTGTATGCACAGCAATATGATGCGCGCCACAGCCTTTGATAACATTGTTTTTTGTTCCGACAGCCATAGTCAAATCCTTTCTATTTTCTACTAATTTTCCGATGTTCCCTGACCAGTTTGGAGTACCTCTCCAACCAGAAACTTCTGTCGTTTTCCATCTATATCTTTGAGTACCAATCCACCATCCCGATCAATCTTCTCCGTCCAACCTCGAAAGACATTACCAGCAGTCTCAACCTGAATCCAATCACTGGAAAGATGCAACAGCCTGTTAGCCGTCTCGATAATCGAATCAGTTTCACCACGCATCAAACACAGATAATTCTCCTCAAGGCGATGCAGAATAGCTTGGAGAAGGCTGACACGCGAGATTTCCCGGCTACTTTCTATCCTCAAAGAGGTAGCGGAAGCGCGCAGTTCCTCCGGCAAGTCTGCCCTTGTCGTATTGACATTGACCCCGAACCCCATGACGAAAAATGGCTGCCGATCTTGATCGTACTCCAACTCCGTCAAGATCCCGCTCACCTTCTTCCCTTGAATCAGTACGTCGTTGGGCCACTTGATCCGCGTTGTAAGATCCGTCAATTCGTTGATCGCGGTTGCGATGGAGACTGCACCGATGAGATTAGGCAGCCCCACCTGATCCGCACGGAGCCGGTGCCGCAGGATAATCGATGCAAGGATGCTCGATCCAAGAGGCGCATGCCACCTTCTGCCGTGCCGTCCTCGCCCTTGGGTTTGGCTCTCCGCCAAGATCAGTGTTCCCTCCTGCGCCCCGTCAATACCACATTGGAGTGCCAAATCGTTCGTTGAGCCTACCTGATCGTAGATTTGGATCCGCCGCCCGATGGTTCGGTTTCGCAGCCCGGATAGAATGTCGTCAGTTGTCATTATGAACCATCATGGTATCACGCCCCGCAACGCAGTGTCAACGCCTAACTTTCCGCTTGACTTTGCCTTCTCGTTATCCTAAAATTGACGCGATAGCAATCCAGTAAGGATGACGGAATTTTGCAACAGTTTATACGGTCAAGCGGTTCGACCACCCATCGCACACAATGCATCACGCTTTATGCCTCATGTCCACAATACTCACAATCAACGCCGGAAGTTCCTCCGTTAAGTATCAATGCTTTGAGATGACGGGCGAACTATGTCTGGCAAAGGGGCAAATCGACCGACTGGGTTCTCCAGCCCCAAATTTGTCCTATGAGCGGTATGATGGCATCACATATCAAACTGATGTTCCACCGATGGAGTATGAAGCGGTTTTCCCTTCAATTTTTGAGACACTTCTCAACACAGAAAAGGGGGTCCTTCACAATCTCAACGATATTATCGCCGTTGGACACCGCGTCGTCCATGGAGGGAGTCGCTTTGCGGAATCAGCATTAATCACTCCCGAAGTTGAAACAGCGATTAATCAGTGCGTTCCGCTTGCTCCACTACACAACCCGTATAACTTGGGCGGCATCCGCGCCTGCCGTCAAGCGCTGCCAAATGCCGCGCATGTCGCCGTATTCGATACCGCGTTCCACCAAACGATGCCCGATTACGCATACATGTACGCGCTGCCTTATTCGCTTTATGAGCAGCACGGCATTCGACGATACGGCTTTCACGGCACATCGCACCGATATGTCTCAGCGCGAGCAGCGGAAATCTTCGGACGTCCACCGACAGCACTCAAACTGATTACCTGTCACCTCGGAAATGGGTGTAGTATCACGGCGGTCAATCAGGGTAAATCGATTGATACCAGCATGGGACTAACACCGCTTGAAGGCTTAATGATGGGAACACGCTCCGGTGACATTGATCCCGCAATCATTTTTCACCTGATGGAAGGAGAACAGATGTCAGCAGACGAGATAAATCAGATTCTCAACCGTGAGAGCGGTCTGCTGGGCATTTCTGGCGTTGCGTCAGATGTCCGAGACCTGTTTCGGGCTGTTTCGGAGGGCAATTCGCAAGCGGCCCTTGCGCTGCAAATGTTTTCATATCGCGTGAAACAATATATCGGAAAATATGCGGCGGTTCTCGGCGGTTTAGATGCACTGGTTTTCACCGGAGGGATTGGCGAAAATGCCTCGTCCGTCCGCACCGCTATCTGCGAGAACCTCGGATTTCTGGGAATCCATCTTGATGAAGAAAAGAATCAGTCAGGCGATGTGGAAAAACCGATCCATCAAGCAGACGCTCCTGTAAAGCTGCTCGTCATACCAACCAACGAGGAACTGATGATTGCCCGCGATACCCTGCGCCTTATTGAAGGATAAATCCTACCAGAAGGGAGGCATGGTAAATATGATTTCTATAAAATGCCGAAAATATGCGGAAGCCCGTCTGATCCTCCTCTTTGTCATTTCAATCTTATGTGGGCTGTTAAGTTTCTCTTCCGTGAGCCGTGCGAAGCAGGGGAGATGGACTCAGAAAGCAGAGATGCCAACACCAAGAATGCAACTTGCGACCGCTGTCGTCAATGGTAAAATCTATGCCATTGGTGGACTGAATGGCGGTCCGCTATCGGTTGTGGAAGCATACGATCCGCAGAAAAATATTTGGACGAAGAAAGCCGATATACCAACGCCGAGAAGTGGAATTGCTGCGAGTGCTGTTGATGGTAAGATTTATGTGTTTGGCGGTCACAGAGTCGCTTTCGAGCCGCTTGACACCGTTCAGATGTACGACCCGGAAAAAGATAAATGGACCCGGAAAAAGCGGATGCCGGTTCCGATAGACCGGATGACGACAAGCGTCGTCGAGGGCAAGATTTATCTCATTGGTGGCTGGGATTTTCCCGATGATGTTTACGCAACCGTCTTTCAGTACAATCCTGGAGGAGACACTTGGACTCGGAAAGCGGATATGCCGACGGCGAGAGGTGGACACGCTGCGGTCGTCTTTGAGGAAAAGATTTATGTCTTCGGAGGTGGAACCTTCAAAGAAACGACTCACGGCGGGATCCGGTATTTTGACGTTGTTGAAATGTATGATCCCGTTGAAGATCGGTGGACGCGCAAACCCAAAATGCCGGTGCCAAACATTGGCTTAGGTGTCGAAGCCGTTAATGGAAAGATCTACACCATCGGAGGAACCGCTTCGGATAACGTTAGCAGGCTCTCAAGGGTAGACATCTTTACCCCGGACGACGGCACATGGCTTGCGGAGGGCGGGGCGCGGCTTCCGGTGGCAAGAGGAGGACTGTCGGTTTCTAAGGTAAATAATAAAATTTACGCCTTTGGTGGGGCTTCAGTACTTGGGGTGGTCCCGAAGGTAAACGAATACGATCCTTCGGTGCTGAGTGTTACCCCACAGAATAATCTTGCAACAATATGGGGTGCAATAAAGGGTGATTAGTAACGCTTCCCTCTGAACTTTGATACAATAATTGGGTGGTCAAATACCCACACAATAAAGGAGATTCCTATGAAAATTGGTTTACGTATACCGGGCACAGCGCGCGAGTTGCCCTTTGATGAGTTCTGCCGTTGGTGCGCCGATAACGGCTTTGACGCTGTCGATATAAGCAGCGTTACACCCGAAACTGTGGGCACAGCAAGGGACGCTGGATTGGACATCGGCACGGCAGATATGCCGGGCACCGGTGACCTATTAAGCGTTGATAAGGCCCAGCAAGCAGCGGGGGCAGAAGCGGCAAAAGCTGCCATCCAAGCCGCAGCCGATAACGATGTGCATCTCATGTTCTGTGTCTTTTCGCCAGCGGATCCAACCATTGGACGGGCGAAAGCCTTCGATCTGTGGAAGGAAACCGTCCCACCAATTGCAGAGTTTGCCGCGGATAACGGGGTTACCATTTCCGTCGAAGGTTATCCAGGTCCCTCACCCCACTGTCCCGCGCTCGGTTGCACCCCTGAAACGCTGCGCGCAATGTTCGCGGAATGCCCAAGAGGGCTTGGTGTGAATTATGATCCGTCACATTTAGTTCGCATCGACGTCGATTACCTGCGGATGCTTAATGAATTCGCCGACCGGGTCGTGCATGTCCACGGCAAGGACACCGACTTTGATCAAGAGGCCCTCTACCTCCACGGCAATCTGGGACCGAGTTTCCATCCCTCGCGCGGTTTTGGTGAGGATTGGTGGCGATATACCATCCCCGGCGATGGTGTTGTCGATTGGCTCAAAGTTGTTCAACGGCTTGAGGATGCAGGCTTCGACGGGATTGTCAGCGTTGAGCTCGAAGATTATCGCTACTGGAAAACTTGGGAGGCAGAATCTGATGGGCTTAAGCGTTCACAAGAGTACCTCGCACAGTATGTACGATAGCGCCCTGTGAAACCAATAAGGGATACTTGTAACAGCAACGATTGTAGTCCAAGTAGGGAACGCAAATCTGCGTTCCCTCCCCTTTGACTCTTGAACGATAGCATCGCTCCAAATAGCCTTCGATAACAGCACCGAAGAAAGGAAGGATACAATGATCATCGACTCACACGCATACTGCTTTGAGCCGGCGGATAGCCCACGCGGATACGCCAGCAGTGAAGAACATCTTAAGTGGGTACAAGCATCGCACGCGGTGCACCATCAGCCAGCGTTTCGGATTCGTGACCGCGCACCCGGTCCCTCAGATGTTCTCGCCCCCGAAGGTCGTCGCGATCTGTCCAACCTTCCCGACCTACGATTTCGGATTAACCATCCACGCGGCAGGGTCGTCTGGAACTACGAGGGTGAGGAATACACCAAACACTTTTATCCGCCAAATCTGCGAAGTTGTGAATTCACGCCTTTCAGCTTGAATGCCGAGATGGATTATGCGGATGTGGATATGGCACTGCTCCATACGAACCCAATGCTGGGTCGAGACAGTGCTTACCAGGCGGAATGTGTGGAGCGGTTTCCCGATCGTCTCCGCTCGATGACACATGTAGATGAATGGCGTATCCGTGATGAGATGGATGCCGTCATTGATGAAGTCACCACCGCCATTACTGCACACGGGTTGCACGCTATCAAGTTCAATCCGCTGACCTACATTATAAGCCCCGACCCGTGGGACGACGGTGTCTACCGACCATTCTGGGAAGCGGTTATCTCCCTCGGCGTCCCTATATTCTTCACACTGGGCAGCGGACCAAAGGCGAACCAATTCACACTCTCAGACATTGAACAGCAAGAGGGCTATCTGAACGAACTTCGCATCCTGATCCGATGGATGGAACGCTATCCAGAGACCATTTGCAGCATCACTCACGGCTTCCCTTGGCGCGCCTTTCTGGACGGAGACCGCATCACACTACCGGAAGCCATCTGGGAACCGTTCCAAAATCCAAATCTCAGCTTGGAAGTGTGCTTTCCCGTCCGAATCGGCGACATCTTCGATTATCCCTATCGAGAGATCTGGTACACCCTTGAAGCAATGGTTGAACACATCGGCGCAGATCATCTGCTTTGGGGAACAGATATGCCGTTCCAGAACCGTTTCTGCACATACCGCCAATCCCGTCACTGGATTGAGAGATACTGTACTTTCCTAACCTCCGATGACTTGGCGATGATCATGGGCGGCACCGTCGCACGTATTCTTGGGCTCTGAGGTCTGAGGTAGGATAGCTGCTATCACCATATTCGTGGAAGCCCCTACAGCGACAATCTTCATAGCTGAAATGGGAAAATTGGTATTATGTCCTATGCGCTACCTTCTGAGCACCAACCCAACCCCAATCTCGGTCAAGGCAATCCTTCCCTTCCTTCTAAGCCTCTTGTCAATCGTGTTTTATAATCTAGTTCATGCACAAACAGAACCAGAACCGGTCGAGCTTGAGGAGATCGTCGTCACCCCCGGTAAATTCACCGTTCAAAGTGGAACAGATGCAAGCCTCTCACTGTCGAAGGAAGGGATAGATCTGTTCCCACTGATTGACAACGATGTTTTCCGTGCCGCCCATATCTTTCCCGGTGTTACGTCCAACGATTTCAGTGCAAGGTTTAATTTGCGAGGCGGCGAAAAGGACGAAATTGTTGTGCGATTGGACGGGATGGAACTGTTTGAACCGTATCACCTACAAGATTTTGGTGGCGCAATCTCCATCATCGACCTCGGAGTAATTCGTCGCGCCGATCTGTTGATGGGCGGCTTTCCCGCGGAATATGGCGATAAGATGTCGGGTACCTTCGATATCACCGCAAAGACAGGGAATCGGGATAGGTTCGCCATGAATGTAGGGGTTGACCTGATCAATGCACACGCGCTGTTGGAAGGTCCCCTATCGGACAAAGGTTCATGGCTTGTCTCAGCCCGGCGGGGCTATGCTGATCTGATCCTCGCATTGATGGACGCCGACGAAGACCTCAGACCCCAGTATGCAGATCTCTACAGCAAAATCGCCTACGACCTAACTGATAGAGATAAACTCACCGTTAACGCACTCTACGCATGGGACGACAACTTCATTGATGCGGACAATGACGCAGATGACCTTGATTCGACCTATCACAATGCGATGTTCTGGACGAAATGGCGTCATTTCTACAGCGAGTCGGTCTGGTCAGATCTGTTTGTCTTCAACAATTTGGCAGCCCGAGATCGCAGGGTGGGGCACTATGATACTTTAGGGCGTAGCATTGGCAGGATCTACAACAGTGTGGATAAACGGGATTTCGGCTTTCTCGGTGCGAAGGGGGAATTAACTGCACGCCTAGGAGAGACTCATACCATTCGGGGCGGATTGGAATGGCGTTGGTCTAGGGCGGAATACGATTATGTCGTTCGTCGCCAGCAACAGATCACAAGGCAGTTTATTTTGAGCCGTTGCCCGCTCTGCACCTTTGGAACTAGCACAAAAATTGACGGTAGTGGCTCGGAGATCAAGGGATACTTGCAAGATGAATGGCAATTACATCCGAAGTTGGCACTCAATATTGGCGGACGCTATCTGTTCCAAAATTATCGTCGTAACGATATTCGGAAATATGAGATCAGTCCACGAATCGCGTTGGCTGTCAAGCCTGTCGAAAACCTGACCTTACGAGCAGCGTGGGGGCTTTACCACCAACCGATTGACCTGATGACGATTCCTGTCGAGACGTTTGTCACAGATGTCGGCGGGGCGGGTCAAGCAATACACTATATCATCGGGGCGGAATACGCTTCCGGTAAGAATTTTATGGTTCGGGCGGAGGGCTATTACAAAATGCTCACCAATCTCACCGGGCAGATTCAGGATTTTGGTAGGCAAACGCAGATTATTGCTCCCGCGGATTCGGGACATGCAACAGGTTTTGACCTCTTTAGTGCGTACGCGCTATCGGAACAGCTGACGGGGAGTTTCGGGTATGCGTTTTTAATTACCAAAGCAAGCGAAGATGACCCGATGTATGATCGCCCACTATTCGGCGAGACATTCTATCGGGATTTTGATCAACGCCACACGATTGCCCTCAATGGCAGCTATCGGATCGCTCCACGTTGGCACCTACACCTCTCATGGCGTTTCCATACCGGTAATCCGACAACGCCGCTGGAGCATACGCTGGTTCTCAATTCTTCTGGTGGCATGGAGTGTGAACGGGGATTTGGGGAGTACAACACCGATCGGCTACCTGCGTACCATAGCCTCGACTTGAGGCTTACAAAAACCAGTGAATACAAGAGTTGGACGCTCAACTGGTATGTTCAGATCTTAAACCTATATAACAGATCAAACGTGCATGAACGGGTGTTCAGTGAAATTCTAGACGAAACAACAGGAGAGCTTACCGGCTGTGAAGTAAGTGACGAACCGCTGTTCCCGATTCTGCCGACGCTGGGCGTGAGTGCAACATTTTAGGTGGGCAGCGATATCCATGATTCCGTTGAAATGAGCCAATCACTCGCTGAATCCAGTGGATTGCCAGAGGGTGTATAATCCTTGACATATCTCAATCACTTTGATTATAATTGGAGAATCATAAGCGCGAAGCAGCATGCCTCATTTTGAATTCATACTATGCGACAGTACGCAAGGAGAGGGCCGATGCTGAACAGTATCAAAAAAGCACTGCAAGAGCTCTTTAATAGGAACGCAATTTCCTCGGTCAAAGGGAGTGTGCCCCGAGCCGCACCAAGTGCCGAAGAAGCAATCATCCCTTTTAATCCTGCCGAACACGCAATCCACCCCCAGAACCTCAAGCAGCTGATAGATAACGGTCACGACATTATTTTATTAGATGTACGTGAAGCGTGGGAATACGAAATTGTGCACCTTAAAGATGCAAAGCAGATGCCCCTCGGAGAGCTACCGCAACAGGCAAATTTGCTGAACCCTTACGCTGAAATCGTTGTATATTGCCATAAAGGGATGCGCAGCTTGGATGCGGTGCATCTGCTACAACAACTTGGATTTAAGCGAGTCAAAAGCTTGGTGGGCGGTATTGATCGGTGGGCGAGGGAAATTGATACCGAACTTCAGCGATATTAACCTCTTGAGCACGTGATTTTCACGCATTGATGGCTTCTATCTTTTCACGCAGGAACGCGACGCACCCGTCTACCTCTGCTTCACTGAGGCCATGAAGAACTATCGGGATATCGGGGTCAACATCGTTAAGCAACGACAGGTATTGATCATAATCTAAAAGCCCCTTCCCCGCAGCAAGATGCCCCGCTTCACCATCCCGGTCAAGGTCTTTCGCGTGTGCAAAAGAGATGTCCTCACCGAGCAACGCGAAGGCTTCATCAAGAATTTCACGCATGTGCGGCAATTCCCCGGTATGAAAGATATTGGCACCATCCATAACCACTTTCAGATAGGGCGAACCGATCTGGTCAATTATGCGACGGGCTTTTACCGCAGAATCAACGACATTGGCAACTTCCGGCTCAAAGGCAAGAGTGACTTGGTATTCCTCGGCGATCTCTATGGCTTGACGCATTGAAACGACTAAATCCTCCCACGCCTCTGGGGTGTCATTGTCTGGGTGTCGCCGCCACATGTTATCGGGATCCCGTGAACCAGTGCAGAGCGCAATCACCGACGTACCTAACCGTTCACAAGCCGCTGCCAACACACGTAAGTTCCGCAATCCATCGGCGCGTCGCTGTACATCGGGATGTATCATATTATAGGTTCCACCAAGCGCGGTCATTGCTATGCTGCGTGCACCCATTTCTTCACGAATTTTATCACATAAACCTGCATCAATATGCGTTGGTATTTTAGTCACACCGGCACTCGAAAGGTTAAACTGCATACAGCTAATACCATGGTTTACAGCGGCATCCAACGCTTCTTCCAACGTCGCCCGGTCAAAGGTCCCAGACATAATTCCAATCTGCATTCGTATCCCCTCCTCAACTCAGACCAATTCTCGATTTATACACGACTAATTTATAAGTGAGCCTCCACTATACCACCGTTCAGACACTGAATCAAGGGAAAAACCGAACGCATCATATAACAGACATCGTGGATCCCATTCTCCGTTTTCGTAACGTATGCACACACTACCAATTCTACTCAAATCCAGTTGGCAGGGATGGTTAAATAGTATCCAATACGCCTCAGAGGAGAGACGGAAAAAGGTCGCAGAGGCTATCGGTTTTCTTGTCCTGATGGCTGCGCTATACCTGATAGGTCATGCTGTCTTCAAAGTAGTTGGTCAGCGGGCAGACGCCTATACAGAAACTATACTGCGCGCTATCAACATTTGTGTCGGACTCAGTGTGCTCATTCTGGCAAAAGGGGCAATAGAAGGCACAATTAAACAGTTTTACGAAGCTGCCGACACATCGCTGCTGCTGTCATCGCTACCTCCATCAACTGTTTTCGGATTCAAGTTGATTCAACTTATCGCATCGAATTTATTAGGCATGGTGATGTGGCTGTTCCCTCCGTGGATTGCGTTTGGACGACTTTTCGGGCTGGCCTGGCACTTTTACATAGGACTCATCCCTACCTGTTTTTGTCTACTCGTCATCATTGTGACAAACGTGGTGGTCGTAATGATGTTGATTACACGCTTTTTTTCTTCACAGCGAATGATACAGTTCTTGAAAATTCTCGGCACAATCATTGGCGCTGCTGCCGGATTTTTTCTCGCGTTCAGTGTTCTTACATTCGAGTGGTCAGATGAGATTGCCACATTTCTCCTCAAACGACTAAACCTGCCCACCTCCGACTGGTATCCGCACCTATGGGCAGCAAAGCTGATGATAAGTTGGCTCCCCGAATCCGGAATCCAACCGTTGCGATGGGCGATTCAACTGATTGTTGTCAGCGTAGCGACACCGCCCTTAAGTGTATTATTGGCTTCCAAGATCTACCACCGGAGTTGGGAATATGCAAGGGGCGTAGAGGTTAATCCGACACGGAGCAGTAAAAAGCGAAGGCGCATCGCCCTCCTCGGTCGGGGCAGAATCTGTTCAATGATGGCAAAGGATTTCCATGTTTTCCTCCGACACAAAGGGCGAGTCACCATGATCATAATCCTAACCCTCATCCAGTTGATACCGATATTCGCCCTGCTTTATCAGATGCCCACGACAGACCAAATCCACTACGGCTTTCATCTGCCGAACTTAGCAGCAATAGTTGTTCAGATCATGATCTACAGCCTGATTGCCACAGCCGGACTCTCGTGGGGAGGATGCAAAGCAGAAACGAAAACATGGTGGTTGTTAAAATCAAGTGCGATTTCACCGACGCTGCTTTTCAAGAGCAAACTTTCGATCGGGACCCTCTGCGCAGCTGCTTACGCAGGTGTGTGGGTTTTTGTAATATTAACCCTGTTTCGGATACCTATCCAGTTATGGCTGCCAACCCTATTGATGATTATTGCGATCATAGCGACAGCCACCGCGTTCAATACAGCAATGGGGACACTGCCTTGGGTAGCAGAAATTGGAGAAACCAATCGGGATTTCAACAGGCAACCGGTCCTCCGATCGGCAACCCTTCTGGTCACAATCATTGTCAACCTTATACTGCTCAGTGTACCCACCATAATCCTACAAATCGCTGTCCTTAGCGAAATGAAAATCTTCGGGGGTAGACAGAGCGATTCAATTCCCGCCACACAATTACTCACAATTGCGTTTATTCTGATCATCCTTATTGGCGTGTGGGTGATCTCATACCTTCTCGGAAGGCAATCGTTACGGAAACTGCTCTATAGATAATCTAAGCTACCACCCAACGAACGTAGGGCAGACATCCTACTCGACTCATAGCGATAGCTAGCAACCTGTGTAATCTCTAAGATTTCTGTTGAAACAAAGCCTGCAATATGCTAGAGTTTAACCCATTCAATTCCCTGAGTGTAACCAGACGTAACTACGGGCAAAACAGGGAAAAATGAAAAAGTCGCGCAAACCATAATTGGAGGAGATTGGATGGCAACCGATAAAGTACGAGTTGCAGTTGTAGGTATGGGTATCGGCAAACCGAACGGACGTGCCTTGGCGGCAAACCCGCGTGGACAGGTCATTGCGCTCTGTGATCTGTTAGAAGAGCGTATGCAGGAATTTGCAAAGGAGTTGCCGGAAGAGGTCAAATTTTACACCGACTACAAACAGATGTGTAAAGATCCAGAAATCGATGCCGTCTTTGTTGGAACACCGAATCAGTGGCATGTGCCTGTCGCGTTGGAAGCTGTACGGAACGGGAAGCACGTTATGGTGACCAAACCACTCGCCGACTCAGAAGCCGCAGCAAAAAAACTGGTTGCTGAAGCGGAAGCGGCGGGGGTCGTGAACATGATGTCTCTCTCTACCCGTTTTGGCCGCGACTGTCAATATCTCGGGAATCTCCAACAACAGGGATACTTCGGCGAACTCTACTACGCCAGGTCCCGCAGCGTTCGGAGAAACGGAATTCCAACGTGGAGTCTCGGATTCATTCAGAAGGGTGGCGGCGCTTTTCGCGATATGGGCGTGCACGCCCTCGACGCTGTGTGGTGGGTGCTGGGTATGCCCAAACCCGTCGGCGTGTTAGGCACCGCTGGCGCCAAGTTTGGCCCCCACGGATTAGGCTATTCGGGCAGTACACCTCCGCCTAAGTCGTTCTACGAACAGTACGCATCGGACGATTATGGAGGTGGCTTTATCCGCTTTGAGAACGGCACAGGTCTACAGATCGAGAGTTTCTGGGCATCGCACCAACCGGGCGAGTTTCAGATGGAGTTGTTTGGCACGGACGCGGGTGCCCAACTCAGCCCACTCACGCTCTACCGCATGGAAGATGGCGCAACGCAAGACATCAACGTTGACCCACCTCCAGGGCTTGAATCTTGGGATAACATCGCCGCACATTTCATTGACAGCATCTTGGATGGCAAACCGTGTGCAGCCCCACTCCGCCACGGACTTATCGTCCAACAGATGATGGAAGCACTCCTCTTGAGCGCAGAGACAGGGAAAGAAGTGCGGATTGAAACCGATGAATAATTTCCTTGCCTCCAGTTCCAAATCCTCATTTGCAAATCTCTATGGGACTGTGGTATAATTTGAGCAACTAAATTTACCGAAACCGTAGACAACAAAACAGGTTAGATGTGTCCGAGGAGAGATAGAAATGGCTTATGTGATTGCCGAACCCTGTGTTGACGTTATGGATACGGCGTGCGTTGATGTGTGTCCGGTCGATTGTATTCATACCAAGGATGGGGAAAAGCAGCTCTATATTAATCCCGCCGAATGTATTGATTGCGCTGCATGTGAACCCGCATGTCCGGTCACCGCAATTTTCATACTTGACGATGTCCCGGAGCAGTGGACATCCTATATTGAAGTAAACGAGAAGTTCTTTGAAGATTTTGTCAAACCGACAAAAGCGGGGGCAGCAGCAGGAGAAGATGGCGCAGCCGCAGGGGACGAAGATAAAATTGGAATCGAAGAGTTTGTACAAGACATCGAATCTCCCAAGTCTTCGATTCGGCCCGTATTGCGCCCGTTCGTTATGCTTTCCCAACTTGTGCTGGGTGCCTTTGACGCGAAATTTAAGCGTGAACTTGAGGAGATGGCACAGAACCCGATCATCTTTAGCGCCCCAATCTCAACGGGAATTAACAGCCTCATTAATTTAACGCTTTATCCACTCGTGCTTTTCCTCCTTTTCTCAGGTGGGAGCATAGAATCTGCACTGTTCACCGGTAAAGGGAACTTTGCGATCTTCCTCGGCGTGATCTTGGCGGTCCTTGAAGGTCTCTACCGATTTAGAGATGATCTCGTCACAACGGATAGCGAAGAACCCTCTCGATATGGTGCTTCGATATACGGTTGGATTCCCTCCTTGGTTGCTCGCCTACTTTTGCCAGCATTACGACCGGTGCTTGCAACGGAACCCACCTCTCCGCGTTCAACCATGCCGGGTGCTGTCCTCACCGATGGACCTATTTACCAAGAGGATGTCCGTGAACGCTACCGCCGGTACGGGATGCTAAACCGGATGGAAGAACAAGCTGACCGCTACGTCATCGAAATTGAGCTCCCTCGCTGGGTGCCTGATTCCACATATAAACGGAAATACAACCTTCCGGATCGGATGCCGGACTATACGTATCAGGTAAGCCTTGGCGAAGGCACGGTCGATGTGGAAACCAAGTTGGAGGATTCCCGGTTCACTGAGGTTGCCGGGCGGATCAGTTCATTCCCTCTCGGGTTCAACAACGTGTTCCGCATCGAAGCGCAACCTGAAGACTTCCAGGCAATGCTACGGGATAAAGTACTGGAAATCGTCGTTCCAAAGGCAGGGAAGGTCGAAGATCTCGTTATTGAGCGGCCGGTCCACTACGCAAAGATTAAGGGATAGTCGCAATAATTCCGACCCCACAAAGCGGAATCTGGAGAAACCTTCTGGATTCCGCTTTTTTTATTTTCGATCATGTAAAAAATTGTACAAAATGCCACATGTCTAAGCCCTACCCTCCCCCTGAGTGGGAAACAGCAGGGTTCAACCACATCTGGTTGCCCTACACACAGATGCAGACCGCACCGTTGCCGTTGCCGGTCATCTCTGGCAGTGGTGTTCGGCTGACCTTAGCCGATGGTAGAGAATTGATCGATGGCATAGCGTCATGGTGGTGTGCCTGTCACGGATACCAACATCCCCACCTGACAAAGCAGATTGCAAAACAACTTGAGACATTGGCACATGTCATGTTTGCGGGGCTTGCTCATGAGCAGGCTTATACGCTTGCCCATCGTCTCGTCTCCATGGCACCACAGGGATTAAATCGTGTATTCTTTTCCGACTCCGGTTCAACAGCGGTCGAAGTGGGAATGAAAATGGCAGCACAGTTTTGGGCTAACCGACAGGAACCGGATAAGCGCAAGTTTATCTGTTTTCGGAATGGTTATCACGGGGACACCATGGGCGGCATGTCACTCGCGGATCCCGAAACAGGCATGCACCGGACGCTAAACCGCTACACCCCCGAACAGCATGTCTTCGATATTCCCAACAACAGGGCGGATCTGACTGCGCTTGCAGCATCACTAAAGAAAGTTAGAGAAACGGTGGCGGGGCTTGTAATCGAACCGCTGGTTCAGGCAGCAGGGGGAATGAAGTTCCATTCGCCCGAAATGCTTGCCGAAATCTACCAGCTTTGTAAGGAACACCGTATCCTATTTATTGCCGATGAAATCGCCACAGGGTTCGGGCGCACCGGCTCGATGTTTGCCTGCGATGAAGCCGGCATCACGCCCGATGTTATGTGTCTGGGCAAGGCACTCACCGGCGGCATGGTAGGATTGGCTGCGACATTAGCCACGGAAGAGGTATTTGAAGCTTTTCTGTCAGACCGGTTAGAAACTGCACTGATGCACGGTCCCACATTCATGGCGAATCCTATAGCATGTGCCGCCGCCAACGCTTCACTCGATCTGTTTGAGGGGGAACCCCGAATCGCACAGATCCAAGGGATCGAGACGCAGCTACGGGAAGAACTGAAACCGTGTCATAAACTGGAAGATGTTATCGATGTAAGAGTGAAGGGAGCTATCGGTGTCGTTCAACTGTCCGATGTGAGTGGAGAATATATACTTGAACTCCGCCAGCGGTTTATAGGGGAGGGTGTGTGGCTCAGACCGTTTAGCGATGTTATCTATATTATGCCTGCCTTCACAATTTCGTCAGCAGAATTAACGCGATTGACCGATGCCGTGTTTAAGGTTCTAACAGCGTAGCTAACGCCGTTCCTTCCAGCTAATCCCGCCCTGCTGTGATGACTGGAGATCTACCTCCAAATCTTCAAAGAACAGATCGAAATGCGTAAGGCATGCAGTGTCTGGCTGCTCGACACCGTAAGCGCTCGCTGTAATCCCCAACTGTAACGCCGGATATTCTCGACGCAAGTGGTCGGCAAACTCAAAGAGCCATTGATAAATCACACCGATCGACTCGGCGCGTGTATAATGCTGATGCCCCAGTGCGTTGCATCCTTTTAAGAGGCTGTCCTCTGACCCCAAAATTGGGCGATCCAAGATGAGGGTATCCGCCGCTGTCTCCTCAAGCAACGCTCTTACCGCCTGTGTGAGGTGGTAACCGTAATCACTCAAAACACAGTAAACCTCCGGAACTTCTTTGTGACTGGTGGGCTGCTGTATCTGCTCTTCTGCCGATTCCTCTTCTTGCTCCGCATCGCTACTTTCCGGCACTGCCTTCCATTGGACTACTGGCGCCGGTGCCAACCGCCATTCCGGACGATCTAAAACCGCGGCGGGTATCTCAGCAATTGGAAGACGGATCCCAAACTTGCCTCCACCTTCATGCACCCGTTGACTTATCTGTTTTACTGTTTGCAAGTCTGCAATGTTCCAGTCATAATCGAAGACAATTAAATCTCCGGCGCGCATCGACTCTATCGGCATCTCCCATTCGGATTTGGAAGCTATCCAGTGAATCTCAGGGGTTTGTAACGCCGCACCTTCAGAATATGGTGGTATATACGCCACCGCATTCTGATTGATTCTTTCAATCGTGGCTTGGAGGCCACCTTCAACAAGCAGCGTCCAGACTTTGGGACTGTCCACTGACTGTCCCGACGGCACTCGGATTTCAGTCCGATTAGTAGCTGGCATCGACCTCAAACCGATCGACACAGTCTCTCGATCCGAGTAGACCCCATAGTGCTTGAGAATGCCCGCGCTCTCATTTCCCAGCACTACCCCGCTACCAACGCCAGCATCACCTACCAGAATAAATGCCTCCGATGTGCCCCCTTCCCAAGGCGTTGTCAGTGGTCCCTCTACCACTCCTGAAATTTCACACCTCCAGATTTGAAGGCTGTCCTTCCGACCCGCGAATAGCGGTAGAGACTCGATTGTCACATCCTCCACAAAAAACGCTGAATCTGTCAGATTCTGAATCGTCAACCACTTGCGAACCCCCGGCAGATCCGGATAAATTTCGTAATGAATCCACAGATAAAATATCGGTTCTACCTCCTCATCGGAAGTATATGTGAATTGAATCGTAACCCGCTTGCCGCCCCCCATTTTCTGGACGATCTGATAATCGTTGTAAGTCAACAGATCGCTATCCCCAGAAAAGACTATTTCCCCAATCCGAAACCGAAACTCCTCGCTCGGTTGATCTATGCAGCTTTGTCGCGAAGCCTTATGAGCGTAGCGAATCGTCCCAACCCTGTGCGCCCCCTGATCTAAACGCAGCCGGCGTTCCATCAGGTCGTTTCCCATGTAAAGTACGCGGGACTTTATATCAAAACCAGCATAGACCCCAATCCGCTTCAACGGCTGCAGCTGCGCTCTTAGATCAGCAATCGAAACTGTCTGCGCATCTTTACTGCTGCTTCCAGCGCAGCCAAGGCATATCAGAAGAATGAGTATGTAACTTAACAGCTTCGGGTGTGAAAGGTGAGATGGGGAAATTCCTGAGAAGTAGGAACTTAGATGTGTCATGCCATTTCTACTCGGCACTTTCAAAAGGGTAGGATTAAGCCGTCTGTGACTGGCAATGGAGTATTATAGGGACAAGGCTATCCCAAAACCTCAGTGATGAGGGAATATAGCTTCGGGACGGTACGATCAAAATCCCCGGAAATATGGTAACTCTCGCCGCCGTCTCTCACAGTGCGAACGAGAATCGTCTTCTTAGGACGGTGGTAGTAGTGGGCATCTGTTGGACTGCCTTCCTCTCGGAAATCAGAGAATTCAATCAAATCAAAATTAGCGGTGGTGAAATGCCGGACTTCTTCGCCGCGTTGCGCGGCGATGTTTCGCGCCATTGACAGACTCTTGAGATAAACCTCCGGTCCCATCACCGCAGAACCCAAGTTGAGAAACACGCCGTCCTCCAATTTTGAGACACTGTGGGCAAAACGCAGGAAATCCTCGCCGGTTGTGTAGCCCATCGCAGCATAATCGGCGGCGGGGTGCTGGTCAATGATGTCGTAGCCGATCCCTTTATGCACGGTTATCGGAACACCCAAGCGATAAGCTGCTGCGAACATGCTAATCGCTCGATGTGGAAACTTGACCCCACACTCCCCGTTCCGAATGAACCGACCAATCGCTTCACCGAAGCCAATTTTGTCGTGATAGCCGCGAGCGATAGCATCATTGAGGTAACGTCCGGTCTCCTCCCAGTTACCAAACTTGCCATCCCAGATATACCGCTCCACATCCTCCAGTGTCGCACCAATTAGAGCAAGTTCAAAATCGTGGATGGTGCCGGCACCGTTCGTCGCCAGATGCGTGAGGACGCCGCGCTCCATCAGATCGATAATATAGCGCGAATTGCCTCGCCGCATGACGTGCGCCCCCATCATCCATATCACCTGTTTCCCCGCCCGATGGGCTTGAATTATTCGATCTACAACTGTCCGCAAATCGTCGTTTTCATACGGCGGCGTTTCTGCATCCAACGGGTAGATGTCTGCGACCGTCATTTTATGTTCCCGTTCAGCTAACGGAAGAACCCTTAATTGCCTCCGATCTAATTTGGAATAGGCCACAAGTCGCGAGTCTCCCTGATTTTTAGCCGAACACAGAATAGGGCAGCGGCTCTCCCTTCAATCCAGCCAGCAGGTTCTCAGCCGCCATTGTTGCCATCCGCGTACGGGTCTGTAAGGTTGAGCTGCCAAGATGTGGGAAGATAAGGGCGTTGTCAAGCGTCAGCAATGGATCGTCCGTCGGGATAGGTTCCGGGTCTGTAACGTCGAGTGCTGCGCGTGCAATTTCGCCGTTTTTTAACGCCTCATACAGTGCCGCTGGATCCACCACCGGTCCCCGCGCGATATTCACAAGGATCGCTGTCGGCTTCATTTTTTGAAACTCTTCCTTGCCAATTAGATGGTGGGTCTCCGACGTCATCGGAACATGTAGGGTGATAAAGTCAGATTCTTCGAGTAAGCGATCAAAACTTGCATATTCAATTCCCAACTCCGCTTCCCAATCCTCGCGGCGAGTCCGCTTATAATACAGCACCCGCATATCAAATCCCAACGCTCGTTTGGCAACCTCATAACCGATTCTGCCCATACCGACGATGCCGAGCGTTGCGTGATGCACATCGAATCCATGGAAGATATTTGGATCGTAGCAGGTCCAACGCTTTTCCTGAACGAAGATACTGGCGGGAACGAGATGTCGTGCGGCTGCAAGCAGCTGCGCGAAAGTGGTATCGGCGGTGGTTTCGCTCAACACACCGGGGGTGTTCCCAACCGCAACACCCTGCGCCCTCGCCGCCTCCGCGTCAATGTGATTATACCCGACACCGACGTTGGAAATGACCTTAAGGTTTGGCGCGCTGGCAATCATTTCTGCCGTTACTGGCTCGTGACTATATGTAACCAACCCATCAAGCCCCGGCAGCCGCTCAGCGGTCGGGGGCAGAATCTCGCTCGTATGCCATATATCGACTTCACACTCTGTCTCCATCATGGCTAAGGCTTTTTCTGGGATCGGACGGGTAAGAAAAATTTTCGGCTTCAATGACAATACCTCCTACATGAAATAAGTGACTCAATTTCCGTGATTTTAGGGATGCTCGATTCTTGAGATCTAACTGACTTTGTGGATAAAAGTTTGTATTAATCTAATATACGAGAGAAACACCTACCACGTTTTTCATTCGGATGACCTTCGTACAAAAAGTTGACAAGGTTAAGGAAACAACTATAATATAATTTAGAGGACTCGACATAGTCTTTGCCTGATTACGTCGAATATTATAATCCACAAGGAACGTATTCTCAAGAGATTTCTGGATTCAAGGGCACCCACCCACGAGAAACGGTATAAGCCTGAAAGAGATCGCATTGAATCTCCAAGCCCAATCGCCACCCCAATCCCAACAACCGCAGATCCGTTGGAGCGTAATCTGGTTCGGTTTAGGGCTCATTTTTCTCAATAACTACTGGCTGTTTGCGATGCTACGTTGGGAGCAAGGTCTCCCAACCACCATGTCGCTCTTTTTCAATGTGATTTTCATCTTCGCGTTTGTGGTGGTGCTTAACTACTTGTTTGCCCGGTTTGCACCGCATTTAGCATTAACGCAGGGCGAGTTGTTGACCCTCTACGCGATGCTTTCCATTGCCTCTGCAATCGGCGGACATGATCTGTTTCAAGTCGTCGTCACCAATATCGCGGTCGTCGGCTGGATGTCGAACGAAGAAAACGAATGGGCAACACTGTTCCACCACTACCTCCCCGATTGGCTGGCATTGACCGATAAGAAGAGTATCACTCCCTATTTCGTTGGGGAATCCAGCCTTTACCTCCCTGAAAATCTTGGATTATGGTGGCAGCCTGTCCTTGCGTGGTCCGGGTTTATTATCGTTCTCCTCTTCACCGCCTTCTTCATCAACGCCATCCTGCGAAAACAGTGGATCGAAGCGGAACGGCTCAGCTACCCGATTATAGAACTCCCGCAGCAGATGACCACAACACATTTCTTTCGGAATCGATTGATGTGGGCGGGATTCGTTCTCGCTGGCGGCATGGATCTCATCAACGGGCTGCATTTCCTGTTTCCCATTATTCCCGGGCTCGGTGGCGAATTTTTTGATCTGCGCCCTTTCTTTACCACGAAACCGTGGAACGCTATCGGTTGGACACCGATCGTTATTTTCCCTTTCGCGATCGGGATGGGATATTTTATCCCCCTCGATCTCTCCTTCACGTTCTGGTTCTTCTACGTTTTCTGGAAGTTCGAGATGATTATGGGGAGTGTCTTCGGTCTTCAGCATATCCCCGGTTTTCCCTTCATCTTCGATCAATCATTCGGTGTCTGCGTTGGTGTGCTAATTATCACGCTATGGGGGGCGCGGCGCCACTTGCGCACTGTGCTTGTAAGTGCGTGGCGAGGTCCGTCAACCCATCGGCTTTATAGCACTCAAAGCGGAGAATCCGGACAGGAAGATCTATCAGAGAACGGAAGCGAAGCTAACGAACCCATCTCCTATCGTACCGCCGTACTCGGACTGATTATTGGTTTCACGCTGTTGGTTGGTTTTTGGGCGGTAGCAGGACTACCCCTTTGGGTTGCATTTCTCGTTCTCGTCATCCATTTCACAACGGTAACCGTTATCACCCGTATCCGTGCGGAGTTGGGTCCGCCCATCCACGATCTACGTGCGATGGGACCAGATGTACTACTGCCGAAGATGTTCGGTATGCGACGGTTAGGGGCAAGAAGTCTTACCCTGTTCTCGCTTGTGTATTGCTTCAATCGCGCCTATCGGGGCAATGCCATGCCGCATCAGCTCGAAGCGTTGAAACTCGCAGAGCGCACAGGGGTGTCATCACGCCGTGTCGGATACGCCATACTACTCGCAGTCGTTCTCAGTCCCTTGACCTCGTTCTGGTTCTCACTACACATCGGCTACAAGTCCGGCGCGTGGGAGGTGTGGTACGGTTCCATCTTTCGGCGTACCCAAAGCTGGCTTACTAACCCAGTGCCCGTCGATGTTCTGTCGATCTTGGCGATGTGCTTCGGGGTAGTTTTCACCTTCTTGCTCACCGCTGTGCGCACGCGTTTTGTTTGGTGGCCCCTGTATCCCGTTGGATACGGTATCTCCGGCACATGGGCTGTCAACTTTTTCTGGTTCTCGGTATTCATCAGCTGGGTGATTAAGTGGTGTATTCTACGATTTGGAGGCTTAAAGACATTTCGTAACTTAGCACCATTCTTTCTCGGATTGATACTGGGTGAATTTCTTGTTGGCGGCGTCTGGGCACTGATTGGTGTGGTGTTAGAGAAACCGATGTATCGATTTATATGGTAAATAGGGTATCTTCATGACCTGTTCCCGTTAGATTTGGCAGTTCGGATCGATGCAGCCAGAAACTTCTACTGTCCATGACAAAACGATTGCAATTCCGAAAAGCATACAGTATAATATCAATGTTTTAGGTTAGGGTAGCCGAAAAGAGTAAGGTGCCACAGGCCTTCAACGTCACAACCTTCATTTTGGGAGGAATCATCATGCCGCCAATTGGCCCAATAGAACTGATTATTATTCTTGCCATCGCACTTGTGATTTTCGGTCCCAAGCGCCTACCAGATATGGGCCGTTCACTTGGAAAGGCAATTCGGGAATTTAGGAACGCCGGCAAGGAGATTCAGAACGACATCGCCGAATCAATTGATAAAGATGACCAAGATTCAACCAAACCTGCGAATAAGACGGTTTAGTTACCACCATGGCTTCTGATGCCTCAATGTCTTTTCTGGATCATCTTGAAGAACTTCGCCGACGGATTATCATTTCCCTAATTGCAATTGCGGTATCCATATTTATAAGTCTGTGGTTTCAACGTCCGGCTGTGGAAATCATCACGCGACCCGTTGACATACCGCTCAACGTGCAACTGGCAAATTGGATTGATCGGACTGTGAGTTCAGACGGTTCATTCATGGGGTTCTTGTCAATTGAACTGAGAGCACAAGCAGCAAACACGGTTCAGCTTAATAAAGTCGGACCGGGTGAAGCCATTATGGCTTATATAAAAATTGCTGTTACCTTCGGGATATTACTTGCATCGCCCATTGTGCTCTATCAGGTCTGGGCGTTTGTTTTTCCTGCCCTAACACAACAGGAAAGGAAGTTCGCACTCCCCCTATTTTTAACTCTGGTTTTCTTCTTCCTTGTTGGGGTAGTTTTTGCCTACTTTATCGTCCTGCCTGTCATCGTCCAATTTGCCGCGGGTATTTTCTACGATTCAGGCGTTGGGAACCTATGGAGCATCGATAAGTATGCGGGTTTTGCGACCGGTATGCTGTTAGCCTTCGGTGTCGCGTTTGAACTCCCGATTGTTATGGCGTTTCTGTCACGAATCGGTATCATTAACGCCCAAGGCTTTCGAGAGCGGCAGCGATATGCTGTTATGTTTATCTTTGTCGCAGCAGCACTGTTGACACCTACAGATCCAGGGTCTATGTTATTGTTGGCAATTCCACTTATCTTGTTATACCAATTGGGAATCTTTCTCGCCTTTCTTGCAGAACAGGAGTCTGACAGTAATGCCTAATCTCGAGTTGCAGGAACAGCTAAAATTATTACATGAATTTCAGCAGATCGATGCCGAAATCTTGAGGTTGGATAATAGGCTTAAGTCAGTTCCGCTTAAGATTAAGAGGGCGGATGAGCAATTTAAGATCCATCAACAAAAGCTGGAAGAGAAGCAGGCGCAACTGGTTGATACTGAAAAATTGCAGCGGACCAAAACGGCAGAACTTGAGATGGAGGGCGAGCAGCGCAACAAATATCAATCTCAGTTGCGGGAGGTAAAGACCAACAAAGAATATGAGGCATTGGATAAAGAGATTAGCTTTATTCAAAAGAAAGAAGCGGAAATAGAAGACGAAATTCTCACGGCAATGGAGCGGATCGATCAACTCAACGAAGAACTCGTCCAACAGCGGAAAAACTTCGAGGCCGAACAAGAAAAACTTGAGGCGCAGAAAACCGCATATGCGCGGGAAGCAGAAGATCTTAAAGCAGAAATTGTGAAATGGCAAGGTAAGCAACAAAGCTTTTCCGACCAGATTGATTCGGGATTAATAAACCAGTATCAAGCCCAATTCAAGCGTCATCGAAGAGGGTTGGTTTCCCTGGTTGTTGAAAATGCGTGCGGCAATTGCCATCTTACGATTCCACCGCAAACGCTACAGGAAGCTCGTAAGTATGAGAAACCTGTCCATTGTGGCAGTTGCAGACTCATTCTTTACATTCCTTCTCCCTCTCCTGACGATACTCCCGCCGAAGCATCCACTCCCAGTTCAGATCAGTCCTAAGTTTCCGTCGACGCACATATCACAAATCCTTTTACCTACCGACGTATAGCGCAGCAGTTCAGCCCGTATTTGACCCAAGATTCGTATTGCCCAACCTGATTTTCCTGATGTTCCTTCTCTATCAATAGAATATTTGTATTGATAATTATAGGTATTATTTTTTATTTACACCAGTTCTTCTGAAACCAATCCAAAAAATCTTACGTTAGGCGCAGTATAACGATTTGTCTGAACTTTCGCTTGGAGAAGAACTATGACCGTAATACAGAAATTGCTCATCCTTGTGGCAACACTGTTTTTATCCATATCTACCACGGGCTTATCGGCAGGCACGTCTAAATCCACCGAGCCTACTATTGCAACAGAATCTCATTTTCGTTTAAGGACCATTGTTCTTGATGCTGGTCACGGAGGTAGAGACCCGGGCAACGTTGGTCGTGGACGCGAAGCGGAAAAGGATATCAACTTGGTAATCACACGCAAATTGGCAGCGTTGATTCAGAAAAAAACCACATATGAGGTTCGTCTTACTCGATCGGATGACCGCTGGATCTCATTAACAGAGCGTGCCAGTATTGCCAATGAAAATCCAGCTAATGAAACGTTGTTTATCAGCATCCACTGTAATTCACATTCCAGTCGTCGTGTTCACGGAATAGAGACTTATATCTTCGACATAAAAGCGACCGATAAATTCGCAGCAGAGTTGGCTAAATGGGAAAACAAGGAAGAAGATTTTAGTTCTGTCGACTTTATTATCACCAGTATGGCCAAGCGAGCCGTCGAAAGATATAGTTGGGAAGCCGCCCGTGTTATACAATCTGTGCTAGTATCCCACCTCGGAGCGCGAGATCGGAATCGAACTGCGTCGGACAAAATGGTCAGACGTGCACCTTTCCGTGTCCTTGTCGATACGAGGATGCCAGCCCTTTTGGTCGAACTTGGATACCTATCTAATAGAACCGAGTACAAAAAACTCAACTCTTCCACCTACCAAGACAAAGTGGCAAATGCACTGTTGACGGCAATTCAGCAGTTCGGTCAAGCAATGGAGGCAGACCGTATGGCGGCGCGGTTGCCTTAATACAGCTTTCGTCCACACGCAAGACCACAACCACAAACTTTACTCGGTTTTTAATATTGAAAAATCGGAAATTAGTGTTGGAGGGAAGCCACTATATTCTGGGCAACTTAGGGATTGGTCAACACAAGATCTCGTGGATAGAAAAACGGGAGGGAAGTTATTTTAGTCTTTGAGAAGTTTTCAGATGATTCGGACGGACTTCTCTCCATGGGTAATCTTGCCAAGTAAAGCAGGCGATTCACCCAACTCTCTGAGCGAAGCGATCGCGGTATCGATCTGGCTCGGTGGTAGTACGAGCACCATTCCAACACCCATGTTAAAAACATGGTACATCTCGGCTTCATCCACCCCACCCTTCTCCTGCAAGAAGGGAAAAATCGGCGGTATTTCCCACGTGCCCTTCCGAACCTCTGCGCAGCGATTCGGCGGAAGAATGCGAATAATGTTATCTGACAATCCGCCACCTGTAATATGAGCAATGCCTTTAATATCGCAACGCTCTCGCAGGGTGAGGACACTCTTTACATAGCTTTTATGGTACGCCAGCAGCGCCGAGCCAATCGTTGTGCCGAGTTCAGGGATATACCGATCTACTTCATAGCCACAAACCTCAAATACGATTCGCCGAGCGAGTGAAAAACCGTTTGTGTGGAGACCGAGTGAACCCAAGCCAACCAAGCTGTCCCCCGGTGCGATCCTGCTTCCTGTAATTAATTGCGACTCCTCAACCACACCGACGATTGTACCAGCGAGATCATACTCACCCATCGCGTAGAGTTCCGATAGTTCCGCGATTTCGCCACCGATTAGCGCACAACCGATTTCCCGACAACCCGCCGCTACGCCACTCACAATCTGCTCAATAACTTCAGGGTGCACCTTACTTATACCAATGTAGTCGAGAAAAAAGAGCGGTTCCGCCCCTTGAACAACGATATCATTACCGCAGTGCGCCACGATATCAAACCCAACCGTATCGTGCCGTCCCGTCATAAAGGCAACCTTGAGCTTTGTGCCAACGCTGTCGGTGCTGGACACTAAGATCGGCTTTTCGTATTCGCCAAGTGCAAACAGTCCCCCGAAATTACCTACCTCGCTCAAGACTTCCGGTCGATGGGTTGATTGAAGGTGGGGTTTTATGCGCTTTAGCGCATCGTCCTGTGCGTTGATGGACACACCTGCGCTAGCATATGTTAACCCTTGCTCAGCCATCGGAGTCGTCAGATTCCTTTCGCTTCTCCATACGTTGATTAAACGACTCTAAGCGGCGATTGCCGATGAAAGTCATTATCTTATCCATCTTTAGCAGAGAGCCAACCAGTATCACAATACATAATCCAACAGTGATTAACATGGCATTCTCGGCGGCAACATGTGGGGGAACCGTTGGGCTCAGTTTTTGAACCAGCAAGATAGCGGGTTGATACACCACTATACCAAGAATCGCACATAAGACGATAGCGTAAAAGGTGAACCGCCCCTGCGATGTGGATAAGCCTCGCCGGACATTTTGAAAAGGGTGGGAAGATCCAGTCCGCTCTCTTCTTAATCTATTTTGCATTGGAGGACTCCTTCGGAATGGCTCCCTTAATCACTAATCCGCTTCATTCATAAAAGTAATGGGGAGTTGTGACGTCGATTGCCCACTAAATTCGATGGGATAGCTGCCATCAAAACAAGCCGTGCAAAAATCAGCGGGTGACTTCATACATTTAAGCATCCCTTCAATGCTGAGATATCCTAAACTATCTGCACGGATGTATTTGCAGGTTTCCTCAATGGTGTGTGAACTAGCGATCAGTTCTTTGCGGGTAGGGGTATCAATACCGTAGAAACAGGGAAATTTATTGGGCGGAGAAGCGATGCGGACATGAACCTCTGTAGCGCCGCCCTGACGAAGCATCTTTACAAACTTTCGGCTCTCAGTTCCCCGCATAATTGAATCATCAACTACCACAACGCGCTTGCCTTCAAGCACATCACGAATTGGGTTCAGTTTCACCTTGACCATCAGTTCGCGCACCTCCTGAGAGGGGTTCATGAAAGCACGGCCTACGTATGAATTTCGATAGAGTCCCACATCAAACGGAATCCCCGACTCTTCTGAATATCCTAATGCGGAAAGTGTTGCCGAATCTGGTACAGGGATAACGATATCCGCTGCTGCCGGGCACTCACGCGCCAACTGTCTACCAAGTTCACGTCTTGGACGGTTAACCAGTTCACCAAATACAACGCTGTCTGGACGCGAGAGGTAAATATATTCAAAGATACATTGCGATAGGTGAGGTTGCTGCTGCCCAAACATAAATGATTCCGGTTCTTTATCTGTCCCAGTAATAATAACCATTTCGCCGGGGCTTACTTCGCGGATGGGCTCCGCCTCTATCACATCGAAAGCACACGTTTCAGAAGTGAGAACGTAGGAATCGCCAACGCGACCCAACCAAAGTGGGCGGAAACCGTAAATATCTCTTACGCCAATCAGGATAGATTTTCCCATAAAGACAAGTGAGTACGCGCCGCGAATCTCTTTGAGGGCATCCATGATACGGTCTTCCAGCAGCGTCTGTCGGGAACGGGCGATGAGGTGAGCAATAACCTCTGTATCGGAAGTCGTGCTAAAAATTGAACCGGCCTCCTCAAGGTCATTGCGGATACGCTGGGCATTTACAAGGTTGCCGTTATGCGCAATCGCAAGCGGACCTCGCTTATATTCCCGAACCAGCGGCTGCGCGTTCTGAAGGGTGCTGTGTCCGGTTGTCGAATACCGATTGTGGCCCAGCGCAAGGTCACCTTCCAGCTTTCCCAAGGTATCCGAATCAAAGATTGTCGCAACCAGCCCCATACCATGATGATATGTGAACGCATCGTCGTCTGCAGCGGCAATCCCTGCGCTCTCTTGACCTCGGTGCTGAAGGGCACGTAAAGCCAAATAAGTCAGTTCAACAGCCCTGGGGTGCCCCAAAATACCGAACACCCCACACTCACACCTCGGCTTATCATCAAACGCATTGAAATGTTCCATATTTGGATGAGTCTCCAATTCATCGGATATTCCGCCACACATCGGCACACTGTTGTATGGCGTCCGAAAATCTTGACAGTCTGGATCCGGGCTAGAGTTCAGCCGACGCTGTCCGCTTCCGCTCCATACCAAGCCGGTAGCCAAGGATTGCGCCAATCGGTGCCGCAACGATGTACAAAAGCTCGGGAGGGCATTTTATTGCTAGCAAAATACGAAGGGGTAGAGATATGATAAGGGCAAGTAGTTGCGCTACATTAAGGAGTATGTAGAAGAGCAAATTCGAGGCAACCAGCGCGTCCCAGTGGATATTTAGCAGTGACATTAACGCTACTATCGCGGGAGCCCCAAGGAAGGCACCTTGGTATGCACGCTTACGGTCTACACTCACGCCAAATCGGCGTCCGGCAAGTATAACACCTTCCGCAACACCAGCAAGAGCACTCCCGTATGTCGCACTAAAGGAGATTAGTAGAAGTAAACCTACCCAGAAACCGTGCTGCACGCGGTCGCCGATTAAGCCTTTCCAAAACAGCAGTTCAACAATCAGGTAACAAAGCCAGCCACTTGCTAAACCGATAGATCCACCTAAAGCAATCTGACTCGCTGTTAAGGCAATCGTTTTCTTTCGAGGCATACTACTCTCCCAAAAATTCGGTCTGATGTAGAGATTATATCACGGCATCGTACCCCTGTCAACCCCAATGAAGTGTGAATACGCTGCCCAAGATTCCTCCCAACAACATAGTACTAAACTAAACGAACAAAACCACATAAATGTGACAAATTTTGAGAACTTCTGGCAACTTGAGGCTTGCGTTTGATATTGACAGCGCGCGCACCATCACCTACAATTGTATGACGTTAATCGCAAATACGCCTGTCCGCCGCTGTAGCAACCTCTTAGCTAAACCACAACTTCGGCTATAGACGGGTGAAACCGAGGTGAGAGGAAACCCATGAGCAACCTACTGTTTCAGTCAGACGAAAAGGTACTTTTTATTGGTGATAGTATCACCGACTGCGGACGGCGTGGCGACCACGCACCACTTGGGCAGGGCTACGTGAAAAAGGTAACTGAACTAATCACCGCAAAATACCCAGACCGCCGAATAGAGTATGTCAATAAAGGCATCGGCGGCGATGTCGTCGAAGGGCTCGAAGCACGGTGGGATACAGATGTCATCGCGGAAAAACCGGACTGGCTGTCGGTGAAAATCGGTATCAATAATGCGTCACGACAACTTGGAGCGGGGATTCCAAACGAAACATATCTCCCAGAATGGGAGGAATGCTATCGACGCATTCTCACCCGCGCGAGAGATGAACTGGGCGCAGGAATTTTCATGTTCGAAACCTTTTACATTGAAGAAGACGTCGCCCAGCCGCGTCCGTTGGATGTTGACGCCTATAATGAGATTATCCATCGGCTTGCTGACGAATTTAACGCTCGATTGATACGGACAAACGAAGCGTTTGACCGGGCGGTAGCCGCACGGCCGGGAGCGTTGTGGACGACGGAGGATGGTGTCCATCCAAACCCGGAAGGGCACACATTGATGGCGTTGGAATTTCTCAAACAGGCGGGCTGGTAGAAACACCTTATTCACGTATCCCTAGCGGAGGCTTAATTATGGACAGAGCTGCAAGAGTGTTAGAACGCATGAAAGGACCGGTAGTGCCCATAAATGTCTGTTTCAACGCGGACGGAACAATCAACTACGACGCTGTTGGAGCGTACATCAATTGGCTGTGTGAAGAGCAAACCCCTGTGCTTTTGCTCACTTATGGAAGCAGCGAATTTGCGAGTATCAGCGATGAAGAACTCTGGGAATTAACGGAGATTGTCGCATCTGCTACCGCTGGACGCTCGCTCTGCATTGCGTCTACTAGCTATTGGAAACCATCGAAAACTCGCGATTTTCTGAAACACGCTGATGCCGTTGGCGTTGATGCTGTTAAGGTGCAAATTAACCCGTGGCTGCCCAAGACACGAGAGGCATTAGTCGGATATTTCGACCTGATCGAAGATGCGTCCGACATACCGTTGCTGCTCTGGGGTGTTGCACCACCACCATTCCCCGTAGAGGTCGTAGCAGAGCTAGCGCGACGTCCCAACATCGTTGGCATGAAGAACGACGCACATCCTTTTTATGACTATTATGATTTGGTTCGCGCTACGAAGAACGAGGGTTTTGGCGTGGTCAGCGGCGGACAGATGCGTAACTTCGTGTTTGGACACCAGATCGGGTCGCCTGCCTACCTGTGCCCCATCGCGCCTTTCCGTCCCGATATCGCCTTGCAATTTTATCAATTGATAGTTGCAGGAAGCTACACTCAGGCGTGGGAGATGGTTTACCGTTACGAAGAACCTTGGCTCCAATGGGCAATTGACAAAAACTGGTTAGGAGTGATGAAGTCAGCGATACAACTTCAGGGGTTATATCCTAACAATCTGCTCGGACCGCCGAATCCTCCGCCCAGCCCAAACTTGTTTAATGAAGTGCGAGAGAAGCTGGAGGAACTCTTCGGCGCATCGTGCACACGCCCAGCGTAACAACTATCCTCCTGCTCCGAAACCCTTTCATGACGATTGGCAATCCAATCTCCAATTCATAGGGAAAATCGAGAAGGAACATACCACGATAACAGAGGCACGAGATGAGTAACCATGCAACCGCACAACACCATCAGGATACCGCTGTGAGTGCGGAAGCGTTCAACGAATTGTACAGTTTACTGGGTGACCGCCTGACCACAGCGAAGGATGTTCGGGAGGAACACGCAAAAGATGTCTCTCATCACCTCCCCTACCTGCCGCATGCCGTCGCATTCCCCCATAGTAACGCTGAAGTTTCTCAAATCGTGCAAACCTGTGCGCGATATTCGGTTCCGATTGTCCCCTTCGGTACAGGAACGGGAGTTGAGGGAGCGGTTGTCGCTATCCACGGGGGTATCTGCGTCGATTTAACTCAGATGGGTCAAATTCTCCAGGTCAGTCAGAACGACATGGACGCGACGGTGCAGGCAGGGGTCACACGGAGGCAGCTTAACAGCCATCTTTCCGACACCGGGACGGGGCTTTACTTTCCTGTCGATCCGGGAGCAGATGCATCATTGGGCGGTATGGCAGCGACGCGCGCGTCGGGCAATGCTGCAGTGCGTTACGGCACCATGCGAGAGAATGTCTTAGGATTGACAGTAGTAACCGCCGATGGAAACATCATCCGCACTGGGGGTCGCGCCCGAAAATCCTCCGCAGGTTATGACTTAACGCGATTGTTTGTGGGATCGGAAGGGACACTCGGCATCATCACAGAGGTCACGCTAAAGTTAGCAAAGACGCCAGAGGCGGTTTCGGCTGCGGTATGTGCGTTTTCAGACGTTGCAGCAGCAGCAAACACAGCTATCCAAGTAATTGGATCCGGTATACCTGTGGCTCGATTGGAGCTGCTGGACGAAATCCAGATGGGTGCGGTCAACGCCTACTCTGCCTTAGACTATAAGGTCGCTCCCACACTCCTTTTTGAATTTCACGGTTCAGAATCAGGGGTGACCGAGCAAGCAGAAACTGTGGGCGCAATCGTCCAAGAACATGGGGGCGAAGGTTTTCAATGGGCAGCCGGGGAGGAAGAACGCAACAGGCTCTGGCAGGCACGGTACGACAGCTACTATGCCTCACTGGCGCTGCGCCCCGGATCGGTTGGTTACGTCACAGATGTGTGCGTTCCTATCTCGCGCTTGGCGGATTGCATCCTAAAAACCAAACAGGAAATCCAAGCATCCGGCTTAATCGCGCCCCTGCTTGGGCATGTAGGCGATGGCAATTTCCATGTGGTATTCCCCCTCGATCCCAACCGTCCCGAAGAACTGGAAGAGGCACAACGGCTAAGCCAACTCTTCGTTGAATACGCACTGCAAATGGACGGCACATGCACGGGTGAACACGGCATCGGATTGGGTAAAATCGATGCACTTAGGCAGGAGCACGGACAAGGTGTCGACGTAATGTACGCCATCAAAAAGTCCTTAGACCCACAGAATATTATGAACCCCGGCAAGGTCATACCGCTCTGAGTAACATGAAAACAGCATTCAAAAAAACGCTAATTGCTTTCGTAATTCTTATTTTAAGCCTCATCGGGATCCTAATCGGTGTTATCAAACGTTGGTCGCAGAGCGGTTCTCTGATTGAAAGCATGATGATGGTTGACTTCACAGGGCTTCTGATCGGTGTCTTGGGGGCATCAACCCTGATCCTTATCAGCGTTGGCTTGGTCTTTTGGTTGGCACACGCGTGGTCAGTTGAGCAACCTGCATTAGGGGAGCGAATCATCCGACTGGCAATGGTTGTGAGTATCCTGCTGATTCTCGTCTTCGGCGGAATGGGTATCGGTTTAATCATCTTGCGCACACTTTGGACCGTCAACTATTTTTAGAGCAAGATTCAAGAAACAAACATGTCCATGTCAGCGGATTTTCACTTGCATTCACAGATTCAAATATGCTAAAATTGTTTTGAAGTGTAGCATGTTCCATAACCAAACTTTGCCTTTTAAGTCATTTTATCGGGGTTACGGTTGAAAAATGGAATCCACTGTATATCGTAGGAACTAATCCCACAATATACACAACAGATTGAGAAGGGGTGTCAAAGATTCAAAACAGAGGTCGCCGTTATCAACAGAAAACGCAAGAGCCGCAAAATAGGGTGAATCGACAGATTCGGGCAAGGCAGGTCTTGTTGATCACTTCCGACAACGAAAAACTTGGGCCCATGCCTGTCTATCAGGCATTGGATCGGGCTCAGGAAGAGGGTCTTGATTTGGTGGAGGTCTCTCCAAACGCCGATCCGCCGGTTTGCAAAATTATGGACTACGGCAAGTTTCAGTACGAAAAGAGCAAACGGGCGAAAGAAGCTAAAAAGAAACAAGCCAAAGTTGTGCTGAAAGAGATAAAGTTCAAATCCGTAAGAACCGGAGATCACGACTTTCAGTTCAGGCTGCGTCATGCCCGCGAGTTTTTGTCGAATGGCTGGAAGGTTAAAGCATCAGTCAGATTCAGTGGGCGCGAAATGTTGCATACTGATCTCGGGAAGGAGATGCTGCAACGGTTTGCAGCAGATGTTGCAGATGTCGGCGAGATAGAATCGCCCCCACGGATGGAGAGTCGTAACATGTTCATGGTCTTGACACCAAAGTCAGACTAAGTAGAGGAGCAGTAGTCAGATGCCAAAGCTTAAGACACATAAAGGTTCAGCCAAGCGTTTCAAACTCACAGGAAGTGGGAAAATTCGCAGACGCAAGGCTTATTCGAACCACTTGTTCATGTCAAAGACACCGAAACAGAAGCGAAATCTCAGGAGAACAGCCATTGTGGATGAGACGAACGAGAAAAGGCTGCGTCGCTTGCTTCCCAATTAGGTGATCGTCAACATCGTTTTTAAGGAGATTGTAATGCCAAAGGTAAAAACAGGCAGTGTCCGTCGCCAACGCCGCAAAAGAGTCATGAAGCACTCAAAGGGCTATCGCGGAGGTCGCAATAATCTGAAGCGCTCTGCAACAGAGGCTGTCGAAAAAGGCTGGAATTATGCCTATGCCCACCGCCGGACACGAAAACGGGAATTCAGGCAATTGTGGATTGCTCGTATCAATGCTGCCGCACGGATGCACGGGTTATCCTATAGCCGCTTTATGAACGGATTAAAAAAGGCAGGAATTGACCTCAATCGCAAGGTCCTTGCGGATCTCGCCATTCATGATGAGGCTGGGTTCGCTCGTATTGCGGAACTTGCGAAAAGCTAAAAAAATTGAATTTGCGTAAAGGCTATGAAAGGACATAGTAAGTGGTTCGAATTTTCTAAGCAGAGAGGATGCGCCACCGGCTGAAAGCGCATCTTTAGAACGAATCGCCGAATTTCATCCTGGAGCCGCCAAGTTGAACGTCGATTTTAGCAATTAGACTTGTGCCGGTTGCTTCGAACCCCGACCTTATCGGGGAGGTTTCGCCGTTACCGAAGCAGTCAATGAAGTGGGCAGATGTTATATCTGCCAATAAGGGTGGTACCGCGGAAGGTTTGGACGCCTGTCACTTTCGTCCCTTGGACGAGGTGATAGGTGTTTTTTTTTGCTATTTTACAGGAGATAAATATGCAGGAAGAATTAAAACAAATTGAAACTGAAGCGTTGACAGAACTCAAAACTGTGGAAGACTTAAGTGAGTTAGAATCCCTACGGATAAAGTATTTTGGACGCAAAGGTTTGCTCTCCACGGTGATGCGAGGGATGGGAAAACTCTCCAAAGCGGAGCGACCGGTTATTGGTAAACTCGCAAATGAAGTGCGAACCAGTCTCACGGAGGCATTTGACGGAGTTGAGGGAACTCTTAACCAACAAGCACGAGAGGGACAGTTGGCAGCGGAGGCTGTGGATATTACACTTCCGGGTAGACTGCCCCAGCTGGGGAAAAAGCATCCGGTGACACAAACCTTTGATCGCATTCAAGAAATCTTCCGGGGCATGGGATTCCAGATTGCTGAAGGACCTGAAGTTGAGCACGAATATTACAACTTTGATGCGTTAAACACACCCGCAGAACATCCTGCCAGAGATGCACACGATACGTTTTATATCACTGACAGCTTACTGCTGCGGACACATACCTCACCGGTCCAAATCCGCTACATGGAAAAACAGAAACCTCCCATACGGATTATTGTTCCGGGACGGGTGTATCGATGCGATTCCGATGCCTCCCACACACCGATGTTCCATCAGGTCGAAGGTCTGTTAGTTGCCGAACAGGTTACTTTCAGTGAATTGAAAGGGGTCCTATACGCTTTCGTGCAACAGATGTTCGGTGAGGGAACGCGGACGCGCTTCCGTCCCCATTTCTTCCCGTTCACAGAACCGAGTGCAGAGGTCGACATCTCCTGCACAACCTGCCACGGGGAAGGCTGTCGCCTCTGCTCAGGAACCGGTTGGCTCGAAATCTTGGGGGCAGGTTCGGTGCATCCAAACGTCTTCCGCTATGTCGATTATGATCCAGAACAGTTTACCGGCTTTGCGTTCGGCATGGGAGTCGATCGGATTGCGACTCTGAAATACGGCATCCCAGACCTACGGTTGATGTTTGACAATGATATGCGGTTCGCCCAGCAGTTTTAAGATCAGTGGAGGAAAATGAGTTATGAATGTAAGTATCAAGTGGTTAAAGGAATATGTCGAGTTCGATCTATCCCCCGAAGCACTGGCAGACCGTTTGTTGATGTTAGGCATGGAAATCGAATCCATCAAACAGCTTGGAGAAGGGCTGGATCGGGTAGTCGTTGGCAGAATCAATACCGTAGAGAAGCACCCAAAAGCAGATAAACTCGTGCTTTGCAACGTTGATGTCGGGTCGGGCACGGACGCGCAAATCGTCTGCGGTGCCCCCAATGCACGTGAAGGGTTGGTTGCCCCCGTTGCCCTCATTGGTGCACAGTTGCCCAACGGGTTGACGATTAAGCGGGCAAAAATTCGGGGCGAGGAATCGAGTGGGATGCTCTGCTCCCAACAGGAATTGGCGATTTCAGATGAGGCATCAGGCTTGATGGAACTCCCAGATGACACGCAAATTGGCGCCCCGATTGTCGAAGCTCTCGGTTTGGACGATGTTGTGCTGGAACTTGAGATCACGCCCAACCGCCCGGATTGCCTCAGCATGATCGGGGTCGCCAGAGAAATTAGTGTGACTACGGGAAATCCACTCACGCTGCCCGACATAGATGTCCAAGAGGAAACGGCAGATATCCACAATCTCACCAGTGTAACGATTGAAGATCCAGAACTCTGTCCACGTTACGCAGCGCGAGTTATCCGAGGCGTCAAAATCGCCCCTTCACCCGTTTGGCTACAGCGTCGGCTCGAATCTATCGGTGTCGGGACGATTAACAACATCGTTGATATTACCAATTACGTCCTGATGGAATATGGCCATCCCCTGCACGCCTTCGATTATCATCGACTGGCTGAGAACCGGATCGTTGTCCGCCGCGCTAAATCGGGTGAGACACTGAAGACAATCGATGCAGAAGAACGTGAATTGACGCCCGACATGCTTGTCATTGCCGATGCGGAGAACCCGGTCGCGTTGGCGGGTGTGATGGGCGGTTTTGATTCAGAGATTACTGATCAGACGGTTGATGTGCTGCTTGAGAGTGCGTATTTCCACCCACCGAGCATTCGGAAAACGTCAAAGGCTTTGGGAATGCACACCGAAGCCTCCCACCGATTTGAACGTGGTGCAGACCCCGAAGGTGTTATCCCCGCGATCAACCGTGCGGCACAACTCATCGTGAAAATCGCCGGTGGAGAGATCTGTTCGGGGATTATTGATGTCTATCCGGGTGAGCGAGAAACTCCCAACATTACACTCCGTCCAGAGCGCGTCAACTTTGTCCTGGGAACGGAAATTGCCGACGATGATATACGTGGGATCCTGACTCGTCTCGGTTTTGCCGTATCCGATGCGTTTGAAGTGACCGCCCCCACCTTTCGCCCCGATGTAGAACAGGAGATAGATTTGGTCGAGGAGATTGCACGTGTCTACGGGTTCGACAACATCCCAACCACGCTGCCGAGAGGCGACATTCCTATCCCGAAGGTTGAACCTAAAGAGGATCTGCGCGAGCGTGTGAAAACGTATCTTCTACAGTGTGGCATGATGGAGGCGATGAATTACGCATTTTATCATCCGGACGTTTTTGATCGCATCCGCCTTCCATCAACAGATCCACTTCGTCAGGCAGTTCAAATTGCGAATCCGTTGAGCGTAGACCAGTCGATTATGCGAACGACCTTGCTTCCCAGCTTGCTCGCGAATGCCCAGCGTAACCGGAATCATCAAATTAACGATGTGCAATTCTTTGAGTGCAGCAAGGTCTTTATTCCAAACGGTACGGATGAATATCCAAATGAACCTGAACGCGTCGCGGGTATGATTACGGGTAGTCTCGGCGCGGGTGTATACGGTGATCCATTTCGTCCAGCAGACTTCTTCGACGTTAAAGGAATTGTCGAAGGTATGTTGGACCGATGCGGTCTATCCGATTATACCGTCACTCACACCGACCATCCCGCCTTCCATCCGGGCCGCCGGGCAGAAATCTGCATCAAGGATAAAACGCTCTGCGTTTTCGGTGAAGCCCACCCAGAGGTGTTGGGAAATTACGACCTACCCAATAAGGCTTATCTGTTTGAACTCGATTTCGAGAGATTGGTCGATGTGGTAGAACCGCTGAAGCAATTCGAGCCTATCCCAATCTACCCCAGTGTGAATCGGGACCTCGCCATTGTGTTAGATACAGATATACCTGCCAGCCGTCCGATTGAAATTATCGAATCTACCGGCGGCGAGTTAGTCTCTTCGTTGCATCTGTTCGATGTCTACACAGGCGAGCAGGTCCCCGAAGGGAAGAAAAGTTTAGCGTTTGCAATTGAATATCGCTCGACAACGGAGACGCTCACGGATGAAATTGTCGATCGAGTTCACGGCGGGATTTTAGAACGGTTAGAACAGGAGCTGGGGGCGACACTGCGCAGTTGATCGGTGTCGCAGCGGTTATCGGTGCCACCATCTTCGTTTAGACTTGGCTTCCGGCAGGTGGGGTTGAAGAGATTTTTCGGAGCGTAGGGATTTGAGCAGGTTCGATATTTCCTTGTTCTTTCCGTCGGTCTCTAAGGCAACTTCGCAGATTGCAACGGCGCGTCCCCCAACTGCCGGATCCTGTGTCGCTTGATAGGCAAGTCCGCAGATTGCTGCAGCGGCACCGTTGTATTCCGCTGGCTCAATCCCAGTCGGTAGTTCATCGGGAAGCCAGTCGAGAAGTGCAAGCCCAACCTGCCACGCCTCAGACTGCGCGTCACAAATCAGCTTGCGATACAACGAATCGGTCGACGAGTCATCGAGCCAATATGCTTGCTCGTAGCAGGCAGCCGCCTCGTCATACGCTTCATTGGCGACGTGCAGCTTCGCCAATTCCGTATAAAATGCGTACAGTCCACGATCAGTGATGGCATACAATTCATGCTGCGTTTCCGTCAGCCACTCGCCTGCTTCCAGAAATTCGATCGCTGAATTCTTCTCATCCTCTGTAATAATAATACCTGTGAGGAGGTGCTTTGCTACCGCCGCGTTCGGGTAAATTTTGGTACGGCTCTTCATTAGAGGATACGCCTGCGCCGGCTTGTCCATCTGAAGCAGCTTGAGCCCTGTTGCAATTCGGAAAAGCGAGACGATTGAATCGCTGTTTTTTCGCGCCCTTTCATCAAAGACCGATGCTTGGTTGTCGGCAATGTAGCGATTAAGGGACTCTAATTCCGATCGGATAGTCGGATCTGCTGGATCGTCTTGGTGCGCCTGTGCAAGGAACCTTTGGGCGGTAAACAATTCATCCCACTCCCGATAGATTCGACCAAGCGACAAATTCGCTTGCGCGAGAAGTGATGTCGCGATGGCGACAGACGCAATGGTATCCCACGCTTGGATCGCTGTCGAAAGCTCCTTCGGTGCCGTCAGCGTTTGCGCATAACCGACAAACTGATCTAACTCCGCCCGGATTTTCGCTCTGTCGAATATGAAAATCTGATCCACTGGCGCCCCTTTCAGACCTTAGGCATTAGCGCCTACCCAATCCTCCGTGTTTGCCTCAAACTCTTCAGCAACCTCATCGGAGATAGTATCCTTGATAACCGTGATTAGGTGGCTTCGGAACTTTTCCCAATCAGCGCCACGCGCGGTAAAGCGGTATCGGCTGTCAATTTCAACAAACATAGTGTCATTTGGTTCGTGATGCGACTCAAGATAACGATTGATTTTCATAGTTTTCTCCAAAAAAGAAGAAAGTAAAAAAAACGATTACGTATTTTTGTCCTTGTGTGCTTCCTCACTTTCACATCCCGATTCAATCGGGACCTGCCACACTTACTATCTCTATCTATTGTATCATTTTCGCCCCTACTTGCCTCCGACCGTCCACTCACTAATTTCCCACCCCGCTTCTATTGCAACCTCTCGTAACCCTTTGCTTGGATTGACGACGACGGGGTTGCCAACGCTTTGCAGCATGGGCAGATCTGCGCGACTGTCGCCGTAGCCGTAGCTTGCAGCGAGATCGACGTTGTGCTGCTCGACGAAATTCTGGATCACGCGAACCTTTTCCGCTTCGCCCAACGGTGGCGTTGTCAATTCCCCCGTAAACCTGCCCTGCGCCTCCTCAAGTTGCACGGTCAAAGCAGCATCCGCTTGCAGGTGATCCGCGAGAGGTTGGATGATAAAATCGAGAGAACCGGTCACAAGTACAATCAGATCGCCTCGGTTTTGGTGATCACGAACCCGATCTAAGGCGGCGGGGAACAGTTTTGAGCGCACATAGGTTTCGAACTGCTCATCAGCAAGCTGTTTGACTTTTTCTGCCTCCAAGCCACGATAGTTGCGATAGAAAACCCGGTTGAATCTTGTGCGACTCACTTTGTCCAAAAAAAAGTAATAGACAACCTTCAGCGCAAACCAAGCAATCCAGAAGGGACGAACAAAGGAAGGAAGCAGACAAGAACGGAATTGGACGTAATAGTGGACGATGGTTGTGCTTACAATGGTGCCATCAACATCAAAAAAGGCAGCCGTCTTCTTTTCTTCCGCTGACATCTTACGCCTCACGATCTACACTATCTGCTCGTAATGCTTCAATCTCAGCCCTAACGGCGTCGGCAAGCTGTCTATACGTTTCCTGCTCCAGCCCTGCAGCGGTGTCCACAGCACTCGCTTCGTGCCCACTGGGCGGCATAATTGGCTTACCGAAAGTTACCCGAACGCGGCTCTTACTCGGGAAACTCTTGCCTTTAGGCAGCGCACGGTAAGTGCCATCAATGTAGGTAGGAATGATCGGAGATCCAGTTTCATAAGCCAACAAACCGAGTCCGGGTTTGAACGGTTGGAGCTCTCCGGTAACAGAGCGTGTACCTTCAGGATAAATCAGCAAACACTCGTTCTGTTTCAGAATCTCCTGCGAAATTCGGAGTCCCTGCAAGAAATTGGCATGCCGATCGAACGGCACGAATTTAAGCAGTTCGCCGGAGAACCATGACTTGAAGCGGGTGCCAAACCAGTAGTCTTTTGCAGCGAGAACCCGCAGACGTTTGGACTCGCCCTTCAGAACGGTCATGACTGCGAGGGTGTCGAGGTGACTTGAATGATTGGCGGCGATGATATACGGCTGTTCACGCGGAAGGTTTTCCAATCCATTGCACTTAATCGAGAAATAACATCTATAGATACTCCACACACTAAAACGGAAGAGCCCTGCAAGTATCACGGATAACGGTGAGGATGCGGATCGTTCAATATAGGCAGATGTAGCTTCGTCAATGGGAGGTGGTGTAGCTTCAGATTGCAGCGTTTTGACTGTCTCCGTCACGTCACCAACTGTCTGAATTTTGGCGATCAACTCATCGGGAATTGTGCGTTGTAGCCTGGATTCGAGCAGCAGTAGTAACTCTACCCGCGCCATTGAATCCAGTCCGAGCTCTGTGCCTAAATTGCTGTTCAAATGGATCTGATCCGCCGGCAGCTTCGCTAAACGACTAAGCTCAGAGATAACAACCCCCTCGACCCCGGCAGGTGTGTCGGTATCCACTGCTGACCCCGAAGTCTCCTTGGCTCCAGCGTCAAGGGTATCTTCGGAGGGATCGGACTGCGGAACCTCCTCTGTTTTTCGGAAGAGTTGCTCTTGCAAAATTTCTTTAACACGTTGACGATCTATCCCTGCGCCTGATGTCTTAGGCAATGCAGATTCCCAGAAGTGCACAGTGTGGAGGTGTTGGTATGTCGGTAAATCCTGGGCGCGTTCCTGAATGTGTTGATGGACGGCTTGCTCCACCTCAGTCCTGTTCTGATTTTCGTCGCATACCGGAACGATGACAGCGTGCGCTGCTTCAAACAGATTATCTGTACTCATACCAACAACACAGATCTCTGAAATCATGGGACTTTGCCGGTAGAGTGTCTCGAGCTCAACTGGGTAGATATTTTTACCAGCACCAGACACAATCACATCTTTGCTGCGTCCGGTGAGGTACAGATAGCCGTCCTCGTCAAAGTAGCCCAAATCGCCCGTATAGAGCAGTCCATCTCGGATGACCCGTTCCGTCATTACTTCATTCCGATAGTACCCCTGCATCAAGCTTGGGCTGCTTGCAACGATCTCACCGATGCCTTCATCATCAGGGTTGATGATCTGAAGCTCCGCCCCTTCAACTGCGGGTCCCACCGTCCCCCGCTTGCTTTTATGGTGAGGATTCACACTCAGGACAGGAGAGGCTTCTGTCATGCCGTAGCCCTGATAGATTGTTAATCCGAACTCCATGAATCGATCGTACACTTCGTCCGGCAGGGCGGCGCCCCCACTTACCAGAACGCGGATATGTCCGCCCAACGCTGCTTGGATCTCCTCGACAGTTTCTGGGTCAAGAGGGGCTTCCATTGCCTCTGGAGATTCGACAACATAACGCTTAATCGTATCGTACAGCAGCTGGAACAGACGCGGCACTCCAATAAGCACAGTGGTCTTCGTCTCTTGCATGAGCGCCAAAATCGTGGTCGGTCTCAAATTATTGGTGTATGTAATAGTTGTACCGGCGTAAATCGACATCAGGAAATTGCACGAGAATCCCAGCGCGTGATACAACGGTAGGACTGAAAGAAATCGATCCGTGTCTTCAGGCGGTAATGCCTTCGAAACAGCAACCACGTTTGCAACAAAACCCCTGTGTGTGATCATCGCGCCCCGTGCGTCTACGGTTGTGCCCATGGTGAAGATGATCGATGCAACTGTGTCTGGCTGAACCTCCACATCGGGGAAGTTATCAGGAACTGTGGGAAGTTCCGACTCGGTGGAGACCGTTGTCTCGGTCTGCTCACATTCAAAAGGTTGGCAGAAGCTATTAATATTCAAGAACTCCGGTGACGCAGATTCATCACTTGGCTTTATCGCAGGGCTGTGTAGACGAGCGAGACAAGTTTTAGAAGTCAAAATGGCTTTTGCTTCAGTGTACTTCGCAAGCGCGAAGATCTCTTCTTCCGCGGTCTGTGGGTCAATTGGGACGACAATCACGCCGATCTGCACGGCAGCTAAATACGCAACACCCCACTCCGGTTGGTTTTCAGCAAAAAGGATCACCCGATCACCTTTACGATAACCACGCTCCCATAGCGTAAAAGCAGCCTGTCGCGACGCCTCATAGAGTTGACGGTAAGAATAGCACACCCACTCGCCACCCCGTTTCATCTCCAAGGCGATCTTATCCGGAATGGAGGCTGCTTGTTGAGCAACCAAATCTATCATTGTCTGAGATTCAAGTGGCTTTGAATCCTGATTCCGTTGGACTGATTCAGAGGGGTCACTACCTGACTGTTCTTCAGATTCACCTGCCGTACTAAATTCCCTATCGGAGGAGGGCGAATCCTCTGGTAATTCGTCAATCGGCTCGACCGTCGGTTCACTGATTCGCTGATTCCCTGATTCGTCGCCTAATTTGAGAAAGTGCCGCTTGATTCCTGGAATATGTATTTCTTGAAAATAATTTCGCCAATCAATGCGTGAAATGTCGAAGTTGAAGAGCTGTTTATCCGAAGGTGAAAGCGAATGGAAAAGTTCTTCAGTCTTATCGATTTGGAACTGAAAGCTGAGGCGCACATAGGGACCATAAATCTGTACATAGTGCAGCAAGGTCTCGATGGCGTTTTTTTTCACTGCAATCCGACGGTCTTTACGTCTTGCCCACCGCGACGGAATCCGATTGAGCCAACGACTGGCTGTGTCTAAGAGGCGCAGTTTCTGGCGCAGATCCTTTTGAAATTTTGCCTCATCTGGAAATTTCCACACAGGAACAGGTATCGGCTTACCGTTATCCAACATCGGTTGTCGCACGAAGTAGTCGTGAGTTATATTAACGATATCGCCAAAAGTCAGGGGATTGCGCGCCCCACTCGCTACATGATAGACCTCGATACCTCGGCGGTAATAGGTTTGCACAGTTGCTGCTAAAATAGCATTAATAACGAAATCGGCAGGAATGATATCAAGGATACTATTCGGGTCGCCGGGAAAGTCCGGTAGACGCCCTTTCGCAAAACCGACAATCAGCGGATCTGCCATGCGAAGCGCGCCCCCAAGCCAGCCCGGTTCAGGGTCCTCAAGACTGCTCTCCATAATCGACTGGCGAATAATTCCGGTCGGCAAATCGCCTCGCGTTTTGGTGATCATCTGTTCACCGAGAGCTTTCATATAGGTATAGGTATCGTTCCAACCTCGCGCATTGGCGCGTTTCAAACCCTCATCAATTAAACGCTGCTCAATCCATTTCTGTCGGGAGACTTCAATCTGTCTGTTTAGTCTTTCGCCTGCATCAGCACCCAAATTTTGTGCGGCTTCACGACGGAACTGATCGAGTTTTTCTGGTTGGTTCGCCTCATTCCTGACCTGTTCGGCCAATCGCTGGACGTCTTCGATTTCGGCGTCAAGGGTTTTAGGAATCGCTTCCCCCTTTTCCGCTTGATACTGTTCAGCATAAGTTTCGTACGGCGGGTGCAACTCTTCGGGAACCCGTCCCGGTTGAACCCCGCGAACAAAAGCGGTCGATACGTGCAGAAAGATCGCATCGTTACAACTTTTCGCCAATTCAACCGCGTACCTCGCCCCGAGCACGTTGCTCTGCAAGGAGTCATCAATGGGTGGATCGAATTTGACAAGACCGCCGCTGTTAATGAAAACTTGTACCTCGCGCTGCAATGTTTCATAGTCGGCATCGGAGAGACCGAGCCGCTCGTAAGCTAAATCGCCCTCTACCGCACAGACCTTTTCGCGAACCCATCCGTCAAACCGATCACCATGAACCTGTCTAAGCTTCGCAAAAGCACTCGAAGCAAATACGTCTTTTTTCAGTCGATCCGTTGCGGTCCGCTTTTCTCCATCGGTTCCAGTTTGACTGCGGATAATGAGGTAGATCCGCTTCACATCGGGAAGCGCAGTGAGAATTTTCGCCACAAGTGCCTGCCCCAGAAATCCGGTCGCACCAGCGATTAATATCACTTTGCCATGAAAAAATTCAGGAATTGTCTGCATATAGTCCTTCGTTTTCAGCGAAATTGGAGAAATGCTGTAATCACTGCGTGATTCGTCAAAAACTATGGCGGTTGCCCAAAATTATCTTAAATAATGCAGATTGGGTTGGACGGGCCCCGTAAGCCCCAACACGACCCCAGAAACCTGCGTTAGTATAAGGGATTAAACGGCGTTCTGTCAATGACAAAAAAGGTAACGCTGAAACCAATATGGCACGGTTACCCTTGTTAAATCTAATCCTGCTGCCTACCTACTTTTGCAGCCAATCAGAAACAGACGTATCCACCACAAACAGGAATGCACTGTCCCGTTACATAATCGGAGAGATCCGTGACGAGAAATTCAACAACCTTCGCGCAATCCTCTGGCATCCCCAATCGGCGTAGTGGGATTTGTGGCAACAGCCTTTCCCGTGTTTCGGGACTATTTCTGCCACCGGCAATACCACGGGAGGAAAGGATGTAGCCCGGTGCGATGCAGTTCACATTAATTCCGTATGCTCCCAATTCAGCGGCGAGCAGGCGAGTATATTGCACGACCCCCGCCTTTGAAACGCTATACGCCATACCTCCCCCGTTCCAGCCACTCCATAATCCCGCCTGCGAACTGACGTTGACAATCCGACCATAACCCGCTTTCTTCATTGGGACACTCACCGCCTGACAGCAGAGGATTGCGCTGCTGAGGTTAATCTCCATGATGTAGTTATAATATTCTTCTTCAGTATCGGATGCCATTGAGGATTTTGGTTGACCGAGCGCGCCGCCGGTGTTGTTGACGAGGATATCGATTCGTCCCAGTTTGTCCACGATCTCGTCCACCATCGCAAAGACAGCATCGCGTTGTGTGACATCAACTTCGAAGCCAAGCGATCGACAACCAAAATTCTCAACCTCTGCCATAACTGTCTCCGCTGTCAGCTCCTCGTCATACTCCTTCGCTGCATCAAGATCAATGTCGTTAATGATAACATCCGCTCCCAACTGAGCGAGGTGGAGTGCATAAGCCCTACCTAATCCACGTCCTGATCCGGTAACAAGTGCAACCTGTCCGTCTAATTTACCCATCGAAACCCCCTTTATGCGTGAGGATGAAGCGTGAACGCCTCATAACTTCAACATCTGAATTATCAATAACCTAAGTCGCCAGTAAGACCTGCTTGACTTGGATAGACATATCCAAGCCATAACCGCTTTTGCTATACACATTGCGCTCCTCTGGAGCGCGAGGACTGGACATATCCGCATTGCTATAGACATATCGCTCCGCCCCGATAAATCGGGATTCAAAACTGGAGCGAAAGACCAAACCTATTAACCTAAACCGAAAATCAATGGATTTTCAACGACTAGCAACTTGCGTTATCAATAACACAACCTGACTATCGAACGACAGCAACCTTCCCCGACCTACGGACTGTCTCGCCTTCCCGTTTCGCTTCCAAGACGTAGACATAAATACCGCCAGCGACAGGTTCTCCCACCTGATTTTTGCATTTCCAAACAAAGATTTCACTGAGCGATCCTGACTGTTGACCAACGACATTACGCAACGCATCTGTATAAATCAGATGTCCGGTAACGTCGTAAATCTCTAACGTAACATCGGCAGATTTAGTGAGCTGAAATGTAATGGTGGCATCGTACGAAGTGGGATTCGGATATACGATCGCCCTATCGGCAAAGTCGAAAACGTCCTGAGTAAAAAATTCCATCTTCCGACGTGCTTCATTGCCAGCGCGATCCGTCGCACTAACCTCAAGGGTGTGCCTGCCCGCTGCCAGATTGCTTGGGACGTAGGTCAAGTGTCCGGTCGTATACTCGTATAGGAACTGTACTGCCTGATCGTCTACCCACAATTGAATGAGGTCAACGCCGGAACCTTCGTCGGTAATCTCATGGATAACAAGAAACTGTTCAAGCTGAACCTCTGAAGAATCCTTAGGAAAAACGGTGCTTATCGTTGGCGGCATCCGATCTATAAGAAGGGCATAGCTCCCGAACTGATTGACCGTGGTTACAAACACATCGTGGTTTCTGATTGCGTTCAGTGGAAGCCATTGCTGAAACTGGCTATCCCACTGAAACATCGCAACCCCGTCTCCACCTCTATTTCGCTCAATGGGAAGCGGAAGCGCGATCTGAAAAGAAACCCCACCGCTCTCCACAGGGGATTCAACAACATAGATAGGCTCTAGTATCGTCAACCCGCGTCCATCGGCGTTCTGTTGTTGGGCGTGAAGCGTCCCTTGATCTGATCCACCTTGGCTTCGTAAGGCAACTTGAGGCGCCGCACCATCTTCGAGCAGTAAAACACTGGGACCCCCATCAATAGAGAGGAGAATTTTCCCCATCGGTGCATCAGTTTCCCGATTAAACCTCGGAAATTGAATATCTTCAAAAAGCTGATTCTGATCTGTGAAGTAGCCGCGCACAGGAAGCACCTCCCCGTTGGAAGAACGCACCTCGGCAAAAAACGTGAACCCTGTTTGCGATGAAGAGATAGGAAAATCAAGCGCGTAGCGAAAGATGGGTTGGTGATTTCCCATCCTCGAATCCGCGCTTAATCCCTCATCTACAACGGTGAAATGATCGAGATTGGGTGTATACCCCAAGTGCGCACCGGATGGAAGAATTTCAAGGACGGGCGTTGCCGCCAGCTGCTTTGTCGTCGTTAAGATAATCCTGAGTGTGTGCCTTTCTCCTTCAATCCGCTCTGCCGAAATTGACGCTTGAAACGGACGTGTGTCAACGGTAAAGGCAAAATCAATTGATGATGCAGCATTTCCTGCGGTATCTTGAACCTCCCACTTGAAGTGATAGGTGTCGTCGATTAATTTGGTCGGTGGGGTGTAGGTGAATTTACCCGTCTCAGGTTGAAAATCAAAGAGATGTCCGTCAAACTTAGGGGCACCCGGACTTCCATCGAACACAAATGTCTCCTCATTAAAACTGAAATGGATCGTTAACGGATCTACCTCCACATCATCAACTAAGAACCCCGTGATTCTGGTATCTGATCGATTAAGAAATGCACCGTCAGGCGGTAAGACCTCTGTTATCGCCGGTGGATTCAGATCTATTCCAAGCAGCAGATCTTTCTTCTTGTAGCTGACCCGGCGTTGCACTTCTGTTTTGCGACCCAATCGATCAATGGCGATTACGCCGATGAGATTACTCGCCTCCCCTCCTGCACCTTTAGCAGCATCTTCCTCCTTGAGTCGCAGTGTACGTTCAAATCGACCATCCACTTTGAGCGGCACAGCAGTGCCATTAATCGAAAGTTGTGCATCAAGATCATCAATCTGACCGGACACGGTGACGTAAGGCACTGCGAGCAGAGCAAAATCGGTTGGGGAAGTAAGCGTAATCTCCGGGGGTTGGCTATCGCGCATAACGGTTCGGATCAAATTTGTCTCCAAACCGATTGGGTTTGTTACTTGGATATCGAGTCTGTTCGGACCTTCGTTCAAGGGTAGCTGCGCGACAAAGCCGCCTTCTGAATCAACAGGTAAGGACGTTTCCATCCCCCCGGATTTAAGTGTAACAGCATTCAATTTTTCCGTTGTCCCTCGCACCGTTATCTGTGTCTCTGACGTCAACAGATCCTCAGGCGGATTTAAAACTTTCAGGCGCGGATGTTCATTCTCAATGAAAACTTGGATCTGATCCTGTGCTTCAATACCGCTCGTCGAAACAACCACAAGCCGTATCAGAAAGGTTCCACGCAACCGTTGTGCATCCCACTGTCCGAGAAAACTGATCTCCGTTACTGGGGCTGTCGCTCTGCCACCAACCTGACGCCACTCGGTCGAGACAGTTTTTTCCTTGTCTGTGGAAATAGGGGCATACTCTAAACGATATTCCTCGAACATCGTGCCTCGAGCCAGTCCAAAGATGTCAACTTTGCCGCTCAACAGTGCCCCTGTATGGGGGCGATCAATTTTCGCTTCAATTGGCAAGAGTTCCGGGAAGGCGTGGAGCAAAGGGGTAAAGCTGAGCAACCAAAGTACAATTATAAGGAGGCTAAAAATAGGCAGAAATAAAGAATAGAAGGATGAAAGGGAGGAGAAAAAGGTAGGATTCGTTTGACGTTTCACAACTCCGTTCCGAGAGGACAAAGATCGGACCTGCACCCCGAAAAATCGGGGCGGACAGATCTATCAGGATGGTCACATTTTACACTCTACAACCTGCGGAAAACCCCGACAACCTTTCCTAAAATCTGTGCATCATCAACGATAATAGGGGACATCACCGAATTTTCAGGTTGCAGCCGAATTCTGTCTCCATCACGGAAGAATCGCTTCACCGTCGCTTCATCGTCAAGCAACGCAACAACAATATCCCCGGTGTCTGCGTAATTCTGTGACCGTACAATTACGACGTCCCCCTCAAAGATACCAGCCTCAATCATACTTTTCCCGTTAACGCGTAACGCGAAACAGGGATCTTCTTTGACCACTTCCCGCGGCACGGGTAGAGTGCCTTCAACATTCTCAGAGGCAAGTATGGGCTCGCCTGCGGCAACTCGGCCAACGATAGGGACTTCGACCGCCGCTTGGGGCAATTTTTGAGGCACAAACTCCAAAATTTCAATGGCACGCGGTTTTTTTGGAACCCGTCGTATGTAACCCTTCTTCTCGATTGCATTCAGGTGATCGTAGGCACCCTTTTCAGAAATGCGGAAGTTGGTCCCAATTTCGCGGACGGTCGGCGGATAGCCTGTATCTTGCACATGCTTCCGTATAAATTCAAAGATTCGGTCCTGTTTTTTGGTCAACGGTTTTCGCATAATTGCCTCCCCCTTGTTTTCTGGATACTTAAAATATACTATACATAGATTAAGTTTTCAAGGAAAAAGTGTTCTGCTTATACCAAAGTTTTCTATCCGTTTTCCCGCTATACGCTGTCAGAACCTCAATGTCGCTCAGTTTCTCAATCGAAAAAATTAAGCAGAAGGGTAAGAAAAGCGGGAACCCTCTGATACTACTTTACTGCTTTCTTTTATTAGCCCTTGAAAAGGTCCAGACAGATCTCTATCCTTGTAGATCCAACCGTCTACCCACTCACTTTCTCATCGCTATCTTCGTGATAATCGTAGGGGTGATTCCGAAAAATATAGTCAATCGGCTCGTCGGTAAATTCGACGTTTGGATCTATCTGGCAGTTCTCAAATACCTCTTCGCAACCCTTGTTGAACGGCACCCGTCTCCTGCGACGGAACCAGTGGATATTGTGGACCATCGCTATCATCTGACGCGGACGATCGGAATGGTTCGGCATACCTCGGTGCCAAAGGCGCATATCCCTGATGAGTACACTCCCCTTTTTCGTATTACCACGTACCGGAGGTGCAATATCTCGACGCGCTTCGACTCGCTGCTCATCGACCTTAATCGTCGCATCATCCAGAGCAACGTTCGTATCCAGGTGAGATCCGGGCCAAAGCTCAATACTACCATTATGTTCGGTGACATCCATCGGTGCGATGTTGATTACTAAAGATACCGCTGGATGCGCGGCTTCCAACCCTTGCCATAATTGTCCGAGATCCACATGAACCGGTTGCGTGCCGCTGCCGGGACAGTTGGTGTTGCCGGTGTAGCAGCTGTTAAACAAACCCTCACCGAGTATTTTTCGGGTTACCTGTATCACCCACGGATTGGCAACAATATCGCGAAAAACGTAAGGTGCGAAGGGCGGTGGGTCTTGCTGGAAGTGTTGCTTGACAAAATTAACCGGGAGGACATCCGCCGTCATCAATGTGTGTAAATCCTCATCCATCTTTTCGCGGACCAGATCCAGGTGCGGGTGCGATATGATGTCTGATAAGATGACGTATCCGTCCGTACGGACGGCGTGGACAGCCTGATCGCGATGTGTTTCGGACATCTCACCGTTAGCCAGCTCTTCGGGACTAATCGTAATTTCCATCGTTATATTCCTCATGTATAGATTACTAAAGTAAGATGGTATCAAGAGACACACCGACCGGTCAAGCGAAATATGTAGCTCGACATTTTAGGACTTTTAATCGGTGAATAGATACGCGAATTTAGTTATTCGCTTTATCTATTTAATCTGTACTGTAATTTTTGACACTACCCCAAATGAGTGCTATAATTTTAGTAATTATCGGACACTTTTTCGGAGGGATGACGCTAACGGCACAATAACAGAAAGGACGCGGCTGTGAGAGTCTTCGCCGCGAAAAAAATGATGCAACCAGAGCAAGTGATAAATCAAGATCCCGACATTCACGGAGGGACGCCGGTGTTTACCGGCACTCGTGTTCCTATACAATCGCTGATTGATCACCTAAAAGCGGGGGATAGTCTTGATTACTTCCTTGAGGGATTCCCTTCGGTTTCTCGGGAACAAGCAATTGCCTTTTTAGAATTCGCATTGACGACTGCAATCGGATCTCACCTCCGATCAGATCAGGATTCAAAGCAACATGCACGTACTACTTGACGAAAACTTAGACTGGCGATTGGTACGATATTTTGATGCTGATTTTCAAGTCACGACGGTTTCTCGGCTTGGTTGGAAAGGAAAGCGAAACGGCGAACTACTCCAGCAAGCCGCGGCAACGTTTGACGCACTTGTAACAATGGATAAGGGCATCGAACATCAACAAAACCTCAGCAAATACGCTATCGGTGTCATTCTAATCTCTGCCAGAAGTAATCGTATTCAGGATATTCAACCCGCTATGTTAAAAGTAAATCAAGTGCTAAGAGAAGTTCAACCCGGACAAGTCCTCCACGTGACTGCGCGTTGAAATTAGGGGAGCCAAAGGAATTTCATCATGCCCACACTCGATTTAAGCAGATGGAACGCAACAAAGCGATAGTAGATAGCCACAGGCAACGACTTGTGCCGCCTGTCTTACTATGGTGAACAATACAAATAAATATACATATTAACCTTTGGTGCTAGTTAGTGAGAGGGTCTTCCCCACATTGTTGA
>JAJECO010000090.1 GCA_022822005.1 Candidatus Poribacteria bacterium
TTCCCAAGTGGCTGGCTGAGCGTGTGGTAGTAGGCTGCCCGGTGCAATCGGGTCGCTGACTTTCTGGTATCTGGCATCCATCGACATACGCAGCCTGTCGCTCGAATTCGATACGCCCTTGTGCACCACCATGCTATGAAATATTAACACGTCTCCCTGCTTAAACGGGTTGTTGACCCAAGTTCCTTCAAGTGGGTTGGTGACTGCGATGCCACCCGCACCCATCGCGGGTTTAAAGTCGTAGACGCCTTGCCGGTGCGACCCGGACGCGATTTGCAGTCCACCTAACTCCGGTGGTATATCACACAGCGGTATCCATGCAGTATAGGTCTCAGCCGTGCCCTGGATAGGGATAAAGTCTTGATGCGGTGGGGTGGTGAACACCTCCTGCTGCGGGAAAATCGTTCGTCCAATAATCCGTGCGTGCGGCATCACCGGTTCGCCCAATATCCGCTCCATTACACCAATTAAGTTTGGATGATGCTGCAGAGCCTGAAACTCTTGGAGTTTGTACATGTGCAAATACACTCCCATGTACTCCGGTTGCGGCTCAACACAAAAGCTGTCCAGGTCCGCGATGGCGTCTTCCAACGGCGCGTCAGTCTTAACCCAACCTGCATCGCGCGCGATCTCAAGACACTGTATCCGCAAGTCCTCCAACACGTCTGTGGGCAGTAGACCTCGGATAAATAGGTATCCGTCGCGCTCTGCGCGCTCCCGCAATTCAAGCTCGTCATTCACAATGTCCGTCGAATCGAGAAAAGGTTGCATCTGTGTTCCTCCTTAAAGATTCCTTACAAAAAAGATTATCACGGATTCTGAGAAGTGTCAACGTCCTTTTTGATACAGCAGATGGATAGATTTCCGGTCGTTTACAATCTAACCATCTTGATTGGGTAAATCGGTCAAATTCTGATATTCTGCAATTTTTTGGAGAAGCATTAACTGTTCGGGTCGTTCAATTGGGGATTCATCTCGGTGTTTAGGGATAAAGTTTGTTACCAATGCCTCAAGCATAGGCTTTCTATTGGCTTCCGCTGCGCCTACATGATAAAAGTGTTCTTTAGTCAGGATGTTGAATCTTGACCATAATGTGCCGAGGAAGGTATTTTCTCGGTGTTGGTTGCTATGCCAAGTGGACAGAATAAATTTACAAGGGCACTGGCTCAGAATCGTGAACAGTTGTTGTTCATTTTTTTCGTCCCAACTATCGAAGTAGTCCACGTGTCTTCCCACGTAGGGCGGATCGCAATATACAAAGTCGCCCTCGGAAAGTCCACTTAGTGTCTGTCTAAAATCCTGACAGATAAATGACCAATTGAAATTCTGTGATGCTGCATAAACGAAGTCAACCTGATTCACAATCTTTGTAATATATGCCTTAGAAAATCGTTGTGGTTTGTGCCCGAAGGGCACATTAAAACCTCCCTTGCTATTGAAGCGAATTACGCCGTTGAAGCAAGATCGATTCAGAAAAAGAAAATCCAAGGGATCATGATACTTATTGAATCGGGATCGTACTTCATAATAGTACTCTTTACCAGACTCAGACAGCACTTTGCCTTCGCGTTCCAGAAAACTTCTAACCTTCAAACCATTCAGCTTCCCATTAGAAATTGCCTGATAGAAGTTAATCAAGTGTGGGTTGCTGTCTGCAAACAAGGCATTACGTGCCATAACGTTGAAACCGACGACTCCAGAACCCATAAAAGGTTCGACCCAAGTTCCTTCAAAAGCCCAATCTACAGTTCGCGCAATCAAAGGTATAAGTTTGGTTTTTATCCCCTGACACTTAATTGGTGGAACCATAATTTTCATTAGATATTCCAAATTAAGGGTAGGTTAAGGCTGCACTTGTTTTAGAGCCTCTATCAAACTCTTTTCAATCAGATCGCACAGTTCGTCTATATCCGACTTCTCCGCAATCAATGCCGGTGCTACTGCAAACCATGTCGGATCAACACGAATTACTAGGCCACTCTTGAGCGCAGTTCGTTTCAAGGTGCTTCCCAATTCGGGATATGGCTCCATGGTCTGGGTATCCTTGACCAGCTCCACGCCGCGCAATACGCCCTTCCCACGCACCTCCCGGACGACGCCGTACTGCTTCAAATCCTCAAGCCTTGCAGCGAGATGGTCCCCCAGATCACGCGCTTTTTGAGCCAGTTGTTTCTCTATCATCTCATCAATGACGGCGATGCCCACAGCACTTGCAAGTGGATTGCCCGCAAATGTATGACCATGTGCAAAATTCACGTCATCCGCTGCCGGACCGTAGAAGACTTCGCCCATGTCCTCCCGTGCGATCATCGCGCCCAAGGGGATCGTACCGCTCGACAGCCCTTTCCCGCCGCAGATGATATCTGGCGTTATTCCGAAGGTCTGCGCCGCGAACATAGATCCCGTCCGAGCAAACCCGGTGATGATCTCGTCGTAGATCAGGATGACGTTGTGGCGGTCACAGATTTCACGAACCAACTGAAAATACTCCGTAGTTGGTGTGATGATGCCGCCTGTGTTGCCAATAGGTTCAATGATGATTCCAGCCACAGTGTCCGGATCCTCGTTGATGATCACGTCTTCGAACATCTGTGCGCAAAACCGGTTGCATTCCTCCCAAGACGAGAAACGGTCACGGTAATAAGTCGGTGGGAAAACCTTGAGAAACCCTCCCATCTGCGGCTCAAAGGCGGTCTTGCGCTTGCCGGTCCCGCTAGCGGACATCGCACCGAAGGTTGCCCCATGATATCCGAAATAGCGGCTGATAAACTTGTACTTGCCCGGCTGTCCGCTCTGTTTAAAATATTGACGGGTGAATTTCATCGCAGACTCAATCGATTCCGAGCCACCGCTATAAGGTTTGATATAGTTCAAGTTACCGGGCGTCACCTCGCCCAACCTCTCGATGAAATCCAGCGTAACATCTGCAATCCCATGCATTGAAGGCACAAAACTCAGCGTTTCCATCTGCTGCTGCATCGCTTCCATAAGTCGTGGGTGTTTATGTCCAAGTGTAGCGACAAATATACCACCGATGCCATCGAAATAACGCTTCCCTTCTACATCCCAGTAATAGAGCCCTTCCGCCCGCTCCACAATAAGCGGATTCTTGAAAAATTCCGCGGTTTGCTGATAGTCCAGAAAGGTGCGTTTAAGCAGTTTCTTTTGACGTTCGTTAAGGTTCAATCGGTTTTCCTTTCTTCATCTAAGAACCGACGCTGGCTTCTAAGGGCGAAGGATCTATGATCAACTGCACGTTGCACCGCCAATATCCCGTCGAGATGATCGACTTCGTGCTGTAGAAGTTCTGAGAGATCTCTCTCAAGTGTCATGCGCTGCTCCTCCCAATTTTCATCCCGATACGTAATTCGACACCGTTGATGACGGTGGACCTTGACGAGAAGGTCAGGAAAACTCATGCAGTCATCCCAAAGCTCCATCATCTCCGCACTCTTGAGGTCCAAGACTGGATTGATGAATACCACCGGCTTGTCGATGTGCATGTAGACCACCCGTTGCATCGCGCCGATCTGCGGGGCGGCAATGGCACGACCCGCGTTATATTTGTGTCTGAAACCCATCAGGGTATCGTGGAGGTCTTCGATGATAGGTCTGATCTGTTTCAGCTGCCCTTGGCTGACCGGTTCGCACATCTTAAGAAGTTTAGGGTTGCCAAGTAGCAGAATTTCCCTAACTGCCATTCTGCATCCTCGCTTTGGGATCAGGAGTGATCTAACTCCCAGATCGGGACGTAAAAGGGGAATATCGTTTGGAGAATTTTACCCGTTTTGCCACTAATTCCAACGGGCTTTGCGGCGGGGTGCGATCCAAAGATCAGTTGCGTGAGTTGCCGACGGGTCAATACTAAGGCTTCTGCGGATCTCTCGGTTGATAGGTCAACATCCCCATCCCTGAATCTGAGCGTCACCGCTTCGTCGGTTTCTTGACAGACAAGACATACCTTTCCACGTATGCCCACTGACTTACTTCGCAGGTGATGCTCAATCTGTCTCAACAGTTTTTCAAGGCTATTGATGCGCATCATCTGATACCCCACGCCGCTGGCTTCCTCAATCGGGTGTCCGCTCCCCGGTTTCTTCTCCTCTAACAGTTGTCCCAGTGTTGTTGGAACGAGTGGCAGGAGCACTTGGATTTCCGACTCGGAAGGCCGGTTTAACAACAGGTGTCTGACCAAAGTTTCCAGCCCTGCTATATCGCCCCCGCCTTCAATCAAGCCGGGTTTGTTCACCCCTTGTCCGAAGGTCAGATATGCGACGACTTCCCTACCGCTCATCGCTAAGAAGGTTTCTGTTTTGGGTAAGGAAAAGAGGGCACGGTACTCCTCTGGAGTGCGAGCAATTCGGTGGGGCGCTGCAGCGTGGATCTGCATCATTGCGTTAAACGCATCGGTGTTCCTTGGGTCGTATGGAATCACGTCGAAAGGGCCACTTTCAAAGAGCGCGTGTTCCTCCAGCGACAACCGATATAACCATCCCTGTGAGCCAACCGCCTCCCAACCTGACTGTTGATAGAATGGAAACGTCGCCTCCAGTGTCCATAACACGGACAGAGGCCACCCTTCATCCTCCATGATACGGACACAATCCCGAAGACATTGCGTCGCATATCCGCGTCTACGGTAATCCGGGTGCGTGACCGTAGGACTGATGATTCCGAACCGCAGCCTATCCTCCCCAACAACAGCCTCGCGTCCCCATACCGGCACATGGGCAACGACTACCCCATCCGCCTTGAGAATACGCATATACTCCACCTTGGACTGGTTAAACACCAACGGATAGTCTGTGCGGATATCTTGGTCTGTACCTGTCCTAAAGACCGAATTGATTAGCGTGATAACCTCTTCAAACTCCGAGGCTCGACATCCGCGTGGTCCGTCTATCATCGTTTTCGCTCCTCTCACCGCATGTGCGACACATCAAGACCTGGGGATGATCGGCAGGATAAGTCTCGACGGGTATTCAGAACTGTGGAACACGGTCTGGTGCGCTACCCGCAACTCCGTGTCCGACCAGAAATCCGAGCCAGTGTTATGGTTCCGATCAAAGTTGGGGAAATCGGAGCTTGACACATCGAGCCGAATCCGATGCCCGCGCCAGAGCAAGATGCCCGTCGGATTGAGACGGATGGTATATTCGTAAGGTCTCCCGGGCTCAATAAGACTCGGATCGTCGTAACCTTTCCGATAGCGTGCCCGCATGATGCCGTATGTTAGATTCACCGCTAAACCGTTGGGGTGCACATCAATCAGTTTCGCTGTAAAATCGGTGTCGGGTGCGCTCGATGCTGCCCATAACTTCAGTACCACCGGACCGGTCACCTCAATATCTTCTTCAAAGGGCAGCGTCTGATAGACCAGAACATCCCGTCTCCCGTCCAGTGGAGATTGGTCTCTCGGCGCCGCTTGCGCATCAATTCCCATCAGACTCATCACCGGATCTCTGGGGTCGTAGTCATATCTATCGGGCGGTTCCTCCGCCGGTTCGGACACAGACAGCACACCATCCCCATCCACTGTATTAGCGGAACCATCGCTGTGAAGGAAAAACTCACTGTATCGTGTGCGAGCCAGGGGCCATTCGGATTCAAACCGCCACCTGTCTTCACCCATAATAAATAGCTTCACCGGCGGTTCGGATTCCACCCCGTTATTAATCCCTTTTAAACGGTAATCGTACCACCGAGCGACTTCTTGAGGGTAAGTGGTGTCTGCATCAGGACCAAAATCCAGTGGCCCCTGGTTGCGCGTCAGGTTATTACTATTATGGCCCCACGGACCGACGACAAGCCGATGCTGGTTTCGAAGCGATTCTGGACCGTCGGTTACCATGCCTGTGAAGTTATCGATTGTCCCGATGAGGCGATCATACCAGCCTGTCAACTGGCATGTGGGAACATTGACCTTGTGATGAATCTCCTGAAACGCCCAGAACTCTTTGTCCTGTTCCCTGAGATACGTTTTGAGGAGTGGAGTCAAGCTCGAAAAAAGATAATCGGGCAGTCCATCCAACGGCAAGTACCAGATCCACTTGCCTCGTTCCACTTCGTGCCACTGTGCATCAGCTTCGTCCTCGGATTTAGGCCCAAACGTATTGCCCAACCGACGACGCGCATTGACTGCCATCTTGTAGGTCCACTGGAGACGGCGCCCTGTTTCAAAGATACCAAAGTTTAGGTCGAGTAGCCGTGACGACATACCGCTCGCGAACAGTGCTTTGAGATGTGGTGGCTGTGTTCCGGCGAGACGCCAGATACACCACGATGGATACGAATGTCCCCAGGTTCCCACCTGTCCATCACTGCCGGAAATGCCCGCCGCCCACTCAACTGTGTCGTAGCCGTCTTGAGCGTCGAAGGTTTCGGTATTGTTCTGAAACTGCCAGAAATACTCACCATCAGAAATGCCACGCCCGCGGATATCTTGGACAACTGCGATATACCCCTTTCCCGCCAACGCTTGCGCTGTCTGGATGTAGGTATCTTGCCCCTTGTCATACGGTGTGCGACATAACAACACCGGACAGGTTGCTATCCCGACTGGTCGATAGATATCCGACCGGAGCAGCACCCCGTCCCGCATTTCCGTTGGGACATCCCGTTCAACAGTTACCGCGAAATCTGCGCTTTTACTCATGGGTTGATCTGTCCTTGCTTTTTCAAACTCAGGAGTCACTATGTCGAGTGGCATCTGAGTTACACCTGTTCTGCTACTGTGGCAGTCTCCCAGTACCGGGGTTTATCGGATCTACACCGAGGACTTTGGCAATAGTGTACACATCTTTGTCTCCACGTCCCGATAGACAGAGGACGATGATTTGGTCTTTATCCAATGTCGGCGCGAGTTTGCGGATGTGAGCCATCGCGTGAGCTGCCTCTAGGGCAGGGATGATCCCCTCTGTTTCTGATAGTAGCTTGAACCCTTCAATCGATTCCTCATCGGTGACTGACACGTATTCGGCACGACCTGTTGCCTTGTAGAAGCTGTGTTCGGGACCCACACCGGGGTAATCTAATCCCGCCGAGATAGAATGGGCAGGCGTGATCTGTCCGTCATCTTCCTGTAGCACGTAGCACTTCGCACCGTGAAACACGCCAACGCTGCCCGCACTAATCGTTGCCGCATGTTTGCCACTGAGTATGCTTTCGCCCGCCGCTTCTACCCCGACTAACTTCACATCGCTATCCGCGTAAAATGGATAAAACATGCCTATCGAATTGCTCCCACCGCCGACACAGGCGACCACGTAATCTGGCAATCGTCCTGCCTGTTCAACTGTTTGTGATCTCGCTTCTTGACCTATCACAGCTTGAAAATCTCGGACAATCATCGGATACGGATGGGGCCCCACAACAGATCCAATCAGGTAGTATGTCGTCCGAATATTCGTCACCCAATCGCGGAAAGCGGCGTTGATCGCATCCTTGAGCGTACACGAGCCGGAGTTCACGGGAACCACCGTCGTACCCAGCAATTTCATGCGGAAGACATTTAGGGCTTGCCGTTCTATATCCTCTTCGCCCATATAGACTTCGCACTCCATGTCGAACTTCGATGCCACGGTTGCTGTCGCGACACCATGCTGCCCCGCACCCGTCTCGGCGATGATCCGATTCTTGCCCATCCGTCGGGCGAGCAGGATCTGTCCGATAGTGTTATTGATTTTATGTGCACCCGTATGATTGAGATCTTCCCGTTTCAAGTAAATTTTCGCGCCGCCAAGCGTTTCGGTCAAACGTTCTGCATAGTACAATGGGTTCGGACGCCCAACATATTCACGCAGGTAGTACTGAAATTCCTCTTGAAAATCGGAATCCTCTTTGAGTGACATATACGCATCTTCCAGTTCTAATAGCGGGGACATTAACGTCTCTGGGGCATATCTACCCCCAAACTCTCCGAAATGTCCCGTTGCGTCAGGTAAACTCTGATTCAATTTATAACTCCTTTTATTTTTTTCTTGTCGTGGGTTGATTTTCGCTTATGTTAACCTAAGTTGCCAGTTATAAGGAAACGATTCAAATCGAGCGAATAAACGCTAAATTCACCCCATCACTGCTCGCAGTGGATTGCCAAATCCACTGCATGTTTACAAAGATGGCTTGGATATGCCTATCCAAGCCGAGC
>JAJECO010000089.1 GCA_022822005.1 Candidatus Poribacteria bacterium
GTTAGGACTAAGAAACTTGCGGGATTGTTGCCTTTGTTGTTACTTCTGCCTAGGGAGTATGCCATTGACTTGGAGGCTTATTAAAACCGATCAGAATAACGCAGCCACGAACATGGCGATTGATGAAGCAATGCTTTTGGCGCAGAAAGCTAGCTTTCAACCTACGCTGCGGGTGTATGACTGGCTGCAACCTGCGTTCAGCTTCGGCTACTTCCAAAGGCTTTCAGATGAGGTAGATGTCTCAGCGTGTGACGCCCATGGTATAGAACTCGTTCGGCGAATGACTGGCGGCGGCACGGTGATACACGGCTGGGATGTAACTTATACCATCATTGTTCCCCACGGTTCGGGGATGTTTCCGACTGACATTTCGGGAGCATATTGTGCCATCAGCGACTGTCTGATAAATGGGTTTCAAAGGATAGGGATTGACGTTGGTTACCAGATCGAAAAGCCGACAGCAGGGGATGCGCCTAATATTTGTCTCACCAATCCAGCCCAGTACGATACTCTGCTTAACGGGAAAAAGATTGCGGGCGTCTCGCAGCGTCGCAACCAGACCGGAGCGATGTACCAAGGATACATCGCTCTCGATCTTCCTACTCCAGACGTGTTAGCACTCGCGTCACGCCGGGTCAATTTTGCTCAGGTAGCAGCGGAGCAATCCACGGCGATTAACCAATCCCGCCCCGTCCCGATTTCCCGCCAACAACTTGAAGATGCAATTGCCGTTGGATTTGAGGAAACGCTCGCCGTTAAATTGGTCACAGGCGAGCTATTTCCCCAAGAGATAGACACCGCTGAATCTCTGGCACAGACAAAGTACGGGTCCGCCGAATGGAATTACCGTCGATAGATCCAAGTGGCAACGAGCCAACCGTCCCTCCAGATTGGGATAACGTTCTCATTCCTCCGAGTGCGTTCATTATGGGTACTGATATAGAGCCGTTCTACGGTACCATCTTGGAGCAGTCTCGGTATGCCAAAATCGACGAGGCACCGATCCACGTTCGGTTTCTTGAGCCGTATCGGATCGCTCGCTACCCAGTTACAAACGCAGAATATAAGGTCTTTGTCGATGCGACAGGGCACACACCTCCACCGCATTGGAAAGGTGAAGAGGTCTGCCCGGGAGAAGCGAACCTACCCGTTGTTCACATCAGTTGGTATGATGCCCACTCCTATGCGCAATGGGCTAATGGACGCCTCCCCACCGAAGCAGAATGGGAGAAGGCGGCGAGGGGTGCCGATGGGCGCGTTTACCCGTGGGGAAATGACCTTGAACCTTCCGAGGCTGAAGAAACTGACATTTTCACCGATCAACTCACGCAGGTGGGGAGCCGTCCGGAGGCTGTAAGCCCCTACGGTGTGCATGAGGTCGCGGGGAACGTGTGGGAGTGGACAGCAGATTGGTATCAGCCGTATGATGGCAACCCCCACCGAGATAGTGATTATGGAGAGAAACATAAGGTGCTGCGGGGAGGTTCGTGGTTGGAGGTTCGTGATGAAACCGCCCCTCGATATTTCCGATGTGCGAACCGGCTGCACGCCCCTCCTAACTATATCGCAAGTAATATCGGTTTTCGGTGTGTTCGAGATATAGCGGCAGTGGGGGTGAAGCAAGGTGAGATTGGAGAGAAAGCATCTGCCTATCCAACGCAGATATCCGCTGACCTGTTGAACAGATATGTTAAGCAGGAGAGGTTGAAGAATTTACAGCAGATTCAGAAGCGGGCTCGGACACGTTGCCTCACTGATTTCAGTATCGCAGCGTTAGCCGTTGGTATCGGAACTTACACCATGATGGATCCAAGATACGCGATAGGTGGGTTTACATTAGGAATGATCGGTGTTGGTTTCCTATTCAGCGTGGGCGTGAATTTCTGGCGACAGTGGAAAGCGAGAAAGCTCTTAAATTTGATCCGGCGGGCAGGACAATCCTGATGCTGCTTGGGACTCGGTAGCTGTGTTGGACTGACATGAATATGAATGATACTGATCGGCGGCTCAAATCACGCGGCGTGATACTTCTGCTCTCGGTCTCGATTATTGCGATTTGTGCAATTGTCTATGAACTTGGGATCGGGAGTTTGTCCTCCTATCTCCTGGGCAACAGTATCTATCAATTTTCGATTACGATCGGGCTGTTTATGACGGCTATGGGGATCGGATCGTACCTATCTAAATACATTACTGGTCAACTCATCACGGCGTTTATCCGCGTTGAATTGGTAATTGGCTGCATCGGTGGCTTTTCTTGCCCTATTCTCTTTGCAGCGTATAGCTTCAAGTTCTTCTACGTCCCAACCATGTGGATATTGATTGTTTTGATTGGGACGCTGATTGGCTTGGAGCTACCGCTACTGACCCGAATCTTCCGCGAATATACAACCCTAAGAATTGCCTTAGCGAATGCGCTCACTTTTGATTATCTGGGCGGATTAATCGGTGCCCTTGCGTTTCCACTGCTGCTGTTGCCTTTGTTGGGAATCTTTGAGACTTCGCTGGTCATGGGACTTGCCAACCTTGCCGTGGTGATTGGCAACTTGCTCCTGTTTCGACGTGAAATTCAGCATTTCAAGCAGACTGCTGCGGTGACTGTGTTAGTAACAGTGGGACTGGTTGCGGCATTGGTAGTTAGCAATCCGGTGAGCAGTTATCTTGAGCAGCGTGTCTATACCGATAGGATCATCCTATCGAAGACCTCCAAATATCAACGGATTGTTGTAACGCGTTGGAAGGACGACGTCCGCCTCTATATCAACGGACGCTTGCAATTCAGCGCGATGGACGAATATCGTTATCATGAAGCCCTGATTCATCCGGCGGCTTCCCTGACTCCCTCACGGGCACAGGTACTTGTACTTGGGGGCGGTGATGGACTGGCGGCACGGGAAATTCTGAAATATGACGATGTAGATCAGATAACGGTGGTTGATCTTGATCCGATGATAACCGAACTTGCATCCACAGATACTACCCTGCGCCGCCTCAACGAAGACGCGCTCCACAATCCGAAGGTGATCGTAGTCAATCAGGATGCGCAGCAGTTCCTTCAAGCAACTGACCGACTCTATAATTTGGTTGTTATCGACCTCCCCGATCCCAGCGATGAATCGCTTGTGTCGCTCTACTCAGACACATTCTACCGTCTCGTCAAACGTCGCCTTGCCGAAGACGGCCTCGCTGTAACGCAGAGCAGTTCCCCCTTTTTTGCACAAAATGCGTTCTGGTGCATCCATCAAACAATTGAGGCTGCCGGGTTGTATGCAACCGCTTACCATGTGAACGTGCCGAGTTTCGGTGAATGGGGATTCAATCTTTTTGGTGGGTGGCAGATCGCCCCACAGAAGATTAGGATAACGGTGCCGACCCGGTTTCTTTCGGATGAATCGCTCGCACCGCTATTTGTTTTTGATAAGGATATCGGTGAGGTGGAAACGCAGATTAATACGCTCTTGACACCGATTCTGATCTTCTATCACAGGGAAGGTTGGGAGTCGTGGGGATTCTAGAAATCTGCCTCTCAACTTTTGAGAGTTATACTAAATCTTTAGCGCGAGTCGGTGAAGATGTTGAGTTAAAGAGTTCATTGGTGTATTAGTTCATTAATGCCCGAATGAGCCAATAAATTAATTATATTCACGTCCAGATCCATCGGGATCAGTGCATCACGTTTTACTTAATTCATGCGTCCAATTCCGCGTCGTCTTTTCCTACAATACTGCCTTCTTGGGTTAGGGATGCCGTTTTTGCCAAAATGCTCATCACCCACCCCTAAGCCGTCAACCTTCGACATTCCGGGCGAAATCATCGGTGAACCGAGTGGGATCGGCCATCTTGTACGGCAACCACTCACGGAAACGCTCATCCCTCCGCCGACCGGCAAGCGACACAGCGCAATCATCATTGGTGGCGGAGTATCGGGGGTCAGTGCTGGCTGGAAGTTGGCGCGGTCCGGTGTCACCGATTTTGTTATCCTTGATATAGGAGATCAATTGGGCGGCACCTCAATCTCGGGGCAGGTCGGTTCAAACGGCATCGCATTCCCTTGGGGAGCGCATTACATCAACACGCCGCCCATGGAAGCGAATTGTATTCTTGAGGTGCTTGAAGACCTTCAGGTTGTTGTGGACTACACCCCGCTCGGTTGGCCCCTCATGAATCCCGATTACATCCTGCGTGAACCCGGGGAACGTCTATTTATTGAGAACCGTTGGGTGGACAATCTCGACCCCTTTTCCACCGGAACTCAAGAGGATCAAGGGGCATTTGAAGATTTTCAGACCGATATGCTCCGGTGGATGCTCTACAGAGGAGCCGATCAACGTCGGGCGTTTACGCTGCCGTTAGAATATAGCAGCGCAGATCCGGAGGTGCGTGCATTAGATCAGATCACGATGCAGGAATATATGCGGCAGAAAGGGTGGGATTCGGAGCGATTGGATTGGTTTGTCAACTACGGCTGCCGTGATGACTACGCCTGTCCGATTGAGGAGGTGTCGGCATGGGCGGGTATCCACTACTACGCTTGTCGCTATTATGCAGACCAACTGCAAGATCGCTTCCCAGTCGATACGGTTACGTGGCCCGAAGGTAACGCCTTTTTGGTGAACGGCATGGCGGGGCGTTTTTCGTTATCCAACATCCGCTTGAATGCCCTTGTCGTGTCTATCCGTCAGGAAGGGGATGAGGTGCTCGTGACCTTCATGGATACCCAGACCCGTCAGTTCACGACGTTGCGGGGGCAAGCAGCGATCTATGCTGGGCAGAAGCATATCGCCAACTATATCATACCGAATCTCCCTGATGATCAGAAGACCGCTTTTCAGGAGTGCCAATATACACCGTGGCTGACAGGGAGCATCCACCTCAAACGGATGCCGCAGACAAGGCAGACCGCGCTGGCTTGGGATAATGTTATGTATGAGAGCGAGGGATTGGGTTATATCGTCGCTGAACATCAGACATGGGAGAAAACGGACGATGAGGGGCCGACGGTTCTCACCTATTACCTCCCCTTTGACCGCGAACCGGATATCAAGCGGAGGGAGCTGCTCGACAAGGGACACGATTTCTGGGTGAACGAAATTATGAAAGACCTTTGGGAGATGCACCCCGGAATCGAAAAGGATATCACCCGAATTGATCTATATAAATGGGGACATGCGATGATACGACCAACGCCGAATTTTATCTGGCATCCGGATCGAGGGTTACGGGGTCGTCCGTTTGGCAAGATTTTCTTCGCCAATGCTGATGTGACGGGGTTGCCATTGTTTGAGGAGGCGTGTTACTCTGGTATCCGTGCCGCACAGGGGGCGATGGACGCACTGCGGATCCCTTATGTGAATTCGATCCGAGGAGGTTTTCAATGAGACAACTCGCCTGAGAGAGGCACGATATTATTCACTGAAGTAGTTAGGGGCAAACACCTTCAGTTAAAAAGGAGTAGGAATTTGCAAATCACGACAGATTTTCCTAACAGTCCCACGTGCTATTTCATTATGCCTCGGCACTTGACTATACAACTCAAGTCCATTTCTTTTCCAAATAGAGTGTCTACCGCCCTCTCTATAGAAATTGCAATCATTACTTCTAAGATGTCTCAGAAGATCGCGCCGTTTCATAGTCGAATTGTGATAGCTTCAAAATGAGGTTCAGGCACATCAATAAACTCCTGCTGATTCAGTTCCAACATTTCAGGAATTGCAATTTTCAGGGAATGTAAGAGTTCCTCCCTTGTTCTCTCCTGACAATTGACGCCACGAACACCCTGGACCCATCCAATCCACCAACCATCTTCCTCTGCAATATAAGCAGTATAATCCTTTTTTGGATCTCCTCTCTGTGGAGATCCCTTAGTGATTTCCTCATCTAACCGCGATTGCTCGACAGAATTACCAAAATTTGTATTCACTTTGCACCTCTTAACATTTCTCTTGCCGTAATCAGCTGTTATGACTATCTACATAATCTCGAAAAGTAAACAGAAAGCCTTGTATTAGTTCAGCTTAATTTTTGTGTCAAACACAACAAAAAACTCCAACTATAATTGGTATGATGGGTTCATCTTGCACGTTTCAGTCGTCTATTATATCAGATTTTCGGAAGGGAAGGTAGAAAGAGAGAGTCTCACTGACTAAACTGTTGGGTGACAAAGACCAAATCCAGAATGTTGACGGCACCATCGTCGTTGGGATCAGGGGCGGATTTGCCGAGACCGTTGGCAACTTGAATTAAGTCCAAGATATTGACATGTCCATCGTCGTTGACATCGGCGAAGCTTCGCGTCGTGAGATAGATTTCACCGTCGAGGTCGGGGAGCAGGTGGGTAACGGACGCAGCGTTATTTCCCCTATTGGAAACGGGGGAGGCAGATGTGGATAGCGTGATAGTTTGGGCTTTTCCGCTTCGGTTGTAGACAGCCCAACCGTTGGTAAATTCACGGATATAGAGTCCGTCGATGTCTTGGTGGCGCTGGGCTTTGGAACCGACAGGACGACCGAGATCAGTATCCCAAAAGGAATACCAAATGTGTTCATGACCCGGTGCCCAGGGGTAACCAGTATCAGATATACGGATTGCCCCGGTTCCGGTATTATACATCACATATCCATCAGAAAGGGTCAGACTCATTGTGGTGAATACGCGCATCCAGCGGCGATTCTCTGGGCTGTTCGCCGGTTCTGCCGGAATGCCCCAGCCCTCGAGGCAGTTAATCTGCGGGGAACGGAGATTCTCCTCTGACCATAGCAAGGTGCTCTCAATTTCCTTGAGTCCGTCGTGGGTGTATCCACCAGGTATACCCAATAAGTGCTCGTTATCACTACCGGTTTCCATGAAAGTACCGTTGACATACTCGGTATAACGAGTTGCTTTGGTTCTATTGGTATTAATTAATATCAGAAAATCATCACGAACCTGTGAACGGACAGCGCGGAAAATGTTAAGGAATGCTTGAATCATCTCTTCTCCGGTTGCTGAGTAAATATCGCTTCCCCAGGCCCCATTATTGAAAAATTCGTCTAGCATAACGCCATCATAGAGTCCACATCGCCCCACGGCAACGATACGCTTCACAAGCAGATCTTGGACTTCAGGCTTTAGGAAATTGATGTAGGGATCGCCTCCGTATCTTGTTATAATTTCACCGTTTGAGTCTCTCAGCCAAAAATCAGATCCCGGTGGAAATGCCTCATCTGTAAAATGGGCGCGGAGATTAACGGTATATAAAAAGATCATGTTAGGATTTAGGGCAAGACGCATCTGTGGAATCTCGCGCGCGCGATCAAGATCGCCCGCTAACGAAGTGGCAATGCCGTAAGTTGGTTCTGTCGCGGTTATATCCCAATCTAACCCGAAATATGGACTAGAATGTAGGTCATGAAGGGCATAGCGTTGATCTACTGTTAGGTGGTCTTGTCCAATGACATGGTCCCACATTTGGAAGATCGAGGGAAAGTTCCGATTTTCGATTCGCTCTCTGACAGTGGGTAAAATAGGAGGAATATCACAGATTTCATCGTAGTAAAGCTCAACAAGGTCTAGCCCTTGTAGAGGTGTAAAGTCGCTAGCGAGATTGTTTCGTATATCGAGTGTTTTAAGATGGTTGAAATTGGTGGCAAGTACAGTGAGGTCGCTTACTTGATTGAAGTTTAAAATCAGAGTTTGTAAATTTGTCAGATTTGCAATCGGTGTGATGTCTTTTACTTGGTTTCCCCACAGGTCTAATGTTTCCAATCGAACTAGACCCGCTAATGGCTCAAGATTTTCCACACGATTTAGAGCGAGGTTTAGGTGCCGAAGGTTCATGAGATTGGCAAGCGGGGCTATATCCTGAACTTGGTTGTTAAATAAGTTCAACTGCGTCAGGTTTATGGCATGTTCAATGCCCGTCAGGTCAGTTACACCTCTGTCTACAGTCTCCAACCCCGTAAGTTGTAACATCAGTCCTTGCGTGAGAGGCACCCCGTCAGGGAGAGACAGCGTTTCTCGAATCGCCTGCCCTAGATTCGGGTTAGGGACTTCTACGACGACGTTGAGCTCATCTAACCGACTGAAATCAATCTCAATGTCCAGTTCAACCCCTTCAAGTTCAAGCAAGGGACTAAAGTCAGGGATAGGGTTGTCAATAAGGTAAAGCTTCTTGAGATTTTTTAATTCAATCAGCGGGGTGATATCTGTAATCGCATTGTTATTAAGCAGCAGCTCTTCCAACTGAGTAAGATTGGCAAGGGGATTTAGGTTACGAACCTGATTATGAGATAATATCAGTGTTGTTAAATTTGTCAAGTTTGCAAGCGGGGTGATGTCTTTCACTCCACAACCAAAAAGGTCCAGCGTCTGCAGCCGAATTAAGCCTGCCAACGGCTCAAGCGTTTTTACACGGTTAGGAGCCAAGTTTAAGTATATGAGGTTTGTCAGATTAGCAAGTGGGGTTATATCTTGCACCTGATTGCTCCATAAACTCAAGGTGTTTAGATTAATTAGGCTTGCCAAAGGTTGAATATTCCGAATCTGATTACCTCCTATATTCAGAAACCCTAAATTGGTAGCATATTCAATGCCTGTCAATTCAATTATTCCATAATTACCAGCTTCTAACCCTGTAAGCTGTAGCATCCCCTTTTGCGTGATGTGAGCCTCTGACGGGAGTTTAAGTTCCTCACGAATGGCTTGTTCAAGATTCGGATCAGGGATTTCTACCACTTGGGCAGAGACTTGGGTGATAATCAGAATGAGGGATAGATAAATTAGACAGCGTAAAACTCTCATAGTAGTTTCCCTTCGTCGATACATTTGTTAATTGGTTCATTGTATCAGATTTTAAGTGAAAAACGGGGGAAATCCTTTAACGGACATCCCTGTATATGGAACGAGTTAGCTATTGGAATATAAGAAGAAAAGCTGCTTTTCTTATCCGTTTTTTGGCAACTGTGCTATAATTATCCTGCTACAAACAATTTTGTAGTGCTCGACGAAATAGGAAACGCTGTAAGGGGACAGGAATCCGGCGATGCAGGCATTAGGACGACAAATTCTGATAGAATTTTACGATTGCCAGAGTGAGGTGCTTACTGATAGAAATCAGATTCGTCAATATATGCTTGAGGCAGCTGATCATGCCGGAGCGACGATTATATCGGATACGTTTCATCACTTCAAACCGGATGGTATCAGCGGTGTGGTCGTCATTGCAGAATCTCATATATCCATCCACACGTGGCCCGAACATCGCTACGCTGCGGTCGATGTATTTACCTGCGGCGATTCTGTCGACCCTTGGGGTGTTCCGCGCTATCTGCAAGAAAAACTACAAGCTGAAAACGTCTCAAGTATGGAGATAAAGCGGGGGCTTTTCCCAATCCCGGTACAGTACAAAACCATGATGAGTAAAACGTGAAACGTGAAAGGAATGTGTAGATATAGGTTTTTTCGTCTACGAATGAAGGTAGGAGAAGCCCCAATGAATTATCGCAAGTATATGCAATCCAAAGCGTGGAAAGAAAAACGCCAAGCGAAATTGGACGCATGTAGCGGAAAATGCGAATGTGAAGGAGGTTGCATTCGTGAAGCAACACAGGTTCATCATCTCCACTATGACAGTCTTGGCAATGAGGGTTTAGACGACTTGCAAGCATTGTGTCCAAAATGTCACATGCAGAAGTCTAAAGTCCAAAACTTTTATGGCGATACTCACTATAGGTGCTGCCTGAAAGAGGGGGAACAATCTCCTGAAAAGATTTTACCGTATGACGTATGGAACGAGGCTAGCTTCCATTATCAGATGGGAAATACAGGAAGGCGAGACGAGCTTATAAATGAGTTAATATGGGAGGCTCACTTTCCTGACGGCAAGTTAGAAAATGAAGTGTTAAACCCTGATCCGCCTGATATTCCCGTCGAATATCTTGGACACTACGATAAAATCGCACAGGAATTAGAGACACACCCCGTTATTGTTGCGTTACTGGACAATCTTGGTATCATGTTCGGTTGTGGTGATATAAGCGTATGTGATGAGGTTAATGAAACGATTGGCAGGTTTGTAGACATTGTGAACATTGAACAAGGAGATCATTGGCTAAGCGACTATGCCGATATTGCTTACCAGATAAAACCTGAGTTTCAGAAATTTTTTCAAACGGACGAAGATTAGGTTAGACTAAAAGTCCGCATCTACACAATCCCAACTTGAAAATAACTTGTACCAAAGACTTAGGACTTACGCACTTCAGGAGGGAACGCAGATCTGCGTTCCCTACGACCCCCTTATGGCGCATCAGGGCAAGGATGCCCCTTCCACGGGCAGCGTGATAAATCAACGAACTATATCGGGGCAAGGATGCCCCTCTCACATGCGGTTGTAGTGTCATCGTTTAACTGTGCAAGTCCTAAGACTAATAGAATCTTCTATAATTATCTTATAAAAATACTGATAGGAGGAAATTATCCGATGAAAGTGGATCTAAATGAACAGGTCGCTATCGTTACGGGCGGCGCACACGGTATCGGACGCGCTATTGTGCAGGCGTTATCCGACAATGGAGCGCATATCGTTATCGTGGATATCGATGGAGAAGCGGGTGAGAAAGCGGCGAACGAGATCATCGAAGGCGGCGGCGCGTGTATGTCGCTGGAAGGTGATGTATCCGATTCGGAACAGATGGAAGCTGTGGCAGAGCAGATCATGGATCGCCTTGGGCGGATTAATATACTGATTAATAATGCCGGCATCAATACCCGCAGTGACCGTGTGCCGATTCATCAATACTCGATTGAAGATTGGAATCGCATTGTGCAGGTTGATCTGACGGGCGTTTTTGTGACCAGCCGTGCGATTATTCCAGAACTTCTGAAGAACCCCGATGGCGGACGCATTGTGAACACCAGTTCCATTGCGGGCTTGGTGCCCTTGCGGTTGCAGACCGCCTATATCGCTGCCAAAGCGGGTGTTGCCAACTTAACAAAATCGATGGCGATAGAACTCGGTTCAGAGGGGATTCTTGTCAACGCGGTTGCGCCGGGATCTACGCTGACTCGCGGGACCGAGGCGCTGTTCTATGGTCCTAATGGTGCGTATACTGAGAACGCAGCGAGCTTGTTATCGCATATCCCATTGGGTCGGCCGGGTAAGGTGGAGGAGATAGCAAATGCCGCACTATTTTTGGTATCGCCGGAAGCGAGCTATGTCAATGGGGTAGTCTTGCCGGTGGATGGTGGTTGGACCGCTGGCTATGTGCGTGACTGGTAGCCTATGTTGGTTCATTAGTTAGCCTTGACGGGCAGGGAAACCCCGCCCCTACAGAAAAACACCGAGTATTGTGGCGGGAGCGGGGGAGATTTGTATAGAGGGGTGGCAATATGAACATCACAATCGGCAGCGCGCCGGACTCATGGGGTGTCTGGTTTCCGAGCGATCCGCAACAGACACCGTGGCATCGGTTTCTGGATGAGATAGTCGAAGCCGGCTACGAATGGACGGAGTTAGGACCATACGGTTATCTCCCTACTGATTTGCCGACCCTCCGCAGAGAACTCAACAGTCGCGGTTTGAAAGTGACGGGGACATTTGCTATGGCAAATGTTGAAGAGCCGTCATTATGGAGTGAATTGGAAAGGCAGGTGTTGGGCGCCAGTGAACGGCTCGCAGCCCTCGATGCGAAATATCTTGTGCTCATCGACGATACTTACACGGATCTCTTTACTGGCGAGGCAATCGCACCTAAACGTCTTAATGAAAATGCGTGGGGACAGTTCATTGAAACGACGCACAAGGTGGCAGATATAGTGCAGCACAGGTTTGGTCTTCAGTTGGTGTTTCATCCGCATGCGGAGACACACATTGAATATGAAGATCAGATAGAGGCATTCCTTGAAGAAACTGATTCAGACCGTGTCTCCATCTGCTTTGATACGGGTCATCATGCGTATCGCGGTGGGGATCCCATCGAGTTTATGCGTCGACATCATGATCGCATCCCCTACCTACACCTCAAGAGCATCGACCCAGAAATACAAAAAAGGGTCGAGGCTGAAGGGATTCCCTTCGCTGAAGCGGTGAAGATGGATATGTTTGTTGAACCATCTAAAGGCGCGGTGGATTTTCTTGCGTTCCGAGACCTGCTGCATGAAATTGATTATAACGGCTACGCGATAGTTGAACAGGATATGTATCCAGCCCCCTTTGATAAACCGCTGCCTATCGCCAAGCGCACCCGTGAATATCTACGCAAAATTGGGATCGGATGAGTTTGGTTCATTAGTTTATTAGTTCATTGGTTCATTACGCCATGACGAGAAAACAGCGCGTTTTAGGCATTGCGTTTCACGTTTTAATCAGTAGGAGGATATATGAGTATGTATCGTGTCGGAATTATGGGTTGTGGTCGTATTGCTAGTACGATGGAAGACGAGTCTGATGTGCATCCTATCTCAATCACGGGCGCATTTGAAGCACTACCCAACACTGAAGTTGTCGCAGGTTGCAACCGGGGCGCCGAAAAATTGCACGCTTTTGGTGAGCGATGGGGTGTGGACGCACTCTATCACGATTATCGGGAGATGCTAGCAAAGGAAGATTTGGACATCGTCTGTGTGGCTACGCACCCGCCGCTGCACCCAGAGATGGTAGTCGCTTCAGCCGAGGCGGGTGCAAAGGGTATCTTTTGTGAGAAACCGATGGCGTTGAGCATAGGCGAGTGTGATGCGATGATCGATGCCTGTAAGCAAGCTGGGACGAAGATGCTGATCAACTGCTCCCGACGATGGTCGGGGGAGTATCAAGCTGCTAAAGATCTGATAGACTCCGGCGAATTGGGTCCCCTACTCCACGTCGTTGCCCATTGCGAGGGATGTAAGCCGTCGCCGGAATGGGTCGCTGATACCGAAGGACCGTTACTGCACGATGCGGTGCATACCTTTGATACCCTCCGTATCTTTGCGGGCGATGTTGAATCGGTGCTGGGCACGGCACGCCGGCGTACCCGTCACGAATTCCGCGTGGAGGATACTAGCTATTCCCTATTGCAATTCCAGAACGGTGTGGACGGTGCCGTTATTAGTGATGAACTGACTGAATATGAGCGGTGGGATGTGGAGCTACAGTGCGAAAGAGGCCTAGTGCGATTAGGTTTTGGTGCGGGTATGTGGAAAGCGGAACCGATAGAATTTGAGCAGGGATCATGGTGGAACCTTGAGCCGCGTCCGCTCCCCGATTCGACTTGGCAGGAAACCGCAACCCTACGCGCTGCACAGGATCTGATTGACTGCATTGAGAATGACTCTCAGCCACGCTGTACTGGACACGATGGTCGTGCCTCCATTGAGGTTATCATGGCGATTTACGAATCGGAACGGCGAAATAACGCATGGGTTGATTTGCCGCTCGGCGTGAGTGATTCGTTGGTTGACATCCTGCGACGGGAGGGGAAACTATAAGAGCGTGAAACGTGATGCGTGAAACGTGAAAATGTTTATTCATTGATTCACTGATTGAGTTGGGTTTCACGGTTCCCGTTCAACCCAACCTACACTACTTCTATCTACAATAAAGATAATATTGCACGTTTTATACAATAAAAATAATTGGAGGATTTAGGATGCATCCACTCGTAGATCTTGAAGTACCAGCAGGGGCTGTCGCCGTTCATTGGTTTGAACAAAGTACCTTCGCGGTGAAGGATTCGCACGGAACAGTTGTGCAGATTGACCCGTACTTTCCGCA
>JAJECO010000035.1 GCA_022822005.1 Candidatus Poribacteria bacterium
GGTTTAGCGTCGTTTACAGTGGCGGGGCCGTGGCGGATTCTCACCGCGCTTCCCTATTCTCCGGCAATCTGCATTGATTGCCAGCACCTGAATCGACAAATATGCAGTTTTAAGATGCTTCTACGATTCTTTTTGAAGCAGTGTTAATTATAGCAGACTGTGGAAGAATTGTCAACAGGATTTATGAAAAACGAGAGAAAGGAGGGAAGTTACAAAGTTATGGAGAGGTTAACGGTATGTGCGAAACAAGGTTGAGAAAGATATGCTACTCTCTGCTTCCAAGTACGACTTCCCGCAAAAGGAATTGGCCATCTCGGTAAATTTTAACCGTAACGCGGGTATCGGGTGAGAAACTTGCGACCCGTTTTTTCAGTTCAAGGAATGTATGGACAGGCTTCCCTTTGAATTCAACAATCACATCCCGGTATTTGATGCCGGACTTGTGAGCGGGGCTATCCTTTGAAACTCCCGTGACGCGGACGCCAACAGCGGTAGTTCGCTCACGTTCCTGTTCAAGCCGAACCCCGAGCCAACCACGAGAGACCTTACCGTGTCGCGTCAGTTGTTCGGCGATGTGTTTCACTGTATTAATTGGAATGGCGAAGCCAATCTCGCTTCTCGTCCAGATCTGTTCGAAGGGGGTTCCGGCGTTTAGCATGGTGGCTTGTGTCTGGAACAATCCTGGAGTCGGCGAACTGAGCCACTGTGATATCTGTTTGAGGTAAGGATCTTCCATCTTCGCCGCAATGACACCGACGATTTCCCCTGACGTATTAACAACAGCACCGCCACTATTACCCGGATTCACAGAGGCGTTGATCTTGATTGCATCGTAAAATGGTCGGTTGGGTAGAATCTCTAAGCCGCTAACCGTTCCAAAGGAAAGTGTTGGAGAATGCCTATAAGAACTGCCGACCGTGATGACCCAAGATCCCGTATTGATCTGATCCGAATCGCCAATTCTCATCTGGGGAAGGTTATCGCTCTCAACAGAGAGAACAGCAATATCTGTTGGCATATCAACGCCGAGCAGCGTTCCCGATGCCCGTTCTCCATCTGCAAATACAACTTCAATTTCATCTGCATTGTCAACGACCCCGGCGGTTGTTACAACGTGTCCGGCAGAATCGATGATAATACCAGATCCAATGTTTTGGTAATAGACGACAGTCTCCGAATCGTCATCTACTAATGTCCTCCGGTTTCTCGAAATCTTTTGGGTGGTAGCTGTGCATGTCGCCACGACTTCAACCACAGATGGTTGCACAGATTTAACTATCGCTTGAAACTCGCGCTCCATGGATTGCAGCACACTCTCTTCGGCAACCGTAGAGTAGAGACACGTCGAGAACAGGGTGACAGCGAGGACAATAACTGTTTTGTACATTTACAAGCCTCCACCTGTAGGAGCTTCTGTGTAGTTAATGGTTTGTAAAATATAGTTCTGTTCTAGCCGCTGTGGTTGCTGGCTTCTACGCACGGGTTGCAGGTCGAACACCTGGAACTGAGGTTGTTGACTTCTACGCACAGGTTGTAGATTAAACGCCGAAAGTTGTGGCTGTTGGTTTCTACGCACCGGCTGAAGGTCAAACACTGAGGATTCTGGAAAACTGACCAAGGATTGCGGTTCTTGACTAGGTACAGCAAGAGGAAATTGTGGTCGCTGCTCTTCAATTCTACGTTCCTCAACAAGTAGTGCCTCCCTTGAAGCCCTCGGTGTGGCAACGATTTCAACCGACTCGGGATTGATTGATGCTTTTTGAAAAAAATAAAAACCTGCAACCATCATAAGCATCACTGCAACTCCACTCAATACCAAATGGATTTGACCATGCAGGGGCTGCAACACACGTCCCCACAAAGGAATTGATTCGACTTGGGTATCCACGAGGCGAGCCTTCAAGGCAGTGTCGAAGTCAGTTGATGGCTCGATCTGGGGCAATTGATGCAACAAATCTAATGACTCGTGGAATAGCGTAAACTCTCGACGACACGACTCACAAGCATTCAGATGGGCTTCAAATGTTCTGACCGCCCGATAGTCTAATTCATCTTCTATGTACGCAGAAAACTGTTCTTCAGCTTTTAAGCAGTTCATGTTGACTCCACAAAACTTCTCAATTTGTCTTTTAACATAAGCCGTGCGCGGTTGATGCGCGACTTTGTCGTCCCGAGCTGTAGGGTTAACGTGTTACTGATCTCCTCATAGCTCAATTCTTGCAGGTCCCGAAGAACCAATGGCAATCTATACCGATCGGGGAGTTCTGAAATTGCACTTTGCACAGCGTGTTCCCGTTCTTTCTGTTCAAGTTGGTTTCCGGGTTGTAGGGAGACATGTGCGGGGGCCGTTGCAATCAGATCTTCTTCGGTTGATTCGGAGCCCGAGGAGGATTCGGTAATCACGTTATCAACGAAGAACCGACCACGCCGCCCCCGGTTTCGCAGCTCATTCCTACAAAGATTGGAAGCAATGTGATACATCCAGGTGCTGAACTTAGCGGTTCCGGATCTGTATCGTTTGATTGCTTTGAACATACGAACAAATGTCTCCTGTGCCAAGTCCTCAGCGGCGTCCGGGTCACTCAGGAACCGAGCGATGAAATTCACCAGAGGAATCTGATTTCGGCGCACGATCAGATCAAACGCCTCCATATCCCCTTGTTGACACTGTTTCATCAATTCATCGTCCAGATCTGGCATAACCGGTCCTCCGCGGGTGCTTGATTAGAAACACACCAATAGATTCAGGAAGTTGCAACTGTTGTCTAAAAATTAGACGGATCCTCTATCATATCGTTACGCTTAGTGCATCCCGTGGCTCAACAACGTTTGAATTCATAGATAGGAATGTTCAAAAGGAAATTTTTGTTGACGTAACCTAAAAAAAACTGTAAAATGATTTTTGTTGATAAGTCCTTAGGAACATAGATAAACTGGTGCAAGTCCCTATCTATAGAAACAAGCCGTTAAGTGATTCACCTCAAACGATTATAGCAAGGAGCGTACAATGCAATCAACAAGAATTTTGAGCCTAATGCTGGTTTTGACAATCGCTGGGCTGTTGATACTCCCCCACGCTTACGGAGGTGGGAAATGGACAATTTTGCGCAATGATGATTTTATGCGTAACGACGGTGTAGAAGGGCATCTTCAGGATGTGGAGTTTACCAATGCTATGAATGGTTGGGCTGTGGGATCTCAAGGATTGATACTACAAACAACCGATGGCGGAAAGACTTGGACACAGATGGTAATCGAGATGGAACGTCCTGTTGATTTGTGGAATGTTTATTTTCGCGATGAGAATGTAGGCTTTATTACAGGGGTGAGGGGTGTCATCCTCAAGACAACTGATGGCGGTCAAACGTGGGAAAACAAAGTAGCAATCAATGAAGGCCGCTTGGACCGGGAAGGAAATCCCGCTCCCGCCCCTCTTCGTCGCCGTTTAATAGATACATGGATGGTGGATGAACAGATTGGATATATGGTTGGAGAAAACGATACCTTCATTAAAACCACCGATGGCGGTGAAAGCTGGACTGGCACAGGTAAGCGTGTAGCTGTTGGAAATACACGCAACAATTTTGAAAGAATCCATTTTGCATCGCCAACACTCGGTTGGATAGTTGGTTCGTTCGGAACGATCTTGAAGACAACTGATGGCGGTCAAACATGGGAAAACCAAGAAGCTGGTGTTGACAATAATCTGAAAGGGATCGATTTTGTCGATGAAAACACCGGCTGGATTTCAGGACAGGAAGGTGTAATCCTCCACACACAAGATGGAGGGACCACATGGACAAAACAGAAAACAGATTCTTACGATAGTTTATACGATATTGTCTTTGTCGATCCGCAAACTGGCTGGGCTGTTGGTGATTTTGGAACTATCTTGCACACTGCCGATGGTGGACAGACATGGACACGCGAAGACACTGGAAACTCCACACCGCTATACGCCGTCGATGCGATAGATAAAACACAACGATGGGGAGTTGGTGAATGGGGGATAATTCTAGGGATTGGGCAATAACCCTTCTTTTGATAGGCAATAACTCCATTTTTAAGTTGAGGTGCTGAATGGCAGACCTCAAGAACATCGACGAGAATTTTGTTCAAGAGGTGTGGAACGAGCAGCGCTTCTTGAATTTCGATCTCAAATCCATAGACGGCCGTTCGATCCAAGTGCTTAAGCCGGGCCTCTGGAATAGCGACGAAGGTCCCGATTTTGTCCATGCAGAGCTCTTGATTGACGGAGATTTATATGCCGGTGATGTAGAGATACACATCAATTCATCGGGGTGGTATAACCACAAGCATCATCTCGATCCGAGATATAATCGTGTCATCTTACATGTCGTTTATTTGAACGACGACATCAATCTCCGGACGCGGCTTCAGAACGGGAAGCGAATTCCAACACTCGAAATCCTGAACCGGCTTGATGCACCTATCGGTGATCTGTTCGACGAAAGGAGAGAAAGTCAGGAGACACCTGCTAACGACTGCCGGGTGACGGGCAAAACGCTCAGAATCGAGAGCGTCCAGTCAATCCTCAATGATTTAGGACAAGAGCGACTGCTGGGAAAAGCTGATGTGATGCGAGGCATGTTGGCTCGTGTTGATTTTGAACAGCTGCTGTACGAAGGCATTATGGAGGCGTTGGGCTATACAAAGAATCGCAAACCTTTTCGAGAATTAGCACAACGGGTCCCGCTTTCAGAACTTCTCGGCAAATCCGATGAATCAATTCAAGCAATTCTGTTTGGCGTGTCGGGGTTGCTGCCTTCGCAATCTCAGCAAAAGACCGAATGGAACGAAGTGGATAGGAAGTTTATCAAAAAGTTGGAATCGGTTTGGGAATCCACTGAACAGTACAAAAAACCGACACGTATGACAACGGAGCAGTGGCATTTCGCCAAGATGCGTCCAGCCAATTACCCCTCCCGTCGCATCCCTGCCATCGCCCAAATTATCAGTCGTTGTCAGGATACCTTGATGATGGATTTTCTCCCGCTGATTGAGGGTGCAACAACAGCGAATCAAAGAACGTTGGCACGTATTCGGCGCCAGTTGCAGGAGAGGTTGACCCCCGCACCCGTGGGTTACTGGGAAGACCATTCCCACTTCGGCAAGGGCATCCCGCAACGTGGTGCCGCGCTTATCGGGATGGCTCGTGCCTCCGACATCATTGTCAACATCTTGTTGCCAATTGTGCTGGCATGGGCTGAACAAACCCAAAGTCCAAAGCTGACAGAAGCGGTGCAGCGACTATATGATAGCTATCCAAAACTGCAAGAGAATCGTATCACTCAACAGATCGAAGCACAAATTTTCAGCCAAGAGCAACCGATTAAACTCATCTCTCCTTCTGCCAAGAAACAGCAGGGCGCGATTTATCTCGATGGCAATTTCTGTAGCAGCCGCCTCTGCGATCTCTGCCCTGTCATTGAGGGAGGTGGGGTTGTTAAAGAACAATGTACTAGTATTTAGATGGAGGTTATTATGAAGTTGGGATTTCTCTCTAAAATTTTTGAAGGTGCACTCAGTATTGAAAGGACGTACAACGATTGTGATAAGGCTCTGAACAAACTGGGTGCATACAATGAACGAATTGAAGAAATGGAAAAGAATGGGGAGAATGCAAGTAGTTTTCCCGCCGAAGAGAAAGCGGAACTCGATGAAATCGTGGATACCGCTATCCAAGGAGCGACGCGACTGATTAATCTGGAACCAACGCGCAACTGGCCGGGCGTTTTCAGAGAGATGCACAAAAACTTGGCAAATATCTACTATGAACTGCACGACTATGACAAAGTCCATGCAGAGTGTGATAAGCTAAAGGCGGACTACGGCGAAGTCGGGCGCCAAGAGGCCGAGGAAATCCTGGAGAAATTTGGAGATAAAGAGAACGGCAATACCGATTCCTCTGAGGAGGCAGCTGCGACGATGTAACAATGCACTTCCTAAACCCTTCCGCTTTTTATCTATTGGTATTCATCCCAATTGTGGTGCTGCTGCACTTCCTCAAATTACGTCGTCGGCACCATGTTGTCCCCAGCGTGATGCTTTGGCTTGAAGCCATTGAGGACATGAAAGCAAATGTTCCCTTCCAGCGTCTGAGACACTCACTCTTGCTCCCGCTTCAGATTCTGTTTTTGTTAGTTGTGGTAGGCGGCGTTGCCCGTCCCGCGCTGCGCCAACTGGGAGGTTTAGGTGAGCAGTCAATTCTCGTTATCGATACGTCGGCGAGTATGGGGGCAACTGATTTAGGCGAAACTCGTCTTGATGTAGCAAAAGCGAAAGCACTAAAGCTGATTAATCGGCTTGGAGCAGATGGGCAGATGATGATTATGGACACATCGCGCCCGCCGCATAACATCCGTCAGATATTTACATCGGATAGGGAAAAATTGCATCAGGCAGTTGAGAATCTATCCGTGGCGCATACTGGTCCATCGCTCAGACCGGTATTTGATTCTGTAGTTGCCTACGCAGACGTATCGGGAACACAAACTTCGCTGAATCCCGATACAATAGGGGTCGTCTTTATCAGCGATAATTTTCGGATGCTCCCCGATTCCGCAAGTTCCGCTCAGTTGCAAAAAATCGGTTCGGGAAACCAAAGCGAGAACATTGCAATTGTCCAGTTTAGCGTCACCCGCGCATTAATCCCACCGAATCGCTATCAAGTCCTCATTGGCGTACAAAGTTTTGCGGACACCCTTAAAGAATTCCAAGTACAGTTGGGTATTGAGGGGAAATCATTTTTTGAAGATGAAGCTGTAGTCCTGCCACCGAAAGAAACAACATCAATCCTATTCTCTCTCGATGACGACGAACGGTTTTATGGGCAGGTCGTCACTACTAGCCTTGATATTAATGATGACCTCTCCGCTGATAACAGTGCTTCGGCGATTTTGCACCCACCGTCGAAGTGGCAGATTTTACTCGTCAGCGATCGAAATCCGCTACCGTTGAATGCGATCCTCAAAACGGATCCGCACGTCAGTCTGAATCAAATCCAAACATCAGATTATCACGGTGTAGGAGATAACGATATTCTTATTTTCGATCAGTTTGTTCCGGATCCGCTTCCCGAAGGAAATATCGTTTTCCTGAATCCAGTCGGCGGACTCCCTTTTATGCCAACCCAAAACAACAGGCAGCCAATTCGGGTCATCGATCAGCACCCTACACACCGGGTGATGCGCGATGTGTCGCTGATTGATTTGGAAGTCAAAGTGTCGCTACAAACCCAATTACCGCTGTGGGGCATTCCGCTTGTTGAAACGAGCCAGACACCCCTCATCTGGCTCGGAGAACAAGACAACCAGAAAATGATCGTTTTTGCATTTGATCCGTTCGATCCTGACATTTCAAACTTTGCTGCATCTATACCTTCCGCACCTATTCTAATGTCTCAATGCTTGGAGTGGTTGGGAACAGCAACCTCCCCAATCCAGCCCGATCTCGTTAGGACAGGCGAACCTGTAAAGATTTGGATTGAGTACCCTAACGAAGTTAAAGAGGTAATTGTCCAACTGCCTGACGGCACCCGACGAGAACTGAAGACACAGGAGGCGCAAATAGTTTTTGCAGACACAACGCAAATTGGCATCTACACCGTATTTGTCGATGGCGAACCACTTGGCAGATTTGCAGCCAACCTACTCAACCCACAGGAATCCGACCTTTCGCCGCCGCCATCGGTGGATAATGCCAATACGGGTATAAACAGTGGACAGGTGCAATCCGATTTGCCAGAAGTGAACAGAGAGATATGGGCATACGCAGCCGTTCTCGCACTATTGCTGCTCATTGTGGAGTGGTGGCTATACCACCAGAATCGCCGCTTCAGGCAGCCGTGACGAGTGTCGGTATCAAATGCTATGAACTTGCAGGTTCTACATCCGCATAGATGTAAGTGGGAGATGAATTTCTCGAGTGAATCTTGTCGCTGCTGTCGTCATCATCGGAGGAAGCGACTGCCCTCTGCACTATGCGACCGGGCTGTACTTCTATGGGTGATGCGAACATTGGACCATCAGTGACGCATGTGTGGAACTCGCCGTTTTCGCCGAGCGGGTCCACCTCTGCGGGGAGGTCAGCGAGGAATTTGCGATCGAACCATCTACCGGCAAACTCCGCTGGCAACTTGGTGGGATTGAGAGCGGTTACGATGGCACGTACTCCGGAGCCAATCATCTCCTGAGCGAGAGTGGGAGTGGCTTGCCCCCAAACCGGGAAGATCGGCGTAAAGCCGGTTCCGCTGAGTTTATCTTCGCGATAACGGCGGATGTCCTCGAGGAATAGGTCTCCAAAGGCAAAATGTGACACCGTCAGATGTTCGGGCAGCGTACGCACACGATCCAGAAACTGCAGCATCGCGGCTTCATATTGTGCATTGGAACAAGGGTACGGTATCGGTATCTCGTATAGTGGCACACCAAGTCTTTCGGACTGGAGTTTCAGGATCCAAGAGGGCGTGGAGTGGATAGAGACACGGTCAAAGGTTGTGGTCACGGTTGTAAAGATACCCCGCACATCGTACTGTTCGCTCTGTTGGCGTAGGGTGTGAAATGCCCAAGCGGAATCCTTGCCCGAAGACCAAGAGACAAGAACGGGAGTGCGCGAAGTAGGGGCAGCCGTAGCGTGTGCCTGTTGTTTTGTCATGATCCGGAATTGTAACGCAAATAGCGATAGATTCGCAAGGCAAAATTCTCAGCGTAAGGAGTAACAACCGCTGCCCGTGACCTTAAAGGGTAATGGATCTACTGCCAAAAATCTGATGAAACCAATAGCTTCTGACCGCGGCATCATCGTCGGTGTTACGGGCGGCATCGCCTGTGGCAAATCGACTGTATCCAAACTGCTATCAAAAAAGGGCGCGATTCCAATTAACTCGGATGAAATTGGGCATCAGCTGCTCAAGCGCGGAAGCCCCGTTATGAGCGCGTTGCTTGAAGCGTTTGGATCTGATATTCTTGACGAATCTGGTGATGTTAGCCGCCCAAAGCTCGGTGCAATTGTCTTCAATGATAAGGCTGCCCGCGAGCGTTTGAACGCAATAATGCATCCGCCGATTGTCGAGAGGTCTCGTTCCGAAGCGAATAGACTTGTCACCGAGGATGCAAGTTGCGTTGTCTTGATTGATGCACCGTTGCTTATTGAGGCGAACTCGCAAGATACAGTGGATGTCATCGTAGTAGTCACGGCTTCGACGCAAACCCAACTTCAGCGTTTGTTGGAACGAGCCATTGAGCAAAATCGCCCTCCCAGTCAAGCCGAGGCTCAAGCGCGGATTGATTCGCAGATGCCACTATCCGAAAAGGTCAAGTACGCAGACTTTGTGCTTGAGAATGATGGAACCCTTGAAGAGTTGGAACGAGAGGTAGAGAGACTGTGGCATGAGATCCTCCGCCTAAAAGCGAACTAATTCTCACCCTACACCTGCGCAACACAAGGAGACCGTAATGTTCAGTAAATTATTAGCGAAACGTGCATCGGAGAATAACCCCATCCGCGTGGGTATTATCGGTACCGGCAAGTTCGGTGCGGGATTGGTGGCACAACTTTCCCAAATGAAGGGTGTCGAAGCCAGCGCTATCGCCGATATTAATTTGGATCACGCCAAACACGCGTACACAGCGAGTTGCGTGCCAGCGGACGCTATAAAAGTTGTACAAAACGTCGAGGAATTGAACGAAGCCATCCACAGCGGCAAACGAGCGATAACCGAAGATGGGCTACTCCTCCCCAAATCTGATTTGATAGATGTAGTCGTGGAAGCTACCGGGGTTCCGGAGGTTGGTGCCCACATGGCATATCATACATTGACCCATAACAAACACCTGGTGATGGTTAACGTGGAAGCCGATGTGACCATAGGACCCTATCTGAGCCGCCTGGCGGATACTGCTGGTGTCGTCTACACCCTTGTAGATGGTGATCAACCCGGCGTAACCATGAACATCGTGGATTGGGCAAAAACGCTCGGATTTGAAATTGTGGCTGCGGGTCGTGGTACAGTCTTCTATGGTGATGATAGAGAGGGTACGCCGGATACGGTACCAGACCGTTTCGGATTCAGCCAAGAAATGATCAAACGGCGAACAATTAACCTGAAAATGTTCAATTCGTTCCGCGATGGCACCAAGGCACAGGTTGAGATGACCGCACTTGCGAATATGACCGGTCTACCGCCGGACGTACGAGGTATGCACGAACCTTCACTTAATCTGTCCCAGATTCCTCAAGCTTTCAGCCTGCGAGAAGAGGGAGGGCTCCTGAGTCAGCATGGGGTAGTTGAATTAGCCAATAGCGTGGCGGAGGATGGGATAACCCCGTTAGACTCACCACTTCGGATGGGGGTTTTTGTGGTTATCCGAACCGACCATCCTTTTACTCAGGAGGATTTGGCGGGCTACCATCTCCATCCGGGGGGTAATGGCAAAAACTTTCTGCTCTATCGACCGTATCATCTCGTAGCGGTGGCAGCACCCATCTCTATTGTCAAGGCTGCACTCTATGGGGAGCCCACGGGTACACCCTTGACTACACCGACTGCAGAGGTGATTACTGTCGCAAAACGAGATCTGAAGCGCGGAGAGATTTTAGATGGTGGGGGCGGATATACGGTTAACGGATTGGCAGAAAAAGCGGAGACTGCCCGCGGGGATAACCTGCTTCCACTGGGCTTGGCACCCGGGGCTAAATTGAAGACAGATTTAGCAAAAGGAACAGCAATTACCTACGATATGGTCACACTCAATGAGGATTCCTTTATCCTCAAACTCCGCCGGCTGCAGGATGCAACCCTTAATACTGAGACGTGAAAAATCAGTTTCACCATGTTCAAAGTAAATTTGACATTGATATGTGAGTGAAATATAATATAGACAGATGGCTTTCGTCGCCATAGAGCCTGTCTTCATGAGAGCGGGGATTTGGAGACGGATATGCACACCGCACAGGTAATCGAGTATTATGAAAATCCGCGGAATGTTGGCACAATTGCAGATGCGGACGGAGTAGGCGTTGTTGGCACACCTGCCAGTGGCGAAATGATGAAACTCACAATCAAGGTTTCCCAAGATCGGATTGTCGATGCAAAGTTTAAAGCCTTTGGGTGTCCAACCGCAATCGCAGCCAGTTCCCTCATCACAGAGCTGATCAAAGAACACACAATTCAAGAAGTATTAGACATAACAGATCGACAAGTTGATGAAGCACTTGGAGGATTACCGCCGGATAAAGTACGCTATGCTGAACTTGCCGAAAAGGTATTAAAAGCTGCAATCCATAATTATATTTCACATCTAAATAACAAAGGGGAATCAAAATGATTATAGTGACCGAAGCTGCAGCGAAAAAAGCACACCTGTTAATGCAGGACGCGATGGGACAAGAGGCTGTAGATGCTAGCGCAGAGCACGGTCTGCGTATGCAGGTTATTGGGGGCGGGTGTTCCGGTTTCCAGTACAATCTGGGATTCGATGAACAACGGAATGGTGATAAGGTCTTCGAGCAACATGGATTGAAGGTCTTTATCGATTCGCGTAGCACACTTTATCTCGCCGGTTCGACGTTGGACTACAAAGATGGTCTAATGGAGTCAGGCTTCAAGATTACCAACCCAAATGCGAGGTCTGAGTGTGGTTGTGGCGAATCTTTCAGTGTATAACCGGATTCGTATTTCGTAGGTATAGGCAGGAGACTTGTGTTAAGTCCCCTGCCTTTTTTGTGCTCACAGAGATAGGTCTCCCCAAACGCTTTCCGGCTTACTGTTTCTCCTTCATAAGTGCATCGAGCTGCTGCCGAGCGTAGGCGACAATCACACTCTCAGGATAATCTTGAATGAGTGCGGAATAGGTCTCCTGTGCTTTGCCTGGTTCGTTGAGCTGCCAACGGTAGATATCTGCGATTTTTGCCGTTGCCTCCGCCGCGATAGGACTCCCCTCCAAAATGGCGACGTGCTGAAATGCTGAAATAGCGTCAGTATATCGTGCCTCGCGCTGATGAATTCCACCAATCAGCATCCAAAGATCATCAACGATAAGTGCTGTCGGGTATTCCTTCATTGTCTCCTGACACAATCTCAATGCGTCTTCGGTCTCTCCGCTTAAATCGCTGCGTAGTGCTTCAAGGTAACGCTTGAGAGGTTCGCTGCTGTAGTCTGAATTGGACTGAATTAGAACAATCCTGTCCAGAGAATCGTTGCTCAACGGATTGGACATCGCAATATCAAGCACACGCTTGTATGCCGTAACTGCGGCTTCAATATCGCCCCGAAGCAAGTGTGCATCACCGATCAGCTTTTGGGCATCCGCCTTGAAATTGCTGTTTACATCGGCAATCGGACGAAGCGTGCTTTCTGCTTCCTCGAATTTTCCCTGCAAAATGTAACACGCTGCCACGCCGAGTCGAACTTGCATTTTTTGGTCTGTTGACAGCGGTTGGTTAGCTAACTCCAAGTAAACTTGTAGTGCCGCCCCCGGATCACGAATTCCGTGTAACCATACATTGCCCAAGAGCAGTTGTGCAACTGGTTGGCTGCTTCGCTGCGTCATATTTGTTAAAACTGTCAGAGCATCCTCCCATCGTCCCGACCGTTCATAGAATTGTGCCAATTTCATCCGTGCAGTCCAAGCCAGAGGCGTATTCGGGAAGAGTTCAGCAATTGCCTGATAAAAATCTGCTGCTTTAGGGTTTTGGTTCCGCTCCAGAATTTGTGCATACTTTTCGAGGATACGTCCACGGTCAGCGGGGTAAAGCTGGCGCATCCGCTTAAAATGTTTGAGCGCCAAATCTAAATCCCCACGATAGAAATACACCTCCGCCAAAGCCAGCGTCAGGCTCGGATTTCGTTCCGTTCTCAACGATACTTGGATCCGGTCAATTACCTGCTCAAGCAGACGTTCCTGTTGAACTCCTTCGTAGATTTCTGCCATGCTTTGGACAAGTGTATCACGTCCGCTGTAGCCAATATCCACAACACTCAATGCACGCAGATAGGTATTGACGGCCATATCAACTTGCCCTTGGATTTTGTACACGTCTGCAAGCCGATTGTAGAGTTGGACATCTTTGGAGTTAAGACTGATAGCTGTCTCATAAGCTTCGACAGCCTTTTCATACATCTGGTGAGAGGTATATATCGATCCCAGTTGCTGGTATCGGTAGGCTTGATCCGGATCATCTTGGACAATCTTGGTCCACTGCTCCGCTGCAAGATCCTGCTGACCACGCTCCGCGTAAAGCTCTCCAAGTTTCTTCAGAATATCTGTATTTTTCGGATTCTGTTCAAGGACAGAACGGTATAGAGATAACGCCTCATCGTATTTTTCCTGTGCTTTATAAAGGTCCGCCAACCGTTCTATCAGATTGATATCATTCGGTTTTTGGCGCAGTTCATCCCGGATTAATTCTTCTGCATCAATATATCTGTGACGGAGCCGATAAAGCCGAACAAGGCTATTGAGCGCACTGTTTCGGTACGGAGAGGACGGAAAATCATTTAGGAAACTGCGGTAATTTTCAATCGCCTCGTCATAGCCACCATCTGCGAAAATATATTGGGCAACCAGATAACGCGCGATCGCTGCGGTTTGCGTATTTGGATATTTGCCAGCAAGTTGGCGACATCGGGCAATCGCCTCTTTATACTGATACCGCTCGCGAAAAAGCGCTCCAATTCGGTGTACCGCTTGACTCGCATACGAACCATCTGGATCATCGTCGATCACGGCATAAAAACTCTGGAGTGCCATGGCATCATCACCCAGTTTTGCGTAGGACCGTCCTAAATTCATGCGGATCGCATCTTTTGAGTGCTGGCGCAACGGTGTTTTTAATAGAACCTGATACGCTTCAACCGCCTCCGAATACTTCTGGGCATAGTATAAATCGTGGGCGTTTTGAATAGCGATCTGATCTTCTCTAATGGGTGGATCTTGCGCAAAAGTTGTCAGAGGAGTGAGAAGATAAGCGGGTATCAAGAAAAGCAGGCCTGCAACGGTCCCGAATCCTGCACCAATTCTAGTTGACTGTTTCTGGCTTCGTAGAAACAACTTTAGTTGCTGGCAGCCTAAAAATAAATTAGATATCACCACGTTTCGCTGGCGATGCTGTCTTCCTATCATATTTCTCCATCTCCTTATATACTATGACGAACAGAATGAAGTAGGGTTGATTATCGGATTAGTCTCACTAATCCAACCCAAGTAGGGAGAGGGAGTCGCGATGGATGAGGGCTTCGATGTCATCCTCTGGAACCTGTGGCATACCGGTACCTTCGGCGAAGCGGTTGGCAGTGCGGAGTGCCGCAATAGTTTCCTCAATGGTGGCGATTGGAAAGTCGCTGCCGAACAGGAGCTTGTCCATCACGCGGTTCTCATGACAGAATGCCAATGCCTGATACCCCCACCAAGGCCGCAGGGGAACACCACCAGAAACATCGGCAAATACATTTGGATGCTTACGGATCATCACCATCGCGTCAGTGTACCAAGGCAATCCGATGTGAGCGAGGATAATTTTCAGGTTCGGGAATTCGCGAGCCACGGGATCGTAGAGCAGCGGATTTGCCCACTCCATCGGCGTATTGGCAATGACATGGTACGCTGCATGTGTCAGGATGGGGAGTCCCAATTCTTCTGCACGACGATGCAACCGTCGCGCTTTATCGCCATTTGGATCGTAGTGTTGGTATACCGGACTCATCTTGATACCCCTTAATTCCAGATCGTTGACACTTCGATCAATTTCATCTAATGCGTTTGGGTCGTTCGGGTCAACCGACATGAAGCCGATGATTTTTTCCGGGTGCGCCTTAGCGTACGCGGCAATGGCGTCATTCGGTGTGTGCATACCTAGCGCGATGGAATTAATCCCAAAAACGATTGCACGCGAAACCGTCGCTACAGCCTCCCAATGTATTTCGGGCGTGACTTCCAAGTCAATCCCAGTATAACCGGTGTATCCCCGATCGAACGCTTCGACGAAAACTTTGCCCCACTGCTCACGGGTAGAAAGGTGTGTATGTACATCAATAATCATGATAAACCTCCAGCTTGGACAATCGTTGCCCCAGATAAATCCATAATCCAGATGTTGCGCAACGAGAGTTTAGCAAATTGGTGTCCCACCCGTCAACATGGAAATATATGGGGTGCATGAGGGGCACAGGAGCGAACAGTTTTCCATTGACACGCAGGGAGGAATGGATATAATAGCGTAGTTGGAGCGAGGCAGATCCTAAAGTCTTGACTCTCACTGGATTTTGTACTGTTCACGGGACTGGGGAAAGCATGGCGCACCCGACGAAAAATGATAGCAAAGCCGATGTTACCTTACGAGCGGTACTCATCGGTTTAGCGCTTGTACCAATTAACGTCTATATCGTCGTACAGTGGGAAACGGTTTGGAATACGCAATACCCAACCACGATGACGATTTTTTATAATGCAGTTTTCACTTTCCTGTCCTTGATCTTGGTGAACATGCTGCTGAAGCGGTGGGTACCGCGGATTGCATTGAGTCAACAGGAGCTGCTGACAGTCTATACAATGCTCCTCTTAGCGGTCTGCGTCAGTGGTCATGATTTTAGCCAATCCATATTTTGCACGTTGGGTACTGCCCGTTGGTCTGCAACGCCAGAAAATGATTGGAGCAACCTCTTTTGGAAGTATTTATCACAACGACTTACCGTAAATGACGATCAGGTGCTTTACGGGTTCTACAAGGGTGAGTCAACATTTTACACCGCAGCCCATATCAGAGGCTGGCTTGAACCGATGGTATGGTGGACGCTTTTCCTTTCGGTGGTTGCGTTTACCATGTTCTGCTTGAACATAATTATCAGGAGACAGTGGATCGAAAAGGAGAAATTAACTTACCCGCTCGTTCATTTGCCTTATGAGATGAGCCGCGAAGGAAATGGGCATCATCCATTTTTCAGAAACAAATTGCTTTGGCTCGGTTTTGGTTTAGCTGCTGGTATTAATCTGATTAATGGGACAACCTACCTGTTTCCTGTACTTCCGCAGATTCCGCTTGGATACAACCTCAACGTCTACTTTACAGAGCGCCCATTTAACACGATGGGCAATTTCCCCGTTCAGTTTAATCCTTTTGCCATTGGTCTTGCCTTTGCCATCCCACTCGATCTCCTCTTTTCGTGCTGGTTCTTTTTTCTTCTTTGGAAAGCGGAACGAGTTGTAGGTAGTATGGCAGGGGTCAATATGCCCGGATATCCATTTGTTGCGCAGCAGGTACTTGGTGGATATCTGGGAATCGCCATTGTCTCCTTCTGGCTGGGTCGGAAACCGATTTGGCAGGTCATAAAAAGGGCTATCGGAGCAAGGTCTGAGGTAGACGATTCCGATGAACCGATAAAGTATAGAACCGCGGTGCTTGGCATAATTGTAGGAATTAGCTTCTTGGTGTTTTTTTCATATCAAGCTGGAACAACCGTTCAGTTTGGCTTGGCGTTCTTCGGAGTCTACTTCGTTATTGCGTTTGCACACACGCGAACACGAGCGGAACTCGGTCCCCCAATACACGGGATTTACCACTATGGTCCGCTCCAACTTTTCATAGCGATGGTGGGCAGTCGTAAACTCGAAAGTCAGACATTAACGGCAGCAGCACCGTTTTGGACATTCACGAAACAATTCAGAAACCATCCGATGCCGTACATGCTTGAAAGTTTCAAACTGGCAGATCGGTCAGGTATGGATACCCGCAAACTTGGAAAAGTCATTATGTTCTCCGTCGTTGTGGGTATTATCGTAACGTTCTGGACATTTCTGCAATTCAGTTATAAATGGGGAGGTGTCAGTGAGGGGCGTGGCATTGGTGCTTACACAGTAATTGAGCGGTGGCTTGTACGTCCAATAGAACCGGATGCACAGTCGCTCAGTGCCGTTGGTATTGGCGCCCTGGTTGTGTTCATCAACACAGTGCTGCGATTACGGTTCTTATGGTGGCCGCTGCATCCGTTGGCTTATCCGATAACTGGATACTTGCCCTTCGAACATCTGTGGTTTCCGTTTCTTATCAGTTGGGTGGTAAAAGGGGCAATCCTCAGGCATGGAGGCATACAGACTTATCGTCGAACCTTCCCGTTCTTTCTGGGGTTGGTTTTGGGTGCATTCACGATAGGCAGCATCTGGGGAATCGTTGGGTTGGTGACGGGTATACCGACCTATGCGTTTAAGCGATGGTAGGTGTACAGGCTACAACACAGCCACGGTGCGTTTCACCTACCTCCTCTCTCAGTTAGCGAATCATCGTCATGATTGGTATTAGGAGAAGGAAAGATGTATAAACGTCATCGGCTTGCCCTCGCGGGCTGCGGTGGTATGGGTCGCCGGCACCTGCGTGGATATCGTGTCTTAGAGAATTTCGAGCCCGGACGCATTGAACTTGTTGCAGTGATTGATCCAGAGTTGGAACGTGCAGAATTCGTTGCGGGTGAGGCAGAGGAGTTTTTTGGTAATCGACCACAGGCGTACCGCTCACCTGAAGATGCCATTGCTGGCTCAAACGTAGAGGTCCTGGACATCGTTGCTGCGGCATCTGCCCATCACTCGGTTGCCAGAGTGGCAGCAGAAAATGGTGTGCATGTTCTATGTGAGAAACCGATGGCACCAACCGTGGCAGCCTGCCGGACAATGCAGGCTACTGCCCAGCAATACGGCACGGTGCTCTCGGTAGCAGAGAACTATCGGCGCGACCCGATAAGCCGCCTAGCGAAAGCATTACTTGACGTGGGTGCTATCGGCGATATCCGCACGGTTTTAGATTTCTCGGCGGGCGGTGGACGTAACGCATCCGCTGGCGGCTGGCAATATCTCCGCAAACAGGGTGGATCAATACTGGAGTCTGGCGTCCACAACGCCGACATGCAGATATATTTGGCTGGTCCCGTTAGACAGGTAACGGGCCAGGTTCGCCTTCAAGAACGTGAGCGGATCTTTAAAGGAACCCGTGTAAAGGGGTTTCATGATCACTATGCCCACACCTATCCCGATGTTCAGGCAGCAGATGCCCCTGACCTAATGATGGCAACCCTTGAATTTGAAAGTGATGCGTTGGGTCAGTGGCTATATGACCAAGCGGCGCATGGTCCCAGATTTCGGCGCTTCACGATCTTCGGCAGCGACGGTCAGATTGATCTGCCATCGGTGCGCACAGGCCAGCCATTACGCCTCTTCCGAGACGATCAGGATGGTGCGCTTGATGGCAACGATGTATTAGCACTTGTTCCTAATTTTTCGCTTGATGACCGTACTGCTCGGTTTTTCGGTGGTGAAAGACTTGTGTATTACGATCAATCCGGGGCAGGTGTAGGCGGCGGAGGCGACTTAAACATCCTCGCTATGGAACTCGCGGAACTTCTGGATGCCATCGACAATGGGATATCAGTCGAGGTTGGAGCAGAGGAGGGGTTGCTGGCTGTTGCCCTTGTGATGGCTTGCCATGAATCCTCTGAGGCGGACCGGACTGTCAATATGGAAGAGGTTGTCGGCGGGAAACTGAACACCTACCAGAACGTCGCAAACCGTGAATTGGGGATTGAGATCTGAGGCGTTGATTGAATCGAAAAACCGCTCGTGCGGGGTTACAGCTTTCGGTAATCTCAGAAGTGATGGAGCATGTCTCACCAATACTTTTTAACTTAACCAAGCGTCGCGCTAAAATCCAATACCCCGTTTTAAGGGAGGAAGCCTGACGCCCAACCCCAAATGGAGGTACTTACATGAGTTCATCTAATGAACAAATTATCTTTGAAGATCACTTCGATGGTCAACTTGATGAAGGTTGGTCTTGGCTGCGGGAAGACTCTGACGATTGGCGTCTCCGGGACGGTGGACTGGAGATATGTGTTCGCCCCGGTGTAGCAGATACGGTCAGGAATGCATTACTGAGAACTGCGCCAGACCGTAGCAATGGCACCTACGCTATTGAAGTAACTATCACCAACCATACCCTACCCACACAGCAGTACGAGCAGGCGGGAATTACGTGGTATAATGATGACAAACCGGTCTTCAAGGAGGTTAAGGAACTCATTGATGGTGATATCTACATTATCCCCGGTAGAGCAGCGATGCCATCAAATAGTGTCCGGTTGCGCCTGCTGGTTACTGCTGACTCGTGGGAAGCGCAGTATTGCCCCTCAAGTGATACAGAATTTCACACAGCAGCGACGGGAGAACTGCCTCCACCGGGCGACGATCAGGTGAGTATCCAGTGCTACAACGGTCCGCCGGAGGGGGAACATTGGATCCGCTTTGAAAATTTCTGTATTAAACTTCTAAGCTCCAATTAGTCAAGGCGATACAGTGGCAATGCAGTGTCTATCGCTTTATCCTCACTGCTGCTAAAACGGTTTTTCGATTGAAGCCATTGATGGTTGTGATATAATTTATCGAAAGCTCTGGAAACGCGACAGCATGTAATTCGGTTTTTCACTTTAATCAGAAAGGAGTCGAAAATGGTAAAGATTGCTTTGGCACTTGGACCGGAACCGACCCCCGTCTGGACATTAGCCAAACAGGCCGGTGTTGAGTATGTGGTTGGCGGCTTGGACTTGAATCCGATACCGAATGTAAGTGACGAACAACAGCCCTGGAGTTACGTGTCACTTGCCCGTCTAAAAGCTGCATACGAGGATGGCGGATTTGACCTACAGGTGATTGAGAGCCGTCCCCCGATGGAGAAAATAAAACTCGGTTTGCCGGGACGCGATGAAGAAATCGATGTCATCTGTGAGTTTATCCGTAACATGGGGGCGTTGGGGATTCCGGTGTGGTGTCCTGCGTGGATGCCAATTCTTTTTGTCCTCCGAACATCTTTTACAATTCCTTCACGCGGTGGATCTCAAGTCAGCGGCTATGACCATGACTATATGAAGAATGCACCTCTGACCGAACATGGCGTTATCACTGAAGATCAGCAATGGGCGAACCTGAAATATTTTCTGGAACGTGTGGTTCCGGTTGCGGAAAAAGCCGATGTCAAACTGGCGATGCATCCAGATGATCCGCCGTTGTCACCCATCCGAGGGGTCGCCCGGATTATGAGCAGCGTGGAAAATTACCAGAAACTAATAGATCTGGTGCCAAGTCCCGTCAACGGAATTGGTCTGTGTCAGGGCAATTTTTCCTTGATGACCGACAACCTACCCGAAGTGATTCGGCATTTCGGACAGCAGGAGAAGATTTTCTTCGTTCATTTCCGGGATGTACAAGGGACACCAGATAAGTTCGTAGAAGTGTTCCACGATGATGGACAGGCTGATATGGCGGAGTGTGTACGCGCTTATCGTGACGTTGGTTATGCGGGAGTCGCGCGTCCAGATCATTTTCCAAAAATGGGCGATGCGAGCATTCCGGACGAACATAGTATGGAACGGCTCTTTGCTATCGGTTATATGAAAGGATTGATCGAAGCGGTCTATACCGAATAGGGTCGGCAGCGCCTAATGTATTACGCGTTTCAGAAACACAAATAGTATAGGGACAGTACAGCAGACATAATTGAGGGAGGCATGTATGGATACTGCATGTTTAGATTACTGTCTAACTGAAGATGAACGCCTTGAATTCGAGCGTAACGGTTTCCTAATCGTTCCTGATGCGCTAACACCGCAGATGACATCTGACATTGAGGCAGTGGTGGACCGGATCGATAGTCAACACCGGGCAGAGACGAACATGGATGCTCACGAGTGGGTACATAAGCTGGACTTCGTGGGACAGGACGAAGTCTTCTTAGATCTGCTCGACTGGCACAAGATATTCCCCAAAGTGTGGGGAATACTTGGCTGGAACATTCAGCTCTACCTCACCCACATGGATATCACACCCCCACCACCGGATGCAGAGCAGGAGAAGCAGCGGTTGGGCTGGCATCAGGACAGTGGACGCTTGAACTCTGAATTGGAAACCGATCCTCGTCCACGAGTTTCGGTGAAGGTTGGTTACTTCCTTACCGATACAACCGAAGTAGGGCGAGGAAATTTCTACGTCATTCCGGGAAGCCACACTCAGAATAAACTGGAGTTTCCCGCCGATGAAGTTTCGGATCCGGAAGGGGCGACTCCGGTTTGCGTTCCGCCCGGCACCGCAGTCATTTTCGACCGGCGTATCTGGCATTCCCGCAGCCCAAACGAATCGGATGTCACGCGCAAGGTGCTATTCTATGGCTACAGCTACCGCTGGCTACGCCCAAGGGACGACATGACCGTTGGGGACTTTATAGACCGATGTGACCCGATTCGACGGCAATTACTGGGCGCGAGTACCAGTTGGCACGGCTATACCTCACCGACTGACGAAGATGTCCCGTTGAAAATCTGGATGGCGGAACATCTTGGAGAAGCAGCAGTCGCATCTTGATTTTTATCTGATGCCAATAGGTTAAATCCGTGAGGGTCATGTCAATATGGGGCAAATCAAATCTCATCCACCTGTTAAACTGATTGTTGGGATTATTACGGCGGTTCCCGATCTGCTCTCCATTGTGCATCAACGATTGTCGGAACAGCTTGGACGGGTTGATTTTGCCAGCGATTTATTGCCTTTTGATTATACCGATTACTATGAAGCGGAGATGGGGAGAGATCTGAAGCGTCAGTTCGTGAGTTTTGATAGACTTATTCCCGCTGAGGAACTCGCGTCCGCCAAACGCTTTTCTAATGCAGTCGAATGTGAGTTTGCAAAGGGTGATTCGGCTCCCCGCCCGGTTAATCTTGATCCGGGCTACATTACGGCGGCAAAGTTGGTACTTGCTTCGACAAAAGACCATGCCCACCGCATCTATCTCCAAGATGGCATTTACGCCGAAATTACGCTCAAGTTTTACCGTAAGACCTTCCAGCCTTGGGAATGGACTTACCCCGATTACCGTACACCTACTTATATTGACATCTTTAATAATATCCGCCGTATCTACATGGAACAACTGAAAGGAATCGGGTTAAGCCCTCACCCGTTTTAAGATGAAAACAAAAATTCGGTCAACCTTTATTTCGTTATCTGTTTATGCCATTCTAATCGCTTGCTATGCACCTCAAGTTTTTCCTTGGGGCAGCAACGCGCATGAGCGAATGACTGATGCCGCCTGCGACTCTCTGCCTCCAGAAATTTCCCCATTTTTTGATAAGCACCGCCAAAAACTCGCCTATCACTCAAACGATCCTGATCGGTGGAGAAGGGAGCTGCTATTTCGGATTGGGTTGAAGTACGAAGATGATCTGAATAGCGGACAGATTACCGAGGACTTACGCCAAGTGTTTGAGACGCACGGAATCAACTTCCCACAAAACGCCTCGGTCTCGCTCCGCGGAAAAAATGGCAGATGGTATATAACGATAGGTGAACAGGAGTATCCAATTCGGAAAGAGGCAGATAAGCTATATCTGTTAGGGGATAAAGCGGATATTTTTGAAAATCGAAGTGCGGAGCCGGTGCTGCTCGGATCCGAAGGGGATACCCATTTTGCCCTTGATACAAAGGAGAAGCTGCTATCCTTGACCAGTCTCAATGTCTACAAAACAGGGGATCGCGCCGAAGGTCCTCGGCATTTTCTGGATATTGATATCTACGGTCCCTATCCGTTTGTAGAACTGCCCCACGACTATGATGAGGCTGTTGCGAAATTTGGCGTGGAAGATGTTACAAAACGCGGTTTGGCGACGTGGCGTATCGCTGATTACACGCGACTACTATCTGAGGCGATGAAATCAGGTGATACCAAAAAAATTGTGGGGGCCGCTGGTGCACTTGCCCACTACATCGAGGATATCCACATGCCACTGCATGTCGTTAAAAACTACAACGGGCAATTGACCAACCAACATGGCGTGCATCAACGCTTTGAGGATGATATGGTGGAGGCTTATGGAGAGCAAATTCACCTTGCACCGAAGATGGCATCGGAACTTGAAGATCCACTGGAGGCCGCCTTTGACATTGTACTTGATAGCTATGTATACGCTGACAACCTCCTCCACGCTGATCGCAAGGCAAAGTTAGGCGAAGCCACCTACGGCACACCGTATCTGGAAAAGCTCTTCCGACTCAGCGGTTGGATAGCGGTGCAGCGAATGAATGACGCAGCAACAGCAACTGCAAGCTACTGGTATACTGCATGGCTTCGCGCCGGGAAACCTGAATTGAAATGAAGTATAACATTTCGATCCGGGTTTAATATGAGAGGGTAAGACTAAGCGATCCCAAACCAAGCTGCACACTCCTCCTGCCATGATTGATGAATAAAGAGGCTATTTGTATGGACAATACGGTTTTCAAGAAGGGATACGAACTCTGATCTTACTGGTCCAACACATCTTTGAAGTCACACATTATTTTTATACTTCTTCAACGAAGGTAATTAAAATATGAACAACCAGATTATTGCCAATGCTTTGGACAAGACAATCGCAACTGTAGCGGAGCAAGAGTTCAGTCGCCTCTGTAGAGGCTTAAATGGTATTCAAGTAGTAGAACAAGTTGCAAAAGCACAAGACGAGTTGGAAAAACTTCAGGGCAGGGGCTCGCCTGATTACAATAATGAGTGGGTCGCACTGTTCTACATTACATGGTATCAACCGCGCCAAATCAACGTTGCACTTGCAATATTGCGGCAATTGTATGAAGACACCCTCCGTAAAGAAATGGAAGATAATTATCCGGTCGAAATCATTGATGTGGGGTGTGGTGCTTTGTCTGTGCGGTTTGCTACAGCAATTGCGGCAACCGAGCATCTGCATGACGTCATTTCCGTGGATGGTATTGATCCAAGTCAGCCGATGAAGAGGATTGGTGAAACGCTATGGTCGGAATTCCGTGCTATTATCGATGGGCAGCCTGACCTATCAGATTTGTTGGAGACTTGGTACTTCATGGGCACCTGTGAATTATTTGACTCGTTTGACTCGTATCTTAGCGCATATCCTGAAACTTTGGGGTATAATCCGAACCGTTATCCTACCTTTTTATTACTTACTATTCATACCGTATATGATTCAAACCGCCTAGAGATCCAAGAAACGCTACAGAATTTTCGCACATATAGGCACGATTGTCCAACGTTTGTAGCGTGCTATCCAAGTAAAAGCGACATCGCCGAATCTGTCATTGGAGGCTACGATAGCCACCAAAGATTGGAAACGAGGGACCTTCCGCTGCAAGGAGTTCTTCCTAAAACCACTGAATGGCGAGAGCATTTACTTGACCGTTTGCCAGAAGGATCTCTCGGATCCAAAGAATATTATCTGAGAGGGAAAGTGCGGTGGACTGCACCACCTCGCACGTTGATCTATGGAAAGGAGCGTAGCTAATGAATACACCGGTCCAACAAACCCTGCCCTTTGAAGAACCTTCATTACATCTTGAGCGGCTTGAACACATCGGTCAAGCCAGCGTAGAATATAAGCCTACCAGCGCGATATTGACGCCTGCCACTGGATTTATGGACGCCTACGACTATACACTGAATCCTTACAGTGGTTGTTCGTTTGGCTGCACCTATTGCTACGCCGCGTTTTTCAGTCGTAATCGCGAAAAGCGCGACAATTGGGGTTATTGGGTCAACGTCAAAGAGAACGCTGTCAGCAAGCTAGGTAGTCTCAAGCGTTCTCTCGATGGCAAGCTGATCTACATGAGCAGCGTTACCGACCCCTATCAACCTATTGAACGCAAACTAGAGATAACCCGCGATCTACTGAACATCATAGCAGAGCGGCACAAACCCAAGTTGGTAGTACAAACACGTAGTCCCATGGTCGTCCGCGATTGTGACCTGTTCCGCCTCATCGAAGACAACGGTGGGCGTGTTCAGGTGAATATGACAGTTACCACTGACGACGAAGATATAAGGCGGACTTTCGAGCCATACTGTCCATCTAACTCTGTGCGGATGCGCGCAATTGCAGAGATACAAGCTGCTGGGATTGAAACCTGCGTTACAATGACGCCTTTACTGCTAGTGAAAGACGCCTATGCTTTCAGTGAGAGTTTGCTAAAAACAGATATTAAAAAATTTATCGCGCAGCCTTTTCATTTCCAACAGGGAAAGTTTATTGCAAATACACGCGAGAAGGCATTTGCAATTATGACGGAAAAGCTTGGCTGTAAGCCTTCATTATTTCGTGATGAATATATGAAGCACTACAATGAAGTTTTTAAGGTTCTTCGCGAGAGTTTGCCGAATCTGGGTGAAGGCAAGGATGGATTCGCACCACCTTTCTGAATATAACTTCCCAATCTGGCTTCACGTTCGCGTTCCTAGATGTTGGCATAATATTGAGGGAACAAAGTAATGAGAAAACAATACCTAAGATTATGGTTCTGCTTGTGCTTATGTTTAATATCCGGCTGGCTGCCTGCCAATTCCGATCAAAGTGCTGGTGTTCCCGAAGGCAGGGCACGGGGCCGGGATCTTGGCATCAAAATCGGGATCTATGAACCCGGCAAACACAATGCGATTACGGATGTCGCAGGGGTAAAGGTGGGGCATGTCACGTTGAAAGATGGTGAAAATGTTCGGACAGGCGTTACTGCTGTGATTCCACGTGACGATATTTGGACCAATAAGCTATTTGGTGCAGGTTATGCCATCAACGGTAATGGCGAGGCGACAGGGTTGGCGTGGGCGAATGAGGCAGGCTGGATTGAATCTCCAATTATGCTGACAAATACACTTAGCGTCGGTCCTGTTCACGACGGCGTTGTGCGATACATGATTAAACGCTATCCGGATAACCACATCATTCTGCCAATCGTTGCAGAGTGCTATGATGGTGGACTGAATGATATCAGCGGACTTCATGTCACCGCAGAGCACGCTGTTCAGGCGATAGAAAATGCCGTAGATGGTCCCGTTGCAGAGGGGTGTGTTGGCGCGGGCACAGGAATGCGGTGTTACAGTTTTAAGGCAGGTATCGGTACATCGTCACGGGTCTTGCCTGCAGATCGAGGCGGATACACGGTCGGGGTGCTGGTTAATTCCAACGGAGGTCGGCGCCATCAGTTGCAGATCAACGGTGTTCCTGTCGGCAAAGAAATCACCGAACTCACACCGGAGTGGGGTCGAGATGGTTCGTTCATCATCGTTGTAGCAACAGATGCGCCCTTGGTACATCGCCAACTGATGCAACTTGCCAAGCGGGTAACACATGGGCTCGCCCGTACCGGTACGCCAAGTACGGTTAGTAGCGGCGAATTTGTAATTGCTTTTTCGACCGCTAATACCATTCCACGTCGGACGGAAGGCGGGATATTCCCAATCACGATGCTCGCCAATCGTCGGCTGGATGCCCTGTATCAAGCGGTCATTGAAGCGACCGAGGAGTCAATCCTCAACTCCATGACTACAGCAGTGACGACCATCGGTAAAAAGGGGAACACGATCCATGCTATCCCTTTGGATCGGTTGCAAGATGTGATGAAGCAATACGGACAGCTTGCCTCTGAGAGACACTGAAGCATCAAAGCGTATAGCCTGTCAACTTGTGTAGATTTTGTCGCTGCTCGTTATCTGCGATAACGATCAAGGCGTCGCCAGCCTCCAGCTTTAACCCTCCAGAAGGGTTATAAATAAACTCTCCATTTCGTTTATGAACAGCGACAACCATCAAGTTCGTTCGATCTGGGATGCGCGCCTCACCCAGAGTAAGCCCCACCAACGGTGCTCCCGACTGGATAACTGATTCAGCAAAGCGTGTGGTCTCTTGACTCCTGAGCATAATGTCCAGAAAGTTAACCACGATTGGGCGTGTAACCGTCGAAGCCAATCGCATACCGCCAATATGGTCTGATAAAACCACTTCATCTGCCCCTGCCTGCTTCAGCTTGGATAGCGAATTGGCTTCAACCGCTTTAGAGGCAATCTTCAATCTTGGATTCAGCTGTTTCGCAGATAGAACAACAAATAGATTATCCTGATCACGCGACAGTGAAGTAATCAATCCACGTGCACGTTCAACACCCGCACGAATTAAAACTTCGTCTTCCGTTGCGTCACCATGAACATACAGGAAATTTTTCGTTTCCAGTTCATGATCAATCCGTTCCTGCTCGTATTCAATAGCGACGAAATCCATGTCCATTTGGATCATTTCTTCGAGCGCATGAACTCCCGTATCCCCTATACCACAAACAATATAATGGTTTGAAAGTTTATCGATTGATTTTTCCATCTTCCTTCGTCGAAACACCTCTCGGAATTGTCCTTCAATAATAAAGGCAGTTGCCACGGTAATACTATACACAAAGATGCCAAACCCACCGATTAATAGGAAAACGGTGAAAGCCCTTCCCACCTGGGACATATTATCATCGGTGTATCCGACTGTTGTCAATGTAATGACAGTCATGAAAATAGCATCGAATATAGTCCACTTCTGATGTGGATTATCCCCTTCAATAATCCAATACCCGATAACCCCGGTAGCAAAAAGAATGAGCAGCGAGATTATGGCGATGATGAAATTTCGCTGATAACTCAAAAGATATTTCCCTCAATTGTGGACAGTCTCAAGCAAGGAGGCTAGCAAACTTCGCCTATGCGTCCCTGCTCTTTTAGAACGATATAGTTGATGGAAGACGGCTTATGTCCCGCCCCGATACCCAGCTTCAGTGGGATCGACCTAATCAGCTGCGACTTCAATGGATCTTTGGCAATTAGCCCTACGAGGAAATAACTGGCACAATATTTAACTCAACGTCAAGGAGGATAGCAGCGTTTCCGAATAGCCCCACCTCTGGCTCGTTTATATGACTGTCGATTTTTTATCATCTTAACGAATGAAGCAATTTCACGAATTAAACGAAACAAAAAAATCAATGATAAGAGCGTGTTGATTTTTGGAGGTAAACTGCATCGGGCATCGGGGCGTTAATCAGTTGGTTGTTAGGGCTATTCAGTTTTAGGCTTTTTACCCGTTTTGTTTGAAAAGACAGAAAAACTAAATGACCCTCGGTTGGTTGTAGTAATGGATTGTATCCCACAAGCAACTGTGTTACAATAATGATACGGGGTAGAGTGTGGAGTGCCAATTGGTGGTGCTTGACCAGTTCCGTTTTTGCAAGTTGTTTTCGAGGGAACACTTCTTCGTCTAAGGTGGTACAAAATTTGCGTATATATTCGGTGTAATTTCCACGTGTCAGCCAAGGAGTAGTGCGTATCTGTATTGGATTCCTTGATTTTTTCAGATCTCTCGACGAAACAATCGTCGGGGCGAGGCGGTATTAATTAAAGGAGTGAACGAAAAATGTTACCCAGAAAGTTCCACCTCAACCTTCTAATCCTTTCCGCACTTCTGTTTGCAGGATTTACCAATCCAAACCATGCAGAAGTGGAAAGCATCCAAATCCACCTTTTCGGTTTCGTTAATAATGATGATGCCCGACAGATTCGACGTTTATTGAAACCTTGGGCGGATCCGGAGAATGTGAGTTTCTCCGCAGCCGTTGACAAAAACGGGCGTGAACGGCATTTTACAACCATCGTTGAAGTCACTCCACGACGGGGTAAGAATCCGTACAATGAGGGACGTACTTTTGATATTTATGACATCACCCGTCAATTGAATGATCAACGTTTCCGGGGCAGTCAGGTCGGAAGCCAAGCTTGGGTAGCCAAATCCGAAGCCACAATCACAGGCAATCTCTATGCACATCCGGGGTTCTCGCGCAGCTACATACGCAATGTTCCTTTTTGGCGACGTTGGCGCGCTGACACATCAGAGATCAATCATGCGATGGTTGTGGGTTGGGACCAGAAGGCCGTCTTTAGCGGTAATGATAAATTTGATGAGTTGATACAAGAAGCAAACCAAGGTGTTAGTGGGGTCGAAGTCAAAGGGCAGGTTGTAGGCTTTGATGGAGTCTACCCCGTTATATCTGTCCGAGACTTTCGGGTTGAGTACTTAGTTGAACCGAGCATAGAAGAGAAAGGCAGCGAAGAGGAGTCTACAAAACGAGAACCCGAGTATCTCAAAAAAGCTGAAGATGCTGACCAGTAAATATGACACCGATTACATGGTGGTAAGTTACAATATATGAGGGGTTGGGAATAATACGGCGAGTCTGGATTCGTGTTTCCCAGCCCCTCAGTTTATTAATTGACCGTATGTGTGCAATTTAGTAATCAAGTAACCCGATGGTGCAATTCAACCTCGAAAGGGTTGGATTGTTCGTTAATTTATTGATTGAGGAGAATGATATGCACATTTCCGAATTGGATACACCTGCACTTACTGTAGACCTTGATGTTCTCGAACGTAATATCTATAATATGGCAGCCCTTTGTCGGGAAATCGACATTGATTTGCGCGTTCACACAAAAACTCACAAAGTTCCAGAGATTGCCAGAATGCAGGTCGATTCCGGATCGAAGGGGATTACCTCCCAAAAGCTTGGAGAAGCGGAGGCTATGGTTGATGGCGGGCTTGACGACATCCTAATTCCTTACAACATCGTCGGAAAGCCAAAATTGCAACGGTTGACACAATTGGTCAAGCGAGCAAAGATTACTGTCGCTCTCGACTCGGAGATAACCGCCGAAGGAATCTCTAGCCAAGCAGCAGCGGATGGCTGCTCGGTACGTGTAGTCATTGAACAGGACACAGGAGGACGCCGGGTCGGTGTGCAATCCCCTCAAGCCACGCTTGAACTCGCCCAAAAAGTGACGGAGATGCCCGGCCTTGATTTTCAAGGTATTATGACCTATGGGAGCAATATCCGCGCAAAGCCGTTCCTTGATGAAACAGTTGACCTTCTAAATGGTGCAGGTATCCCTGTCAATATCATCAGCGGAGGCGGGACAGGTGCGGAACGTGCGTCCAAAGAAATTGGCTGCACGGAAACACGCAGCGGCTCGTATGTCTACGAAGGTATGACGCGCATATCTGGATCAGAGACGCTCAATCCGGACCGATGTGCCTTGCGGATGATTGCTACGGTTGTGAGCACCCCGACCGCGGACCGAATTATCATTGATGGTGGCGCCAAGACGTTCACTAGCTATCCGCCCACTCCTTATGGCCATATTGTTGGATACCCGGATGTCAAAATATATGGGATGTCCGTTGAACACGGACATCTCGACGTGAGTGAGTCAGAACATAAATTCCGTGTTGGCGACCAATTGGCTATCATTCCGTTACATCAAGGCATGACAAGTAACCTACACGATGAGTTGGTCGCTGTAAGACATGAACAGGTGGAAACCGTTTGGGAGATCGCTGGGCGTGGCAAAGTCAAGTAGCTGCGGCAAGTCAAATCGAATTTCAGAGACCATAAATTGCTTTCAGATTTCCACCAAGGATGCTTGAGGCTTCCTCATCGGTAAACCCGATATTTCGGATACCATTGACACCATTCACGGCGTCGCCACTGGGCGAGTTTGATCCAAAAACGATTCGATCCGCGCCAACTCGTCCCCCGCGTGCAATGCCCTTGATGGTTATCGGTTCCGCAGCGGCGATGAGGGTTGTACCGAGATAAATATTGGAATTTTCAACTGCGGCTTGAACAGCTAATGGCGTCCACTCGCGATAGCCCATGTGATCCATGATAATTGTCACATCTGGGTGGCGTTCTGCAAGCGTTCCAATGAACTCCGGTGAGCAGCCACTCATTGGTGAACCGGAATGGATAGTAGCAGGAATGCCAAGCGAATTTGCGAGTTCCATGACTGGATCAACGCAAGGTGCGTCCAGACGATAGCGATGTGCTGCTGCCATCAGCTTGACTGTCTGGGCACCGGCATCAACGCACCGTTTTAGGTCATCGCAGGCAGCGGAGCCCATTGTAGGATTGATCAGGCATCCCGGAACAATGCGGGTTTCTCCCTTGGTTTCCTCAAGGAGGTGCGCGTTAATTTCCGCCGGATCGGGTGGCAATCCGCCGGGAAACACAACGCAGACATCAATACCAGCCTTATCAGCAACCGCAATTAGCCCCGCCTTGCCGTAAGGTTCGTCGTTAAATTCAGCGGGCATATAGGCTTCAAAATCCGCAACAAATTGTGTAGCCATAAAGTGCTCCTTAGTGTCTATCCAGCAACCCTCCCTCACTTAGGGAGTTATCTCTCCAGTCTACGAGCATTTGGAAGGTTGGGCATTTGGATAGGTTTTAATTTGAAAAGCAGCTGGAACATCACCTCTGTACGAGCTCTATGAGAATGCCGTCGGGATCCCTTGCGCAAACCACACCCCCAGCATCCGGTGCTCCAACCGGATCAGACAGAAATTCCACACCCTTCTGTTTCAATTCTTCGACAGTGCCCCATACATCCTCAACAAAAAAGGTGAGCCAGCGCACACCAGCCGAGAAATTGTAGGAGGGCGTTGATGGTGGCGATTCGATGCCCATCAACTTAATGAGTGTTTGCCCTGCTTGCAGACGAACTTGGCGAAATCCTCGCGGCGCCAAGCCTGCTCCTTTCGCTACGTCCTCAGGAATTTGGATATCCAGAACAATTTCCAGACCTAAGCATTCGTGGTAGAAATGCAGCGACTTCTCAAAATTACTGCACGTAATAGCGATATCAACGATGGGATGGGTCAATTGCAACATAGGAATCAAGCTCTCCTTTCAATACCAAACTGTGCTAAAAAATGAATTAGGTAAGATTTCGTCGGTGCCGTAAAACTTCCGCCATGCTTCAAAAGTTTCCGGTGAATTAAACTTCAAGATTTTAGATTACAATAATTGTCATCTAGCAATTTAGGGATTTTTTATCTGAGCAGCAAGGAGATTATATCACGGTAAACTGATACCGTCGAGGGAAAACCGTGCGATTGATGAGAACCGAAATGCCCGAAGTTCCTTGGTCGGGATATCTTGTGCAAAGCTGCCTAATGAACTTGATTACTTTCAAGAAACATACTTCATCGGCTAGGGCTATTCAGTTTTAGGCTTTTTACCCGTTTTGTTTGAAAAGTCTGAGTCGGGAAGTCGCGCATAGAGCGACGTGTCGGGATTGGGAAATCCCTCCCCGATAAATCCCCGATGAATCGGGACAGGCGGGATGCAAGCACCTACAGAAAAACTAAATGACCCTATTCATCGGCATTACTCCTTGACGATATTTCTCACATGATGTTATCATTCCTGCAACAAAAGACTCAAAGGAGATTTTTCATTTATGCGTCATCAATTCTATGATGGTCTACAGAGTGATATCCGCGAGATGAAAACGCCGGCCATTGAAACTTGGAAAAATGAGTATAGCGACAAAGACTACACCATAGAAGTAACGACCCCAGAATTTACAGCAATTTGCCCTAAAACAGGGTTGCCGGACTTTGGAACAATTCAGATTACCTATACCCCCGACGAGCAGTGTGTCGAGCTTAAATCGCTGAAAGAGTATCTGCTATTTTATCGAGATGTTGGAATATTTCACGAGCATGTCGTCAATAAAATTCTGGCAGATTTTGTTACGGCGTGTGATCCGCGGAAACTTGAGATTGTTGGGGATTTTCACATCCGTGGAGGCATTAAAACCGTTGTCCGCGCTAATTATGAACGCGAGAATGGATTATAAGAAGATTTAGTTGTAGTAGATGTTTTACAAAACCGTCCGCTGAACCTAAACTTGCCACAACCCGACAAATCGTTCCTGCCTTTATGCCCATCGTGGACCTATCTCAAAACTTTGTAATCCGTGCCGGAATACAATGACGTTGCCCCCATGAACTAAAAGGATCTTTATCTCATACTGACTAAACCACCTGATAAGCCCCACGATAATCTCGCCACCTCTGAGAGTTAACCGCGCCGGAATCTTTTCTCTGCGACAACGCGCAAGCACTCGGTTATCAACTTGGAAACGCTCAGACTTATGAACGATTGACTCTAAGTTTTGCATTTTCAAATCTGCATCTATCTCAATATCTTGAACAACTTGAGACATCTCATCCTGCTTGTACATATACTTGATGCTAAGTTTTTCAAGGTGGTGTACTTCTCCACCGAGTGATTCGACAGCAAGGGCATAAGTTAATCGTCGACTGATGATACCTTCAATATGTTCCCCGTAAAGCTCAAAAACCATCGGTGTCTTCTTTCGGATCTGCTTTTGAACGTAAGCACGTCCGTGGCTTTCGGCGCGAATCTGGTTCAGTAATTCCGGAGATAGATGACGGTGGACCTGCCTGCTTCGTTGTGAGGACTTGCGTGACCCACCACGATGTCCATGCGGCGGGGTCCTCTGCAAGGACTTCTCCTGTGGTTGGGCAATTAAATCACTCTGCCCAAGTGAAAGTTTTGACCGCGTCGCCAATGGTTGTTCTCCCTTTTGAACATCCCGTTTTAGTCCGGGTTGTAGCCTACCTAAAATAATCACCCAAGATATTATAACATTTTCCAGAACGCACCCCAACCGCAAAAATTGACAGTCCAACACTGCAGAATGTAAATAGCCGGAAGATCTGTTCTTAAGGACCGTATCCGGTGACTAAGAGGAATTTCTTGCTGAGTTGTATCCGCATCGAAAGAGTTTCGAAAAATAAAAAAAAGGCGTCTGGGAAAATACCCCAAACGCCTTTATTGAATTGAAATGAAGTTAACGAATCACAAACAACTGTGGTGTTCTATTCACCACCACCGCCGCCAGTTCGACGTGGTATGTTTTGTGATCTCATATACTCCGTGATTTCGGTAATCTTACCTTGGGAGTACGTTAACGCTCTGTTGACCTGTGTATCGCTAGGTGGAACTTCCGCATACTTACTCCACAATGCATCAAAGGAGTCAAGTGCGTCGTTATAATACTCATCATTTTCAGCCGCTAGCATCATATACGCCTCGCCAATCTGCACTAATGAAAGGTCAGCATATTTGGTGCCCGGATATGTTTTGATGATGTCTTGGAACCCAGCGATTGCTTTCTCGACAGCTTCTCTCTGTTGATCTTCAGGTGCCACTCTCGCCCGATCAAAATTGGCGGTCGCCTGAATATATACATCTGCTGAGAGGGCTCTTTTCGTATCCCGCAAGAACAGGTCGGCATTCTCTTTCGACTCTGCATTGATACCGGGTACGGCTAGTGCCTTCTCATACTGTTCGATAGCCATCGTGTAGAAGCGGATGCGGTCCTCTTCTGTCACATCAGGGAGAACCCCTTGGTTATAGTAAGTGTTGCCGATGTTGAGAAATGCCTCGGCTGCGAAGGGACTGGTTGGATAGTTCTTTGCAAGAATCTCGTTTATCTCAAAGACCTTATCCAGCCATTTCTCTTTCTCTGCTTCGTCCTCGGTATTTTTCTCTAGCAACGCATAGCAAGTTGAAATTGCGGCAAGAGATTCCGCGGCCTGTTCATGTTGCGCATTAATGCGACGGACCTTCCCGTACTCTTCAACGGCTTTCAGGTACTGTTGACCCGCAAAGTACGCTTCACCTGCCTGATACTGCCAGAACGGAGCCTCGTCGGCATTAGGGAATCGTTTGGCGAGGTCCATGAACACAGCCGCTGACTGCGCAAAGAAGCTAACAGTCTTTTCAGAAAACCCTTCGTCGAAACCGAGCTGCATCCGTCCTAACTCGTAATAGGTAGGAGCAAGATAGCCCAAAACAGTCTGGACGTTTTGCAATACATCCGCCTTTGATGAGGCGGCGAAGATACCCTTGTCCGCATATTCAGTGAATTGCTTTAGCACCGGAATCGCGCTGTTAAGGTCATCGGGAAGTTTTATCCCCGTACCGAGCGAATAGTAGATCTGCCCGGCTGAGAAGAGCGCATTCTGAACAAATGGACTTATGGTATCATTGATCTGATCAGCTGGTGCCACATTAGCCGCTTCAACGTAGGCGGCTGCGGCTCGTCGACTCGCGTCGATATACGGTTGCAAGTCGGTACCGGGTTTATCTGAGAAGAGTTTCCGGGCTTCGCCGAAGTACAGAAGACCGAGATTATATTGTGCAGAAACTTTCTGTGGAACCGTTTGCGCTGCTTCACGAGCGGCGACCGCTTGAGCGATTGCATCGTCCACGCGCCCCAACTTTAGGTAGAGGTCGGACCGACGAATACCACTGTCCGCCGCCATGGATTGGATGCTAGTATTAGCATCTGCACCGAAGTCATTAATCAAGGTCTCGTATGCTTGCAGTGCACTCGCAGGATCATTCAGTCTTTCTTGATAGATTAAACCCATTCGATAATAGGATTGCGCCTTGATGAGCGAATCTTTAGAAAGCTGAATCGCATTTTGATAGTTGAGCAGCGAATCATCATACTGCTTGAGATGCTCGTCCTGAGCATACGCTATAGAGAAGTAGGAACGCCCTTTCTGATCATCATCATCTGTATTCTGAATCACATACTGATATTCTCGCACGGCTGCGGCATGATCACCAACAGCGGTATTTAGATCTGCGAGACGGGTATGTGCTTGACGAATCAAATCCTGTCGGGGTTTATCCTCTGTTTGTCCTTCATAGGAAGTGGTCTGCCGAAACGCCGCAATTGCTCCCTTGCTATCATTCAGCGCATGCTTTGCCAAGCCTACCGTGTAATTGGCACTGATCGCCGCATCGACATCGGGATTTTTTTCAATAACTTGCATTGCGGTATTTACAGCATTCTGGTATGCAAGCTGTTGGGCACCTTCATCTGTGCTGCTTTGGCCAATCTGGTAGTAGCAAACAGATGCCTGATACAACGCATTCGTCACAAGTTCATTATTCGGGAACATCTGAACGAATGCTTGGTATTCAGCGAGGGCTTTTTCGTGGTCGCCGTCACCATAGTACAGGTGTCCAATTTTCAATTGTGCTCGCGAACGAGAATCTTCTGGCGCGCCGGTATTTTGAGCAATACGCCTCAGACTTGCAATAAGTTCGGCTTTCTCCTCTTCAGAGTCAAGCCCCTGTTTTTCAATGGCAGTTGCTTTGACTAGGTCGATGTGACCCAAAGTCTTTTGGACTATGGTGTTATCACTGCCGCCATGTGTTTCGTAAGCAGTATCGGCAACTTCCAACACTTTTGGCCACACACTTGTATTGCCAGCTAGTGCCATGTCACGGTAAGCGAGTGCTAATCCATAATAAGACTCAACCGCATTTGGACTATCCGGATAGTCGGCAATAGATTTCTCGAATGAGGCAACAGATTTGTCTAAGAGCGCTGCATCGTCGGAAGCTGCTTTCGCCGCTTTGTAGTAACAAAGTCCGACAAGATACTGTGCGTCGTCGGCGTATTCGCCAGTTGGGTTACCTGCAACGACGTTTTCGTATTCGACCGCTGCTTCGGCAAATCGTTCCTCGGAGCGCAGCAAGTCTGCCAGCTTAATTTCCGCGAGGGATCGGTTGTCCGTATCCAAAGCGTCCATTATCGACTGATAATGCGCCACAGCCTCGCTGTTCTTGCCTTCTTTGACAAGACTTTGTGCGATTAACAACTGTGCCCGTTGATAATTCTCACTTTCTGGGAGAATTGCTTTGTAAAGATCGCGTGCTTGCCCCCACGCATTCAGTTTTTCGTGAGAGAGCGCCTGATTCATCACACATGCCTCGACCTGCATTGGACGTTGCGGGAAGTCATCATAGCGCCCCTGTTCGACGCCGTCGAGGAAGGTGCCACTTTCTCCGCCCTGAATCTCTGGTCCCTTGAACTTATCTATTGCTTGTTGATAGGCACTTACAGCGTTCTGGAGCAGGGCGTCGTTAAATACTGCGCCTGCATCGCCTTCGCGGTAACCCTCCGGCTTGGCAGCTTCGTAGTATGCACGTGCTTCCTGAAATTTTCCAATCAGTTTAATTAAGTGAAATTTCGGAAAATCACGATACTCCCAAAGTTTGGCGTATTCCGCAGCTGCGTCTTCATACTGCTTAAAGTCATTAAATTTCAGATCAGCAAATCTCAACTGAACTTCAGCAGCGAGAAGGTCAAGCTCATTATCCATGCGGTTTTTATCGATAAATTCCCTCGCGAGGGTTTCAAGTTCATCCTTCCGCCCAAGTGCGTTCAATGCCCAGATGGCTCCATAGAGTGAATGGGATGCAACCGGGTCTGCTGGGAAGTCATCGACAGCTTTTTGATACCACATAAGTGCTTCTTCATAAGATGCGTTTGCCGCATCTGTTTGACCATCATCCTTCAGATCAGAAGCGAGCTTATAGTTTGATTCTCCCATCTGGTAGGTGACATAGGGGATAAAATCGGTCTCTTCGGGATGCTCGTCTAGCACACGCTGATACGCGACAGCCGCGTCGCTCCAACCTGATGACTTAAAGTAACTGTCGGCAATACCCAGTTTCGCCTCACTAATAAAATCACATTCCGGGTACTCTTCAAGCAGTGTATTGTATGATTCAACTGCGTTTGGGTAGTCTTGCTGTTCGTAGTAGGTACGACCAATAGTCACCTGAATTTCTGCTTGCAGGTCTCGATCGTCCGTATTCTGCAAAGCGAGTTCATAGTTGACTCGCGCGTTATCATAGTCCTTCTGTTTTGAGTAAATTGCGCCTATGTCAAAATAGGCAGCGGTTACATAACCACTTGTTGGGTGTTCCGTGATAAATTGGGTGTATCTGCCGATTGCCTCTTCATCACGGGCAAGTTGGTTCAAACAGAAAGCGGCTTTGTACATCGCCTCGGCTTGCAGGTCTACGAAGGTTTTAAATTCTTCGGTAGCGAGTTTATCAAATTCTGGGTACGCTTGTTCGTAATTCTTCTCGTTCAGGAAGGATTGTGCAATTAGGTGTTGTGCGTCATCTTTGAACTCTGAGTTTGGAAACCCGTCCAGTACCTCTTTATACGCTCGGCGTGCTGCGTCATATTTTTGCAGTTTATAATTAAGCTGCCCAATTGCATACCAAGCATTTTCGACGAACAGACTATTGGGAAAGTTCTCAATTAGTGTGTGAAACTTTGGTTCGGCGAGTTCAAATTTTTCTTGTTTGTAGAGGACGTGTCCCCATAAATAGGTTAAGCCCTCCTGATGTTTCGGGACAGTAGCATTCGGCGCAACTTTTTCAATCTGCTCGATTGCATTGTCATAGTAGGTAATATCACCGCTCTGCTCAGCCCATTTAGAGTAATTAACAGCAATTTTGTAATTCGCAAGTGTCGGGAAGTCTTTATCAATAACTTCAGTCTTGACCCCCCATTTGACAGATTCTTCAAGGGCTGCATTGTATTTTCCAATTGACCCTTCGTAATCATTTTGACTGTAGAGTTGCTCAGCTTCGTTATAGAGTCGCTCGACCTTTTTAGAACTGCCTGCCGGCCAAAACAGAACGACAGCTAAAGCTACTGCGGCGAGGCCACCTAAAAGTTTCGGATTCATTAGAGCTCCTTTCGGATAATAGTTAGGAGGGGTTGTTAAACTGAAATACTCCCCTCACCCCAACGGGGATTTTAAGTTAGGGAACGCAGATCCGCGTTCTGCACGGAAAATCGTAGCATATTTTTGTAAGTAACACAAGTTTTTTGTTGGACTTCAGATGGAAACCAACTTTCTATATAGTTAAAGTTTGACAGAATCGTAAACTTCGGTGATTGAGAAACTAGGTAAAGGCACATTCATCAACATCTCAACAACACCATTCAGTGAGCGATTGTTACTCCAACCAATTTCCGCCGAAGCAGGAATAGCTACCACACCTAAGGGTTGTGAAAAATCTTCTTTCGCAGCAATTGATTCGGGACTTGATAACTGGGCAACGGTCATCAGGTCGGGGGAAACATCATCGATTGTCATGGCTTTGAACGTATCGCTCTCGTTAGCGACACTGCTATCACTAACAGGATCTAATTGGTAGCCCTCCCACCTTGACAATTCTGCAAGTGATTCAATAACGTCATTCTCTTCATCTATATTTTGTTCACTCTGAACAACACGTTCAGGGAGTGTCTGTGCCGTTGCAGCGAGTCGTTCCCGGTTACTGATCAGCTGTCGATTTTCCCCTTCCTTTGGAGGAGAGGTCGGCTGGACTTTCACGACCTGTGACAAGTTTACAGTGTCAGAACGGTCTTGCTGCTCTTGGGATTGGAAGGATTGATATGCAGACAAACCGATAAGAATGAGAAGCAGCATCCACGCATAAGCAGGAGCCTGTTTAACCCAACCCATAAACTGATGTAAAAACTCTTGGAACCTGTAAGCAGTTGCTCGAGAAAACGCGGCGGCCTCCCCCCATACAGGGCGAGTACGTTTCTCAATCAGCCGCTGCAACTGCTCCCCAAACTGATCGTAGTAACCCTCTGGCGGCTGTGGAGGGGCATGAACACGAAGCAGTGCCTCTGTCCGTCGCAAAGATTTCAATTCAAGTCGGCAATCCCGACAAAATCGCAGATGTTGCCCCACGATTATGGTTTGCCGAGCAGAAAGTGTGTAGTCTATATAATCAGACAAGCACCGCTGAATTGAACGACATTGAGGTTTCATGTTTTCCTCGCTATATCTATACTACATACCAAGGCAAATTGCGCAACAACTTGGGTACACTTGTGGTTTTAGTTATCTTTTGTTGTTAAAGGAAAGTCTGTTGCCTCCACATAAGGCTTCAACAAATCTTTCAATTTATGCCTAGCGTAATACAAACGGGAACGCACTGTCCCCTCGGAGCAGTTGAGAATTGAAGCAATTTCTGGATGCGTCAGACCTTCAAATTCGTAAAGAATAACAACGGTTCTTTGCTTGAGTGGCAAGCTATTTATCGCTTGGGTGACCCATCGTTGCCGCTCTTTTCTTTCAAGATTTAGGTGAGGATTATTTGCTAAATCTGTAGCGCGTCTCAGATCCGGATGAATCTCCGCTTCGTTAGTGCCTGAAAGCGGCGATTCACGACGGCGCTCTCGACGTTTGACAAGATTCGTGGCGTGATTGACGACAATACGATAAAGCCACGTTTCGAAAGCAGCGTCCTTGCGAAAGCTGTGAATAGATTCGTATACTTTCAGAAACGTATCTTGCATGACATCATTCGCGTCTTCATGGTTTTTTGTGATCTGAACCGCGACCCGATAAACGAGCCGTTTGTACTTTTCAACCAGAATCGCCAGTGCTGCCATGTCTCCTTCACGGAGTTCATCAATAAGCAACGTTTCGATTCGTTCCACAGAACTTTCTCCCTGATTTTGTTGCTTTCAACTGTTTAGACAACTGAACCTCAAGAACCGTTCAAAAAATTTGATAAATTTTCATATCTGTTAGAAATTCCTCCGAATGAATTCATTTTATCAGATTTCGTATTCCTTGTAAAGTCCTTTGGTGGTAATTTTCCTGACAAACTTGTATGGAACTTGTATGGTTTGAAAATTCTAAACGTAAAAAAAGGGCAACATGCCTATGACACGTTGCCCTTTTTTTAAACATTAAAACCGAAAATAGAAAGGTTTATTTACTCTTTCGGTTTGGTGACGAAGGTAATCGACGCTGGTGCGCCATTACCGGAGCCGTCCTTGACATCGATTTCAACCTTGTAGGTTGTCTCGTTGGCAAGCTCTTGTCCTGCAACCGCAGTCAATGTTGCTGTTTGACCGCCCACGTTCGCAATCCAATTCAGGTCAGCGCCAGCTTCGTCAGTCAGCTTAATGGTTCCGTTGACGGCTTCGTCGAAGTCAAACCGGAAGCCACCTGCATTGATCGGTGCGGGGTCAACATCTGCATCCCCATCTGCCACCGTACCACTTGTAATGACAGGAGCTTCTACGTCTGGGTCATCAACGGTGTAAGGACCAACCGCCTGAGAACCGGTGGAGCCGTCTCGGTTTGTCCACTCGACGTTCAGAGTTGCGGACCCTTGCGCCAAGGCAGGAGATGCCGTCCAATTGAGACCAGATCCGGTGGCAGCAGCACCATTGACTGTCGCCGCGGTGACGCCCTGATCAAACGTCAGTGAGAATTGCTGGTTTGACGGAACGGTGGCACCAGCAGCTGGATCTACCATGACCGATGTCGCAGGAGGTGGACCTGCATCATCGTCATCATCATCATTTGTTGTTGTACCAGTACCAGTGTCATTATCATCATCATTATTGCCATCGCCACCACAACCGGTGACCATGAAGGCAACAAACATGATGGATATTATAAGGGCTAGTACGCCCCAGAATTTGTGCTGCGTGAGTTGATACATTTGTTTCGTGTCTCCTGTTGTTTGCCGCAACTCATTTTTCGTATGCTAAGGTTTATGAATCTTATGTCAGATGAACTTTATGTGCTTCTCGTTTTTGCGAGAGCCCCCTAAGTCCAATTGACTCCGTTCTGGCAAGAGTGAGTTGCGACTGAAAAGTGGTAACTTGCTTCCAACGAAGCCAGACATCAAAAGCATTCACAAAGTGGTCATTTGACCTTTGCGTCTCTACTCGCGGTAACCTTCTCATACTTTCGAAAAGCTTCCCGCGTGTGGCCACAACGCAGGTTAAACGTTGTTTCTCCATTTAGCCTATCAAACTTTGTGATTTTTGTAAAGAGAAATCTTCACATTTTTTTTCAAATTTTGATTACTAAATGTTTGATGGGCGATATTCTACCAAACTTTGCAAAAAAAGTAAAGTGAAAAAAAACGAAAAAAGGCAATATTATCGACAACATCATCTAAATCAACATACTTAACTGTCTAGATTCGTGGTAATTGGCTTCGTGTATCCCATATACGAAGTCAACATTTATCACCCCATTGGGGTAGTAGGTTAGCGAACGCCAAATTTGCGTTCCGTATAAAAATCGCAGCATATTTTCGTAAGAAGCACAAGCTTTTTGCTGAAAAGCAGGAGGTGGCAGTCCACAACCCTGGTGTAGAGAAACGGAACTCAGCCCCACAATTAAAGTAGTTTGTTTACCTCATCAGGCACGAAGCCCAACTATATTACTCTTAGAAGAGATCCATTTGCTCTCCCGTAAGTTGTGCGGATTGAATTTTTTCTACACAGTCAGGATCCGACAAAACATCAACGACTTTATCCAGCTGACCTGGCGAGATAGGATAGGCTCCCTGCTGAATGAGTCTGCGTGGTCCTTCACTTAGTCGAGAATGCCCCTTCCAATTACAGGCAAACACAAGACGCCCCTGCTCCAAAGCAAACTCTGCCGTGCGAATTGCGCCGCCGTTTTCTTTCGATTCAATAACGATAGTCGCTATTGCCAATCCACTGATGAGCCGATTCCGAAGGATAAGATTGGCGGGTGTTGGCTGGGTCGTAAAAGCGTGTTCGGAAAAAAGTGCGCCGTTCTCACGTATCCGATCTGCGAGTTCTCGGTTTTCGCTCGGGTAGATCGAAAGTAGATCGGTTCCTACGATGCCAATAGTTGTACCATTGGCAGATAATGCTCCTAAGTGTGCAGAGGTATCTATCCCTTTGGCCAGTCCACTAACGATCATCAGGCCCGCTTGAGCAAGACGCCTTGAAAGTTCAAGGGTCGTTAGAATTCCTGATTGTGTGGGATCCGTTGCGCCAACAATAGCGACGGTTTTCTCACTGACTTCAGATAAATTTCCTTTTTTGCAAAGGATGGCTGGGGCGTTTGGGATTTCCTTAAGTTGTGACGGATAATTTTCCTCTTCAACGCAGAGAATATCAATACCGCGACTTTTGAACCACTTAATGTGGCGGCGGAATTCAGCAACCCGTACCCTCGCCTTTAGGATCCGCGTTGCCAGCAGCGGGTTAAATAGTGGCATCCTCGCGATCTCGGAGAGTTCTGCATCAAAGATAGCCTCAATTGTCCCGAAACGATTGAGCAAACGCTTAATTCGCATTGGTCCCACGCCGTCAACTGACGCGAGGGCGAACCAAAATTCTTGTCCGGACATAATCCATTGTCAGCCGTAGTGTTTTGCCTTCAATCGCGTAACATTAGGTTGAAGGGAAACACTATTGATATTAATAATGTCAGAAATTTTGTAATAATTCGGAGTGGAGAAATTTACTTGTACACATAGCGGCGTGCCAGAATAACCGCATGCATCTGATGCTGAGCGACATCAATCCGCAAGGGAGATTCACGACTATGGTTCTGTACCCCGCCTATCGCGAGCGGATCATCTGTTGGCTGGCTGCGTATGAAACCGTTCATCAGCGGACTACCAACCTGCCACGAAGTCAATTTTGTCAAGCCAGTCTCAATAACATAAGCAAATTTCTTGATATGCTCAGTATCGTCACGCTGCACTGCTAACTGGTACGCGTGGACAATGCCTTCATACGCATAGGCGGTGTTACGCGTCCTTCTTAGGGTTTTGTGAACATCTATCATCCAGTTGGCAAGTTCAATAACGTAATCGCCATACTTTTCCACACTGGACCAGCCAGAGGTAGCGATTTCAAAGAAAACCATAGAACTCCACTGATAATATCCCTTGGTTGTGGAGGAATCTGGATCTTTCTGAAGCGCTTCTTGAATATTGTGATGATACCCCGCATCAGCAGAAGCGATGATAATGGGCTGCAAATCTTCACGTCCCATATACTTTGCAGCTTTAACCAGCGCGAGAAGGCATTCACCATCGAAGTAGGGGGAAGGCTGCCCATAAGGGTGTCCGCTAGAGTAACTGTAGCTTTGATGCCAAAGTCCCGCTTTCGGGGGCGTTTGTATTCGCGCTCTGATGAGAAATTCAAGATATTCTTCGAGAAGTTGTCGATAGTTTTGAAATTTTTCCTCAGAAATCTGAGATTTAGCAGCACGCAGGTAATCAATATGAGCAAGCGCACAGAGTGCCACAGTTCCAATACGTCCGGCGCCTGCTCCCGGATAGGCTACATAACGTTGACCGTCGGGAGTAAGTTTTGAGTTCCGGACGAAGAAGTCCATCGACCTCTCAACCGCTGCGCCTATTTCTGGGGTTGGCGTGGCACTATATATTACTGCTAATCCCCACATTGCCCCAGCTTGGCGGACCTGATTGTCGCCGGGGTCGTAAGTTTTTTCAACCCAATCGTAAATATAGGTGAAATTGCCCTCTGGTTTTTGGTGGTTGAGCATAAATTGTGTGCCCAGCTCGAGCGACCGGTCAAGAACCGCACGGTTCAGCGATTTAGATCGATTAAAATCGCAAGAGAGCAGCAGTAGTGCACAAGATATTACAATACCTGTTGCCCTTGCTACCAAAACGATGTGGTGTAACAGTTTTCTCGTTTTCATGTTCGGATCTGTGTTGTTTTTGTTCATAATACCCTACTGAACGTAATCGACAGTTTGCACGACAGGCGGTATTTGATAAATAAAGCGTAGCCCCTTTGCAAAACTGCTAATAGCATGTTGTGTGTTATCAATTCGCAATTGGGAAACAGTGGGGGTTTTGCGAAAACCGCCCTGTGCCATATCGGGACGTTTGAGAGTAGCAGCATCAGTTTCTCCGTATTGCAGCATGAATAGCCAGCGATACCCCATTTTGGCGCGTTCTTGATAGAGCCGCAACCGTCTTTCATCCCTCGTCAGGCGTGCACCATGAATGGCATCTCCCAATCCCTCCATGTAACTTCCTGTATTTGCGGATGGCTTGCTGTGAAAACTACCATAAGTATCTTCATCGGCATCCAAATTTTGTTGCGTTAGGAGTTGGTCACTCAAGAAAAAAACATAGTCCACGTATTTCTGTTCACCGGTCTGCTCATAGAGTGATGTGAAAGCGGAAATAGTCCACGGGAGGAACGCATGCGATTTCCATTTTTCTCCATAATAGAATTCTAACGCCCAATCCATGCTCTGTTTATACCGGGCATCTCCGAAAGCTTGGTACATACCTGCTAATGCATAGAGTGCCTCACCGGGGTATATCTTCGACTCCCAGCCGGAGCTTTTTTCATACTCATAATTACCCAAATATACATAGGTGCTTTTATATTGACCGGTGTTATATTTTTCCTGTAGGAACAGGATCATGTTTGCCAGTTTGATCAAGATCTCATCGAATTCAGTTGTCCCTGTTAGCTGACGAATCTTGAGCATCGTCAACATTGGGAGACTAATCCCACCGAGTTTCGCTTTCCGACGGAAAATGAAGTACGCTTTATCGGTATCGAGCGACTCTGTGAAAGCCAACAGGTACTGGACACTCTTCCGCGACGCCTCCAAATAGCGGAGATCCCCTGTCATTTCATAAACCAACGCCAACGAAAATGAGGTGCCTGCTTGACGTAGAAAATTATCATCATCTTTAGTGCTGAACTTATCATTAACGGGATCATACCAGTATTTAAAACGCCCGTGATGTTCCTGCATATTGATGATCCAATCGGCACCAAGACGCATTGAATGGTCCAGTGTCTCCGCAGTAACGTGCGCATAGCGTTCGGGTTGCGGTGCCGGAGGAAACAGATTCCTCCAAAATCGTTTCGTCTCTAAGCTAATTGTGCGGCGTTTTTCAGATCCGGAAAGATTTTTCCAGTAATTCCACTCCTTAGGATGCTGACGTGTTAGATAATAGCCCATTCCGATTCCGGTCACTAGTAAGACCAAAAGCACTATGCCCAGCACTCGGAACTTACGCAAAAATTGACTGATTTTCATTAGTCCTCCCGTTACGTATTTTTGTTTATTTTATCATGTATCGGGAAAAATTGAAAGTGAAAAAGGCTATCCATGCCCGACACCAGTGTGGTTCAAGCAGCCGCGCGCCATTATATCGGATTTCAATCGAACTTAAACCCTAACGAGGAGGCGGGTTGCATTATGGTGTGGAGCGTTCAACAGACCAATGCCGGTCCGAGCTTTGAACAACAATAGCATCAGTAAGACCAGTTTGAGCGAGCATTACCTCGATTTCGGGAATGGTGAGTGCAGCAAGGAAGGAATCGTAGAAGAGTTTCTTTTGGTAGGGGGTGTCGTCAGCGGCGTAACAATCAACAAGGGCTTGGGCGGCTTGGGGCGTATCAGGTCGCATCAGGTCGCGGATAAGAATTAAGCCGTCGGGACGAACGACACGACTGATCTCGCGAAAGGCAGTCAGTGGATCGGGAAGGTGGTGGATAATACTGTTGGAAATCACGCCATCAAACGATTGATCGGGATAGGGTAGATCTTTTGCATCAACGTATTCCAATGCGATTCGGTCCGCTAACCCGGCTTCGGCAACGTGTTGCTCACCGAGCGTGAGCATGTTGACTGAAAGGTCAATACCGGTGATTCGGATTTTGGGGCAACGCTGGGCTAACAAGATAGGAATTTGGGCGGGACCGGTTCCGAGATCGAGAAAATGCCCTTGGCGCGCACCGAGTTCAACCACACGTTCTACAAATGCTATATTGACAGCAGTGTGATCCATAGCATCATAAGCCTCCGCTTCTTCGCAGGTGTCCATGACTTCAGGTTCTAAAATACGCTTCATTAGTTATCCTTTTGGGGGGCTACAGTCTGGCTTAATAGAAAAGCAGATAATGAAGTTTGTTCATATCTTGATGTCGACGGTTGGGCAAACACCTTAATTATTGAGCGATGCACCGAGGTCCCAGGCGATTATTCCAAATGATTTCGAGGCGCATCAGTTCGGTTAACCGTGTCAAAATGGCACGAAAACTTAACAGAATCTAACAAAATCTAACACTTTTTAAAGAATTCTATGAAATCTCAAGCGTGCATTAACTGGTCAGATTCTTCAATATCACGACCTACTAAAATCCAGAAGCATCTCAAGTACATAAGACTGGTTTAATTTATCAAACGCTAAGAGAACCTAATTACTCTGACTGTTCTTTCATCTGTTTTCCGTAGACTTCAATCTCTGCAATTCGCGCTTCATCAAGTTCGATCTCAAATTGTGGCGCGACTTCCATTAACTTGCGGACATGGGATGGTCTCTGGAATTTCGCTTGAATTAGAATCGCGTTAGTAACAGTGTGCTCTCGGAGAATAATCGGGCTTTTTAGGGCTTTCCTACTTTGACGCATGGATGTTAACAGCTGCCACGACTCTGTATTATCTTGCCAATAGACCTCTAAACCGTACAAATTGGTCGCATGAATCACAATTTTGTCAATGGACTGCTTCTGGCGGAATTGGACTTTGGCTTGCGGCTGAACCTTGATTTGCGTAAATTCCATCGTTCCGGGGGTTTTTCTCCAATGAGCCGATCCCGCTTTCTTATTAAGGGAAAACTGCGCTCCATTACTATTCTGAAGAATTGCAGTATCCATTTGTCCAACAGCGTGTAGTCCAAGTTTTCCAAATGTCTTCAGGTTCCCATCATTCATTTCAGGGCTCGAACAGGACCCTCCGTTTGTATCAAGTGCGTAATTCTCACTCCAGATGTAGTTTGATTGAGGAATTATCGCACTACAGCCTCCCCAGATTAAGCACCCCCAGAGAAGGACTAACAATCTTAGTTTTGGCGCACTGAAACGAGTTATCATGATGGTCTTCTTCCTTCCTTGATGAGACAGCTAACCAGTGTCGCGTTATCATAAATCTGATTTGGATAGTCTTTTGTATACATTCCAACCGCCATCGCGTCAATCGGCTTGATATGCTCAAGTGCGAACCGAAACGCCGGTAGCGGCTCGCTTCTGCCCGCAGCGAGGACTTTGATCGAAATCACCGGAAGATGCACGGCTTGGATTGCTGCGACCGCTGCATCTCGATCCGCATCAAGATACATCTCACGGCGGCGGGTGTGATTGTAAAGCGCACAAACGTAGAAATCAACATCGTATCCTTCGTGATAGCACTGTTTCAGAATGTCCGGATCATGTGTTCCCACGCCGGGGGAGAGTCCCAAATCTCGGATCAGTTTTAACCCATCGCACAATGTATTCAACTTTCCTGCATCGTAAAGTTGATCCGTTGTTCCTCCGTGATGGTAGATGGCTATTGGCTGGTAACGGGCAATCATCCGAATATGTGCTGCTAGGTCGGCGTACTCATTCCCCTTCGCTGTCTGTGCAATCCACTGGATCTTTCCACCAGTGTTGCGGTAGTCATTCAGGACCCGCATAATGTGGCGATCCGCCCGTGCCAGCACGGTGTTGATCTCGCATCGTTCTGCCTCGCGCAGATCCGCCATAATCCGATCAGCGGTGTAGTAGTCCTCCATCTCCTTCGACTTTGCAGGGGAATGATGGGAGATGCCACTATATGGGTTGCCACCGATAATTAAGCGGCTTACTCGGTGGGATCCAATGGAAATCGTTGGTAGTTTCATGACAAGCTCATACCTTTACGTTGAATAATCGAGTCTTATCATGTAATGCAGATTGTGTGCCAATCCAAAAAGCCGCGTTTTCACGGTTTCGAACATTGCTGCTGCACGGAATTGGGCAAATTCGCCCTGTTGACTGGTGACGATTTGGTGCGAGTTTATTTGCGCCCTTGCTTCAACCTTCCCCACACTGTCGTTCGCTTACCTACCGGAGAAACAGAAAGAGTAACAGTTGGTCCCCAGTCATCTGCTGGGTGGTTTGTGAGTTGCCGGAGGTTAGTGCCGTCGGTATTTATCATATAGATATCAGAATTGCCCTCTCGGTTCGAGCAAAAGACGATTTTTTGACTGTTGGGAGACCAAGCTGGCAGAATCTCATCGCTTGGATCTTTTGTCAGACGACGGATGTTTTGTCCGTCAGCGTTCATAATGTAAATGTCGTAGTTTCCAGCATCAAAGTTTCCGTCGCCAAAATTTCCGACCCGTATAGAAGCAAACACGATCTGGCGACCATTTGGAGACCACATGGGATGTCGGTCGCGTCCAGGGTGTTCTGTCAAGTTTCGGAGGTTCTTTCCATTGGTATCCATGACGTAGATGTCATCATCCAGCCATACAAGCCGGTTTCGATCTGATTGAAAAGCAATTCTACGTCCGTCAGGGGACCAAGCGGGGTAGTAGTCCAATGCGGAATGATCGGTGAGTCTGCGAAGGTTTGTACCATCAGCTTGCATAATATAGATTTGGGGACCTGAATCCCCGGCGTGATAACGATAGGATGAGAAGGTAATTTGACCGTTATCAGGGGACCAAGCGGGTTGACCAGCACCATCAGGATTGTTTGTTAATCTGCGGAGGTTCCTTCCATCAGCACGCATCACATAGATAGCCGATTTCCCGCCGTGCCTGAAGGAGCTGAAAACAATCTCTCGACCATCAGGAGACCACGCTGGATCTCTGTCAGTATTAAGATTATTTGTTAGATTGCGGAGAGTTTTTCCGTGTCCATCTATTACATAAATTTCACTATTCCCATCCCGATTGGAGACAAAAGCAATCTGCATCTTTGGGCGCACCTGTGCGTAAAGGTTTGTTAAGGAAATTACGTCACTTAACAAAGCAACCAGCACCACTCCAAATTTAACCAAAGCAAACCTTGGGGCGTTCATTCGGTTCATGGCACACTCCTTTCTAGGGGTAACAAGTCAATGGAGTCTAGGCAAGGAATGTGCCAACCGATTTTTTGATACTGCATGAAATTTCACACATTGTACACACAAATATCAGTATTTTATACGTAGGAGCGACAGACCATGCGGCGGTACGGAAGTCCCAGCCGTTGACCTCTCCCGTGCATCAAGGATTTTGTTCAATCGATCGACACCATCGTGTTTGTCGTGCAGTTTCAAGACAGTGCCAACAATCGCACGAACCATCCCCCGCAAGAAAGCATCTGCTTCAATCTCAAAATAGACGAAGTCTCCCTCCCGCCAACATCGGCATTTGTAGGTCTCACAGATTGGGTTGATCCGCTCGCTGCCGGAGCGTTGAAAGGAAGAGAAATCCTGTTTGCCGACGAGCCATTGACAGGCTGTGTCTGCACCTTGCACGTTAATTGGTTCAGGGAAAAAATAGGTGCTGTTCCGTAGCAGTGCGGAAGGATAGGCACGGTTGAGGATTGTGTACCGATAGGTCCGACTCACTGCGCTGAATCGGGCATGGAAGTCCGGCGGAACCTCTTCAGCATCAACAATGACGATGTCCCGAGGCAGGGTTGCATTGAGGGCTTTCTGAAACGAGATCAGCGGGATTTGGGAGCGGGTATGGAAATTGGCGACCTGACCGGCGGCGTGTACCCCTGTATCTGTCCTTCCTGCCCCAACGATTTGCGCCTGTGTCTTGGTAATTTTTTCGAGCGCATCTTGGATGGCTGCTTGAACCGTTATCGCATTGGGTTGAATCTGCCAACCGTGATAGTTTGTCCCATCGTATTCAATTGTGAGTTTGATATTTCGCATCGTTATTTATATCCGCGCAAGACGCTCTGCCCACCACGTTTTCCGCTTGATTCTTTTTTTTCGCGCTGCTAAACTATCGTGAAATCAGTCACTATATTCACAGAGGAAAAATATGCGGATTCGTGAAGCACAGAAGGAACAGTTTGAGGAAAAGGGATTTTTCATCCTCGAAAATATCTTCAGCGAGGCGGAGATCGACAATCTCACTACCGAGATCGAAAGGTATGTTGACGAAGCGAATCAACAGCTTAGGGCGGCTGGTGGAAAGGGGATTAGTCGTCCGGACGAAATCGTGTTTACCTCGTTCATTGCGGAAAAAAACGAGAAGATCCTATCCTTTGTCAAACAAGATAAATTTGTCCAACTGACGACAGATCTCATCGGTCCAAATGTCCGTCTCTACTGGAACCAAGCGGTCTTCAAATATCCTGAAACACCCCAAGAGTTTCCGTGGCACCAAGATAACGGATATACACCACTCGATCCGGAACAATATTACACCTGCTGGCTGGCACTCAGTGATTCAACGTTGGAAAATGGCTGTATCTGGGTGCTGCCCGAAACTCATAAGCTCGGCACACAACCGCATGAGCGAACAGTGTTGGGACAGGTCGGATACACCGGCGAAAATCCGGGGGTTTCCGTGCCGCTGAAAAAGGGGAGTATGGCGGTTTTCTCATCGTTGCTTTTCCACCGGAGTGGTCCCAATCTGACGGATGGGGTCCGCAAAGCGTATATTATTCAGTATATACCAGCCCACACGCGAAACGCAAGAAATAACGAACCTTTTACGGATAGGCTCTGGGTGGCGAAAAATGGGGAGCGGTATGATGGCGAGGACTCGGACGAGTAGAATTGGAAAGTGAAGAAAATTAACATGGATGACCTCATACTTAGGTATTCAACGGACTCTGTTAATTGGACTGAGTTGGCTGAAGTGTACCGCTTGGCACCATTAGGCACATACGACCCAGAGCGGTTACAGCGTGCTTACGAACAGAGTCAAGTCTGCTGCTTTGCATATCGCAGCACCCAGTTGATCGCCGCAGGACGGGCATTGTCTGATGGGGAGTATTTCGCTTTCATCTGTGATATCGTTGTGCTACCGGAATTTCAACGACAAGGTCTCGGAACACGTATAATGAACGCAATGTCTGAAAGATTAGCCGCTGAAAAAGTGCTTCTCGCCTGTGTGATTGGGCAGGAGGGCTTCTATAGAAAACTGGGGTTTCTGAAACATACATCCGTAATGGCTCTGTATCCAAATGCCAAATGGTATAAGGAAAACGGGCTTTTGGAGTGAAGGAGGGCAACATGGAACGTCTTGAATATGGAAATACTGGACTCGAAATCTCACGCCTCTGCTTTGGGGCAGGGCATCTCAATAAAGTCTGTGCGAGTCACGCAGAGGGCGGCGATTTGCTGCGTGGAGCATTTGATCAGGGGATTACCTTCTGGGATACGGCTGAAGGGTATGGAAGCCAACCACATCTGGGTGCGGCGTTGAGAGGACTTGAGCGCGACCAAGTGGTCATCCAAACAAAAACCGGGGCAAAGGATTATGACGGTGCTTACAAGAGTATTGAACGCTCCCTCCAGGAAATGGGAACTGATTACATTGACGTGCTCTTGCTACATGGTGTTTCCTCGCCTGAAGATTTGGAATCGCGGGAGGGGGCGCTGTCAGCATTTCTGGATGCCAAAAGCAAGGGGATTATCCGTGTCACGGGTTGCTCAACTCACCTCTTCACGGGACCTGTAATGGACGCCGTCATTGATCACCCTGAGATTCAGGTCATCTTAGCAACAGCGAACAAAGAGGGGAGAATGTTAGACGGTGGTCCGTTGGATCGGCATCTTGAGTACCTTCAACGGGCTTATGATCTCGGCAAAGGACTCAGCATTATGAAGGTCATCGCAGCGGGAAACATTCCTGAATCAGAACTTGAGGATTGGATACGCTGGGGGTTTGAGTTAGAAATCGCCCATGGCATCAATCTCGGCATGTCCAACCGTTCTGAGATTGATTTCGATGCACGGATTGCGCGTGAACATGGGAGCCAACGCCTGCGAAGAGTCGCGTGATAAACTGTAAAGACCTCTTACCCTTCAAAGGAGATTTCGATATGACAGAACATACACATAACGCTTCGCCGACATCTATAGTGATTCCTGCCTCCGAGACAGCCGAGCAGATGGCGATCGCTTGTGCGAATTTTTTAGATACCTTGACGCCCGATTTGCGTCGGAAGACGGAATTTGCGTTTGAAGATGCTGAACGTCAACGCTGGCATTATATCCCACGCGAAATGTTCGATCGCAAAGGGGTATATCTCCAAGAGATGAATCAGAAGCAACGGGAGGCGGCATTCAATCTGCTTGCTACCGGACTAAGCAGAAATGGATATCAAAAGGCAACAGCGATCATCGATTTGGAAGCCACGCTTGGCGAGCAGGAACGGATGGAAGGGGTGGCACAGCTCGCTCGGGATCCTGAGCTTTACGCCTTCAGCGTTTTTGGAGATCCGACGAACCACGGTCCCTGGGGATGGCGGGCAGAGGGACACCACGTCTCGCTGCATTTTACGGTTGTGAACCGGGAGTTGATTACGCCAAATCCGTTCTTCTTTGGGTCCAATCCCGCAGAGGTTCGGCATGGCCCCGATAAGGGACTGAGGATATTGTCCGCGGAAGAAGATCTTGCCAGGCAGCTTTTGGGATCTCTCAATTCAGATCAGAAAAACAAAACGGTTATCAATGACACGGCACCCGCGGATATCCTGACACGAGATGTTCCAAAAGTCGAACTTGACGCTGCTGAGGGGCTAGCAGTCGAGTCGATGACGACCGGACAACGTGAGGTTCTCGTGCAGCTCATCGATACGTACATCGATCGGCTTCCTGAGCAATTGGCAAAAATTGAGGGACAGAAACTGCGCGATGCAGATATAAATGATATTCACTTCGCTTGGGCAGGACCGGCAAATCGTGGAGAGCCGCATTACTACCGCCTTCACGGTCCCTTCTTCTTCGTGGAATATGATAACACACAAAACGATGCTAACCATATCCACACAGTCTGGCGGCATATCGAAGATGATTTCGGCATAGACCTGCTCCGTTCTCACTATCAAAACGGACATCATCACGCTTAAAGCAGGGACTTAGCGCTAATGAACCGTGCGGAGGGGCAAATCTTTCGCACGGTCCTACGATTCCAATCGGTTCACCCGATACCACTCATATATCAACACACTTCCCGCTACTGCCACGTTGAGCGATTCTACCTTTCCTGTCATCGGCAGTTGCGCCCATCCTTCGACTTGTGCACGCACTGCATCGGATATGCCTCGCACATCATGTCCCAAAACTATAGCGACCCGACCTTTCCAGCTTTCCTGATTCCAAAACTTTCCGCGGTGTGGATCTGCACCCATCGTTCTGAATCCTTTTTCACGCAACCATCTAAAAAGCTCCGGAATGTTCGCTGTCTGAACAAGAGGGACGCTGAACAGGGAGCCGTGACTTCCCCTGACAGACTTTGGGTGGAAGATGTCCACGCAGGGCGGAATCAGAAAAACGGCTGCAGCCCCAACGGCATCCGCAGTGCGGAGAATCATCCCCAGATTGCTGGGTGTCTGTGTTCCATCAAGCACAAGGACTAACTCATCGCCAGTCAAGGTAATGTCCTGAAATGACACCTCAAATCGGGCGAATGTCGCTACAATATGTGTCTGTATGACATTGGGCGGCGCTTTATGGGGAGCAGCGTATACGTTGCCGGCGGCAGCTGATAGTGTATGCAATACTTGAGTCGAGACGGGAACAAGGGTTGCACCAGCTTTTTGCAGGCGATTGAGAAGCTGCTGCACTGCCTTTTCGCCACATTGTTCTTCGCAGTAGAAGACTTCGATTGGTTGTATCCCTGCGTCTAACGCCAGATGCAAGATCTCAAAGCCTTCGACAAGGAAACGGCTTTGACGCTGACGATGCTTGCGCGTCTGAAGTTTGCGGGCAGCGACAACTCGCTGATTGTTAATGCTGGTAATAACGGAATGGTGCTGGGTGGACATGGATCGGATTCTTGTATTTCTGTCAGGCAACTTGCTGTGCCTCATGAAAATGGGAGAAGAGAAAAACCGCATTATTATTTACAGCTAAACGCTGGCGAGAAGTACACGCTCAATATCAGCATAATCTTTGATAACTTCACAATGCTTATAGGCTGGCTGTGATTTAATCAGGTCTTGAACAGCGTGGCTCTGGTTGCAACCAATCTCTAAGATGAGTTTTCCGTCCGTATTCAAAAATTGTGGTGCGTCTGTTACAATACGCCGAATAATATCGAGTCCATCAGGTCCAGCAAAAAGCGCGATTTCCGGCTCGTGCTCTCGGACGTCTAGCGGAAGGATCGATGCCTCGCCTGTGCCCACGTAAGGCGGGTTAGAAGCAATCCAGTCAAAACGGGGGTTGGGTAGTTCGCGCAGGGGCTCAAAAAGATCGCCTTGTAGGAACGTGAGTTGATCTGCACAGTTGTGGGTGAGCGCATTCTGTTGAGCAACTTCTAAAGCTTCCGTTGACAAGTCGGTGGCAATCAGTTCCCAATCGGGCCGGTGATGACTAAAACTGATCGCGATGGCACCGCAACCTGTCCCGATCTCGACGAACCTGCATGAATCCTTCTGATGTTGTAAGACCGTTTCAACTAAGGTTTCCGTTTCGGGGCGCGGAATTAGTACGCGCGAATCTACATAGAAATTTAAGGACATAAACTCCTTGTGGTTGGTGAGGTAACTCACGGGGGTATGGTCTACCCGCTTTTTGATTAACTCCCGAAATTTTGAAAGTGCTCCCTGGAAAACAGGCATCTCAAAGGAGAGATAGAGTTGCAAACGGCTCTTTTGCAGGAGGTGTCCAAGCAATAATTCCGCGTCTAAGCGCGGGGTGGGGATTTCGTGACGTTCAAAGTATTCCGTCGTCCACTCGATAAGGTCGATCACGTGCCAGGTTTTCACGACGATAGGTTCTTTAATTGCTCCGCTTGGTCAGCGTCTATCAAGGCATCAATGAAAGTATCAATGTCTCCATTTAGAACTGCATCCAACTGATGAACGCTCAAACCGATACGATGGTCTGTCACCCGACTTTGGGGGAAGTTATAGGTGCGAATTTTTTCACTTCGATCGCCGCTGCCAATCATGGATCTCCGCGTTTGCGCGCGTTCGGCATCCTGTTCAGCTTGCATCTGCTCAAGCAGACGGGAACGCAAAATTTTCATCGCCTTGGCTCTATTTTTGTGCTGAGATTTTTCATCTTGGCAGGATACTGTAAGGCCTGTAGGAATATATGTGATTCGGATCGCCGAATCGGTTGTATTGACGCTCTGCCCACCCGGTCCCGATGAACGGAACGCTTCAATCCGCAAGTCTTCCGCGTCAATTTTGAGATCAACCTCTTCCGCTTCTGCTAATACGGCGACCGTTACCGCTGATGTATGGATTCGACCGCTGGCTTCCGTTGTGGGAACGCGCTGCACACGGTGTGTACCACCCTCAAACTTTAGTCGACTGTATGCTCGGTTCCCGTTGATTGAAAAGATAATCTCTTTGAAGCCTTTCAAGCCGGTTGCGTTAGAGTTGAGAAGTTCTGTTTTCCAGCCTTTCTGATCAGCGTATCTTGAATACATCCGGAAAAGTTCGCCAGCAAATAAACTTGCTTCTTCACCCCCTGTTCCTGCTCGAACCTCGACAATCACATTCTTCTCATCATTCGCATCCTTGGGAATTAGCAAAATCTTCAGTTCTGCTTCTAAGTCGCCTTTCTGCTCGGTTAACGCGTCAAGTTCCTGCTTGGCAAAAGCGATAAACTCAGCATCGGTCTCTTGTTCGAGCAGGGCGGAGGTATCTTCAATCTCTTCTGCTGTTTTTTGGTACGTCGTATACTTTGACACAATCGGCGCAAGTTCCGCGTGCGACTTTGCAAGGTTTTGCAAATTTTGCTGATCAGCAATTTGCGTAGGATCGGCTAAACTTTTTTCTATTTCTAAATATTTTTCTTCTATTTCTTTTAACTTCTCAAGCATAGTTGGGGACCACTTTAGTTTAGTATCAAGCGGGTGCTGATACTGCTCTGTCGGTAACGGTGAGATTTGGATTCTCCATACCGAGGCCGGCTTTGCGCTGTTTGCTCGATTCAACTCGTGCTCTTTCAGACCACGCCTCAAACTCAGGCGTCCAAGCGCTGTCGTGCAACGTAGCCCGCTTACGGTAGGGGACGTAGTTACCGAGGTGCCAGAGTGTGTTTCGGTACAGTGCAAAATCTCCCGCTTCCAGATGTAACTGGACCGCTCCGGGCATACTGCGACAGTATTCAAGGCAGATCGGTTCTCGCTCTTCGGCAAGCTTGCCGTCAAGATCGACACCCGGTATAGGTCGATCTGGAAAACGTTCAATCTCCGCCGGTAAATCTCTTCTCAGATGGCTACCCAAAACGAACCATGTCGAACTGTCTTCATACAAGGCACAGTTAATCTGATTAAAATGGTTGATGTCACCGAATACTTCATCCCACATTGAGAGCGGTAAGCCTGCGATGTTATCGCGCCAGTCTCGATGCCATGGCGTACAGTATGGCATATCCGCCGGTTCAAAAAGAATGCCAAAATGATTTCGATTGCCATGCCGATGGCGCGGTGTCAGCACCGTGGCGATGGCATCAACCAATGATGGTAAGTTGGCGTAGTCAATAAAGGGCTGCTGATCAAGGTCGTAGTTTGCAACGGGCTGGAGTCGCTGCACTTGAGGGCCACTTTGTTCACGGGCAATGATTTTCGCCTCGTCGCAGACCTTTCGCAGCTCCCGAATCAGTGATGGAGGAAGAATCTTTCGGAAAACTGTGTAACCTAGCATATGGTATTCTTCAATATGTTTATCAGATACTTGAAATCCCATGTGTTATTTTTTTCTCTAACTTCCATTCACCGCGGATTTTTCTTAAGAACCTTAAAAGGGCAGATAATCGCTTTTATAACCAGTTGATTTGGCCTGTTATGACTTGCCATCTGCCCTTATATGTTCCATCACCGACAAGAATTCAGTGCTACCACCACACAACGCTTACATCTTAAAGAGTTCAGCCGTCGGCATATATAACTAAATTTTATTTAATTTTCATCATCAATACCATACCTGCGGTGGAAGCTTTCCACACGCCCCGCCGTATCGACAATTGTCTGCTGTCCAGAGTAAAACGGGTGGCACTTTGAACAAATTTCCACACGGATTTGGGGTTTGGTAGAATAGGTTGTATATGTTGCACCACACACGCAGTTGATGACACATTCCATTGTATCTGGATGGATATCTGATTTCATGAGGATATTCACCTCCTTACGATCTTAGGGTTTTCTCAGAAGATTAGAAAGCCCAAAGTAACTCGGACTGACTGAATGACGACTTCTTCCGTTTTGAAAGAGTTCTGAGGATTATCTTTTACCTACGTAAACACTGTATCCTACAATCATCTCACGATAACTTATCTAATGATGAGTTCACCGCTACCATTGATACCGTCCACTACGGGCGGGACCATTGGCTTTGGTATTATTTATCATCATATCAATAAATTGCTCATTTGTCTCTGTTTTTCCTAAATGTTCAACAAGGAGCTCCATTGATTCAGCAGTGTTCATCTGCCCCATGAATTTGCGCAGGACCCATGCTTTGCTGAGTATCTCTGGCTTCAGCAGCAGTTCCTCGCGTCTGGTCTTTGATTTGGCGATATCGATGGAGGGGAAGATACGCCGTTCGAGCAGAGAACGTTCCAGATGGATCTCCATGTTTGCCGTACCTTTTAGTTCCTCATAAATATGTTCATCGCCACGGCTTTCGGTATCAACCAACACGGTAGCTATGATTGTTAAGCTGCCGCCTTCTTCAAATTTTCGCGCCGCCCCGAAAAATTGACGCGGTTTCATAAATGCAAGTGCGTCGATACCGCCTGACAATGTTTTACCACTATGGGGTGCCACAACGTTACAGGCTCGCACAAGGCGTGTCATGCTATCCAGCATAATTACCACGTCTTTACCATACTCGACCCATCGCTTGGCTTTTTCGATGACCATATCCGCAACTTGTACATGCCGTTCTGGATGCTCGTCAAAGGTCGAACTGATAACCTCGCCCTTCACAGATCGAGAAACATCTGTTACCTCTTCTGGACGTTCATCAATTAGTAGGAAAATCATCATGACTTCCGGATGATTCTCCTCAATACCGTGTGCAATATTTTTTAAGATTGTAGTCTTGCCACTGTAGGGAGGCGCCACAATCAGTCCACGTTGTCCCTTACCGATCGGAGACATCAAATCCGTAATGCGGGTTGAGAATTCCTTTGGATTATGTTCAAGTCTAAGTTGCTCATACGGGTAGACAGGGGTTAAGTTATCGAAAAGGATTTTATCCTTTGCGGCTGCCGGTGCCTCGCTATTGACCTGTTCAATCTTCAACAGTGCAAAGTAAAATTCATCTTTGTCGCCTCCCTTTTTAGGAGGACGGATTTGCCCCTGAACCTCGTGACCTGTACGGAGATCAAATTTACGTATCTGCGAGGGTGAGACATAAATATCATCGGTGCTTTGCAAGTAATTATAGCTTGATGATCGGAGGAAACCGTATTTTTCTGGTAAAATTTCAAGGATGCCTTCTCCGAATAACATGCCGCTGCTTTCCGCTTTGGCTCCAAGAATTTGGGCAATAAGCTCTTGCTTGCGAAGACTACTGTATCCTGACAGCCCCAGCTTACGAGCCATACCATTCAATTCGGAAATCGTCATCTCTTGGAGTTTGACAATGTCCACATTCTCCATAATTTTATTGCTCCTCATTGCGAGATTCTAACCGCCTGCAGATTACCTAAAGCACATGTCTGGCGCCAACCCCAAAATTAGCGCAAGTATCTGCAGCAGGCAATCTACAGTTGACGCTACGCTTTGGGAAAAAGATCATACACTCCAAACGATTTCGTAGCAGATAAGTGATAGCATCATGGGGAGGAGATGTGTAACTACTCGCCAGTTCGCCTTCACAGACTATAAACCTATAACCGTTGGTAGCATAGTGGTGGGAAATAATCGAAAAGAAAGTTGGATTAAATTAAGATAAAAGATAAAAATGCGCAGAATTGTGGTTGGTTAAGTCCTGAGTTATAAGAAATTCCCAAACGGGGTAATATAGAAGAGGCATCAAATCGGCGTTTGAAGGTGCTCAAGATAATACAAGCATATTCGCAGCGGATAAAGGTTGGCGGGAATAATTTCGTATTGACGATAAAATTATACATTAATAAACTGCTCAACGTCAAGGTATTTTATTGAAGAAGATTAGAAATATCCGAATGAATCAATGGATAAGGAGCCCAAATTTAGCGGATTTACTCAATTCGCCTCCATGTAAATGAATGGGGACGCTTACAGATTCACGCCTCTAGATCCTCTTCATCGCCTGCCTGTCTCTCATCCTCTATACTGGCTGTCAATTGTAAGAAAAGTTCCTCAAGTGTCATCTCGACGGACCGCATTTCAAGCAAGCTCCAACCATGCTGAATAATGGTAGACGAAACCGCTGCACGAATGTCTGTATTTGGGTTATAACTGATGTGGAATGCTGGATTTACGTTATCGTTTAAGCCTTGGCTTTCAATACGGTCAACAGCCGGGAGACTTTCGAGGACGGTTTTGACCTCCGCCTCTGGACCCGATACTTCCAAATAAAGGGTTTTCGTATCACCTAACTCTGTTCGCCCACCATCTCCAGCGTCAATAGAAACAGCACGCCCCTCTGAGAGTCTTACACCACCGGCAATTTTTCCATTATTGATCACAATCAACCGTTCACAGGTCATACTCGCTTCAGGGAGGATGTGTGTACTGAGGATGATCGTGTGTTCTTTGCCGAGCGCCTTAATCAGTTCACGGATCTCAATAATCTGCCGTGGATCGAGACCTGCAGTGGGTTCGTCGAGGACAATAACATCTGGATCGTGAATCAGTGCCTGTGCTAAACCGACACGCTGACGATAGCCTTTGGACAGTTGTCCGATAATCTGGCCTCGTCGCTCTGTCAAGCCACAGGATTCAATAGCTACCTCCAATCGTTCGGCACGTTTGCTTCGCGGCACGCCTTTAATTTTTGACACAAATTTGAGATAGCCTGCGACGGTCATTTCCGGATATAGCGGCACGCTTTCAGGTAGGTAACCAATGTGCTTACGAACTTCCAAAGATTGCCTGAAAACATCGTATCCTGCGACCGTTGCATTTCCACTGCTAGCGGGCATGAAGCAGGTCAAAATTCGCATAGTGGTGGTTTTGCCAGCACCGTTCGGTCCCAAAAAACCGATAACCTCGCCCCTATCAATACGGAAGGAAATCCCTTTCAGTGCTTGAAATTGTCCATAACTTTTTGTTAGATTTTCGACTTCGATCATCCACCAATCTCCCGTGGTGAACCTATTTATTATCGTGGAGTCGTCGTCCATCGAGTCGCGGTACTACCACGAAGCGTCGCTTGAAAATCCCGATGCCTTCCATATTGTCATTCTCCTTAACGTTGGTGTAGCTACTTTGGTTACGAATGATCAAGAAAACTCAAGCAAGTGACAGAGCGAGATATTAGACAGCTAAACGATTTTCTCGCAGTATAGAGTGTGTAATTGGTCAATTGGCTCATTTTATAGATAACACATTGGTTGTCTAACCTTGCCAAGGTTTAAAACCTACGCGAGGATTTGGGATTACTTCAGAAAGAGGAATACCAACGTCGCAGCTTGAAGAACTAATAAACCTATTACCCCAATACTAAGACGGGAATTGCGTTTTGCAAGCCTGTCAATTCCGTTGAGAATTGTCTTGTCATTTTCAATGGAGTCTATTCCAAGTTTTTCAACTTCATCAAACCGCTCTTTGAATCTGACTTCATCAACTCGGTCTAAGATTGTCTTGCCTGTGGTGAGTAATTCAATTGTACCACGGACAATGTTATTAGCTGATTCTTGAATTGTTTTCACACTATTTTTTGTGTCCTCAATTCCATTGAGAATGATCTTGTCGTTTTCAGCGGATTCTATTCCAAGTTTTTTAACTTCATCAAACCTCTCTTTGAATCGAACTTCACCAACTTGGTCTAAGATTGTCTTGCCTGTGGCAAGTAATTCAGTTGTACCACGGACAATGTTATTAGCTGATTCTTGAATTGTTTTCGCGCTATTTTTTGCATCCTCAATTTGATCAACGGCGGGCTTGAGTTTGTTCAACTCTTCTAAAAGATTGTGAACCAACGTTTCTGTTTCTAAAAAATCAGAATTATCGGACATTTTGAGCTCCCCCTAAAAATTGTTGATTGAAATTTTTAACGTCTTGAAGCATCCAATTCAACAGAATTTTTTCGGTATAGACAGGATTCATACGATATGTGGCGTGTGCAATTGTCCTCGTTCGCAATGCATTTAGGACAATTTCAGCAATATTCGCTTGAATCATCTCGAAATTTTGAATACTCTCAGACCACTGTTCAAATTTACTCAAAAACTCCAAAGTAATCTCCTCTCGTCTAGAAATGGAGGGATCTGTGAGGTTTTGGAGACCTGAACGAATATCGCTGAGTGCTTGTTCAACTTCTTGATTTGGCAAGAGCAATCGGGCAAACCCGCTCAATAAATATAAGCCAGGATGGCTGGGAAAACTTTCTAAAGTTCGTCTGCAGCCCCCCAGAAGTTGACGAGCACCATCTACCTCTCTCAGCAATGGTTGATCCAACTCATTATTGATATCCAATACATTCCACCATTCCTGCGGTTCAGTTCGTTTTGCCAGCTGCAAAAGCGGGTCTGTGAACGGCGATTTTTCAAGGTAGCTTAATAATGCTTCTCTGATCGTTTCGTCTGTGTGGCAAGTTCTGACAACTTCAGCCATCGTTTGGATCGCTCTACGGCGTTTTTTTTCAATCTCCTCATATACAAAATCAATTAAGTAGCCTAAGCATTTTTCAATTAAGTTCCTACCTTTGTGTTGTTGAACTTGTTGATCGATTGCTGTTCGATCTTGAGTTTTATAACGGGCAATGTAGGATTGTAGTTGTGCAAGGCATTCATCTTCTGGTTTTTTAACAATTGTTACTTCAAATTGTTTGTATCTGAAATCTATTGTATAGTCCTGAACAACACCGATGATTGAAAGACGGTAGATAGCTTTTTCGCGCTTCATCTTTATTGAGTCATTGCGTCCAAATGGAATCTGTATTTCCTCGGACTGGTTAAGTTGCAATGCCTGATGATGAAGACAAGGGTAAATTGAATCCTCTAATAATTCAAAAATCGCCCGTTTTTCGGCTCTTGCGCCTTGAAAGCCTCCTTTATGAAACCACATCATTCGGTGAATATCGCCTTGCTGATCCCGAGATGGCTCCCGCAGTTGACCGAACTCATCGATCCTGCGGTTCCTATCTAAAAATTGATCGGCGTTTGCTGCGCTATCGTCCGAAAAAATAATAGTACAAATCGAGTTTTTTCTGTCCCTACCAGCCCTTCCTGCTTCCTGATAAAATGCTTCCAGTGATTGTGGAATTCCATAATGAATTGTGTAACGAATGTTCGGTTTATCGATCCCCATTCCAAAGGCTTTAGTAGATACTAGAAGGGTAAATTCGTTTTTTTTGAATCTTTGCTGTACATTTCGTTTATGTTTGTTCCAACACAGTTCTCTGTCAGCGGGATTGAGGTCCGGCTCAAAGGTCTTCGGAACCGTACCGCTGTAAAATTCGACAGGAATATCGAGTTCATGAGATAGAAAAGTCCTCACATTCTCACCAAATGCTCCATTGACATGAGGAACAAAGACAATGCCGGAATGTGTATGGTGTCCATTCGGTTCATAAAAGCTGTCCACATTCATCGAAAATTGATTGGGTACAACATTTAATACGTCTAAGAGTTGCGATTGCTTTTGATTTGAGGGAGCCGTGTAAAGGCTAAATTGCAATTCTTTTCGATCAAATGTGCCCAGAGAAATCTTAGCTTCCTCGTCGCCAATTCCGATTTCTCTTTGAATATCTGTTAACACCGCGTAGGATGCCGTTCCAGTCAGAGCAACAATTGTCGGTGGGATATTGCGAAAACGACAAAAGGCTTGCACAGTGCTAGCTAAATTAAGGTACGAAGTTCGGAAATCGTGTCCCCATTCAGAAACACAGTGGGCTTCATCAATTACCACATAAGGTACTGAAAAAGCGGTGGTCATTCGACGTAGTTCCTCTCGGAAATTTTTAATCTGCAACCTTTCTGGAGCAATGAATATAATCTGAAACTCTCCGTTTCCCATTTGCCGAATAATCTTTTCTCGCTCCTTAGTTTCCTGTTCACTATTGATGAACGCGATTCGATCAATCCTATTTGCTTTCAGGTTTTCCGCTTGGTCAAACATTAACGAACGTAACGGGTCAATCACGAATGTTACCCCGGGTTGAAATAGCGCAGACAATTGATAACACAACGATTTACCAGCTCCTGTCGGAAGCAAACCAATGACAGGCTTCTGTGCTAAGGAACGGGCCAAAATCTCAAATTGTCCTTTTCGGAAATCTTCTTTCCGAAAGATGTTCTGGAGGAAAAACCGGAGCGATTTTCGCTTGTGGTTAGCCATAGGATAAGCAATGGGTTCGCTAGGTTGAATCTGATTCTTACCTCTCGGTGTATGTGCAGAACGTATAGAAAAAGCTGTACCACCAGAACCCAAAAGTCGATTATAGAAATCGGGTTCTGGTGTGGTAAACCCGTGACGCTGCAGCATGGAAATATCAATCAGTAGGTCGCCATCAAATGTCTCCACATTTTGTGAATCTAGCGCGTGTAAGTCTGTATTGATGCTAAACTCTGAAAGTTGATCATCCGATACGCCGCTATTAGCTTTCTCAAATTCGTGGGTTGTATAGATCAGCAATTCAATTTGGGGAAGTGACGTGCTAATCTCAAACAGATTGTAGAATGCTTGAAGGGTTTGCAAGAAATCTAAAATGGCAAGTTGAGCACAAGGAACATCTCTTTCAACGATGACTAACTTCCACTTTGACTGATGCAATGAAAGTGCTGAAGAGCGTAAGGCTAAAAGAAGGGTTTTCTGTAAGCGTGCTACAGAAAAAGGAGTCAGAACTAATTGCAAAGCCTTTTGGCCGGATTCCGTTTCCCATAGTGGACATTGATAATTTTGCTCAGTTAGGTCAAAAAACGGGTTTGTTGCAAGTTCATCTCTAAGAAGAGTTATATCCTGCTCAATTCTTTGTTCAATTTTGTCACATCTTACGTCTCGTGCAGGGATTCTGAAAACTTTCCAACCGTTGTTCTTGAGAATTTTATCTCGCCTTTCATCGAGCCTTCGTTGCCTTGGTTCCTCGTGCTGTTCACCATCAACTTCAAAAACTGCCTTGATTTGATCTGTTTCTAAAGCAAAATCTACTCTTTGTCCGAAAAATTCGGAGGCCGTGTTGCGATTAATCAAAGTTTCAAATGATCGTTGGGGTTCGACCAACTGGGTAATATGATTCCCTAAGAATCGAGGAAGTAGATTGGAGAAAAAGATTTGTTCCTCGTCGCTATCAAACGGATGATGGGATAATTCAATCTCCGCGGTCAAGCGAGGATCCATAACGTAGTGCGCCCTCTTTAGTAGGTACAACCATTCCCCTTCGGTTTCAGCGTTAAGGTCCCGGTGCTGAAACTCAAAGCTTCCTGTTTCTGATTCTTCGTGTATAGAAATGTGTGGGGGAGGTAACCCGGCTAAAGTACGTTCTACCAATAAGGAAGGGAAGGTTGGCAGCCCCCTACTAAGGAGATTCTCGTAAACAGCAATCAATTTGGAATCCGCTGGCGTTAGTTCCTGGGAACTGTAGGGAGGAATAATTGTCTCACAACTGAAAGTACACAGACACTTCAGAACAGATTCGAGATCTGATTCGGTTATGTTGGGCTGCAAATTGTGTAAATAGCCTAAATAGAATCCACAATTGTAGAAATTCACTTCAGATGCCTCGATATTTGAGAGTCATGATGTCTTGGGTGGATTGAATAGGAAGGACCTGTCTTTCCTAATTTATGAAATCTGAGTGAAACACAGGTTCCCGTTGTTCTGAGCAGAGCCGTTTATTGAGTATTGACGCTTTTCTGGGTCCTTTGTCCTTCCAGAAACCAACTCGCTGATTTAACAAAGATACCACACCAGAATGAAGATGTCAATCCTTGAAATTCGATTGACGGTCTCCCCAATCTTTGATATACTGAGTCGATTTAAGACACCAGTTCTATCTACTTTAATCAACATATCAAGGAGCACAGTATGAAAATTGACAAGATTGAATCCTTCTTCATCGGTGGTGGTTATGTGGTTCGCATCCACACTGATAATGGTATCAGTGGTATCGGTCAAACCGCCTGTTGGGGCTATCCCGAAGCGGTTGAGAGAATCGTTGCGACCTTTGAAAGATACCTAATCGGTCAGAATCCTCTGCGCATCGAGCATCATTGGCAATATCTCTACCGCATGGGACCGTTTCGTGGCACTGCTCTATGTGGCGCGATCAGCGCGATAGATATTGCGTTGTGGGACATCAAGGGTAAGCATTTCGGCGTACCGGTATGGGAGTTATTGGGCGGGAATTGTCGCGACAAAATTCGTCTACATCTTATGGCGGGCGGCAACACTCCAGAAACGATGTTTCAGACTGCGAAAGAAACAGTAGAGGAAGGATTCACCGCGCTGAAGTTTGATCCGGTGGTGGGTGGCTATCAGGATATGGCGTTAGACCGCTTGGTCAAGACCGCTCGGGATCTGGTAGCGGCGGCGCGGGAGGGAGGCGGTCCCGATCTCGATCTCATCGTCGAAGTCCACCGCAAGCTCACGCCGATGAATGGAATCGTCTTGGCGGAAGCGTTGGCACCGTTTAATATCTACTTTCTTGAAGACCCCATCCAGATCGATAGCATTGTGTCACAGGCAGAACTTGCGAAGCGGATGACTGTCCCCTTAGGGAACGGTGAACGTCTGACCACTATATGGGAATTTCGCGAACTGCTTGCCGCTGGTGGGCCTCAGTATGTCCGACCAGATGTAGCATTAGCGGGTGGATTGACCCAATGCAAAAAAATCGCCGCGATCGCTGAATCCTACCATAGTGCGGTCGTCACCCATAATTTTTTGGGACCGTTGGTCACAACCGCCTCGTTACACCTTGATGCAAGCATTCCGAACTTCATCACCCAAGAGTATTCCAAAGGTGATGAGTCGCCCGACAATGCGGTTTACAAAACGTGTTACCAGCGCGAGGGCGGCTATATTCCTATTCCCGAAGCACCGGGACTCGGCGTGGAGTTGGACGATAGCTTGATAGAGCAGAGACCCTATCAACCGATGAACACCGGTCAGACGCTGTTACGCGAAGATGGATCGGTTGCTTACGCCGTGTAATAAAAGATGTTCAGAGGGAAGAACGATTCGTATTATGGTGAATTCTATAATTACTTATACATCTTCGATGCGCAACCAACCCCCTAAATCCCCAACCCCCCTAGCCCCCCTTGTCAGGGGGGAAACCTTTGTCAGGGGGACTTTTGAGGCTTCGCTAAGGGGAATTACTAGCTGAGGGAAACTACTGATGAACGTTTAACAGATCAGGCAGCGCATGTAGGGTCTGGATTGTCTCTTCCCACCGTCCGGCCTGCGCTCCGTCCCGGTCCAACAGAATTGCACGGATGCCAGCGGTGTGCGCTCCGATGATGTCCGCCTCAAAGGAGTCCCCAACATGAACGGATTCTTCCGGGGAAGCATCAACGGCATTTAAGGCATATTCAAAGATAGCTGCGTCCGGCTTTGCACTCCGTACCCGCTGATCATGGGAGGCAACAACCACATCAAAATACGGGGCAAGGCCAAGCTCTTCAACCATCGCGTGTAGGGGCGTATCCCAGTTGGAGATGATTCCCAGCTTTAGGTCCATTTGCTGCAATTGGTCTAGCGTTGGCAAGACATCTTCATAAAGGGTGGCGTTGTTACGCGAAAACAGGGCATGTTCGTATTGCAAGACTTCCCACGCAATCTGCTCTACATGCTCGTGGACCCCTAACTTTCTGAGAATAGCGCAGCAGCCTTCAAGCTGCTTGGATATTGTATCCCGTATGTTATCTGTTGGTTTTGAGGCTTCATACGTTTCGGTTAGAATCGCTCGCGCTTCGTCGTAGACAGACCAGTCCAGACACAGTTGATACCGATCTGCAATCTTGCGAAGGGTCACCCGGAGTGGCTGTGTCCAAAAGATAAGCGTGGCAAAGAAATCGAAGAAAACGGCTTTTGTCATCGAAACGCTCTATTATACACTCGAAATATGGCCATACATTATTTGTCTATTCGACAACTAACCCTTGAGAAGGTTTACTACCTTTTCAAGATATGGCGATCAAACGATTAGGGCTTACGCATTTCAGCACAGTTGGCTGTGTAAGTCTTAATGACGTGAAGTGTTCAGTCAAGGAGGTTTCCTATGATACCATGGATTTTTGTTCATAGTCCACTTGAATATTGGCTGCCCGACTACCGGCAGACATTTGACGCTTGGGAGGATGGGGGTGTACGTGGTATCGTGTTCGGTTACTTGCAGTTCACGCAGGATGATGGCACGACGATTCGGACCTTTGCTCCTGATCCGGAGGTATACAAATCATTCGGAGTGAGTCCACCGCCGGACGCTCCGCGCGATTTGGAGAAGGAGAAGCAGCTGCACGCCATGTTGGACGATGCCGCCTCACGCGATTGGCACATTATGACTTTCAGCGTTCCCGGCGGCGGTGGGACGCGACCGTTGGAGGAAGATCCTTATGGCGCGTTGGGGTTTGCCGCCAGTGTTCAGGATACGATGAACGCTTACCCCCAGGCACATGGTGTTATCATAGATGGTCCGGGGGAGCAGCACTATGAACTGGCATTTCATCATGGTGGAGAACTGCTTGAGATCCGTGAGCATGAGCGGCATCGTTTCGCGGCTTTAGGCAAGGATATCCCCCGTTTAGAGCGGGGCATCTCACACTTGCGGGAGCGGCTTCACAACTTGACGCCGTCTCTGGTACGGTATCATGCACCGGGCGGGATGTTAGCGGCGCTGACACTGTTTGATATCAATGAGGATGCGCTTTACTGGTTGCGGACGCGACAAGAAACGGCGTTGGGCTATATGCAGGCTGTACGCGCCCAACTCAATGAGTTAAATCGCAAAGTAGAATTGGGCGGTATCCCGCGCACAGCGACCTTTTCTTCGCTCACGGGACAGAACTATCAGCAAATGGCATCGCTCTTCGACTACATCTTTCCCAAACACTACTTCTGGCATCGCGGCTTCGATGGGATGTATGGCACGATTGCGCGTTGGGTACAGGAGCTTTCTGAGTGGAACCCTACGCTGACAGAAGCGGATTGCTTTGCAGTAGTGAAGTCGCTGTTTGGTATTGAGCTGCCGGGCATAAACTCGTTGATGGACATGGAGATGGGGTTCCCGGAGGAGTTCTTCTCGGAGGTTGTCCACAGCGAAACCGCACGTGCGCTGGAAGCTATCGGAGATGATGATAAAGTCGTCGCTTGGGTGTCTACCGGACGCAGCCCGCACGCCGGCGATGCAATGACTGCAAGAGATCTGAATAACATCCTAACAACCTCGGAGCAAGCAGGATTGAAACGATTTCTCTTTCACCCGGATCCTGATCTCGGCGCGGCAGAGTGGCGAGTGATTTCGGGATTGTGTGGGAATTTGTGGCAGGAAGACCTCAGCGGATATTGGCCCTCTGATACCCAGAAGCCGGATACGTTCAGCGGTGGCAGAAAACCGCCTCGCCGATAAGTCTTCAAAGCATAATACCATTGGTGGAAGATGCAAAAAGCAGATAGCTTGCAGCGTTTTCTGAGAGCTGCTAAATTGGAGGAGTCGTAGTTGGGAAATGAAAAAGTATAGAGTTGCTGTTGTCGGAGGAGCAGGAACTTGGGGAAGGAAATATTTACGCGCATACGCTAACCATCCAGCCTGCGAAATCGTCGCACTGGCTGACCGCGCAAAAGACCGTCGGCAGGCCTTTGCAGATCAGTACGGAGTTGAAACTGTTTTTGATACGCTGGCGGATCTGTTAGATAGAGAAATTCCTGACATCGTTTCAGTGATTCTTCCGACTTCACATAATCCGGATGCGGTAATTGCCTGCGCAGAGGCTGGTGTCAAGGTGGTCTCCTGCGAAAAGCCGATAGCAGTGGAATTGTCTCAGGCAGATGCGATGATACGTATTTGTCGAGAACGGGGCACTGTCTTTAGCTGCGGTAGTGTCTACTCAGGAGCTCCGTATCTATTGGAAACAGCTGATTGGATCAAGACAGGGAACATCGGCGAGCTTACCGCTGCTGCTATTCCGAGTGGACTGCCACGCGAGGTATCAGGCGGTGGATGCGTTCCATTAACGCTGCTACAACTGCTGACTGGTCTGGAGATAGAATGGGTCGAGGGTTGGACGTTGCCGCCAGAATCCGGTTGGATGCCGCCCGTGGATGTTTCGTCAGCCGAAATTGACTGCCCCGCCTATGGTCGTCTGGGATTGTCAGGCGACATTGTTTGTGATATTTCCGTGCCACCCACCGACCGAAGCGTTTCCTGCCCAATCGCAGTCACAGGCGAGAATGGACAGGTATGGCTGACTGGTCCCAAACCTGTGTTTATTCAAGGACGTGGCGCAGCTTCAGCCCCGGTTTACCCGTCTTTTCTCGACACCCCCTCGCCTGAAGACTTCTTTACACGACGGATTGAGTGGCTCATGGGGGCGTTTGATACGGGTCAGGATGTTGCAGACAGTGGGCGTGGATACCACCAAGCGTTGGAGATTGCAATTGCTCTAAAACGATCTGCTGAGTGCGGACACCGACGTGTTTCTTTGCCGTTGGCTGACCGCTCGCTGCGGATAGTACCGCATCCCTATCGGCTATTGGGGGGTGATGTCGCTGGTTGGGAGAGCATCGGCTATACGGGTCCGCCAGACGTTGAGTAAATCCTTAGAATAAGTGTTGGGTTTCACGGTGCCCGTTCAACCCAACCTACGGACTGATATGATTGTCTGAATCAGGATTTTCAGGATTAAAGGATTAACAGGATAGGAACTATATGAAATCCCCGTTTTCTCGTCTTTTCGTTTTCTTGTTTTCCCGCTTTCTCATTCTATCCAGCGCGGCAAGTTTTTTTATTACCCAAACCCACGCCCAAGTAGTGGACATCCCCGACCCAAATCTTGAACAAGCCATCAGAGAAGCACTCAGGCTGCCAAATCACACACCCATTGTAAAGAAAGATATGGAAGAGCTGGTGCTATTGCCCGGTGAAGTCGCTTGGAGGAGAGGCATCACCGACCTCACTGGCTTAGAATACGCCACAAATCTCGAAGGTCTCTCACTCCGATTCAATCAAATCTCAGATCTTACGCCGATTACCAATTTAATAAATCTGAGGACAGTGATGCTTAACGAGAATCCAATCACTGACCTCACACCTCTGTCGGGTCTTATTAACTTGAGAAGACTCGGATTGACTGGTTGTATGCACATCACCGACATCTCCCCACTCAAAAATCTCGTAAATCTTCGACACCTCTTTATTCAAAACACACTCATAAACGATTTCACTCCCATCCAACACTTGAACCTGATTGAATTTGAGCATGACCAAGTGTGCGACATACCACCGCAATTACCATCCGCTCGCGAGCGGATTGAGGGTCGGAGCTTTCCCTCAATCTTTCAAGCGTGGGCCCCTATCTTAGGGCTTGACCATCTCACATGGGAACAACGTCGCGCCCTTCACGACCTTCACTGGTCCTCAGGCTTGGCAACGGATTGGGATACGACCGTAACCGAACCCTATGAGGGGCTTGCCACATCGTTGACAATCGACTTAGCAGATTCTCAAGACATACGGCGACGACTACTTGCCCAAAATCCGAATATGATTTTTATCAGAGGTATGTCAATAGTAACTGCCCATGATTACCAGCTGCCTTTGGACTCTAGCTTGTGGTTGAGAGATCTATCTGGAGAAATAGTGCGCACGCCAGACGGTACTCCCGTTGTGAATTTCTTAAAACCTGAGGTGCAAGACCTGTTAGTTCGGCGTATAATTGCCTACGACCGATGTGGAGTGCTCGATGGAGTATTTTTTGATAATATTGGAGATCAGGGCTTGAAGTGGCGTCGTTATTACCCACCAGAAACTACTGATGAAGACATTATCCAAGCATTACTCAACATCTTTCGCAACGCACGAAAACATGTTCGTGATGATTTCCTCATAATAATTAACACAAATGCAGCAAAGCCCACCCATTTTGCCGAACATCTCAACGGTATTTTCATGGAAACCGGTAAAGATTATCCCGGCGGCTATTCTCTTCCGTGGCTCATCGAAGTCGAAGACAGCCTCGATTGGGCTGAAAAGCACCTAAGAGAACCACGCGTTAACTGTCTTGAGGGCGAAGGTATCAGCATTGAACCGCCCGACAGCACCAACAATCTCCGCTGGATGCGTCTCTTTACTACCATGAGTCTCACCCATTCCGATGGATATGTCATCTACACCGATGGCCGGCGGGGCCTAGAAGGCAGTGGAGATCACGACCACATATGGTATGATTTCTGGGATGCAGACCTCGGGCGTCCTGTCGGTCCTAAAGCCCAACACCACCAAAACACCGATGGCTTATTTATCCGTGAATTCACTAACGGTTGGGCAGTCTACAATCGCAGTGGCAACGCCCAAACTATCACACTCCCTGCGTCTACTACCTCTGTCTCTGATAGGGGGAACAACGCTGCGTCACCTACCCACCTGCTACCCGACCTTGATGGCGAAATATACCTCAAAGCCAAGAATCCAGCCGATGTCAACGGCGATTGGGTAGTCGACGTCTTGGATTTGGTGCAGGTTGCCAACGGCTTGGGTCAATCCACACCAGACCCCAACGGTGATGGTGTCGTCAACATTCTGGATCTGGTCTTTGTCGCACAACAGTTTAGCGAGTAAGATCACCCCGCTCTATCACTCTCGCCGCCCAAGTCCTACCTCCCCAAAACTTTCTTCAACGAAAGCCCACAAAAAAATCTCACGACTCATCTTGTTTTAACAGTTTCAAACTGTTAGTTACATTCGAAAGATTCTGAATTTGCATTAGCCTCGCGCTATCTGGTATCTTTTTAGACATACGAAAAAACTCGGTGCAATGTGCCGGTTTTGAGCGTTGCCATCTCCACCCTACCGTATGGTATAATGAACTGATGAACCAGTATACTAAAACAAAGGATCTACTATGAAATTCTCGTTTTCTCATTTTCTCGTCCTCGCAGTCACGGTGGTTTTTCTTATACCCCAAGCGTCTGCTCAGGTCGTCGAGATCCCCGACCCGAACCTTGAGAGTGCCATCCGAGAAGAACTCAATCTGCCGGATCATACGCCCATCACAAAGAAGGAGATGGAACAGCTGACGCAATTGCCCGGAGAAGTCGCTTGGAATCGAGGCATCGCTGACCTCACTGGACTAGAACACGCTACCTTTCTTAACCACCTTGCGCTCAGAGGAAATCAGATTCAAGACCTTCAGCCGATAGCCGAGTTAATCCACCTCGAAGTCCTAACCCTTGACCACAACCCTATCACAGACATCACGCCCCTAGCAAATCTAACCAACCTAACCACCTTGAGGCTTCGAAACACTCGCGCCTTTGACATCACACCCCTAGCAAATCTAACCAACCTAAATGTGCTCTGGATTAACCAAACCCCCGTCACCGATTTCACGCCAATCCAGCACCTCAATCTCACCGAGTTTGTATATGATCAAGTCTGTGATGTGCAACCTCCACTCCCCTCAGTTAGAGAAAGAATCGAAAGCCGAAGCTTTCCATCCATATTTCAAGCATGGGATGATGTTATTGGACTTGACCATCTCACATGGGAACAGCGGAATGTCCTTCATGACCTTCATTGGGAACCAGGTTTTGAGACCATAGATTGGGATATTACGCCAGACGAACTTACACCAGGGGTTTCCACCTCGTTGGCAGGAAACCTCAACCGTGCCCATAAGGTGCGACAACGACGACTCAATCAAAATCCCAATATGATTTTCTTAGGTGGATTCCCAAATACAGCACATTTTACAGTTGACTCCTTTCCTCCAGACTCTGATTTCTGGTTGAGAGATGCTAACGGTGAAATACTCAGAAAAGCTGATGGCAAACTCCTTATCGATTTTGTGAAGCCTGAAGTCCAAGACCTAATGATAAAGCGTGCTATTGCTTTTGCACGCTGTGGGCTTTACGATGGAATCATGCTTGATGAATTTGCTCGTAATGGCACCGGTTTTAGCAGAAGATATCTTTATCCCTACACCGATGAAGAGATCATCCAAGCATACACTAACATCTTTCAGGCTATCCGCTCACAAGTGCCGGACGACTTTCTTATCATCATAAATGCAAATGACACAAAACCCACCCGCTATGCAGCGTTCATCAACGGCACCATGATGGAGACAGGCAAAGATTATCCTGGTGGTTACTCCCGCTCTTACCTTATGAAACTCGAAGACGTTCTTTCTTGGAACGAGGAGCATCTTAGAGAGCCGCGCACCAACTGTCTTTACGGCGAGGGGATGAGTATTGAACCTCCTGATGGCCCTAACAATCTCCGCTGGATGCGACTCTTTACCACTCTCAGCCTTACGCATTCCGATGGATATGTGCTTTACACCACCGGCTTCAGAGACTTAAGAAATCTCGGTATACCCGGTTATGATGCCGGACACGATCACCTCTGGCACGCCTTCTGGGATGCCGAACTCGGCCAGCCTGTTGGGACGAAGCGGCAGCCTTATCAAAACATTGATGGACTCTTTATCCGAGAATTCACCAACGGATGGGCAGTCTACAATCGCAGTGAAAAAGCCCAAACTATCACGCTGCCCGCATCCGCTACCCCTGTCTCCGATAGGGGGAATAACGCTGCGTCACCTACCCACCTGCTACCCGACCTTGATGGCGAAATATACCTCAAAGTCAAAAATCCCGCCGATGTCAACGGCGATTGGGTAGTCGACGTCTTGGATTTGGTGCAGGTCGCCAACGGACTCGGTACAGCCACGCCAGACCCCAATGGGGATGGGGAGGTCAACATTCTGGATCTGGTCTTTGTCGCACAACAGTTTAGCGAGTAATAGAATCCTACCTCTACCATCTAATACAATGAACCAACCAAAGGAGTTACCATGAAAGTCGCGTCCTCTCGTTTTCCCGTCTTCCCGTCTTCTCGTTTTCTCGTCTTCTTGGTCGCGGCAATCCTTCTCATAACCACCACCGCCCACGCCCAAGTCGTCGAAATCCCCGACCCAAACCTTGAAAAAGCCATCAGAGACCAACTTAACCTAGAATTCCTTGCAGTCCTACCAAATGAGCCTATCACACAGCAGGATATGCTAAGGCTCGGCTGGTTGGACGGCAGGGGAAAGAATATTACCGACCTCACCGGTCTCGAATATGCCATCAACGCCACGCATTTATACTTACCGGATAACGCGATAGAAAATCTTGAACCGTTGGCAGGGTTGACTAACAACTTATGGTTCTTAGACCTGTATCTTAACCGAATACAGGACATCACCCCGCTTGCAAACCTTATTAATATCACACACCTTTTTATAGATGGAAACGCTGCTATCACTGACATCACACCCCTGTCGGGTTTGATGCGGCTGCAGATATTAAACTTTTCTAACAACCAAATTGTGGACATCACGCCACTTGCAAACCTCACCAATTTAACGGAACTGAGAGCCTCTAATAATCAAGTCCGTGACCTGAACCCACTTGCAGAATTAACGCGGTTGACCTTTCTGGATCTGAGCAGCAACCGTATCAGTGATCTCACTCCGCTTATGAATCTAACCGCTTTGGAAACATTGCGACTGAATGTGAACGCAATTGTGGATATCACGCCGTTGATTGGACTGAAAAACCTCAAGGAATTGTGGATCGCTGACAATCCTATTCGTGATTTTAGCCCTTTGACTGAACTTGAAGGCGTTGAACTGGACTTCGACATTGATCTCAACCGGTTAGACCAGCTGAACCTTGTCGTAGAAGTCCCTGACCCGAACTTAAGACAAGCGATTCGAGAGACGTTGACTCTCCCTGGCGGAGTCCCCCTTACTCAGTTAGAGATGCTGCGACTCACGAACCTAGAAGCTTGGCAACGAGATATTACCGACCTCACTGGACTCCAATATGCCACAAATTTAGTCAATTTGTATCTAGATTACAACCGTATAGAGGATATAACCCCGCTCGCTAACCTCACAAAACTGAGAGACTTAAGTTTAGCTTTTAATGCTATCGAATCTGTTGAATCACTCGCATCACTGATTCAACTGGAGATACTCGGTCTGAGCGGCAACATTATCCATGACATAACCCCGCTTGCTAACCTAATTAATCTTCAGCGACTCTTTATAGACCAAACCCTAGTCACTGACATCACACCTCTACAAGGACTAAATCTCGGTCACCTTGAGTATGATGAAGTCTGTGACTTCCCGCCATTGCTGCCACCAGTCAGAGAGCGGATGGAGCGCCGGACATTGCCCTCGGTCTTCGCTTGGGGTGCCGATATTTCAACGCTTGGATTAGACCACCTGACCCCCGACCAACGCACAGCACTTCATGATCTCGATTTTACAGGGTTCACGGTGGGTTGGGATGCAATCCCAACAGAACCCACCTGGGGACTTGCCACGTCGCTAGCAGGGCGAGTTGCACTGTCACGTGAACTACACCAGCGGCGCACTAGTCTAAACCCTAACATGGTCTTTCTGCGTAACATTAATTTCCACAGTCATTTTGCAGATGAAGTATATCCGCCCGGCTCTGACTTCTGGTTGAGAGATGAAAATGGCGAAATTATCAGACGAAGGTCCGGCAGCCCCAACATCAATTTCTTAAACCCCGAAGTGCAAGAACTGCTTGTAAAGCGCGTCATTGGTATCGAGCGTTGTGGTCTCTTTGACGGCATTTTTATTGACCAATTCGCCAACCATGGTGCATGGGGACATCATCTTTACGGTGTCAGCCCAGAAGAAGTTATCCAAGCGTTCTCCAACATTTTCAAAGCGATCCGTGAGCAGGTGCGCGAAGATTTTCTTATAGTTATGAATACTAACAGAGACAAAGCCACATACTATACCGAGTATGTCAACGGCACCTTCATGGAGGCCGGTCACGATTACGTGTACATGTCGGGTATGCCCGGTGGATTCAGCTACGACGGACTCAAGGGAATTGAAAGCACTCTGTCATGGTCAGAAGAAAATCTCCGTGCCCCACAGATTAACAGCCTCGAAGGCTGGGGCATCCCCGCAGAGGAGCCCGATAGTCCCGAAAATCAACGCTGGATGCGGGTTATCACGACCCTCAGCCTCACCCATTCCGATGGCTATGTCATGTATACTACCGGCTGGGGCTCGGTAGCCGTCTGTCCTGAATGCCCCTACGTGTGGGGACCGGCGCATGAACATATCTGGTACGATTTCTGGGACGCCGACCTCGGTCAGCCTGTCGGTCCTAAAGTTCAATACCACCAAAACATCGAGGACTCGTTCAACGGATTGTTCATCCGTGAGTTTACCAACGGTTGGGCTGTCTACAACCGCAGTGGTAAAGCCCAAACCATCACACTCCCTGCGTCTGCTACCCCCGTCTCCGATAGGGAAAATAACGCTGCGTCCCAAACCCATCTGCTGCCCGACCTCGACGGCGAAATATATCTCAAAGCCTACCTCCTTTACGATCTTAATAAAGATGGTCTCGTCAACATCCTTGATCTGATTCAGGTCGCCAACAGCGTCGGCACTTCAGCTGCCGACGTCAATGGCGATGGCACAACTAACATCTTAGATCTTACCCTTGTTGCCCAGCAGTTCAAACAGTAATACAACCTTACTTCCTACCATCTAATACAATGAACCAATCCATCAATGAATTCAAGAACCAACCAAAGGAGTTACCATGAAATTCTCGCTTGCTCGTTTTCTCGTTCTTGCAGTCGCGGTGGTTTCTCTTATACCCCAAGCATCTGCTCAGGTCGTCGAGATCCCTGATTCCAACCTTGAAAAAGCTATCAGGGAGGAACTACAACTGTCTGATAATATCTCCATCACTCAACAGCAAATGTTAGAACTTATAGGACTCTTCGCTGCTGACAGAGGCATCATTGACCTCACCGGTTTGGAATACGCCACCAATTTAGATTTTCTAAACCTAGGAGGCAATCAAATTCGTGATATTCAGCCATTGGAGAATCTTATTCAATTAACTTGGTTAAGCCTGTGGCACAATCACGTAGAGGATATCACCCCGCTCGCCAACTTAACAAAACTGAAAACCTTAGATCTGTCTTATAACTACAGTATTGAATCCCTTGAGCCATTGAAAGATTTGATTCAACTTGAGGTATTAAACTTTACTAATAACCGAGTCAAAGACATCACGCCACTTGCTAACATGATACAGTTAAAATACCTAGAATTAAGATACAATCAAGTGGGCGATCTCACGCCACTTGCCAACCTCGTCAACCTTGAAGAACTCTACATAAAAGACAACCTTGCCAACGATATAACCCCCCTACAAGGGCTTAACCTCATTAAGTTATCCTACGATGAAGTGTGTGATATTCCACCGTTCCCACCTCCAGTTCGAGAACGGATAAAGAGTCGAAGTTTTCCTTCCGTCTTCCAGACGTGGGGCCATGTCGTTGGACAAGACCACCTGACAGTAGATCAACGCTATGCACTCCATGACCTGTTTTGGAATCCAATGCATGAATGGGGTATAGGTTGGGACGCCACGCCAACAGAACCAACTTATGGGCTTGCAACTTCGCTTCAGGATAATTCTGAATATGTCCGTCAAGTGCGTCAGCAATGGCTCGAGATTAACCCCAATATGGTATTTTTGGCTAATTTTCAAATACACAATCACTTTGTAACTGATGCCTTTCCACCAAACTCTGACTTTTGGCTTAGAGATGCTCAGGGCCAGATAGTAAAAAATAGCTATGGCGAATATCTTATTGATTTTTTGAAGCCTGAAGTCCAAGCTCTGCATGCCAGACGTATCGTTGCGGTAGCGCGATGTGGTCCCTTCGATGGTGTTATGATTGATGGCTTCTTGGGTAACGCAACAGGCTTCGTAGGACGCCAGTTTTACGGAGCGGCTGATGAGGAGATTATTCAAGCAACGCTTAATATTATTCGCACTGCCCGCTCACAAGTGCGCGACGATTTTCTCATAATTGTAAATGCTAACGACACGAAACCGACCCGCTACGCAGATCTCATCAACGGTATCTACATGGAAACCGGCATAGATCACCCCTACGGATACACTTATAATAGACTTCGCACGCTAGAGAGTGTCCTATTGTGGTCAGAGAAAAATCTACGCCCACCACAAATCACCTGCCTCCAAGGTCGAGCCATGAGTATCGAACCCCTTGACGGACCCAACAATCTCCGCTGGATGCGCCTCTTTACCACCATGAGCCTCACCCATTCTGATGGTTATGTGATATATAATAGTCCACAAGGCCACTTATGGTATCTATTTTGGGATACTAATCTCGGTCGTCCTGTCGGTCCCAAAGCCCAAAACCACCAAAACATTGATGGGCTGTTTATCCGTGAATTCACAAACGGTTGGGCTGTCTATAACCGCAGTGGCAACGCCCAAACCATCTCCCTGCCAGAATCGGCGACAGGGGCCTCCAGTGGGAACAGTGGCATCACCCATCAACTCCCCGACCTCGACGGTGAAATGTACCTCAAAGCCTACCTCCTTTATGATCTTAATAAAGATGGTGTCGTCAATATCCTTGATCTGATTCAGGTCGCCAACAGCGTCGGCACCTCAGCTGCCGACGTCAACGGCGACGGCACAACTAACATCTTAGATCTTACCCTTGTTGCCCAGCAGTTCAATCAGTGAACAAGAAGACACCCTAAATTTCCCATAGTAAGGTAGTCACTCATTTTGCGAAAGTTTGCTATAATATCTCCCCATGAAAGGAGAATATACCCATGAAAACTTTGTGCTATTATATCATTTGTCTGTCGCTTCTGCTTATCGCCACCAACGCCCCTGCTCAGGATGAAGTCTGTGATATTCCGCCACTTGATCCGCCAGTTATAAAACGTATCGAAAATCGCACCTTCCCCTCCGTGTTCCAGGCATGGGACCATGTCCAAAATATGGATCACTTGCCACGAGACCAACGCTTTGCCCTGCACGACCTGTTTTTTAGTCCGTCTTTCGCGTTGTGGTTGGGCACCCCAATAGACCCTACCCCAGGTCTCGCCACCTCGCTAACTGGCTATCCTTTAGAGGGATCTACAACTCACCAGAAATGGCTCAATATAAATCCCAGTATGGTTCTTTTAAGGGACATTCTTATACATAATCATTTTACCGAGGAGGCATTTCCTCCCGATTCAGAATTTTGGGTGCGGGACGAAAACGGCAATATTGTAAAAGACACCGGTGTTCCCCTTATCAATTTTCTGCTTCCCGAAGTTCAAAGTCTGATTGTAGAGCGTGCGCTTGGCGTAGAACGATGCGGCCTTTTTGATGGTGTTGTGTTTGACGGTTTTTCTCGCAATGCAACAAACTTTATAGGAAGAAACTTCCACCCTTTTACCGATGAAGAGATAATCCAAGCACATCTTAATATCCTTAAAGCTGTTCGCTCACAAGCGCGTGAAGATTTTCTTATCTTGGTTAATGGAGGCAGAGATAAGGCAACGCGCTACGCCGAGTATGTTAATGGCACATTTATGGAGACGGGCAAAGACTACCCCGGCGGATACACCCACGACGGACTCAAGGAGATTGAAAGCACCCTCATCTGGTCAGAACAGAACTTTAGATACCCTCAGATTAACTGTCTTGAGGGTTGGGGCATGAGTATCGAACCGCCCGACGGCCCCAACAATCGACGCTGGATGCGCGTCTTTACCACCATGAGTCTGACCCTTTCCAACGGTTATGTGTTGTACACCATTAACAGAGGTACGCCTAGCGATGCTGACTGGGATCTGTGGTATCCCTTTTGGGATGCTAGTATGCCTCCCCTTGATGCACATCACTGGCATCTGTGGTACTCCTTCTGGGATGCCGACTTGGGACGTCCTGTCGGTCCCAAAGCCCAACAGTATCAGAACATTGAGGGAATCTATATTCGTGAATTCACCAACGGTTGGGCAGTCTATAATCGCAGTGGTAGTCCGCAGGAGATTTCCCTGCCAGAATCGGCGACAGGGACCTCCAGTGGGAATAGTGGCATCACCCACCAACTGCCTGATTTAGACGGCGAAATGTACCTCAAGATCAAAAATCCCGCTGATGTCAACGGCGATTGGGAGGTCAACGTCTTGGATTTGGTGCAGGTTGCCAACGGACTCGGTACAGCCGCGCCAGACACCAATGGTGATGGGGTGGTCAACATTCTGGATCTGATCTTTGTCGCACAACAGTTCAGTCAGTAATTATTATTCCGCTCTACCCTCCTCCCGCTAACAAAACAGATTCGTAACAGTGTGCCTGAAACAATTTAGGGCTATTCAGTTTTAGGTTTATTACGCATTTTGTTTGAAAAGTCAGAGTCGGGAAGTCGGGATTCGGAGATCCCTCCTACAGAAAAACTATGGTGAATTCTACAATTACTTATACACCTTCGATGTACGACCAACCCCCTAAATCCCCCTTGTCAGGGGGACTTGGGAAACTTTTCGAAGGTCAGAGCTACTGGCAAATGTCCACTTATTTCTATAATTCACTATAAA
>JAJECO010000002.1 GCA_022822005.1 Candidatus Poribacteria bacterium
TACCCCGATAATTGACACGCCGGTAGCGGAGGTCTCACGGATCAATCAGTCAGGAGGAATAAATGGAGGAGAGTCGGGAAATGGAAATCGGGAGAATAGTTCGGTTCGGGGGACTGCTGCAGATCCACAAAACAGTATAGGATCGGATAACATTGGTTGGACGCAGACTAAGGGACCCTACGGTGGCACGGTTATGGCCCTTCATGCAACACCGGAGGGAATACTCTTTGCCGGAACAAGAGGAGGTGGCATCTTCCGTTCAACAGATGGAGGCGACACATGGGTCTCCGCCAGCGAAGGTTTACGGCCCCCCCCAGCCAGGGAACTTCCTGGCATCCTCGTACTAACGCAGAAAGGACATACCCTCTACGCTGGCACAAGCAGCAATATCTTCTATTCGACTGACAGCGGCGATTCGTGGCAGCAGTTGGCTCACTTTCAGGATGAGATAGTATTTATTTCGGGGATTGCGTTCATTGGCGACACGATTTACATTGGGCGGTATATGGAGGGGAGTGTTCTGTTTTCTAACGATGATGGTAGGTCGTGGACACAAATTGATGGTGGTTTGACCGATCGAGGGGGCGCCAGGCTGTTTGCTCTTGGCACGACACTTTTCGCACAAATGCGAGATCATGTCTTCCGACTTAAAGCCGATGAGAAATCATGGACACAGCTTACCCTCAATGATCCACGAACAAAAAACACCCTCGAGCCAGATATTCGGGGGTTTGTTGTCTCTGACAAAATGCTCTACGCAGCAACAGCCGATGGGAACCTTTTTCGCTCAACGAATATGGGCAATTCGTGGAAGTCAATCAAACCCAAAACGATGCAATATTTCGATGGCGAATTAGCAGCAGCGGGAAACACAGTCTTCTACATCGGTTCAGGCTTTGCCGACGGTCGGGTGTTTCGATCAACCGATACCGGGAACTCATGGACGATGCTCCACAGCAACCTGATCAATCCATCCATCCTTTCCGTAACAGCCTTATCTGAGAATACGCTTTACGTAGGCACCATCAATGGAGTTTTCCGCTCAACGGATGGTGGGGAAGCGTGGACGAAAACCAACACCGGTATCATCAATACACATATTGAAGACCTCGTGTTTTTCAGGAACGCACTCTATGCCATAACGGATGATGATATTGTCAAATCGGCGGATGGTGGGAATTCATGGGTGTCGGTGAACGAAGGATTGGTTGCTGGCGATGGGGCGACACTGACAGTTTCGGGCAGTAAACTCTATGCAGCAACGAACGAAACCAACTACGGGTTGAACCCATCGACTGCTGGAATTTATTGCTTGGCAGACAATGGAAGCTCATGGATACCAGTTCAGACGAATATGCAGTCTGCCAATAACAGAATCTATGTCGTCAATCAATTGGCGATTAGTGGCGAAACATTCTACGTTGTTGGACAGATGGGGGGAAAAGAATGGCTTTACCGCTGGAGAGTGGGGGAGGATCTGTGGACACAACTCATGCCGCAGCAGAATCTCTTTGGCTGGGGAGCGTTGGCTGTGTCGGGTAGAACGATCTATATCAGTTCGGTGCGTGGGAAGTTGTTCCGTTCGGTTGACGAGGGCGAGACATGGACAGAGATGAGTCAAAATTTACCAAATTGGGGGCGAGAAATCGGCACCTATGATTTGGGCTTCGTCAGTGAGACAATTTATGCAAAGGCCGGCAGTGGAGGAGGTTACTCGACAGACGGTGGTGAGACATGGATGCCAATCATCGTCGCCGGATTGCCCGGTGGCTACATTGAGATGCAGCTTGTAAATGGCACAACGCTCTATGGGACAAGTTCTCATGGGATCTTCCGCCTGACGCAGAGATCTGATTCATGGGAGCGGATCGCCCCGACGCAGCGCGATATCGCTTCACTGGCATACGATGGCACGACATTTTACGCCGGCACCGAGGCAGAGGGCATATTCCGGCGTTCGCTGGATGAATAAAACGTTGGCAGAAGAGTCTCCGTCTGATGGTGCATACTAATCCGACGGCTTAGTTTTGGATTGAGACGGTTCCGCAAGCAGTTTTTCAATCATCGCTTTCAATTCGTCATAATCCCGTTGGGGTTCTGTTCGCGTCTTGTCTTTTCCGTTGTAATAGTCACCGCCCGGATGGATATAGCGAATAATTCCCCGCTTATCAATGAGAAAGCTGACCGAAGTCCATCGGTGTCCCCCCTTAGCCAACCAATAACGTTTTAGAATACTCCAATTCATATCCAAGGCAATGGGGAATTCAAAGCCGAGCCGCTTCACCGCCTTCTCAAGTGCTTTTTGAGAGCGTGGACCGGGTGGTTTCGGATGGTACATCCCAATCACGACCAAACCCTTATCCTCGAAGGTGTCGTGGAATTCGTTCAGTGTGGGCGCACTACGGCTACAAAAAGGGCATGTCTCCGTCCACCAACGAACGAGAATGACTTTGCCCTTTAATGCGTTCAGCATGAGCGGCTGTGAATTCATCCACTCCAGCATTCCCCATTTCGGGGCTGACTTCCCAATTAACTCATCGCCTTCCTTCGCGGTAAGCCCTTGGTTGATAATCAGCAGCATCAACAAGATAATACTACCCATCCGTAGATTGCGCATTTAACCCCTCTGGAAAAGCTGCCAACTTCGACCCGGCAAATCCGTGCGGAAATACTCGATATTTCCCCGATCGGCGAGCGTGACGTAACAGGTGCGGCCATCGTGACCGCCGAAGGCTAAGTTGGTGCAGTCTTGCCCGGCAAGTTCGACCTCCAGCAGTACCTCACCTTGCGGAGAGACTTTAGCAATAGTACCCTTGCCGTGGCGCGTTACGTAAAGATTTCCTTCAACATCGCAGCGCATCCCATCAAACCCAAAATCGGAGAACTGAATCAGCAACCGCTTGTTACTAACCTCTCCATCAGCGGATAGATCGTACGCCCAGATATTGCGCTGGACGCTTTCATTGACGTAGAGGCTGCGTTCATCGGGACTGACTTCGATACCGTTTGTAGTTCCCATATCCGCCTCAAGCAGCGTGACTGTACCGTCGGTGTCGATACGCCAGATCTGTCCTGTAGACTCCGCCCAATTCGGGTCGCTGGCGTAGACAATATCGTTAGCACCGATCGCGATATCGTTTGGCTGATTCATGGTTGGTTCGTGGGCATAAATGCTGATTTCTTGTGTCTCCATGTCAACCTTGAGGATGTTGTGGTTGGTGTAGTCGGCGATGAGCATGGCGCCAGCACTATCGAAACGGATACCGTTTCCGATGCTACCGTTTGGCAGCTCTACAAATATGCTACATTTGCCTTCTGGAGCCACTTTCCCGATCGTGTGCTGCCGCGCGTAATTGACGGCGTAGAGATTACCGTCGGCATCGCAGCCGGGACCCTCAATGCCAGAGGTAAAACCATCCCGTTCTGTGAAGGGGTGACTGATAAAAAGTTCCTCGATCATTGTGACAAGCTACCTTTCCTATAAGATAATATCGTTCTATTTTGGCTGAAATCTATCCCAGTCCTGCTCGGCTTGGATAGACATATCCAAGCCGTCTTTGAGTGTATGCAGTGGATTTGTCAATCCACTGCGAATGGTAATTAACTCGATTGAGTTCCCACTTCCCTAGTTTGCAATGCCCCCTATAAGTAGCAACCTGAATTATCACTATATTTTACTAAAATTCACCGTTGCGTTAATAAAGAAATGGAGTACAAGGCTCACCCTAAACTTCTACTAAGCGAGTGGTGGCATGAGTTCATCCTGTGCATCCAACAGTCGGTCAATCGTCGTGCGAATCTCTGACAACGTTAATTGTGAGACCGTATTTGGATCAATCAATCCCGCGTGATAGGCGTATTCTCGGTTCTCCTCCAAGATAGCTCGCACTGTCAACCCCTGCATGTTGATATTGGTCTGGCAGAGTGCCGCACATTGGGGCGGCAGCGCACCAACATAGCACGGCTGCAACCCGGCGCGATTAACGAGTGTCGGCACTTCGACGCAACAACCAGCAGGGAGATTGGTAATGAGATTGGTGTTGAGCACGTTCCCGTAAATGTAGGCAGGGGTATCCGTCTCCATTGCGTGGATAATGACCGCTGCATATTCGTGAGAGCGACTCAGTTTGATCGGTGCCGAGTCCGCTTCACGTTTTGCCTGTGCTATCCGTTCCTCCCGGTCTGTATGTTGATCGACAAAGCTTTCAGCCGTTCGATTTTCAACATTTAACCGTGCCATTTCATCGGGATGTTGCATGAAGTAAGGCACGTACTCTGCCATATGGCGCGAGGATTCAGTGACAAACCGACCGAAATGCTTCAGGATGTCAAAGCGTACCGGGTCGCGAGCGACGATTTCGGGGTCTTCAAGGCACGCGTTCAATCGCGGATAGAGTGTCTCGCCGTCTTGTGAGAGTTCCAAAAACCACGCCATGTGGTTAATCCCCGCGACAAGATAGCGGAGGTTGTCATAATCCACGTCCATATAGTTTGCTAGCTGCTTGCTTGTGCCTTGTACACTATGACAAAGCCCCACGCCGGAGATACTCGTTGCCTCCAACACCGCCCACATAATCATCGCCATCGGATTGGTGTAATTAAGCATTGGCGCGTCCGGACAAAGTCTTTCCATATCGCGAGCGATGTCGAGCATGGCAGGGATTGTGCGCAGCCCTTTCATCAGTCCACCGATCCCGACGGTATCGGAGACGGTCTGCCGAAGTCCGCCGACCTCAAGTGGAATTTGCACATCCAACGCTTCTGGTCCCATGTTGGCTCCCACCCGAATAGAGACGATGACATAATCAGCACCGTCCAATGCCGGTTTACGCTCCGTTGATGCGGCAATCTGTGTGGGCAGGTTCAACTCACGCACCGCGCGTTGGGCATAGGTCTGTGTCAATTCGAGTCGGTCGCTATCAGGATCTACAAGGTGGATGGTTGAATCTAACAGTTCTGGAAACGAGAGAAGATCTCCAATCAGTCGTCTGCCGAAGCCGAAACTCCCCGCACCGAGGAAAGCGATTTTAGCCATAACAAGCTCCTTGTTCAATCGAATATCACGAGATGGATAGTATTGGCTCTATTCTATCACGGTTTGGGGGTTAGATCAACAGAGATTGGGGGTTAGATCAACAGAGAGGATTGGCAATTTTGGGTTGACCGCAGGGGTGTGTTCTGATAGAGTGTGCGTGGAAAGGCTGCATCATAATTGAAATGCAGGATCGTTACCTGCTATATTCCTGCAATGACAGTTTAATAAAAGAGGGGAATCGACATGCCAAGAAACTGCTTTGGGGAAAAGGAATTAACCTATCTACAGGAGGTCATCGAAAGTCAAGACGCGTGGCGCTGGGGACGAAGCAATTTTGTTCCCAGATTTGAAGAAGCATTCGGAGCACATCTTGGGCGGAAATATGTTCACGCTGTAAACTCCGGGACCAGTGCCAATACGACAGCCTACGCCAGTTTGGGTTTGGATGCGGGGGACGAAATCATCTGTCCGGCTGTCGCACCAATTTTCGTTTCCTTTCCAGTCGTTGCGATCGGCTGTATTCCTGTGTTTGCCGATGTGGATCCTCGGACACAGATTATTTCAGCCGAAGGGATCGAAGCGCGCATCACGCCACGGACACGCGCTATAGTGGTCGTTCATCTATACGGTCAACCGGCACCGATGGACGAGATTATGGCTGTCGCAAGGAAGCATAACCTGAAGGTTGTAGAAGATTGTTCACAGTCCTACGATGCCTACTATAAAGGGCGCAAGGTTGGCACCATTGGAGATGTTGCCTGCTTCTCCATGCAGCAATCGAAGCATATCACGTCGGGCGAGGGGGGCATGGTTGCCACGGACGATCCAGAACTCTATAAACGGGCGACAGAGTTCTCGAACTCCGGGATGCCGTGGTATCTGTACGACTTAGAGCGACCGGAGGCGAAACCCCTCAACGGTTTGCCAACGCGGGGGCATTTCTCGTTTGGACACGATTTCCGATTCAGTGAGCTTCAGGGCGCGGTGGCATTTGCCCAGTTGGAAAAAATTGACCAATTCAACGCCCGACGGCGCGAACTTGTCCAAAAGATTGAGACCGAACTGTGTAACGTCGCAGGTGTGCGGCTGGCGTATGTGTACCCGGAGACCCAACCCAACTATTGGGTGTATCCGGTGTGGGGACCCGAATCATTGGGGTGCAGAGGCGAGCTTAACTATATTGAAGTAGAATTCCAGCGTATGCAAGCGATGCGGCAGACCTCTGTCGGTGTGCCACTTCCTGACTACGTGCAATATGTCCCCGGATCATGTCCAAACGCAGAGAAATCGACCCGAGGCGCGTGGAGCTTTTTTGTTCATCACAGTGTCGAAGACGACGAACTGGGGCGGGCGATCGAGACGTTCAAGGAAAAAGTCAAGGATGCATAGTCGCTAGTTCTTCTGTAGGAGGGATTTCCAAACTTCCCTCAAGCTACATCAAAAGGATATCAAAATGTCAACCCTCGGATTGGGTATCATCGGGTTAGGAGTCGGCAAGGGTGCCCTGCTTTTGAATCAGAAATCTGATAGCCCAATAAAGGTGTGCGGGGTAGCGGACAAAGATCCCGCGCTTCTACAGCTTGCGCATGAGGATTATGGGATCGAATTTGTCACCGAAGACTATCACGAACTGCTGTCGCGCTCTGAGATCGATGTTGTCGGCGTTTTCACCCCCGACCACCTGCACGCTGAACATGCGGCGGCAGCATTAGAGGCTGGAAAACATGTCCTCTGCACCAAACCGATGGTGACAACCATGGCGGATTGTGAGCGATTGGTCCACTTAGTCGATCGAACGGGACTTAAATTCGTTGCGGCGATGACTTGGCGCCACCTTCCGAAGATCGTTGCGGCACGTCGTGCGTTTGATGAAGGCAAGCTGGGGAAAGTAACACTGATCGATACCGGTTATGTCCATGACATCCGTAGGGTTTGTGAAATCACGCCGTGGCGGGTTACAGCACCACAGGATTTCCTCTTTGGGGGAGGCGCGCACGCCATAGATTGCGTGCGGTGGTTTGCCGGGAATATTGACACCGTGCATGCGTTCGCCCTGAACAGCGGTGTTATCCCAGGGTATCCTATAGAAGACACGTGGATTCTCAATCTAAAATTCACCAACGGTGCGGTTGGACGTGTCTCTGTGATATGCAGCGCGGTCAACTCACCGCCGGATGCCCATCAACGACTGGTGATCTACGGCACAAAAGGCACTTTGACCGGTTTGGACCTCGGTATGGACGGTGTACCTGAACATGAGACTTTGAATGCCGAACCTCCAGCTAACAAGGAACGCCTCATCGAGGGGCACGCAAATGAACTGCTGTTGTACTTTCACAAAATGGTGGACTGGATTGTAGGAGACAAAGAACCCACGCCCTCCGTCCGCGACGGTGCACGGGTTGTTGCGGTTGCCTTGGCAGCCCAAGAATCCGTTTCGACGGGGCAAACGGTGAAAGTGCGCAACGATTTCTGACGGCGGTCTACAACCACGTTGGTGCTGCCTATCATGCGAATCTTCGCTAACGCGATGAAGGGAATTCTACCTCCACCTTCCGATCCCATTCCGCCTATCCCGATCTTGTTGGGGAGGACTCCGATGCGTCGGAGGAATCTTCGACCTGTTTGACCAGTGTCGCGCGCCCCGCAAGCACTAAGGCGCACCATCCCACCAATCCGACGGCGGCCCCGGCAGCGATTGCGATCCCAGCTGCTTTGCCAGTCTCAATTTTCTTAAACGTCCCCTCGTCGAATTCGCAAGAGATACTTCTCGGATTTCGCAGTGCAAGGCCACGTTTATCCCCCTTGTGCCAGTATTCGACCGTTGGCGCCGTATCCCCCTCCGTTTTGATGTTGCCCTTTAGAGAGGGCGCGTTTACGTCTAAGGTGCTTTCACCGCGTTCACCCTTCCACACGGCTTTGACCCCTACCGTCTCTTTATCGTCTTCGAGCGGTTCGAGATTCACCCGTGTCAGCACATGATCGGTGATTGTGAGAAATGCTCTTTTGAACTTTGATGCCGATACAACCCAATTTTCTAAATTCATGATGTACACTCCTCGTTCGATAGTGTTGCTTGTTGCGTTCCATGTTTTTCATCAGCCATTATACAACATGCCCTCGTCTGTGATGCGTTCAATCAGCGATCAGTTCCTGCTTGTAGGCGTCCACGATGGCATCGAAAATCCGATCGGGAATAAATTCCAGTTGCGAATCCAATTCCGATTCGACATTGACCATCATGCTATGATCGAATGTTTCCCGTTCTGTGCAAGGATCAAAGGATTCACCATGTTCCTCAAGCATTTCGGCCAGCCTTGCTGGGGTCAAACCTTCGGAAATTCCGTGCAGTCCATAGGCCGTCCCCCGGTAGCCTTTGTCGTAGTCCGCGCTGAGATGTTTTCGTAAAATCTCCTCGCGGTCTGCCCCCTGTGCGCCGCTGTTTTCAATCTCATCCATCGCCTCAATTGCGCGCGGATCGAGTTCAATCTGGAACGCCGTTGAGGCATCGGCAGCAGCAGTGGGATATATTTTGTACGCCATTTGGGCCTCCTTGTTCTATCGGTAATTCCTGTCGTTTATGTTTCAGGATAACCTTTGACGCGCTAAAACGGATGCCCCAATCACACCCGCGTTATCGCCAAGGGCTGCCTTTACAATTTGAACACCGTCCATCGTCGTGGGCAAGGCATATTCTGCCGCCGCTTGGCGAATCGGATCTAACAAGCTATCCCGCATCGCTTCGATGACTCCACCGCCGAATACAATCATTTCAGGGTTCAAGAAATGCACAATCGAAGCCACACTAATCCCCAGATATTTTCCAGCACGTTGCATCACCTTAACTGTCGGTTTGTCGCCGCGCTTGACAGCTTTGGCGATGGCTTGGCTCCGAATTTGGTCGAGTTTGCCGCCATTCAGTTTGAGGAGTTTGCTTTTTTGCCCCTTTTTTAAGATAGCTTTCTGAAGTTCCTTGGTGATTGCGGTGCGACTGGCGACGGCTTCCAAGCAGCCGAAGTTGCCGCATCCACACCGGGGACCATTCGCGTCCACAATCATGTGACCAATTTCCCCAGCGGTTTTGTTGATGCCGTGAAAGAGCTTTCCATCTAAAATAATGCCACCGCCGATGCCCGTGCCAACAAAAATCCCGACAAGATTTTTTACCCCTTGTCCAGCACCGAAGGCGTATTCACCGAGCGTCCCCACATTGACATCATTATCAACACAGGTAGGAATGCCAAAGATTGTTTCGAGTTTCGCTTTGAGCGGCACGTTTGACCAACCGAGGTTGGGCGCGAAGATGATGACACCCGTCTCCGGGTCGAGCGGTCCCGGCGACCCGATACCGATGGCACGAATCTGAGAGGTTTCAAGTTCAGCACCGTCAATCGCTTCTCGGATGCAGCGTTCAATCCGCTTAATCACTCCATCGGGCCCTTTCTTTGGCTTTGTTGCTGTTTTGGCTTGTTGAACAATTTCGCCCTTGCCGTCAATAACAGCAGCCAAAATCTTTGTGCCTCCCATATCTACGCCAACAACATAATCGTCACTTGCCGCCATTGTCTGCATCTCCTTTACATGCTGAACTGAGTGATCTGCTTCTTCAGTACCGCTCTGGGGGACCGAGGTGTCTAAACTTCTTGAGAAGGTGCTTCTGTTCCCGATTCACCTGTAACAATTTTAAGGAATTGAACCTTGAAATCTGCTTCTTCAAGTGCCTTCCATCGCTGCAAGAATGCCTGATATTTTGCCTCCCGCATTTCACGGTAGCGGGGCAGGAGGGCATTGATGCCAAGTGCGTCGACCTCTGCCTCCCCTTTGTCCTGAAGCGATTGCAGATGGTCTGATAAGACCGATTCGACGACATCGCAATCGTGAATATCGCCCAGCTGTTCCTGCAGATCTGCCAATACCTTTAAGAAGTCTTTAAATTCTTCACCGTAGTTAATAGCGAAGAACTCCATCGAGTACCGTAATCGTTTCACTGAGATTCGCAGGTTGTGAAGTTCCTTGATATTATCTGGATTCTGAATGGATTCTGCCCACGAATAGACCTCCTGAATCTTTACCGCAAGGATAACCTGTGCATTCCAGCGATAGCTCAGTTGTGGGTGAATCCCCTTTGCCTTCCACGCTTTTGCCATATCTATACCTCAAAAAACCGCAAAAACTTTTCCTCAAAATTGCTCTTGTCGAGTTCTTCAAACATCTTAAACATTGGTGTCCGCTGCGCTTTCCGCTCTGTCTGGAGATGTCCTATTAAGTTTTGAACGCCGATCTGCGCATCTACTGGTACCGTTAGTACATCTTTCTGGAAACGATCAATCAGAACATCTAAATCACGCACGCCGCCCAGCGTACTTGTAATCCGCTCGACCTGTTTGAGGTGCCGACGGAACTCCTTTTTGGGGGCAAAACAGTCTGCAAAGTTCCGCATCGCAGCACGTAGTCGTCGGGAAGCAACTCGCATATCGTGAACGTACTCGATATCCGTTCCATCAATCACGCCTTCCCTGAAAGACATCATCTCATGGAGCCGGGTTGTGATAATTCTTCGAGCACACTCTTCAAGGTTCTTCTCCGGCGCAATATCTTTGACGGCCAATGCCTTCGCCATGTTATCAATAATCTCCTTTTTCTAATCCCCCGTCTTAGTGCCAAACACACTCAGGTGCCTTATGCCCCGCTCATATTTCGATTGAAAAGTCGGGATCAGATCGTATTGTTGGGATAGCCCGTCCGCAATCTGCTGTAGGAATGCAGGTTCACCAGTTTTGAGTTCTAACTCGACACCATGCTCCCGGATAGATTGTGCCCCACCCGTTTTTGCGTATTGAACCTCATCAAGACAGACTTCGATACACCCTGCCTCAGCATTTAGGCACCAGGTTTCACGAAAGTTTTTCACATGCAGAACTGGGAGTACGGCTTCTCCCTTTAGATAGCTCGCAGCGGCTTCGACAGCCTCAACGTGAACCTTTTCAAGATTGCCGCTTAAGAGCGCTTGTGCCTGTTGGTCGGTAATCGGCATTTCGAGCTCTGTATAGGTATAAATATCTTCCGTTTCGCCTTTGAATGTTACCACCGCTGCCCCTTCTACGATGCCCCCCGATTCGTGGATTTTCTCCCTAATCCGCAAAGCAGCCCCATTTCGTGTGAGCAGTCCGGTTGTTGTGTCGAGATAGGTATCCCGCAGCGGGGTGCGCCGCCGATCCGAAAGTGTGTAACCTGCTACCTGCTTTCGCAGTCGAATCTGGTCAAGTACCTGCGGCGATTTTGCCTGAAATTTTGCTTCAACTTCGACCATTATCTGGTTGCATCCAGAGGTATTGAGATTTGGTTCCAATCGCAGAATTTAAGATGTATTTAGGAGTCAGCCGATCAACCTGTCCGTTTTGGAAAAGGTGCGCTGTGGGTAGAGGTCCTGAAGGATCGAAATCGCTGCATCCGTATAGACGGCATCGGCACAATCGTCGTGGATCCGAACCATGCCTTCGATACACGCACGCATATACGAGTCGGTGCTGACTGCTTTATTCCAAACGCTTCCAAGTACCCCGCGCGGTTCAATCGCCTTCGGATCATGCCCAAAAGCGCACCGTTCAATCTCGAACTGATTGAATAACAGCTCCATCTGTGAGGATTCTTCCCACCAGCGGCGTGTGCCAACCGGACTGGTCAGCGAGCCGTTAGCTGCGAGCAACGGGTGCTCAAAACTGCCTCCCCGCCGGAGGACATCAAACTGATTATTTAGATCGTCGATGCCGCCATCAAACCCAATTGGCGGTCCGGCGTGGAAAAAGCCCCATTCCTCTATCTGGTGAGCAACCGGCAATCCCTCAATCCATTCTAACGTACCATCTTCCTCAATGATGCGGAGAAACAGATCCCACGCAGCCCAAAGATTTGTCGTGAAGGAGGGGTGATTAAGCTGCCATCGTTGTGTTACACGCTGAATCAGCGAATCTGAATTGGGATCAGATTTTGCTGTCCTCTGATAAATTTCCGCAATCGCCCCCGTCGAGAGTGGGTCAATTTGCAGAAGGCGCAGCAGGTTTTCCAATTCCTCATTTGTCTTTGCCCATGAGGTGATCGTCTGCCAGTGTTCGGGATTTGTCAGCCATTCTTGGCGATGGTGCTCCGCGTGCACGGCGCGCAGCAAAAGCAGTTCGTGGTTTCCAAGAAGCGTGATAATCTGATTGGGGACTTGACCTTCCAGTGAGCGGATCAGGTCAATGACCTGCTTAGAACCAGGGCCACTTGTAACGTAATCGCCGAGGAGAAATAGACGTGCTTCTCCACCGATCCATTGATTGTTTTCATCAATTAGCTCTGCATGTAGAAGCAGGTTACGAAAAGCTTGGTAGCTGCCGTGGATATCCGAGATAATATACCATAAGCGCATAAGCAATTTGTTGGTTCATTAGTACATTTGTTCATTCGTTCATTAATGAACAAATGCGCCAATCAACCAATGAACTAAACAATCTATTGTTTCAGGCGATGCATGTAAATATCACCAATATCACTGCGGGAGTCACTCCACACAACGCTCAATGTACCCAACTCAGGTTTGATAACAAAAGGGGGTTGATGCACCCCCTCTGCCGTGGATAGGGGGATCCCGTTCTCAGCCCAAAGTGTTTTCCCCTCTGAATTGATCTTTTGTCCATAAATGGCATCGTTGCTCTCTTCGCCGTAATCTTCTCGAAAATCCAGCCACGCAACAAAAAATTCGTTCTCGCCACACCGGACCAGGAACGGTTTGTCCTGATACCCGCCAGCGACGCACAGCGGGATGCCGTTCAGTGTCCACTGAGGAGTACCATCAGCGCCGATACGTTGAGCGTAAAGATCCGAAAAGACATCCCGTTCATCACGCCAAACGGCTACCACTCCCCCGCGCCCATCGCTCGCGATTGAGCGATTCTTTTGAATGCCCCCCGCATTGCAGATTGGTACACCATTCGCCTCCCAAAGTTTGTTTCCCGTTGGATCTATCCGCTGTGCGTAGAAATCATCGTTGATAAAATTCTCGTAGACCTGCCAAACAACGATAAGTCCACCCTGCCCATCGCTGACAGCACGTGGTTCGCCCTGCAATCCTTCTATCGGTGAAACAACCGTCGGTGCCCCCCAAAGGTGTTTGCCGGCCATGCCTATTCGACGCGCCATAATGTCCCACTGTTCGTAACCGATGACTTCCCACCAGACGACGTAGAAGCTATCTGCACCGCCAGCGACCAACCGGGGAGTGCTCTGAAGCGCTTCGGACGGGAAAACCGGTACGCCATCGATTTCCCACATCGGTTGGCCATTCCCATCAATTCGCTGGACATACAAATCGTGCAGGTCGGGATCCCGACGCCTATCTTTCCAAACGATGATTGCACCGCCTGACCCATCACTTAGAATCTCTATGTCAGATTGGTCTGCCGGGTGTGTACATACGGGAACGCCCCCGTCAGGCAGAAGTTTATTCCCTGACAGATCTATCGCTTGGGCATAGACATCCCAATTCCCCGGCGCACGCTGATCTGTCCAAGCGATGATGGTACGCTCCCCGTTACGCACCATCCGCAGCCATCGCTGATCACGTCTTTTCTCGCAAATTGCCACGCCATCTTCAGCCCATAGCGGGATGCCATTGGGGTTGAGGCGTTGGGCGTAAACGTCCCAATCCTTTCCTGTACGGAAGTCCTCCCATATAACAACCGTACCGCTAACGCCATCGCTGAGTCCCCGCGGTGCGAATTGGCCTTGAGGGGCAACCGCAATCGGGATGTTCTCCGAAGCACCGGTTGGCATAGAGCTGAGGGGGAGGAGTGTGCTGAATAACATCAACCAGAAACGTGTCTGTTTCATGTTTCGATATCCGCATTATGTTAAGCGCAATCGGTGCGTACAGCAAGGATGAACTTGGTAATATGAAGGATTATCTTAGCGCGTACGATCTACTGAGGCGCATTTGCGGTTAGGTCGTCACTCGTTATTGTTGGGCACCAGAACTTTTCAATGTACGCGATGATCAGTTGTGTCCCCTCTTCGTGACTGACATAGGGCGGCTTGAACGGATTGTACATCGCGTCTGTGAGGTCTCGAACCAATGCGACGTTGAACTGCCCAGATCGAACCATCGCTTTAATCGCGAAGGATCTGCCGAGTACGCACATATTGGTGTGGACACCCATGTAGAGCAGGTTCTTGATACCTTTTTGCATGAAGACGTTATAGACCTCTTGACTGTTATCGCTGATGGCGTCTCCATCTTGAATCTCGATTGCCGCGTGCTGACGGTGCCACGCTTTATAGCCGTTTTCCTCGCCGGTATCCGAACCGCCATCCGATGAGTCAACCGGCTGGGGTGGGTCGGGATGTTCAATTGGGTCGGGCATTTCTGCATGTGGGACATCAAGGACCCAAGCCCTCGCAGGATATCCGTCGTAAAAATCCATTGTATCTGACGGCGCGTGAATAATCTGTATTCCCTGATTTCTGGCGGTATTAATTACGGCGTTCATTCGTGGTGCCATGATATCCACGCGTTCTGTTGCGCCCCATGACCAATGTTTATTCCACATATCCACGATGATAATCGCTGTTTCGGACGGCTGCCAGACGACCTCCTCTTCGATCACCCGCCAACCGTTGCGCCCGGTTGTTTTTGGGGTCTGCCGAAGGGTTGTTAGTTGCAGGGCGCCATTGTCAGAAAGTCCGCTCGCTCCAGATGCGATGAGTGGCATGTTGGCTATCATTGTGTGTCCTCCTTGCTTCCTATGTTACTTCTGTGTTTCAGGAAATTTCGTTTGCCATGAACGTTGCGTACACCTTTGTGGTTTTAACCAGATCCGATATGCTGACCCGCTCGTTCACACCGTGAGCCCCCTGTCCGTTGGGACCATAGCCGACGCCGGGCAATCCACCCTCTTCGACGAAGAAATGCAGGTCAGTAAAGCCGCTTGTCGTGCTGAATTTAATCGGCTGACGACGTATGCTGCGCACTGCTCGTGCAAACGCTTGGGGGAAATGATGTTCCGGTTCCACAACGCACGGGTCAATCCTCAATGTCGAAGCTACGTCTACCTTCATTTCCGCATCGGATTGACAAACCGCCTGAATCGCTCCACGCAGCTCCGCTTCCGCCGCTGCCAACCGTTCGTTGGGAAGGACTCTCCGATCTATGGAGAAGGTTGTTTGTGCGGGAACAGTATTGACCTTGTCCCCTTCCGTGCCGTGAAAGATGCCACCGATGTTGAGCGTGGGATATCGGTCGTCACCCGAAAAGGTTTTGAAGACACGATCTGACGCTTTCAAGCCCTGCTTCAGGGGTTGGATCCCTGTGACAAGCGCAGCTGCCTTTTCGAAGGCATTCAATCCCTTGTCTGGGTTGGCAGCGTGTGCTGCTTTCCCATGAACGTTCACTTCCAGCCACAACACGCCGTTGTGTCCCAATCCCACGTTAAGCACGGATCCGCCTTCGCAATTGACGACATAATCTGCTTGTACCAATCCGTTACGCGCCACATATCCCGCGCCTAACTCACCGCCAATTTCTTCGTCGCAGGTGAGCGAACACTCAATATTAAAAGCGGGTTGAACCCCGTTCTCCTGCAGTGCTGTAATCGCAAACAGCAGTGCGGCGATGGAGTCTTTCATGTCGTCTGCTCCCCGACCATAGAGCCAATCTCCAACAATCTCTGGCTTAAACGGCTCGCAGCGCCACTTGCCGGAGACGGGAACGACATCGTAGTGGGCATTGAAATGCACGGTTTTTTCCGCTCCAACATCCCACCTCGCGATCAGATTCATACGAGGATAGTCATCGGCGTGTGGTACAACTGCCTGCGCTTCGGCTTGGGGGACTGGCACGACCTTCGTACTCATGCCGAGAGCCTCACACCGCTCTTGGAGCAGTTGCACGATCTCTGCGTAGTTTGTACCGGGCGGGTTCACAGTGGGAATCTTAACCAATTCTTTTAGCGAATCGCAGAGTTGTGCCTGGCCCCCTTCGATGTAGTTGTATATCTTCTCCATAATCATTTCCTTTGTGGTGTTGCGGTTGGCGAAGTCGGAGATTCTGTTACTCTATAATTCCTGTTACAACCCCTATGCCAATCTTTACGTCCATCTTTTTGATTTCGAACCGTGTGCCGATTGCTAATGCCATCGGTACATCGAGTAAAATTTGTACGGTCGCATGTTCACCCGGATTAACAATGGCAACCTCCGACGGAAGGTGGAGATGACCCGTAACGTCGATTGTCCAGAGATGGATCTCCGGTTTATCGTTCCCGACAAGGGGGATATGCGTTCCGCATTCCTCTTGGGTCATCACATAAACCGACGCTTCGAACTCGATATGTGATTTGATGCTCTTCGGCTGCGAAACGACCTGTCCCGACGTAATCCACCCCATTTCCGCATCGACTTGGACCTCATCTTCTTTAGTCTCCTCCGATTCGCTGTGTCGCAACGCCACGCAACGGGTCCTGATACGATCCCCTTTGCCGACGACGTCAACTGGATGCCCTACAGCAAGGCCGCCCTGCACCACTTCGCCGTATAGCGTTGAAGTGTCTTTGGGGTTATCAATAACCTTGCGGATTGGCATCAATAACGGCAGGTCTAGCGGATTCAGCGGCTGCGGCATACACCGATTCATCGCAAAGATGAGATCGACAATCGGTTTCCAGTGGTCCGAGTTAAGATTTTGTCCTTTATAGTTGAATGCTTTTTCTGCATCGCCAACGATGATAGGCGATTCGTCTTCTGCATAACCACAGTCTGTGAGCACCTCACGAATTTCCATCTCACAAATCTCGATTAATTCTGGATCTTTGACCTTCTCTGCCTTGTTTAGGAAGGTGACAACGGTGGGTATACGTACTTGACTTGCAAGCCGGATCTCAGCTTCGGCTTCTGCTGTTACGCCATCGACTGCACTCACCACCAGAATCGCCCCACGAATTGCCGGCGAACCACCAATTAACATCTTAACGTTCTCTACATGACTCAATCCGTCAATGTGTGTGTAATGCCTGCCGCTCGTTTCATAATCAACCACTTTATAACTGACGTAAGTTTGCTGTCCGATTGAGTGGTGCGTCGGTTGCTGCGATTCAAAGTCGGCTGGATTTGTCTGTGCGGAGCCGATCCGTGAAACCACCTTGATTATTCCAGCGGTCAGCATCGTTTTGCCGTGTTCGACGCCGCCGAGTGTGCAGATTGTTAGCCCTTGATGCCGGTATTGCCTTTTTGCCTCCATCGCTTTCCTCTCTGATACTCACTGTTTCTACTTGAAAATTGGATTGAAAGATGGCATTTCGTATTGTATCACAGATGATCGAGCAGCGTCCATCAAAAGAAAAATGGGACCTAGCAGATTTTAGGGATTTATTCAGATTTGTAGCAGTCCATCTGATAATAGATACTTGGAATTTCTTCTGCCTGACATCAGCTAAAGCCTCGGGATCCGGTCAGTTCTTAGTGGCGAACCTGATAGTGTCCGCCAACTCCCAACTATCACGAGTTAATGTAGCTTCCACAAAAAAGTTGAGAACTTCCGGTAGGAATTTGTGTCTATATTATAATGCAACTACTGTCTATATTATAATGCGACTACATTGGAACTTGTTGACATAAGGGTTTGTTGACAGATTGAGTTGAACCGTGTAAGATGACCTAAGTTTCCGCCGCAATTGGAAAAGACTTCCCTATACAAACTGACCTCATCAACTCCAAAGGATACGAAACCGATTTGAGAACAGAGGAGGCAAGACATATGCAACGGAGATACAATCTCACAGGTTTGATTTTAGCTGTCGTTGTAGCCTTGGTTCTGACGCCGCTGATGGCGGATGCTGCTCCACGAGCACAGATTGCCTTCTCGTCTGACAGGGATGGAAACTTTGAAATCTACGTGATGGACATCGATGGTAAGAATCGGCGTAGACTCACTAACAATGGCTTTGCTAATACGAACCCCTCTTGGTCTCCAGACGGTAAACAGATTGCCTTCGTGTCTGAGAGGGAGGGGAACTTTGTGGGTAAGCGCTCGTACATCTATGTGATGGACGCCAATGGTAAGAATCAGCGAAAACTCACTAAAAATCCCTTTGATGAAGGGCATCCTTCATGGTCTCCCGACGGTAAACACGTTGCCTTTACAGGTAGACCCAATGTGCATACACACAGGCGCATCTACGCGGTAGATGCCGAGGGGAAAAATCTGCGAAGACTCACCCTACTTGACCATGAGGGCTGGCATCCCTCATGGTCCCCCGATGGTCAACGCATTGCCTTTAATGGGTGGGGGCATGAAATCCTCGTGATGGACGTTGATGGGAGCAATCAACAAAGACTCACTGAAAATCCGGGGATTGACCGGTATCCCTCCTGGTCTCCAGACGGTGAACGCATTGCCTTCGTGTCTGAGAGGGATGGGAACTATGAAATCTACGTGATGGACGCCGATGGTAAGAATCAACAAAGACGCACTAGAAATCCCACGCATGACTTGTATCCCTCCTGGTCTCCAGACGGTAAACGCATTGTCTTTGTGTCTCATAGGGATGGGAACTATGAAATCTACGCGATGAACCCCGATGGCGCGCGACAGATACGCAGACTTACTAAAGATGGCAGTGAGGACACGGATCCTGCGTGGTTTGACCCTGCTTTTGCGGTGGAAGTTGTGCCTTTTGCAGTTAGTCCTAGAGGCAAACAATTCACAATGTGGGGTTGGCTCAAACAGGTTGACCGATAACTGCCATTATTGAGCAAACAGTAGTAAATCCTAAAAATAAATAGACGCTTTCGCTCCCCGTGTATGGTAGGCGCAGTTTCCAACTGCGCCGATGCGGTGCGGGGGGAAACCGCACCTACCGGGCCTGAGGACAATGCGGTTCGGTTTGGCGTGCCTCATTAATTCTAAAATCTACTAGTGTTTGCTGAGACGCGAGTTTGAGAACAGAGGAGGCAAGACAGATGCACCAGAGATACAATCTCGCAGGTTTGATTTTAGCTGTCGTTGTAGCCTTGGTTCTAACACCACTGATGGCGGGTGCTGCTCCACGAGCACAGATCGCCTTCTCGTCTGACAGGGATGGGAACTTTGAAATTTACGTGATGGACACCGATGGGCGTAATCAACGAAGACTCACCAATAATCACCGTCAGAACTGGGATCCCTCCTGGTCCCCCGACGGCACACGTATTGCCTTTAATTCTAGTGAGGCTAAGGCAGGCGTTGCGGATCCACGTCCACACCTCTACGTGATGGATGCCGATGGTAAGAACCTGCGGAAACTCACTAAACATCCTTTTGCTGAATGGCATCCTTCTTGGTCTCCCGACGGCACACATATCGCCTTTACGGGTAAGGCCGCGCTACACGCGCATAGGTACATCTACGTAGTGGACGCCGATGGTCAGAATCTGCGAAAACTGGGCAGCGAACATGAACAGGTTGGCTGGGAACCCTCCTGGTCCCCCGACGGCACACGCATTGCCTTTGTTTCCACTCGGGAGGAGAATGGTTGGCGGTATAATATCTTCGTGATGGACGCCGATGGGAGCAATCATCGACAACTCACCAATAATGACGCCTGGAACTTCTCTCCCTCCTGGTCTCCGGACGATGAACACATTGCTTTTGTGTCGACGGGGGACTGGAAAAACTATGAAATCTACGTGATGGACGCCGACGGTAAGAATCTGCGAAGACTCACTAGAAATCCCGCGCACGACTTGCAGCCCTCTTGGTCTCCGGACGGTGAACACATTGTCTTTGTGTCTCATAGGGATGGGAACTATGAAATCTACGTGATGAACGCCGATGGCGCGCGGCAGGTACGCAGACGCACTAAAGATGGCAGTGATGACACCGATCCTGCATGGTTTGACCCCGCTTTTGCGGTTGAAATTGCCCCTTTTGCAGTTGCACCTGTAGGCAAAAAATTCACGATATGGGGTTGGCTCAAACAGGTTGACCGATAATTACCATTATCAAGCAAGCAATATGGTAGCGTACGGGGGAGAGATAGGTCATAAACATCAATGAAAACGCGGAAGTCTTCATGCAATAATAACCGAAGTTACCGATTGGAAAACAGAGGAGGGAGAGCAAATGCACCAGAGAAGCAATCCCAGACATTTGATTTTAGTTGTCGTTGTAGTTTTAGGTCTAACGCCATTGATAGTAGACGCTGCTCCACGAGCACAGATTGCCTTCTCATCTGACAGGGATGGGAACTATGAAATCTATGTAATGGACGCCGACGGTAAGAATCAGCGTAGACTTACTGAACATCCCGGTTCTGACTGGGAACCCTCCTGGTCCCCCGACGGTAAACAGATTGCCTTTACTTCTACTGAGGCTGAGGATATTAAGCGGAAGCGCCCGCGAATCTATGTGATGGACGCCGATGGAAAGAATCGGCGAAAACTCTCTAACGAATTCTTTGCTGAATGGGATCCTTCATGGTCCCCAGACGGTAGACGGATTGCCTTTACCTCCAGTGGGGTTATGGAGACTGCGGGCGGACCCTGGCGAATCTACGTGATGGATGCCGATGGGGGTAATAAGCAAAGACTCTCTAACGATGCCGGTCCCGGTGCCTGGGAACCCTCATGGTCGCCAGATGGTCAACACATTGCCTTTGTGTCTCATGGGGATGGGTATGGGGATGGTATCTTCGTGATGGGCGCCGATGGGCAGAATGAACAAAGACTCACTGACAACCTCTCTCATGAATGGGCTCCCTCCTGGTCCCCCGACGGTGAACGAATTGCCTTTGTTTCCCTTAGGGATGAGGACTTTGGTATCTACGTGATGGACGCCGATGGGCAGAATCAGCGAAGACGCACTAGGAATCCCGCGGAGGACTTGCATCCCTCATGGTCACCGGACAGTAAACGCATTGTCTTTGTATCTGATAGGGATGGAAACTATGAAATCTACACAATGAACGCAGATGGCGCGCGACAGGTGCGTAGACTGACTAAGGGTGGCAGTGAGAACACGGATCCTGCATGGTTTGACCCCGCTTTTGCGGTTGAAGTTGCTCCTTTTGCAGTTGGTCCTGTGGGCAAAAGATTCACGATGTGGGGTCGGCTCAAACAGGTCGAACGATAAATACTATGATTGAGTAAACAGTATTTGCGGAGACGCGGATTTGCAAACAGAGGCGGGGGAACGAATGTACCGGAGAAGCAAACTCGCATATTTCATTTTAGTTAGCATTGTAGCCTTGGGTCTAACGCTGCTGATGGTAGGCATTGAGGCACAAGCACAGATTGCCTTCTCGTCTGAGAGGGATGGGAGAATGTTGGATATCTACGTAATGGACGCCGATGGGAAAAATCAGCGTAGACTCACTGAACATCTTGGGCATGACTGGGAGCCCTCATGGTCTCCTGACGGTAAACACATTGCCTTTACTTCTAGTGAGGCTAAGGACATTGAGCGGAAGCGCCCGCAAATCTACGTGATGGACGCTGATGGTAAGAATCGGCGAAGACTTTCTAACGAAGTCCTTTCTAAATGGCATCCTTCATGGTCTCCTAACGGTAAACGCATTGCCTTTACTTCTACTGGGGGTAGGACCACAGGGGATGGGCACTGGCACATTTACGTGATGGACGCCGATGGTGGCAATCCGCAAAAAATCTCTAACGGGAATTCCATTGATAACTGGGAACCCTCCTGGTCTCCTGACGGTAAGCGTATTGCCTTTGTTTCCCGTAGGGATGGGAGAGGACGAGGGATCTTCGTGATGGATGCCGATGGGAAAAATCAACAAAGGGTCACCGAAGATCTCTCTGATGAATGGGAGCCTTCATGGTCCCCCGACGGTGAACGGATTGCCTTTACTTCTAATGTGGCTGGGAACTGGGAAATCTATGTGATAAATGCTGATGGGGGTAATCAGCGAAGACTCACTAAAAATCCCCATTCTGACTGGGATCCCTCCTGGTCACCTGACGGTAAACGCATTGCCTTCGTTTCCAATAGGGATGGAAACAAGGAGATCTACGTGATGAACGCCGATGGCGCGCGGCAGGTGCGACGACGTACTAAAGATGGCAGTGATAACACTGATCCTGCATGGTTTGATCCTGCTTTTGCGATTGAAGTTGCTCCCTTCGCAGTTGGTCCTGTGGGCAAAAAATTCACAATGTGGGGTTGGCTCAAACAGGCCGGACGATAATTCCCATTATTGAGCAAACAGTACTTTTCAAGACGCGGATTTAAAAACAGAGGAGGAAAGGCAGATGCACCGGAGAAGCAATCTCGGACATTTGATTTTAGTTAGTGTTGTAGCTTTAGGTCTGACATTGCTGATGGTAGACATCGACGCACAAGCACAGATTGCCTTCTCGTCTGAGAGGGATGGAAACCAGGAAATCTATGTGATGGACGCCGATGGAAAAAATCTGAGAAGACTCACGAACAATGACTTTCCTGATACGGACCCCTCATGGTCTCCAGACGGTAAACGGATTATCTTTGTGTCTGACAGGAATAACAACATTGCGGATGAAGAGCCGCCCATCATGGTTGGTGGTGCCATCATCATTGGTGATATGCGTAAACGTCCGCAAATCTATGTGATGGACGCCGATGGTAAGAATCAACATAGACTCTCTAACGAATTCTTTGCTGAATGGGATCCGTCATGGTCCCCTGACGGTAAACGGATTGTCTTTACTTCTAGTGGGGCTATGGACGTTGCGGGTGGACACTGGCGAATCTACGTGATGGACGCTGATGGGGGTAATAAGCAGAACCTCTCTAACGAGGGCGAAGATGATTACTATCCCGCATGGTCTCCCGACGGTACACGCATTACCTTTGTTTCCATTAGAGATGGGAGAGGGAACCAAGATATCTACGTGATGAACGCCGATGGGAGTGATCAACAAAGACTCACTGAAAATCCCGATCATGAATGGGAACCCTCGTGGTCTCCCAACGGTGAACGCATTGCCTTTACCTCTAGTAAGCTGCCGGATCTTATGCCTGCGAACTCGGACATCTACCTAATAGACGCCGACGGTAAGAATCCGCGAAAACTTACCAGGAATGTCTCTCGTAATACGCACCCCTCCTGGTCCCCCGACGGTGAGCGCATTGCCTTCGTTTCCAACAGGGATGAGAACTATGAAATCTACGTGATGAACGCCGATGGCGCGCGGCAGGTGCGACGACGTACTAAAGATGGCAGTGAGGACACTGATCCTGCATGGTTTGATCCTGCGTTTGCGATTGAAGTTGCTCCTTTTGCAGTTAGTTCCGCAGGCAAGAAGTTCACGATGTGGGGTTGGCTCAAACAGGTTGACCGATAACTGCCATTATCGCGAAAATGGTGTTTGCCGGGATACAGGAGTGTACGTGGGCAGGTCATAAACCTCAAACGAGGGACGAAGACTGCATGTGATAACAAACCGAGTTGCGCCTTTAATTCGAGAAGGATTCCCTACACAGGTTGACCCCAATCAACTCCAAAGGATAAGAAGCCAATTTGAGAACAGAGGAGGCAAGACAGATGCACCGGAGATACAATCTCGCATATTTCCTTTTAGTTGTCGTTGTAGTATTGATGCTGGCACCGCTGATGGTAGGTGCTGACTCACCGGCACAGATTGTATTCGCATCTGAGAGGGATGGCAACATGGAAATCTACGTGATGGACGCCGATGGGAAAAATCAGCGTAGACTCACCAATAATCGCCATCAGGACTGGTATCCTTCATGGTCTCCCGACGGTACGCGCATTGCCTTTACTTCTGGTAACGATAGGGACATTTTGGCTGGAGAGGGATGGGACATCTACGTGATGGACGCCGATGGTAAGAATCTGCGAAACCTCACCAACAATGACTTTGCTGAATATTATCCCTCTTGGTCTCCCGACGGTACACGTATTACCTATACTTCTACTGAAGCTAGGAATTTTGCGGAGGGGTTCCCACAAATCTATGTGATGGACGTTGATGGGAAAAATCAGCGTAGACTCACTGAAAATGCCGCACCTGGCTGGCAACCCTCCTGGTCTCCCGACGGTACACGCATTGCTTTTGTGGATGCTAGGGATGGGTTTGGGTGGAATGTCTACGTGATGAACACAGATGGGAGTAATCAACAGAGACTCACTGACAATCTCTGTCATGAATCGTATCCCTCCTGGTCTCCGGACGGTGAACGCATTGCCTTTGTTTGTCATAAGGATGGGAACCGTGACATCTATGTGATGGATGCCGATGGGGAGAATCAGCGTAGACTTACTAGACATCCCTCTGATGACACAAATCCCTCTTGGTCTCCCGATGGCAAACGTATTGTCTTTGCGTCTCATAGAGATGGGAACTATGAAATCTACACGATGAACGTCGATGGCGCACGGCAGGTGCGAAGACGCACTAAAGATGGCAGTGAGGACTTTGATCCTGCATGGTTTGACCCCGCTTTTGCCGTTGAAGTTGTTCCTTTTTCAGTTGCTTCCGCAATCAAAAAACTCATGATGTGGGGTTGGCTTAAACAGGTTGACCGATAACTGCCATTATTGAGAAAGCAGTGTTTGCTGAGATGTGGAAACGTACGAAGGGAGGTCATAAACGCCAATGAAGGGGTGATGCGTTCATACCATAATAATCTGAATTACTACTTCCGAGTTGGTTTGTCCTGATCTAATCGGAACATTACCGAGCGATGAATTCGCGATTCCGTAAGTCCCGATTAAAACAAAAATGCGCCCTATAGGTTAATATTCACATTTCGACGGGGTAACATGATTGTTGATTAAGAAAACGGTTCAGTCTGAAAGGAGCGCGATTAATGAAAATCTTACAAATATCCTTCGCCTGTCTTATTCTATTGGTTGGGCTGGTTTTACTAAGTGACGCCAGAACCCCTAAACCCGTGATTATTTCTGCCCCGGAAGGCGTAAATACCAGTTGGGGACATTCCGTGGACATCAGTGGAAAAACCCTCATCTCCGGATACACTTCGTATACCGGGAATACGGGGGGAGTCTTTATCCTCGAACAGAAAGAAAAGCGGTGGGAGGTTGTGAATCACTTTCAGACGCAGAATGGGGTGATGAGGGATTGGTTTGGGCATGCTGTGGCAGTCAGTGGAGACACCGCTGTCATCGGTGCTTACGAATTTGGTGGGCAAAAGAGGGTCGCTGGCTTTGTTCTGGGAGCCGGTCCTGGACGGGTCTATACCTACCGGCGTGGCGAAACTAAATTTATTCCGGTGCAAGACTTCGTGGCCGCCGATGCCCAAAGCGATGACCGATTTGGGTATGCCGTTGACCTCAGCGGAGAAAACCTCCTCGTTGTTGGATCCCCGTATCATGATGAGCAGAAAGGTGCCGCATATGTCTATGCACAGGAAGGAGGCACGTGGGTAGAAAAAGCCAAACTCCAAGCAGATGACGCAGCCTCAGGAGCACGATTGGGGTGGGATGTGGCTGTTGATGAAGATACTATCGTTGCGGGGGCACCGCTCGCAGCGGCGCCCGAAAGAAACTCGGGTGCCGCTTATGTCTTTA
>JAJECO010000085.1 GCA_022822005.1 Candidatus Poribacteria bacterium
TACCCATAACTCCGACCTTCGAGAGGTTTCCAAAGTCCCCCTGACAAGGGGGATTTAGGGGGTTGGCTGTGTAGTGGGAATGTCTAAGTAATTGTAAAATCTATCATAGTTAGACCTTACATAGTTGAACGCTCAACGCAAATACCAGAAACGGTCGTATAACAAAATTCCGTATTTCTGGTACGCTAAATGCCGATATTACAGGCGATAAGGTGGTCTGCGTCTAACCCATTTTAGTGCTTGCATTTCTAAACGAGGTGTGCTAAAATCAGTGCGCTATTTTCTAATGGGTTTAACAAGAGTAAAGAAAGACAAAGTCTACCATGGGCGCGCGTATAAACGCGAATTAACACTCAATTCTAGAACTATAAGATAAGGAAAAAGACGATGGCAGATGTGCTAATTATTGGTGATGGTCCCGGTGGTTTAAGTGCCGCACTTTTCCTAGCTAAAAACGACCTGGACGTAACCGTTTTTGGTCAGAATAAAACCTTGATGCACGACGCGATGCTCTACAACTACTTAGGTATTCCTCAGATCACCGGAACTGAATTTCAAGAGATTTCCCGTAAACAGGTCGAGAGTTTCGGTGGGGAAATTCTTGATGTTGAAGTAACCGAGATCCAGACTGGTGGCACTGAATTTTCCGTGACTACTGCAGCGGGTGACAAACATCAGGGCAAATATCTAATCGTCGCAACCGGCCTTGAGGAAGCATTGGCAGCAACGCTTGGACTCAGCACGGATAGCGAAAACGATGACGCTATCGTTGCTGACCGAGAGGGCAAGACAACCATTGAGAATCTCTATGTTATCGGTTGGCTGACTCGTGGTCAGCGAACCCAAGCGATTATTTCCGCTGGTGAAGGTGCCGCAGCGGCGTTAAGCATCCTATCAAGCGAAATTGGTAGAGACTTCCACGACTTCGATGTCGTCAAAGAGGATGGGGACGACGAGTAAAAAAATGAAACTCGTTGGCAACTACGATGCTCAGAGGCGTTGTCTCTGAGCTTTTTTTACGATGGGGAAGTTTGCAATATCTTAAGGAGAACTGGAATGCAATGGTCCGGAAAGACTATAAATAAGATTCAAAGCGGGCTGTGCTGCATCGTTTGTTTGCTATTTACCTTGTATGCAGCGACGTTACATGGAGCCGGATTTGAAGATGTGGAGCAGAAAATCAGAGAGCATGTTTTGTCCAACGGTATGAAATTCATCATTCTTGAACGGCATGACGCCCCGGTGTTTTCCGGATATATCTATGTCAATGTCGGCAGTGCTGACGAGGTATATGGAAACACTGGAATTGCCCACGTCTTTGAGCACATGGCATTCAAGGGAACGACCACCCTCGGGTCGAAAGGGTATGATCAAGAAAAAGCCATTATGGACAAAATGGATGAGGTGTTTGATCAACTCAGAGCCGAATGGGCGAAAGGAGATCACGCAGATGCGGAGAAGTTGGGCGAATTAGAAGCCGAATTTGAGCGTCTGCAGGAGGAAGCCTCTCAATACTCTGATGGTGAAGAATATACGAAAATCTTAGAACAGGAAGGAGCTGTCGGCGTAAATGCAGGCACATCCGCGGATTGGACTGCGTATTTCTACAGTCTTCCGTCAAATAGAATTGAATTGTGGATGGCACTTGAATCGGAACGATTTATCGATCCCGTGATGCGAGAGTTTTTCAAAGAAAAAGACGTGATCAAAGAGGAGCGGCGGATGAGGACCGAAAGCAGTCCAATTGGTAGGCTGATTGAGGAACTTCAAGGACTCGCATATCTGGCGCATCCTTATGGTCATCCAGTCATCGGACACATGTCGGATATCAACACGACAACACGAGCCGAAGCCCTTCAATTTTTTCGGGAGTACTATACCCCCGGTAATATGGTTGCTGCGATCGTTGGTGACGTAAATGCCGACGAAGTTATCCAGATGGCGGAAAAATACTTCGGCAGAATGCCTGCTCGTCCCAATCCATCACGGGTTGAGACCGCTGAACCCAAGCAGTTAGGGGAACGACGCATAAAAATTGTAGAACAAACGCAGCCATTTATCGCTATTGCCTACCACAAACCAGAGGTCAGACACCCGGACAACGCTGTATTTGGCGCAATAACGGATATTCTGGCTTCGGGGCGAACATCACGCCTTTATAAAAAGTTAATTCGGGACGAAAAGGTTTCGATCTCTGCCGGTGCTTTCCCCGGATTTCCGGGCGACAAATACTCAAATCTTTTCCTCTTCTACTCTTTTCCCGCACAGGGACACACGAACGCGAAAAACGCAGAGATGATTCTGGCTGAAATTGAACGTCTCAAAACGGAGTTAGTGTCAGAAGCGGAACTGAAAAAAGTCAAAACGCTTGCCAAAGCGGCACAAATCCGGTCCCTTCGATCCAACAGCGGGTTAGCTGGAATGTTATGCAGCGCTGAGTTCCTTCTGGGCGACTGGCGGGAGTTGTTTAAGTCGCTTGAGCGTATTGAAAAAGTGACGAGCGAAGATATCAAACGGGTTGCCAATGAATACTTTGTGGATGCCAACAGATCCGTGGGAGAAATCGTTACATCGACGGACGATGAAGAAAAGGAGGAAAGTAAGTGAGAAAGCACCTGTTGTCTTGGATAATATGGAATCTTGTCTTGGCTGTTTTAATTACTGCTACTGGGGAGGCACAAAACAAGCCCCACGAAGGACTCGTCTATCCGCCTCTGAATCAACCGCAGCCACCTGTCCCCGATAAATTTGTGTTGGATAATGGACTGATTGTTTATCTCCTCGAAGATCATGAACTGCCAATTATTGATATTTCTGTGCGGATTCGTACTGGCTCCATCTACGAGCCCGCGGACAAAGTGGGGCTTGCATCAATCACTGGAGCAGTGATGCGCACGGGCGGTACCACAAGTAAAACCGGAGATGAGCTTGATGAAATCTTGGAAAATTTAGCTGCGTCCGTTGAAACGGGCATCGGTGATGATGCCGGTTCAGCGTCGGTATCGGTTTTGAAAGAAGACCTTGATGTAGGGCTGTCTATTCTCGCGGATATTCTCATGAATCCCGCATTCCGAGAGGATAAAATCGAGCTAGAAAAAGTGCAACATCGCAGTGGCATAGCGCGGCGGAATGACAATCCAGGGGCGATCACAAGACGAGAATTCAGTAAACTTATCTACGGTCCGGCCAGCCCCTACGCACGCACCACCGAGTATGATACGATTAATAGTATCACCCGCGATGATCTCGTTGCGTTCTATCAAAAATTCTTCCGCCCGAACAATATCATTTTGGGTGTGCTTGGAGACTTTGATTCCGAGACTATGTTGGCAAAGATTCAGGAGGCTTTCAAGGGATGGGAACCTGCGGAGATTAATCTACCTGCAAAACCCAAAATCCTTGAAACGTATGGAAAGAGAATTGCGCTTGTGAATAAGGACGACGTGAACCAAACGAATATTCGTATGGGACACATCGGTTGGTTGCGCAAAAATGAAGACTATCCCGCTCTGGTCGTGATGTCCCAAATTCTGGGAATTGGGTTTTCCAGTCGGTTAATAAACAGCATCCGAGTTGAAAAAGGACTAGCATATTCGGTCGGAAACAATTACGGAGCAGGTTACGATGTTCCTGGGGTGTTTTTCATTGCATGCGGAACCAAATCGGAAGCCACTGTGACAGCAATCGAAGCGATTCTGATTGAAGTTGAAAAGATGCGAGCTGAAGAGGTTACCGATGACGAATTAAAACAAGCAATTGATGGCTTCATGAATTCCTCTGTGTTTGACTACGATACCAAAGGAGAAATTTTGTCTCGGGCGCTCCGGTATGAGTATTATGAATACCCACAGGATTTCGTTGAGCAGCTTATGGCGGGGATTCGTGAAGTCTCAAAAGCAGATGTCAAGCGTGTAGCAGTTGAATATTTGCATCCCGACAAATTTACACTCATCGCTGTCGGCAAAGCCAGCGATTTTGATAAACCGTTGGATACGCTCGGAGATGTCACAGAGGTCGATATTACCATTCCACCCCCGTCGCCCGAACCTGCTCCCGAAGCAGGTGAAGCGGATGTTGCAAAAGCAAGAGCCATCCTCGCTGACGCCGTCAGCGCGCACGGTGGGTTCGATAAACTCAAGCAGGTAAGCAACATCATCACCAAAGGGAAAATGGTTGTGAATACTCCTGGTGGGATAATGGAACTTGATGGAGAAGTTACAATAGTATTACCGAACAAGGCGCGTGCAGATCTAAGTATGCCAGCAATGGGTATGCGGATGAGCCGAATCTTCAATGGTCAATCGGCATGGATGGTGATGCCTCAAGGGGTTCAACCCCTTCCTCCAGCTTATGTTGAAGAAGGGAAAAAAGAGATTTTTCGGGACAATATTCCTCTGCTGACCTATGTTTCTAATGAGGGGACATCTGCCCAATACCTGGGTGCCGAGGATGTGAACGGCAAAATGACAGATGTCGTACTGATCAGCGATACCCCCGGCGGTTCCATTAAACTCTTTATCGACCCAGAAACAAAACATATTATTAAAAAACAGTTTCAGGCGTTCACGGAGCAAGGACCGGCTGATCGAGAAGAGTTCTTAGATGACTATCGAGATGTTTCCGGCGTGATGGTTGCTTTCCATACCATTTTGATTGATAACGGCGCGAAATCTGCCGAGATCACGTTCAGCGAAGTCATAATTAATGCTGAAGTAGATGAATCGTTATTCGAGCAGTAGTCCAGCAACGGTTTCGCTAAATGCTAAGTTGTCCAGAACGGGTGTTTTCCGATAATCTCAGAGTTGTGTCAATCCCTTTCGATTTTTCAAGTTGATTGAGGCATTCAAAACGCTTGTGGTCTATGGACCGAATGAATTTCATTTGGCAGTGATTCGTGTTAGATGCTATCTGACTCCGTCGAAATGTCAAAGAGCCTAAAGTGGGAGATCGTATGGGTAAGCAGAACATCACTGAGTTTGATGGCTTAGATTTGGAACTATTTTTTTGTACAGAAATCTTGAAATTGAACTCATTGCACTACGGATATTGGGAGGAAAGCGAAGAACTAACACAAAGTGATAAATTAACCCTTGAGTGTTTGCGAGATGGGCAGCAAAGATATACAGATATGCTCATGGCAATGATTCCTGAGAATGTGAAGAGTATTCTGGATGTCGGCTGTGGCATTGGCGATGTGTCGAGAGCACTCGCAAAGTTGGGATATAATGTAACTGCGATTTCACCGGATAGTAATCATGGAAAATATTTCGAGAACCATAGTCCAGGATTAACCTTCTTGCAGACAAAATTTGAAGACCTCGATATCGATGATAAGTTCAATTTAATTCTCATGAGTGAATCTCAGAACTATTTTCCAACTGAAATCGGGTTCCGTCGATGCGCTTCATACTTGTTACCTGAGGGATATTTACTTGTTGCAGGGATGTTTAGAAAAGACGACCGGTGTCAAATTGTGGAGATTCCCAATACCATTGAGGATTATACAAAAATTGCTGAAAAGCACAGTCTCTTATTGATCGAAAGTGTTGATATAACTCGAAACATACTCCCGACTATCAATTTTATGTGCGAATCAATGCAGAATTATGTGGAGCCGGGTGTAAAGATGTTAAATCATTTTGTGTCATCAACCTCACCGCTAAAAACCTCGTTCATTAAATTCATCTTTCGGAAGCAGATAAATAAGATCCTACAAATCTATAGTTATTATAGAAAAAAAATGGATCCGCTGCTTTTTACCAAGAATGTCGTCTACGCTAAACTCCTGTTCCAATTACAATGACTGGGTGCGGAACGTGAAAATTCTGCCAGTTTTCCTTTTATACCGCCCTCAGTTGCATTTGGGTATTCCCTTCTCACCAACGACAAGAAAACAGTTCTTCAATTCCGTCCCTACGCATTGCAACTGATTGGGTTAGAACCTTGATTTAGAAACGTTGGAAGAATTGTATACCTTCCACATGTTCGACGCATAGCACATCAGGAGTGTCGATGAATGGATATATTTGAAAAATGCTACGATTTTAGCAATGGCATTAGCACACGCGGACAAGAATATAAAGCAGTAGTCGAAGCAGGCATCTATCCTTATTTCATTCCAATCGAGTCCTCCGCAGATACAGAAATCGTAATCAATGGCAAGAAAAAGGTGATGATCGGATCGAATAACTACCTCGGCCTGACACATCACCCTAAAGTCCTCGAAGCTGCTGAGATAGCTGGTAGAAAGTATGGTTCTGGCTGTACAGGCAGCCGGTTTTTGAACGGAACGCTCGACATCCATATTGCGCTTGAAGAAGCACTCGCGGAGTTTGTTCACAAAGAAGCCGCACTGGTTTTTAGCACCGGATTTCAAGTCAACTTAGGTGTTATTGATACCCTCGTAGGACGTAGAAACATCGCTTTCATCGATTCATTGAGTCATGCGTGCGTTGTTGATGGATGCCGCCTCTCGTGGGGCGAGATGATTAGGTTCCGACACAACGACATGGAGGATCTGGATAGCAAATTGGAAAATGCTGCTCCTGAGCGAGAGAAACTGATTGTCGTTGAGGGAGTTTACAGTATGGAAGGCGATCTTGGTGACCTCCCAAGTGTGGTAGAAGTAGTTCGGAAACATCGGTGTCGATTAATGGTTGACGACGCACACGGCGTTGGTGTCCTCGGTCCAACCGGTGCCGGCACCGCTGAACACTTTGGGGTCGAGGAGGACGTTGATCTGATTATGGGGACCTTCAGCAAGTCTTTTGCGTGTATCGGTGGATTTATCGCTGCAGAAGCTGCTGTCATCGATTACTTGAAACACCACACAAACACCTTCCTTTTTAGCGCAAGTATGCCACCATCAGCGGTTGCAACCGTCCATGCCGCCTTAGAAATCATCAAGATTGAGCCGGAACGACGCAAGCGATTGTGGGAAAATGCACGAAGGATGCAGGAAACTCTCCGATTAATGGGTTATGACATCGGAGACACACAAACGCCAGTTGTTCCTGTAATCGTGGGTGATGATATGAATACCTTCTTGCTATGGAAACACCTGTTCGATGAGGGTGTTTTCACGAATCCTGTTGTCAGTCCAGCGGTGCCTTCCGGTGGTTCACGCCTACGCACCAGTTATATGGCAAGCCACACCGATGAACAGCTTGACTTTGTCCTTGAAAAATTTGATAAGGTCGGCAGAAAATTGGGCATGATCTAAAGACCGACTTTTCTAAAACATAGGTGATTTTTCAAAAAATGCGTTCCAGTAGGCAATCCTCTGAGATTGATGTTACTCCTATCCAGTCCCCCGCTGATCTAAGAGCATTCATCAAACTACCTTGGACAATCTATCGTAACGATCCCTACTGGGTCCCACCCTTACGCAGCGATCTCAAGAAACGCCTTGATAAATCCCGGTATCCCTTCTTTGACCATGCCGAAGCCGAATTTCTGATAGCGCGACGGAAAGGGCGTGTTGTAGGGCGAATTGTTGCCATCAAAAATGATGCCCATAACGACTTCCACAAAGAACAGGTTGGCTTTTTTGGATTTTTTGAGTCTATTGAAGATTCAGACGTCGCAGCGGCGCTGTTTTCCCACGCCGCTCAATGGTTGCGGGAATGCAAACTCGAAGTCATGCGCGGTCCCGTGAACTACTCAACAAACGATGATTGTGGGTTGCTTGTTGATGGCTTTGATTCCTCTCCCATGATTCTGATGTCGTATAATCCACCTTACTACTCCGATCTCGTTGATGGGTTTGGCTTCAAGAAGGCAAAGGATCTGCTCGCGTACGAAATAACTGATGAAGTACAGGTGCCTGAACGCCTTGAACGGACAGTGCAATGGATAAAAAAGCGCAAAAAAATCACAATACGGCCTCTCGTCAAAAAACAGATCCATCAGGAAATTCAGCATTTCAAAGAAATCTATAATGCTGCGTGGAAGCAGAATTGGGGTTTTGTGCCAATGACGGGCAGAGAGATTGATTACATGGCACGCGAGCTAATCCAGATCATCGACCCTGATCTGCTCCTGTTTGCCGAAGTTGAAGGGGAACCTGTCGCCTTTATCCTTGCGCTGCCTGATTTTTATGTTGCACTAAAGCATATCAACGGACGCCTATTTCCCTTCGGAGTTCTCAAACTTCTCTGGCATAAGCGCAAAATTGACACAGCTCGGGTGATAACGTTTGGGATCAAGGAAGCCTACCGCGAACAGGGAATTGATGCGCTGATGTACTACGAAGTGTATAATATTGGGGTTGCCAAGGGATATCGCCGAGGGGAAATGTCGTGGGTTTTGGAAGATAATACATTGATGAATCGTGCGCTCGAAAACATGGGCGCGACACTTTATAAACGCTACCGCCTCTACGATTATCCGTTGTCACAATAACTTCTGGTACGAGCGGGTGAAGAGGGAATTTCCACTTACTTTCACGTTGCACGTAAGGGCTGTGTAAAATGGCAGAATCTGACGATGGAATGCCACAAGGCAGACGCGCATTCTTCCGAGAAGCATTTACAAAAATCGTTCAGCCAGTCGCTGAATATTTGGATGCGCAGATTGGGGAACATCTTCCCGCCGAGAAAACCTTATTGCGACCACCAGGTGCACTCCCAGAAGCACTGTTTTTGGAGACCTGTTTGCGGTGTGGAAACTGTGTTGATAGCTGTCCCGCAGATGCCATTCAGTCTTGGCAGGGCGATCTGTCTGACCTAGCTGGAACACCCCACATCGATCCGGACGATCAACCGTGCGTCGTCTGCGATACACTTGAATGTATGCAGGTGTGTCCTAGTGGGGCACTGCAAAAACTGCTTGTCCATGAAATTCAGATGGGTTTGGCTGAAGTCAATGATGACATCTGTTTGCGCTCCAACGGAGTCAATTGCCGTGACTGTATTGATAGCTGCCCAATTGGCGAAAGGGCAATTCGGATCGATTCCGAAAAACGGGTCGAAGTTCTTCCTGTTGATTGCGTCGGTTGCGGTGTGTGTCAGTATCAATGCCCAACAACCCCAAAATCTATTGTTGTTCGACCCATTCAAGAGTACGCAGAAGAACAAACGGGTTGACTATGGATGTTTTGAATGTAGTATTGGTGTGGTTTGAACCTATTACAGATTGGTGTGTTCTAGATTTCTAAACTGAAAATGTGTCTAAGGCTCTTCTCGCGATCATCTCATCCAAATCCCCCAGATCTCCCATCTTTTCCTTCCTTCCTTTCTTTTCCTTCCTTCCTTCTCTGGCTCATTGTTGTTCATATCCTATTTCTTGTGGTCCCTGAAGCAGTCTTTGCTCAAGAAGCCATTCGGATTCTTTCGCACCAATTTGACCCGGACGATATTACGATCGGAACTCCAGTTCAGTTGCGCCTGCAAATTGAAGTCGATGAAAGTCTGCACATTTTCTTAGATGCAATAGAGATCAGCGAGCAAGAACATCTGGAAACAGATAAGCCTCAAGTGAAGCAGATCAAGTCCGAGGACATGCCGAGAGGAAAGGTGCGCTATGAGGCCATATATCCACTACGTGCCTTCACTATTGGTACGCATGCCCTTCCTCCTATCACAATCAAATACAGCGGTGCTGATGGAGGTACTGGAAGGATCCAAACACCTGCCTACCTGTTTGAAGTTCGGTCTGTCAAATCTCCTGGCACCACAGACTTGAAACGAATCAAGGGACCTTGGTCCGCGCCTCCAAATTGGTTTTTGTACATTTTAGTTGTGTTTCTGCTAATTGTGATCGTTGGGGTGATTGTCTTCCTGTACCTGCGCAAACGGGCTAAGCCTATAGATCTTCAGTCAGCAGTAGTATCCCAGGGCCAACCTCACGAGATTGCTTATGAGCAGCTAGGTCGGATTGAGGGAATGGATTGGATTACACAGGGAAAAATGAAGGTGTACCATACGGAAATTTCTCACGTTATCCGTCAATATATCGCTGCACGATATCATATCCCGGCACTTGAATTGACCACCGAAGAATTGCTTGACCGTTTACAGTCCGAAGATATGCCGAGGGAACGAGTTCAGCGATTTTTCACCAACTGTGACTTGGTTAAATTTGCCCGTTATAGTCCCACAAAGCCGGAGGCTCATGAGCGCATGGAGGAGGCACGTCGAATTGTTGATGAGACAAAACAGTCGGGGATGGGGCGGGAGAGGGAACAAGAAGGCGAGATTGATGAGAATTTGTAGCTGCAGTGTTTCAGGCTTGGAGAGGCAAGAAAAGGAAGGAAAAGTACCGTGAGAAGGTCCTTTTTCCTTCCTATACAGCCTTGCTTTTGCTACTGAACTGGGCGTTGTGATTAAAACGCGTGGAGAGACAGTAGATCAGATGAAGGATAGCAACTCAGGTTACTATACTGGTATCGTCTTTCGTACGCCGTTTTCATATCGAACCTCATATTCCCCGTTAGGTACTGGTATAGAGCGGATAGCCAGCTCTTCTTGGGTTATCAAAGGTTCGGAAAGCATCAGCAGGTCATCCAAGGATTCTTCGGGTGTTTTTCCTGTAGTATCAACCACAATCTTGCGCCCGTTCTGGGTAAAGAGAGATTTCTCGATCTCCTCCTCGAAACGTTGTTTGACCTCAGCAATATCTCCTTCTTTAATAATCTGGTACTCGTGCGGGTCTGCGTGCATCCGCTCCTGAATTGCTTCATCGCTAGCAGTTACATGAATCATAACCACATTGGGCAAGCGGGCTTCAAACACCTGCGCCTCGTAAATCCGCTGTGCTCTGTATGAGTAATTCTTATAGTAAGGACTGTCCGGATCATCGCCATACATATCTGAATAAACCGATTCTTCGATATGCCAGCCTGCAATCAGCGTATTCGGATAATTCTTAATTACCTCAACATGGTACTGAATCTGCATCCGTTGTGAACGTTCTTTTACATCGTCGGGAAAGTTCACCATCAACGCCCGTGATTCTGGACTCAAAGAGGCATCCGGCAAAGTAAAATGGTCGTCTCCGTGAACGGGCAATCTGCGCTGTCGATAATAGGCATCCAGCAGCTTAATTATGGTTGATTTTCCGGCATATTCAATACCAACAAAGACACATCGCATAATGAAAACTCCTCTCTTTCACTCCGTCAGTTCTGTGGTGACGGTTTTATCGTTGTTATAGGAACTGTTCGATATGAGAACCCGACCTCCGTAAGGACACAATAAAGCATGCGCGAAATCCTACTAAATCTGCGGTTCTATAGCGAGCGATTATAGCACGACTCAATCATAAAATCTATCACTATTTTACTGACTTACACCAAAGTTGATAGTGGTAGACATACGCTATGAGTCGTAACCATTGCACAAATATAGGGGTCTAGCAAACTAATGAACCTAATCTCTTTTAATACCCCTTCTGTTTGTCCACAAGGTTGACCAATGTTTCACCTTTGACGTAACGGTGTAGATTATCAACAAACAGGCGCATCGCACGAGAGCGCATATGCTGCGATGCGCCCGCACTATGAGAGGTCAGAATCACATTTGGCTCCGTCCAAAGTGGGCTATCCGGTGGGCACGGTTCGGTGTAAGTAACATCTAACCCCGCGCCAGCGAGTTTGCCACTCTGAAGTGCTGCAATCATAGCTTCCTCATCAATCACTTTACCTCTACTGACGTTAACAAGATAACTTCCATCCGGTAGAAGATTAAACTGATCGTGCGATAGAAGTTTGTGAGTTTGTGGAGTGCTTGGGCAGCAGACCATCACGAGGTTCGATTGTCTCATAAAGTCCGAGAGCCAATTCAGCCCCCCAAGTTCCTCGACACAATCTGGTTTGTCCATCGGTTCTGGATCAACTGCAATCACCTTCAACTCGAATGCCTTTGCCCGGGCTGCAATTGCCCGACCAATGCCGCCAAGCCCCAGAATTCCCATAGTCATCCCCGCCAATTCAACGCACGGGACCCGCTCCCAGTGCTTCTCCTTCATAAATTCCAGCTGTGTCGGAATACTGCGAGTCAGAGAAAGCAACAACGCGAAGGCGTGTTCAGAAATTTGGAGACCATACAGTTTCTGGCAATTGGTCAAAATGACATCACTTGCTTTGAATGCGGGATACATCGTACCTTCGACACCTGCTGAGGGTTGCTGCACCCAGCGCAACGATTTAGCTTTAGGAAGATCTGCTTCACGGATTCCGCCGTAGATGATCTCTGTATCTGCAAGGTGAGCGTCCAACGCCTCACCCGGTGCTGGGAAATGAATATCGACCTCCGGCGGGGCATCTTGGAGTATAGCTTCGACCTCCGGATCTTCACGTCTTGCCATTAACACCTTGTGTTTGGACATAATAGTCTCCTTTTGGATCTACTCGATTGAAACCTTTACACCTGCTTTGGCACTATCGTAGAGGGCGTCAAGAATTTTCATGAAGGTATAGGCATCTGCGGCAGAAACATCCGGCTCAACCTCTCCGGCAATTGCCATTGCGAAATGCTCGACCTCGTAAAAGAAAACAGGTCGAGGTTCAGGCGGTTCACTGTGCTTGATATCTACCGGTTCATCAATCTCCTCGCGGATAAACTCGCCATCTTTGTGTCTCGAAATCCCACCACCTGTAATTGCTCCGGTACTGCCGTAAAGTTCGATGATGGTTGGCGTCGGGGTATGCACCATTCGTGAACAGTCGATCTGAATCGTTTTTCCGCTCTCCAAACCGACCAACCCCGTGAAGTAATCATCAGCGGCCCCTTCGGGACCGTCGTATGCCGGATAGATCACGTGCTTGGCACCAAATGCCCATTCTGGCTTCGGACACCCCATCCACCACCACGCCAGATCCAGCTCATGGGAATAGTGTTGACCTAACGATCCCCCTTTCTGTCCATAGACATGCAGCCAACGATAATTATCGTTCGGGGGCGGGATATGGTTGTATTTTCCAAAGATCCGGGCGTGGTATGGATCTCCAATTTTACCACTAAGTACTGCGCGCCGAATCTGACGGTTGTTGGGGAAGTGCCGCATGAAATAGCAGAATTGTAGCGTCCTATCTGCCGCTTGCGCCGCCTCCGCCATCTCTGTAATTTCGTTTGCCCGAATCGCGTGAGGCTTTTGGACCAGCGCGTGCTTACCCGCAGCAAGTGTCTCAAGCACCATTGGCAGACGGACATCAGGGGCGGTGCCGAGATATACCGCGTCAATATCGTTATCTTCAAGAATTTCCCGGTAATCAGTGTAGGCGCGTGGCACAGAGTATTCCCCGGCTACCTCTTCGCGCCGAGCGGGGTCGAGGTCTGCTAGCGCAACAGTGGTCATACGCGACATCACTGTGGTTGCGAAAATTGTTTGTCTGCCTGTAAAGCCACAGCCAACGACGCCAAGTTTGATCGGTTGATCTGTCATGAAGCTTCCTCCTTTTAGTATAAAGTCTTATGAGGGATAACGGGTCTGTAGGGAACAACACTCGTTGTTCCCTACACCGTTCTTGCTAGTGCGGAAGGGATAAAGGGTAAAGATTCAAGGAATAATAGGCATTACGCAACGAAAACTGATATGGGGATAAGTGCTCATTGGATGAGCATTAGAGCGATCGGCGATCCGCGCGTACCCGTATCCATCATACCATGATCCACCGCGCAGCACACGATCTCCTTTAACGCGTTGTCCTTCAAAGCTTATCAAACCATCTATAGGCTGAATGCTATCTCCCCTTGCAATTGAATCTGTTGCAATCGGATTCTCACGTGGGGAATTTTCATAAAAATACCGATCATACTCGTCAAGGCACCACTCCCACACCCGATCCGCCATACCGTAGAGTCCATAGGGATTGGGTGCGGCTATCCCCATAGGTGTCCATACAAGGAATTTCTGACCTACCAAGCCGCCCCGTGCTGCTTTCTCCCACTCTGCCTCCGTTGGCAAACGCTTGCCTGCCCACTCCGCGTATGCCATTGCAGCATACCAACTCACATAAACAACAGGGTGATTCCCTTTACCACTCGGGTAGCTGTTTCCATGCCAGTGTGTTAAGTAATGGCTATCGTAGTACTTACCATAACTACGGCTTTTTCTCCACTCCGGATTTGCGTCAACAAACTTCTTATACTGTGCATTTGTCACCTCGTGTATATCTATATAAAAAGCATCAAGGTAGACTATATGCACAGGATTCTCATCGGGGTGGGCATCTCTGTCGCTGCTTCCCATCTTAAACTCACCCCCAAGGATAGGCACCATTTTCGCCCCATCCTTTCCAACAATCTGTTTCAGCCAGTCTATTTCTTTGCCCGATGTAATTTTGCGACCCTGAAACACAAAAACAAAATCCCCTCGATTGAACTTTGGATCATTGATTTTGCCATATTGTGGGGGTTGGATGTGCTTGTACTCTGGGACATGGTGATTTAGATGCAGCCCCAACTCTTCGGCGGTAATGTAACCATCCGGAATCGGCTCGGCAACCCGCCCTTCCAATAAATCCAGAAATGCTGCCTTAAGTCGACTATAGTTGGGCATCGGTTCATTGGCACGACCTGCGATGATAAACTGTCTTGCAGGATATTTGACGCTATCCTGAACGGTGCACGGTTGCGGACGATTCTGAACGTTGAGAACGCTATCAGAAAAACTACTGTCGAACAGATATAGCACATGGAGCGCTTCAATCTGTTTTGCTCCTTCTGCTAGTGATCGTATGCTTACGTTTCGACTTGCGTCGATTTTGCAGGTTGCCATTGGCATAGGGGAGTCTACCATGACGAGATAGCCAAATTCTTCGTCCGTTTGCTTATTGATTTCCGTATGACCGTGGCCCTCATAGTAAAAAAGGAGACGGCTATTTTTACCTGTTCCGTTTCTGATGAACGTCTCAAACACAGCGTCAAAATCAACCTTCTTGAGATTAGTTTTCAGTGTTACAGTAAAGCCGTGCTTTCCGAGCGCGGTAGCAACATCTCTTACATCTTTGAGAACGCTATCAAGTGGAGCCCAGCCGTTTGTATAGCTGCCGTTTCCGACGACGAGGGCATAGGATTCATTGTAGAGGGGGATTTCTCCAGCTCCGGTCTGGACGCTAATTTTCATGCTGTGTCGCCAAAACAATTTATTGATGCTAATAAAAACAAGGGCAACACAGAGAATCCCTAACAGTAGAAATAACGAGATCTTTTTCACTGGATTATCTCATTTGCATGGCTTCGGTTGTTGACTGTGTCATGATACTCTGAAAATGACACAGAACATCACGTAAAGAGACAAATTTATCTAAAGGACTTTCAGGAAGTCATACACGCGCAGTCCTGATAAATCGCCTCCAACTGCTCGATAGATCTATTGCTATCAAACATCTCCTCAATTTTTCGCCTTGCGTTTCGTCCCAGATATACTGCCAATTCCTGATTGGTTAAGAGGCTGTCAATCGCCTCTGCCAATACCTCGCTCGATTGAGGTTGGACAAGTAGCCCATTTTTTTCATCGTCAATGAGATCGAGAACACCCCCGACACTCGATGCTATGCACGGTAACCCAACGCCCATTGCCTCAATGAGAGCGTTTGGTGAACTTTCGTGCAGCGAGGGCAAGACGAAAAGGTGTGCAGCAGATAGCATAGGAAAGATGTCGTCGCAGAAGCCGGGCATCTGTATCCGATCCGACAGGCGATAACGATTGGCAAGCTGCACTAAATCTGTTCTCAGTGTGCCATCTCCGAGGATTGTCGCTGTGAAGTTTTTCCGGTTGAATTTCGTGTTGAGTAGATGTAATGCTTCAATGAGATATTGATGGCCCTTTTCCGGGGTCAATCGACCAACGCTTACAATGTGCCACAGCGGTGGTACGTCGGCAGGTGAGCGTAATGCTATGTCGGGCAGATCAAGGAGATTCCGTATCGCAAGGATGCGTTTGTCAGGATAACGGTGCCGAAGGTTATCTCCGATGCTATCGGAATTGGTTAAGAGAACGTCGGCATGGCGATAGATGATTTTTTCTGTCAGCCATAGCCTTGAGCGACCATATCTTGCGTAGTAATCGCCTCGCTGTGAAACAATCAGAGGACGCAACCCTGAAGGAGTCAGAGAAAATTGACGAACAAGACCGCAGAGGAAATTGGAATACCAAAGCCAACTGTGGATGATTGCAGGCTTCACCGATTTTATAATCCTTGCTAACCTGAAAGTCTTCTGTATCAAGGATAGTATAGGAAATCCGCCTCGATGACCTTGGGAGTTAAAGCGACTGGTATCATGCAGGACAATAATTTCTCGAGCGATTGGGAGTGCTGCAAGCTGCGCGTAGAAAGCACCGGGTTCACGGGTTAATACGATAAAGGCTTCAAATCGATCTAGCGATAATCGCGCTAAGGTCTTCAACAGCTGCGTCTCAGCCCCACCCCTGCCCATAGAATCGATGACATAGAGAATTCGAGTCCGATTCAAGGCGCACTCCCGTATGTTCTAGTTGGCTGTGTTCAATCTTTCAAGGCATGCAGCCATATAACCAATTGTATAGGCGCGTGCACGGTGTCCCTGCGGTGTATCGTTTATCATATTGGGAACATGATCTGTAATCATCCAGCCGGTAAATCCACTTTCCTTTAATGCCCGCATCACCTCAAACATATCGCAGTTCCCGTCATTTACAAAGGATTCGGCGAATTTGGGGACATATCCCTTCACATCCCGAAAATGGACGTAGAAGATTCGATCGCGCTCCCCAAAGTAGCGAACAGCATCAATGACGCCCGGTCCCATCTCCGACCAGGAACCCACACAGAAGTCGAGCCCGTGCATAGGACTGTCAACAAGCGATATGCCGTGCTTGAACCCCTCAAAGCTACGGAACAGACGGGGGATCCCTGCAAGGCTCTCTACCGGTGGGTCATCGGGATGGAGTGCGAGCCGAACGCCTGCCTCCTCTGCGACCGGAAGAATCGCTCTCATATAGTATTCGTAATATTCCCACATCTCTTCTTCGGTATAAACTCTTTCGTGGGAAAGTGGTGCGTCCTTGACAAGCTCCATGTCGAAGCTGGTAACTGTTGCACCGCCTCTCGTGGGCGTTGTGTTGGAGGTCCTCCACACACTGTTGGGCATCCAATGATAGCCGAAAGTATCGATACCTGCCGCTCCCATATTACGGATGGTAGCTGCCATATTCTCAATCTGTTCATCCCGTCCGGGCAACCCAAGCATAATCTTATCGTAGAAAGAGGGCGGTACATTCTCAATAGCGGCAAGCCGGGGACCCACATTTTCAATTGCGGTTCGCATCTGTAACAGATCCATAAATTCCCATCGTTCATCACCCGGCAGTCGGGGATTCGCCATGACGACGGTCTCAACGCCCAGTTGGTTGACAAATGTTAGCCACTCTGCGTCCACTTCGCCGAATAGGTACAAGCCAAGTTCCATTTTACGTTCCATAGTAGCTTCCTTTTTGAAGGTAGGGGCATCTGTGATCAAAACAACTTATTGCTATCCAGCAGTATTGTAACGGGGCCATCGTTAATCAGTTCGACGTCCATCATCGCTTGAAAAATACCGGCTTTAACGGGAACGCCCAACCGCGAGATCTCATCCATAAACGCTTGGTAGAGTGGATCCGCTTTTTCAGGTCGGGCAGCGTCGATGAAGCTGGGACGCCTTCCTTTGCGACAATCGCCGCAGATCGTGAATTGAGAGACGACCAGGGCCTCACCTCCCACATCCAGAACAGATAGATTCATTAAGCCCTCATCATCTTCAAAGATTCGGAGATTGGCGATTTTGCTTGCCATATAATCGACATCGGCAGGGGTATCCTCTTGCGCGACACCGAGAAATACGAGCAGTCCCTTGTTGACTTCCGAAACAACCTTTCCTTCGACGGTTACACTCGCAGATTTAACACGTTGAATAACAGCTCTCATCTTTCACCATAATTTTATCATAATACATCGATTGTGGATTCTTGTTCGACAGTCTGTCGATGGGATGTAAACATTTGAAAAGTGCGTAGGTTCGGTTGAACGGCACCGGTAAGACATGCTCAGTTGATTCCGTTCGACCGTGATGCCTGATTCAATTTGAAATGCCCCCATGGAGTGAAACCCAATTCTTGATACTAAGGGGACGTCTCACAACTTGCGTTATTCTAACATACACATTTTTTCATGAACAAGCGTCTTGTCGAGATCACATCACCACTTCAAACCAATCAGTAACTGATCGCCTTCAGAGTGTGATGTGGAAAAACTGCTGACTTGTTACGGAACTTCAACCTCGTATACCTGACTGTAGCCTGTTCGATCTGATGTGTAGACAACCAGCTTCCCATCAGGACTGAAAGAGGGGTGCGGATGGGTATGCTGTAGGGAGTAGACCTTAACCGGACCCTTCGCATACGGAAATGGACCGTTCCAATGCTTGCCGATGGATGATGCTTCCGGGTAGCACAGCGTCACAGGTTCCCCAACCCCATCACGCGGATTGAAAAGCTGGAGACCGATGTCGGGAAAGTTTGTATCAGCGACCATGAGCGTTCCTTGGCGGTTACAGATTGCGTGCCAAGCATTGCACGACGTAACACGCCGCTCAACACCCGTATCTTCGTGGACACAACGGATGCCGTGAGGCCAATCAACAAATGCTAATTCACGTGTGCCAGGAATCCACGACTCATGCGTGATCCACTCATTTTTTTCGACGTTACGAGCATATAGCCGCCGATTGTTGCTCCCATCTCGCCGAATTACCCAGACCCGGTCAGTTAGCGGACCCGCATAATAAAGCAGATCTGAATCGTCCGGACAGAATTGCAGATGACCAACGCTGTCGCGGCGGAGTATTATTTCGTGTTCACCGGTCTTAGTGTCAATAATAGCCAATACAGAGCCCTCACCAACGCTGAGGCGCACAGCCCACCACTGATCGTCGTAGCTCAACCCCGTTGTTCCCGCTACGGGAAGAACCGCCCTTTCCTCTTCTCTCTGTGAAGCTGTAAAGTCGACCAGCTCCCGTTCTTCAAGTGTCTCAAGATTTAACCACCAAGCACTTGTCCCCGCTGTGAAGAAAACGGCACTCCCATCGTGTGAGGGATAAACTGACCATTCGCTAAGATCCGGACGATCCGTCAGTTGGATGAGCGAACCTGTTGAACGCTCTTCGACAAAAATTTGTGGTGAACCGGTGCGACATGAGATGAAAATCAGCCACCGCATAGCATCGTCATACGCGGGAATAAAAAAGAAAGGCTGATGATGAATCGATGGATGGTCAGTTACCTGCCGGATATTTGCGCCTGTGCGGGCATCCTGAAATGTTTTAGCTTCCGATGGGTGAACTCTGCCTTTGGACATTTTTTCCTACAGCCTTGAATTCCTGACCTACTATTCATCTAACACTGGTCTGTCTAACCGCGTATGGTATGGCGGCTCCATAACCGCCCGTTGCCTCTCATTCGCCCATTCGGGGACGGGATAAGCTGGAACATACGCCAGATTGCCCGCCGTGTAGCGAGTCAGTATTGACCGACGGGGCTCATCCGATGTCCAAGGCAACGTTCCATGCGTAACTGCCTCTGTGAAGATGATAACCCCACCTGCTTTGCACACCACCTGCCGAACATGCTCCTGATAATTCTCATAACGTCGGATCTCTTGGGGGCATGGAAAATTACTCTTGTGGCTGCCAGGGATAACTATCAATCCACCATCCCCCGGATTGACATCCGTGAGTTGAAAGGCAAGAACTGTCAGTCCACAGTGCATCTGACCATCGCGGAAGATATAATATTGGTTCGGATCAAAACCCGGTCCCGAAGATCCATGAAAGATGAATCCCTCTGCTCCTTTCTCCATTGATAACAGGAACATGTGGTGATCCATCCGAAAACCTTTGCCGAGGATTTGGTTGAGATAGGGAACGATTCGTGGATGCGCCAACATCTCGCGGAAAGGATTACACCACGGTTCCTCCCAATTAAGCATATTGCCCATTTCCCCACGTCCCTTATCACCTCTGAGCGCAGGGGAACCACCATCCAAAGCCTGATCGCGGGGACGGGTGCGCCCTTGGTCCCGGTGACGGTCAATAGCTTCGTTGGCGAAAGCAACCTCATCAGGTGTTAGTACGTCCTCTATAACCAAATAGCCATTGAGATCAAACAGATATTTTTCAGCATCGGTCATAAATTAATATTCTCCTCTTTTGCAAAATTACGGAATGGTGATGGAATCTTATCAAGGGGTTCGTACTATCTTCAGTGTGCAGGTGAGTATCGATCTGAACCTATCTTGGGTCCATAGGCGTACCAATTTAATCCTTAATTCACCGTGCCTTGAAGTTGACTGCCAACGCTGCCTCCAAATCCTCGCGGGGATGGATACCAAATCGCTCCTCAAAAATCCGATCAAATGCCTTCTCCTCCGACGGATCCGGCGGCAAAGGCAGCGCAACCGGGCGCCGATCCACTCCAATTGATCTGCGGGCAGCCAAGACCATCTCCTGATCTTCCCGTCCCATTTCGCCTGTCCAAATCGGATCGATATCCTCCCGCACGGCACGCCCAATTCCGTCAAGCATCGTTGCTAACGAGATATTGCGTTCTTGGATCCCCACCTCCAAGTACGGGTTCTTCCATTCGATTGTGCCGCCCAATTCTGTTGGAAGCTCGACAAAGATTCGTTTGATGACCTTTGACGCAGTATATTCACGCTGAAATTCGTAAATCTGCGCCGTGGCTGTATGCTCGGCGAGATCTTCGGCGGTACAGACGTGAACCGTTTCCCCGCCCGATGCCCCCTGATTGCCGTTGGTCACAACTGTACCGCGCTCCCCGCACGTTTCGAAACCGACCAAGGAATTCCGACCAAGCCTACTGTTCTTGTTGCCGACCATTGCAATGCCCAAGGCGCCGTTATCGAAATTGACAGCGTAAAATTCAAGGCTTTCGGCTTTGAAGTCACGTTTGGCATGGTCGACGTAGGGAACGACTGGCATTGTATGGCTGATGCTGCTGACAGCAACAGGCGCGGCGTCCAACCGGCACCGTATCGCAGCTAAACCGTGATACCCCGTTGTTGAAAAGAGACGGTAACACTTGTGGACGGGTCCAATGACGTTTTCGCGAAGGAGTTTGCAAACAAACTGTTCAACCGGGACAAACGGGAAGTTCTCGGAAGTTTGCAATTTGACGTTCTGTTCGGCTGCAATCTCAATCATCAGATCCATCAATCCCAGTGTCGGTGCGAGGGGCGTTTCGACATTGTGGTGGATGCCACAATGCGATAGATAGCAAGAAACCACATGATGAAGTTCCGCGGGCACGACAACATCGCAGACATCCGGTTTCTCACGGTCAACCATCTCGCGAACGTCGGTGTAAGCATTCACATTAAACTGTGCTGCCCCGTCCTCTGCTGACGCCGGATGCGCATCGCAAACCGCTACAATTTCAAAAGTCTCTTTCAATGCTGCAGCCGTTTCTATATGCGATCTGCCACGGCGACCATAACCAATCAGGGCATACTTCAAACGTGACATAAATTACCCCTCAAAAAAAGATAGCACTGGATAGCAGCGAAATGATACCCTGCCGCTGGATCTACAGAAAAGCTCACAAGTTACATTACTCATAGTGGTCTGCACCGTGCAGCACACCTACTCCCTCCTCCATGCGCAGCAGCTGCTTCTGGCGATCTGTAAGTAGATCTAACCACTCCGCTGGGAAGCGGTGATGTGGGTCAAGTTGAAAGCGCATCATTGGACCGATGCGATAGTGCCCAAAAATAGCATGACGATTCCGATCGCTGGTATTCCCACCCCCGCCGTGCCAGCATTGACCGTTAAAAACAAGGACGCTACCCGCCGGTGCGGTTGCTGTAAGCACATGTTTCATCTCCACATTCTCAGGCGGCGGGTTTATCCCACTCTTATGCGTGCCGGGAACGATTCGCGTCGCTCCAATCTCCGGTGTAAAATCGTCTAGCATCCAAACAGTGTTCATCATGATGGGGTTCTTCCCATCTTTCTTCATCAGGTCCTCAAGGATATCCCCGTGTAATCGTTGTACTGGGTCGCCGGGACGCACGATACGGGCATTGAGGCTGCCGAGGATCAGCGGTAGACGATTGGTCATAGTTTCCTCCAGCAGTGGCAAGATTCTCGGATGGTCGATGGTTTTAAAAAAAACCGGATCCATCGTCGGGAGGTTCGAGATGTGTATGCAATCTCCCCGATCAACGCCCCTCTCCGCTATCAGTCGGATTAAAGCTTCTCTCATCTCCGCTGCCTCATCGGAAGTGAGGACGTTTTCGAGGATTGTGAACCCGTAGACATCAATTTCAAACAGTTCCTGCTTCAGATCGGACATGTTTCTTCCTCTAATACTATTTTTGACTTTCCTTTTCGTTCATGCCTTAGCGCCTGCCTCTTCATGATAGATGCCCCTTCATGTAATGGTGTCTAAGGAACCAACGATGTACAGAAGAACGATCAAAGACGTTTCAACCTGTTTAATGCACGCACTCGTAGCCAATCTCCTCCAGATTCCGACGGATTTTAACGACCTCAGCATCTGGGAGTGGACGGAGAGGGCGGCGCATCGTCATGGATGGGAACCTGCCCATCAACCAGCGTGCACATTTCATCCGTTGGTGTGCATCACCACTCGGCTCACCGAAGTTGTACACAATCCGGGATAGCGGATCCACCAGCTTTCTCGCTTTGCGGGCACCTATCAGGTCGCCGCTGAGAGCGCAGCGCACGACCTCTACCATCAACTCAGGCACAAATCCGGCAAAGCCGATTAGTGCACCGTCACAGCCTTCCAATAGCGAAGCCAGCAGATATTCATCGTGACAAGTCAAGATAGGAACGTGGGGGGCTGCTTCTTTCAGCTGCTCATAATCCCATCGCCAGCGTGCCATATCACGCGTTCCCATCTTGATGCAGACTATCTGTGGGATTTTTACAAATTCCAACATCTCCTCAAGGCTGTAGCTCGCCTTTGTCCAGGCTGGATACTGATGGACGATAATCGGAGTGTTTGCCCCCTCCGCAACATCTTGAAAGAAACCGATTGCCGTTTCACTCGTACGGCCAAAACGCAACCAGTGATGTGGTGGCATCAGCAAAATCGCGTCGGCGCCAGCTTCCTTCGCGGCGATAGCGTAGTCAGTGGCTTCTAAGCTGCCTTCAGCACTCACACCAGAGACAACCTTTACCTTGCCTTTGGTTTCTTCAGCCACGAGTGCCGTCACACGTGCACGCTCGATCGGGCGCAACGATGTAATCTCGCCTGTGTGCCCATTGCAAACAAGTCCTTTAACGCCATCGACAGCTGCAAGTTCGCGCATATACGATCGCAAACCTTCTTCATCAATCGACTCATCTTCGTGGAACGGACAGAGGGTTGCGGGAAACACACCTGCCCAAGGTTGATCTTCTTGCCGGTTCATGATGTTTCCTTTCAATTTTTAGATTCAATCTTGACACGGGTCATCTGGCTGTGCTATCGTTAACCTTTGAAATTAGAAGTTGGGAATTTGGAAAAAGGCTACCGAATAGAGTATTATGTGCTAAGGTCAAACAGTTTCTTGGCGTTGCCACCGAAGATTTGTGCTTTCTCGTTGTTAGGAATATCCATCTCCTCCACAAGCGTCACAAAAAGCTGCGGATCAACCCAAGGGTGATCGGTGCCAAACACCAGATGATCTGGTCCAGAAAACTCGTAAGCGTAGCGCAACGCTTGTGCAGACGGAGAAACGGTGTCCAAATAAATGCTGCGCATGTAGACGCTCGGAGAGTGTTTAATATGCTCCCGCCCACGCCCCATAACCTCGGTTTGATGCTCAATGCGTCCCATCATGTACGGCAAAACGCCGCCAACATGAGGCATAATAACTTTCAACTTGGGATGCCGTTCGAGTACACCGCCGAGTATTAGCCGCAAAAGCGCAAAACTGGTGTCTACCTGAAGCCCCATCATGGGGATCATCGAATGGTCTTTAATTGTCTCACCCCATGTTGGGACCGTAGGGTGCAAGACAATCGGCAACTCCTTTTCCTGCGCGTGTTTGTAGATGGGATCAAAAGTCGGGTCATCCACCGGTCGTCCGCCGATGTGTGAGTACAGCATCACGCCGCAGAAACCAAGGTTGTGGGCGCGGTCCATCTCATCAATGGTGGCGTTCACATCCTGCCAGGGAAGGCTGGCAAGTCCCGCAAATCGGTCTGGGTGTTGCTGCATCATTTCTGCAATGGCATCGTTGATCGCCTGCGCACCTTTGACTGCCAAATCGGGTGCGAGCATACAGGGCCCCGGGATATTGGTACTGATAAGCGCCATGTCAATACCTGCCTTATCCATGTCCTGAAGTTTACGCTTGGGAAGATACATTTCCTCTCGCAAGTGAAACTGCTGAACATCACCGTAAGTGATAACAAACTCGTCAGCATACTGCACACTCGAAGTGCTTGGCGGGGGGCGCTGACTTCTTCGGTCCCCGGTTGAGGAATTGGAACCAGCCAATCCATCGGAGTCATCTCCCGCTGTGTATAGAAGTTCAATCTGCGGTGGATGGGGGTTTTGGGCAAGTACATCAATATATGCTCGGGGAAATATGTGGCTTTGGCAGTCAATCCGCATCAGAATCCTTCGCTCTCAGCATCATCATTTTTTAGGAGAATCCAATTCAATCGAATCGTTGACCGAGGTCTGCAACTATTGGATGCAAGATCCTCTGAATGGTCTCCATTATACAAACTCAGGTCAGAAAGTCAATAGGAAAATCCTCTGCACTCGTGTCATGCCATTGGAGTTGCAGTCCGACCTACAGTGTAACCAAGATCTTACAGGATACGTTCCAATATTTTATTTGAAGAAATTTCCAAACTGTCCTAACCAACGTAATATATGGTGCTGACTTGAGCGTTACAAGTAGGCATATCTATGATTCCCGACGAAATCTACGTCCAGAAAACAATTGAGGGTGATCCTGAAGCGTTCAACGAATTGGTGCAACGTCACCATGCCCGGATTTATGGGCTTGCTTATCGGATGCTTGGCAATCCCGATGATGCTTCGGACGCGACACAAGAAGCGTTTCTTGAAGCCTACAAATCCATCCAATCCTTCCAATTTCAGTCGAAGTTTTTGACGTGGATGTACCGAGTTGGAATTAATGTTTGTCAGCAATACAAACGGCGGTCAGAATCCCGTCAGCGTGCATTAACATCCTATACAAAGGATATCCAAGAAAGAGACGCGCAATATACGAGCGAATATCCCGATCGTGTTCTGCTGAAAACGGAGCGTGACCAATTGATACAGCAGGCGATAGATCAATTACCGTCGAAACAGAGGCTGGTTATCACGCTATTCTATATGCAGCAGATGAAATATCGTGAAATTGCTGAATTGCTCGATTGTTCTGAGGGTACGGTTGCCTCACGCTTGAATACAGCTGTGAGGAACCTCAAGTCAAAACTTGAAGGTTTAAACCTTCACTAAACCCGCAATACAAAGAGTCCTACAGAACCTACTCCGCTATGTAGCGATTGGGGTTGAGCAAAATTTGTACGAATGCTCATGCCAATTGAAAAAGATAGAAAAGGGACAGCTATGAGTCTCGACTGTAAGCAAGTGATCGAAAAATTTAGTCTTCATCAACAGCCGGACCTCACATACCAAGAGAAAATTGAATGTAGACGACATCTCATTGAGTGTAAGACTTGTCAAAGCGAGTATGAGGAGATGTTACATACAGCAGCTGTGCTCGACAGTATTCCGGATCCTGTTCCTCCACCAGAACTTGTCGAGCGCATTCAGACCCAAATTCGCGAAACTGACAGTCGTTCCGTCTTAGATTTTTTGGTGAATCCAATTGCACGTATCCTTGTTGCGGTGAAATTGGGTCCCCATCCCACTTTTGTCAACTACACCGCGATGCTCTTTTACCTAATGTTGACAATTTTTATGGTGAAGCTAACGTTCTTTAACTCAACAGAGCCATCACCTGTTCAGTTGACACGTCCTCCATCGCCTCACGTTCGTATTGTCCGCTTAGGTGATGTGAAACATGCTTCGCTTGAGGCGGTCAAGGTTGAGAAGGAAAAACCTAACGAAATTCCAATTCAATCTACTCCGAGTGATTTTCAGTAACATCGTAGTAATCTCCAAATCTAAAACTCAAAAGACGCCGTGAGCCTCAAAGATTCATGTTTGGCAGCACGGCGTCTTTTGGGACAATCGAGTGGGATATTTGTAAAGTTCTGTTTTTACTTGCATATTTCCGTCCCTTATGATACTATTTAGCCCACCGCGAAGAATCCTTCTCAGGAGGACAACCAGTCGCGGTTTTTTTGTGTGTCACCTTTTAGTGTTTCACCCGGACAATTGAAATACTAAAGATTCGAGGCTATAGATATTATCTCCAGTGCGATTGCTTGATTACAGTTTTACTCTTCTATCCTTCTAAGAGTGGGGTGCAGTTTCCCGCTCTTTATTATTTTTTATTCAGAGATTTCGGTTGAGTGGGACGAAAGGAAATCAAGTTACTTTGAGTCCTAATCTTATCGGAGAGGTGTTAGCGGCTTTTTTTTAGCCCAACTTCGGACGGGTGTTATATACTATGACATCTTCATTAGTCGCCGCTGTTGCCGACTTATTATCACCCGTTCTGGCTGATGAAGGAATCGAGTTGGTTGATGTCGAATATCAAGTTGATGCTCAAACGTTAAAACTTCTGATTCATAAGCCCGGTGGTATTACTGTTCAAGATTGCCAACAGGTAAGCCGGATCGCGAACCCGATCCTTGATGTGTATGATGTGATGCTAGGCACATACAATCTTGAGGTCGCTTCGCCGGGACTGAATCGACCGCTTATTTCAGAAGCCGATTTCCACAGGAATTTAGGTCAAAAAGTTCAAGTAGAGGTGTCCACCGCAGCCGGAAAGTTTTCACAGATCAACGGCACCCTAAATCAAGTCAGCGATGGAAAAGTCTTTCTGACCCTTTTGTCTGGAAAGACAGTTCAAATCGCAATTTCCGATGTAATTCAAGCCCAAATCCAATTGATGTGGTAAAATCTTGGATGGAGGGTGGAGTTCATACAATGAATAACGATTTAGTCATGACCATGCGTCAAATTATGGATCAGACGGAGCTGCCACAGACAATCTTTATCGAGGCGATCGAAGCAGCACTATACTCAGCAGCCAAGCGGCGCTATGGATCCACACGAGGTGTGTCAATTAAAATTGATCCCGATCTGGGAAATATTAGGTGTTATGTCCCAAAAAAAGTGGTTGAGATTATGCGCCACTTTGCTACGGAAATTCCTATTGAGGAAGCATTGAAAATAAAACCCGATGCCCAGCTGGATGAGATCATTGAAGTTGAAATTGATCCAAGCGAATTTGGAAGAATTGAGGCCCAAACGGCACGTCAGATCCTTGTCCAAAAAATAAAGGAAGCAGAACGCGAGCAAATCTATCAGGAGTACAAAGAACAAGAGGGTGAAGTTATCACCGGTTACTTCCAACGAACCGAACGCGGTAACCTCATCCTTGACTTGGAGCGGACGGAAGGTCTCCTGCCTTATAATGAGGTGCCTCGCCCACACAATTATCGACGAGGCGATCCACTGAAGTGCTTGATCGTAGAGGTCAATACAGACCAAAAAGGACCGCAAATTATCCTGTCACGTACACATAATGGTCTGATTGCCCGCCTGTTTGAAATAGAGGTCCCCGAGGTCTACGATGGGTTGGTTCGGATTATGGCAATTGCGCGCGATCCGGGAGACCGGGCAAAGGTCGCTGTTGTCGCGACTGATGAAAGTATTGACGCGGTTGGCACTTGTGTCGGTGTAAAAGGTTCACGAGTGCAAACAGTCGTAAGGGAGTTAGAGGGAGAGAAAATAGATCTACTTTCGTGGAATCAGGATCCCGCCCTTTTCATTGCGAATGCCTTGCAACCTGCTAATGTTGTGCGTGTGAACATTGATGATGAAGATACGGGTGCAGAGGTAATCGTGCCGGATGACCAATTATCCCTAGCCATTGGTCGGCGTGGACAAAATGCACGTCTTGCTGCGAAACTAACGGGTTGGAAAATCGACATAAAAAGCGAATCTGAAGCGGACACGCAATTTAAAGAAGAAATTGCAGAAGAGTTGTTCAAACCCGTTGAGACCGACTCATCTCAGTCAACCGATGAATCGGATTCTGAGGAAACTGCCGATCAGTCCTACACGGTCGGAACTGATTTGACCGAATTGGAAGGTGTCGGTGCTAAGACTGCTGAACTTCTTAGGGATTCCGATTTTTCGACGGTTGAATCAATCGCCCAAGCAACGCTGGAAGAACTCTCATCATTACCGGGAATTGGTGCGAAAACCGCTGAGAAGATTCATCATGCCGCATCGAAAATGCTTTCGGCGTAGATTTAATCCAAAGGGTTGTGATTGCTCATCGTTTAAGGAGGTTTACATGGCAGCGCTGCCTGTCCGCACCTGTATTGGCTGCCGAGGTAAATTTCCCAAGAAAGATCTACTGCGATTTGTTCAGGCTGCGACCGGAAAACTCCAGGCAGATCTAACGGGTAAATTGCCAGGACGTGGTGCCTATGTATGCCAATCACAGGTGTGCATTAACGTTACTTTCAAGTCGCAGAAAATCAATGCCCACTTGCGAAGCAATCTTTCAAACCAGGTTGTTGATTCTTTCAAACAAGAACTCCTGAGTCTGGTGAGTCATAGAAACGTGAAGGAGGTATAAGAATGGTGAAAAGTAGTCAAACCAAGCGGAACGAAAATACTCAAGCTAAAAATAAAAAGATTAGGGTTTATGAACTGGCAAAACAATATGGGGTGAGCAGCAAGAATTTTGTTGAAGAGCTGCAGGGATATGGCATTCCTGTCAAGAACCACATGAGTACGCTGGATTCGGAAACCATTAAGTTAGTCGAAACCGAACGAAACGCTACAAAGCTACCACCTGCTGAACCTCCTGAAGCTAAAGTTGATCCGCCTCGCACAAAAGAGAAAACAAAAAAAGTCGCAGCCGTTTCTACCGTCGACGAAGTGCAAGTTGTTGAGACAAAAACAGAAGGCCCCAAAGAGGCTGCAGCAGTCAGTGAGGAAGAGACAGTCGCAACTATTCCGCAGATTCAAGAAGGGGTCACTGTTGGACTCCTTGGTTCCGAATTAGGATTTAAGGGAACTGAAATGATTATGCGTCTGATGAAATTGGGGATCATGGCGAATATTAATCAACGCCTGGATTATGAGACACTACGAGCTATAAGCGACCAGTTTGGATTTGAAGCAGTGCGAAGGTTGACACTGGAAGAACAAATCCTTCAGGAAGAACCAGATGATACAACAAATCTTGTGTCTCGTTCTCCCGTTATTACAATTATGGGCCATGTCGATCACGGTAAAACATCCCTGTTAGACGCTATTCGACAGTCAAATGTCATGGACACAGAGGCGGGCCAGATTACCCAGCATATCGGTGCTTACCATGTGGAATTGGAGAGTGGTAGTGTTGTTTTTCTTGATACGCCTGGACACGCAGCATTTACCGCGATGCGGGCTCGCGGCGCACAAGTGACCGATATCGTCGTTCTTGTTGTTGCAGCAGATGACGGCGTGATGCCCCAGACCGTCGAAGCGCTCAGCCATGCAAGAGCAGCGGAGGTCCCAATCCTCGTTGCACTCAACAAAATTGATGTCGAAAATGCCAGGCCGGATCATGTCAAACAACAGTTAGCAACACATGATCTCGTTCCCGAAGAATGGGGTGGGCAAACGATTTTTGTTGAAATCTCAGCAAAGGAACGAATTGGGATTGAAGAGCTGTTAGAGATGCTACTCCTTGAAGCAGAATTGCTTGAACTCAGTGCCAATCCGAACAGGCGTGCTCGTGGAACGGTTGCCGAAGCTGAATTGGATAAAGGACGAGGGCCTGTCGCAACCGTGCTTGTCCAAAATGGAACCTTGCATGTTGGTGATGCATTCGTTGCTGGGCGCTACTATGGAAAGGTGCGTGCTATGATAAATGATCGAGGGCATCGTGTAAAAAGTGCGCCTCCTTCAACTCCAGTTGAAGTGCTTGGTTTCACAGGAGTGCCCGAGGCTGGAGACCAATTTCTGGCAGTTGACTCTGAAAGAGATGCAAAAGCCATTAGTGAATCCCGACAGGAACAGCATCGCGCTACACAATTGGGACCCCAGAGTCGTGTAAATTTAGATGATCTTTTCCAACAGATTCGGGAAGGTGATATTAAAGAGTTAAACGTCATCGTTAAAGGTGATGTACAAGGTTCCGTCGAAGCTGTCCTTGATTCCTTGCGGGACTTGAGCACAGAGGAAGTCAAGATTAACATCATTCATCAAGCCGTTGGTGGAATTACTGAAACTGACGTTTTACTAGCATCTGCCTCCAACGCAATTGTGGTTGGCTTTAATGTTCATCCCACCACCGGTGCCCTCATCGCGAAAGAGAACGAAGACATTGATGTCCGGACGTACAGCGTAATTTACGACCTTATCTCGGATGTAAAATCGGCGATGGAAGGGCTGCTTGATCCCGAAGTGAGAGAAGTTGTCGTTGGTAGGGGAATTGTTCGAGAGTTATTTAGGACACCACGCATGGGCACGATCGCAGGTAGCTATGTCAATTGGGGGCGCATCATCCGTAACTACGACCTCCGCGTTCTACGAGACAATCGCCTCATCTACGAGGGGAAGGTTGATTCGTTGCGGCATTTTAAAGACGATGTCACTGAAGTTCAGGCGAATTACGAGTGCGGCATCGGCGTTAGTGCTTTTGATGATTTCAAAGTGAATGATGTGCTGGAGTGTTATACCCACGAGCGCATACCGCGCTCACTAAGATAGAAGCGACGATGTGGCGACTGGTGGTTAAAACCCTCGTGTCAACTGCGTTACGCTTATGCATATTGGAATCTGTACAATCTGGTTAACAATTCCAGACAGCCACTCACTCAAACAGAAACGGCAGGTAGTTAAAAGCATCACTGATCGTTTGAAAAATCGCTTTAACATCGCTGTTGCTGAAGTGGACCCGCTTGACAGGCATCAACAAGCTGTGCTCGGAGTGGTATCTGTGTCAAACGATACGAAGCATCTGAATCGTGTTTTGTCTTATGTTGTCAACTTTATTGAAGATACCCTGTTGGTAGAATTAACGGACTACCAAATTGAAATTCTGTCCTGATGAGATGGGATCTGAGGGAGATAATGCCAGGAAGACGCACAGACCGTGTTGGTGTGCTTATACAAAGAGAATTAAGTGAAATTATTCAACGAGAGCTGAAAGATCCACGAGTTGGCTTTTGTACCATTTCCCAAGTTCAAGTTTCTACTGATCTGAAATATGCAGATATCAAGGTAAGCGTCGTTGGTGATAAAAGACAGAAAAGGAAATCCATAACGGGGCTTAAAAGTGCCGCTGGCTTCCTGCGGCGTGAGGTTGTACAGCGCATCGGCTTACGCCATGCCCCTGAACTGCGTTTTGAGTTAGACGATTCTGTAGATCAATTAATGCAGATAGATCGTCTGCTCAAACAAGTTCATACCGAAGAAGAAAATTCATTCCCTTCCGATAATGAGCCAACCCAGCCCAATTAGCTAATCCGCTATGGAAGATTATCAAGCAATTTTGCGGGTCTTTGACCAACATCAGTCTTTTGCCCTTTCTACACACGTCAATCCGGATGGCGATGCACTCGGATCTGAATTAGCACTCTACTCCTTCCTTAAGGACCTCGGAAAACAGGTCAAGATTTTCAACACCGATGCCGCACCAAAGAATTACAGATTTCTTCCCTTCTACGACTCCATCTTGCCTGCTAAAGCCTTTCGCAATGACCCGCCTGAAGTCCTCGTCGTACTGGATGCAGGCGTGTTGAAGCGTATTGGCGGATATCTGTCTCGCTCCCTTGTCCCGACCAAGGCAATCGTCAACATTGATCACCACACTGCTGCTGAGCACTTTGGTGATTATAATCTTGTCGAAACCGATGCCTCATCGACGTCGGAGATTGTCTACCGGCTGATTCGACATCACGGAACCCCAATAGGAAACGAACGAGCGCTTTGCCTTTATACAGGGATTATGTTCGATACCGGCTGTTTTCGATATTCCAATTCGACACCGGCGTCTCACCGTGTCGCAGCAGATTTAATTCGGGAAGGGATCGCTGTTGACGAAGTGTACCGTGCTGTGTACGAGACTTTGCCTATTGGAACGATTTTGCTACTGAGTGAAGTTTTTCAGACTATTGGCACCACACCGGATGGCAAAATCGGTTGGCTATATGCAACGCAGGAGATGTTTCGTAAAACTGGAACGACCCGCGACAATGTTGACGGGTTTATTAATCATATCCGCTCTATCGACACTGTTGAGGTGGCAATCCTGGCGAGTGAGCAGAAACATGGTGAATCGAAGGTGAGTCTGCGGAGTAAATCGTCTGTTGATGTCGGCGAGATTGCTTCCGAATTTGGCGGTGGTGGACATCAGCGCGCCGCTGGTTGTGAGATCGATACACCCTGTGAAGAGGCAATTGCACAGCTAGTGGTAGTAACGCAACGACAGATGAGCAAATAGGGTGAAGGCTGGAGTTGGACGGCAAGAAGCGTAGTTATACGGCGATTCGTTGGGACATTGGTCAGGGATCGCCGTCAGGCATGAATTTGATTTTACAGTAAGCCCCGCTTGACAGACGATGGGAATTCACGGCGTTCTCAATCTCAATAAACCCCCCAAAATTACCTCAAGACAGGCTGTGGATTACGTGAAACGCCTACTAAGTGTGAAGAAGGCAGGACATGGGGGCACGCTTGATCCGGATGCTACGGGTGTCCTACTCATCTGTCTGGGAAAGGGGACAAAGTTATTTGAAGCGCTGCAGGCTGGCACAAAAGAATATGAAGGTACGCTTACACTGGGAATTACAACCGATACCCTTGATGCCAACGGACAAATTACCAAAACTCTGAATGCCAGCCAGATAACACTCGACCAAATTCGATCCGTCTGTCAGCAGTTTATTGGCGAAATCGAGCAAATACCACCGATGTTTTCTGCGGTAAAGCATAAGGGCAAACCTCTTTATAAATTAGCACGTCAAGGGATTGAGATCGAGCGTCGTCCGAGGCACGTTTCTATTGAATCTATCGAATTGCTACTGTTTTGCCCTCCTGAAGTCCGTTTCCGGGTTGTTTGCTCTAAAGGGACGTATATTCGAACCCTCGCTTCAGATATGGGAACAGCATTGGGCTGCGGTGCTCATCTTTCAGACCTTACTCGGACACGCTCTGGCATATTCAACATTGAGAGTGCATACACATTCGATGCCCTCGAACGTACCTCCGAATCTGCTGGTCAGGCCGTGATTCCAATTGAGGTCGTTGATAATATGCTAAAGCAGCAGTTGGTGCTTACTCGATGATTTTCCAGTTACTAGTCTTTGGAGACTAAATTTGCAGATTTACTATGATCTAGACGCCCCTTCTAAATCGTTTCAGGATTCTATTGTTACTGTTGGTGTGTTTGATGGACTGCATGTTGGACATCAAGCGGTCATTCAACAGGTGTTGATTCAAAGGAAAAAAACCAAGCTACCGTGCTTTGTGCTGACCTTTGATCCACCGCCCTTGGCTTTCCTTGCTCCTGAAAGATGTCCCCCAGTCTTGACAACCCTTCCAAAGAAAATTGAGATATTAGAACAACTCGACGTTGATGCCGTCGTCTTCGCACGCTTTGACGCGTATCTGCAGCAGATGTCTCCTGACGCCTTTGTTCAGCAAGTACTACTGCGTCGATTGGGCGCTAGACAAGTTATCGTCGGTTACGATTGGCAGTTTGGGAAGGGACGATCCGGTAATGCCGAAGCCTTGAAGCAGCTTGGAAATCAGCACCAATTTGATGTGACGATTGTCGGGCCCGTGCAACTTCACGGCGAACCTGTTCATAGCACACGCGTTCGCGACGCCATTGCAGAGGGGAGCCTAAATATTGCATCTGAGCTCCTTGGACGCCAATATTCAATTATGGGTGAGGTGGTAGAGGGCGAGGGGCGTGGGCGACAGATCGGGTTTCCTACCGCTAACATTGAGGCAGGAAAGCAGATGTTACCACCGAACGGGGTCTACGCCGTGCGGGTCAAGTTAGATGGAGATATGTTTGATGGCGTACTGAATATGGGGACTAGACCTACGTTTGGCGGAGAGAAAATCCAGGTTGAAACCCACCTATTCGACTTTGAGAAGATGATATATGGGAAAAAAATAGAGGTTTTTTTTATCGAAAAGATTCGGGTTGAGCAGAGATTTCCAAACCCAGAGATGTTGGTTGCTCAGATTAATCAGGACGTTGCTGAGGCTAAAGCAACTTTGAATCGAGTCAGGACAGAAACACCCATTGCCGCCGAGTCCTGCTTGGATCAAGAGAGAATTTGATTTACAAAACGCTCTGATTTATGGTATATTAACCCCTATATGTATGTGGAAAACGCATAGTGTATGAAAAAGCAAGTATAAAATAACGCAAGTTGCTAGTGATGTAAAATGTCGCAAAGCGGAAGCATGAAAACGAAATTGAGTTCCTCACTGCTCGCAGTGGATTGACAAATCCACTACACACGCGCAAAGATAGCTTGGATATGCCTATCCAAGCCGAGCTGGTTTAGCAACTAGCAACTCAGGTTAAAATAAGGAGGTGAATTTATATGGCACTCGCAGTTGAACAGAAAAAAGAATTGGTCGAAGCACATAAAACTCATGATAGCGATACCGGGTCACCAGAAGTCCAGGTGGCAATTATCCAGACTCGCATCCGGGAGTTGACGGAGCATTTTCGGACCCATAGAAAAGACCATCATTCGAGACAGGGACTGTTTAGACTTGTAAGTAAACAACGCCGTTTATTGCGTTATCTGCATAGGCAAGATGTTCAACGGTATCGTGATTTGATTACTCAACTTGGAATTCGAGACACAATTTCAGGCAGGAGAGGCTAGTAGACCACCGTAGAACGTTGTGAGGAGGAAAGATATTGAAAGTTGAAATGCAGCTTGGGAGTGAAAATCTCTCAATTGAAACAGGAAAAGTTGCCAAACAAGCAGATGGTGCTGTTTGGGTACAATACGGTGGAACGGTTGTTTTGGTAGCAGTCGTCGCTGAGAAGAGAGAATCGAATCTAGATTTCTTTCCGTTAACCGTAGACTATCGTGAAAAATCTTATGCGGCGGGGCGTATCCCCGGCGTCTATGGTAGACGAGAACCGCGTCCAGGCGGAGGCGAGCTCTTAACAGCACGTCTAATTGATCATTGTATTCGCCCCCTTTTCCCTAAGGATTTCCAAGTTGAAGTACAGGTCATGTGCACAGTCCTTGCTTCAGATCAAATCCATCCCGCTGATGTTCCTGCCCTAATCGGAACCTCGGCAGCACTAAGTATCTCTGATATACCCTTTAACGGGCCCGTCGGTGCCGTTACGATTGGAAAACTCAATGGAGAACTCTGCGTTAATCCGACTTATGAGCAACTGGAAGAGTGTGAATTAGAATTTTTTGTTAGTGGAACGCACGATGCAGTCATGTCTGTTGAAGGTGGCGCGCACGAGGCGCCAGAAGATGAAGTGATTGATGCGATCGTAGCAGCGCATCAGGAGATTAAAGAAATCACTAAACTTCAAGAAGGTTTAGTCGCGCTTTGTGGGAACCCTACGCGCGAGTACACGATGAAAGAAATTGATGAGGGACTCAGTTCGCGCATCCGAAATCTTGCTACGGAGAGAATTCGTGAGTCCATCGGCATGGACGAAAAGCAGGACCGCGAAGGCTATCTTGAACAGGTACAGGCTGATGTTCTGGCGGAGATTCTCGAAGATGTTGATGTAGAAGAAGATGGTCCGGAGGTTACAAAAGATGCTGTGTCGATATTAGGTGACATCGAGAAAGAAGAAATGCGTCAGTCAATCTTGACCGATGGAAAGCGTGTTGATGGACGAGGTGTCACAGATATTCGCGCAATTTCAGGTGAAGTAGGTGTCCTACCTCGCGTACACGGTTCATCGCTCTTCACTCGCGGACAAACCCAAGCCCTCTGTGTGACTACGCTCGGGACCAAAGGTGATGAAGATGTAAACCGCACCCTCACGGGAGAAGTGAGAAAGTACTTCTTCCTTCACTATAATTTTCCACCCTACAGCACCGGCGAGGTCAAAAGGATTATGGGACCCGGACGAAGAGAAATCGGTCACGGTGCACTTGCTGAGAGGGCGATTCAACCGGTTATCCCTGATCGAGAAGAGTTCCGGTACACGATTCGTGCAGTATCCGAGATTCTTGAATCCAACGCGTCTTCTTCCATGGCAAGTGTATGTGGCGTAACCCTTTCGTTATTAGACGCAGGCGTACCCATTAAGAAGCCGGTGGCGGGAGTTGGTGTTGGTTTAATTAAGGAAGGCGATCGTGAGGTTATCCTGACGGATATGCTCGGTACGGAGGATTTCCTCGGTGATATGGACTTTAAAGTCGCTGGCACCCCCGATGGTATTACCGCTCTTCAGATGGATATTAAGATTGATGGTGTAACACCGGATTTGATGCGAAGAGCCATCCATCAGGCAAAAGACGCGCGTATGGTTGTTCTGGATAAGATGAATCAAGTTATTGAGAAACCACGTGATGAGATTTCCCCGCACGCGCCGCGTATCTATGAGATTCAAATTTCCCCATCTAAGATCAAAGACCTGATTGGTCCCCGCGGTAAAACCGTTCAATCTATTCAAGAGGAAACCGGTGTTACGATCGATATTGAGGATGATGGAAGAGTTGAACTTTCATCATTCAATGCTGAAGCTGCAAACAAAGCCGAGGAGATGATTCTCTCTATTACTGCGATTCCTGAAGTCGGCAAAGAATACGCCGGAAAGGTTACCCGTATAACAGGATTTGGTGCTTTTGTTGAAATCATACCCGGCCAGGATGGATTACTGCATATCTCTCAGATGGGAGATGGATACGTCCGACAGGTCGAAGATGTGATGAATATCGGCGATGAAGTGGCTGTGCGCGTCATTGAGATTGATGACCAAGGCCGTGTTGATCTGACGCTTGCAAGCAACCCGGTCAGCGAAGATGCGGCTGCATCCCAGCGAGATCGAGGGGACTCACGCTCAAGAGATAATCGTCAAAGCAGGGGACAACGCGATAATCGGAACTCTCGTAACAATCGTGGTAACGATTCACGAGATCGTCGAGCACCAAGAATCCCCAAAGGCAGATTTTAGTACACTATAGTGCCAAGTAACTGAGTAGCTAAGAAGGTTCGCCACTACTGGTCAAATACTAGCCATCATGTGAGGTGTGAGGAATTTTTTCACATCTCACGGACTGCTTTCAGTGTTTGAAGTGCGTTTTTTTATTTATCGGTGAGAACTGCCGGACAGATTTTGTAATATTTAGTCGCAGCACACTTCTGGGGAGGTTTCAAATGCAAACCAAGGACCCCAACCGGAGGACACGAGGAATAATCAACAGGGAAAGAGATCTCCTCGATAAGAAATGGTTGACCTACCTGTTGACATTTATTCTGGTTTTACTGGGAACTGTTTTTGTTCTTGCTGTGACCCGCCGAGATTGGCTAATCCACCAAGCGAAGTGGATCGTTAAATCCGTAATACTGGGATTCGGCTTAGAATAGTCCTTTCCTCCCCTATCCAACGCGCTATATACGGTAAATAGTCACTCCAGAGGTTCGGGATGAAACTTCCTTTGCTTTCCTCAGCCACCGCCTTAATGCTGATTCTTTTCGTTTCGGGGTGCGGGTATGTGTCTACTTCGGACTATCTCAATCACATAAAGACAATTACGATTTCACCGATTGAGATCCAGGATCCAGACTTTACATTTGATACCTCTGGTAATCCACACGATGAGATTATTCGGGATGCGCTCATTGATCGTTTTAACCAGAAATGGCGCGACGGCAATGACTCACAACTCGATGTGATTATTTTAGATTACCATCTTGAACCCTATCGCTATGATGCGAATAATCAGCCTGAGCAACTTCGTATGAGCTTAGAAATTGAATATGAATTTAGGGATCAGGTCCAGAACAAAGTCATTGATCGCAGGGATAACTATTTCCAAATTCACGACTTCTATATTGTTGCGGGGCAGGGAGAACCGCCAGAAACACTGGAAGAGGCTCAAAAACGACTTGTGGACGAGTTAGTTGATGATTTCTACAGTACGCTTGCTGAACAATGGTAGGCTGATAGACGTAAGTTTGTGAGACCATAGGACTGTGACTTATCACATATCCCGTTTCATTTTTGACACTCTACGTTTTCAGAATTTTCATCGGTGGCGCCAGTATCTCTGGATCGTTTATGTATCTTGCGCGCTGTCGTTGCTTTCATGTCAAACTGAACAAGGCGATTACACAATTGCAAGCCAGAACGGGCAATATATCTACGGCGTCTGGAAAGCTCGAACTGCTAAGGCAGCGAAAGACCTATCAGGTCAAATTGAGCAAACGTCAGTAGAGGGGATTCCCCGGGTTGATTCACTCCGCTCAGTCACAACTGAAAAACCGGTGAGTTTATTGCCTACAGATGGAGAGGCATCTCACTGGGTCAGAGCAGGGGAGCCAAGTAGTGATGTTGGGAGAGATCTGTATAAAAATGTGATTGGTGGAAATCCTGAATTATATCACAGCTACGGCTTTATTGAGGGAGCCTCCGTCCAGTATCAAACTCCCCGGCTCGGATCCCAACCGCTGATTCTTCTGGAAGTTTTTGACATGGGGACTCCAGAGAACGCTTTCGGTGTCTATAGCCGCAATCGCTATCCACAGGACGAATTTGAATGGGTCGGTAGTAGAGCAATCATTTCTGGACGAGAGCTTAATTTCTGGAAAGGCAGATACTTCATACAAATTGAGGGATACGAATTTGCAAGTCAGATTAAACAGGGTATGGCTGAACTTGCTCGAGCAACTGCTGACCACATCAAAGATCCATTGACAACACCACATCTGCTGAACCTCCTTCCGTCAGAAAACAAGGTGCCTCACAGCGAAAAATACTTTCCCTCCGGTGCTGCCATGAAGGAAATCCACCGCTTCCTGCCCGAACGTTTACTACAATTCAGTCCGAATGTAACGGGAGGCTCTGCTGCGTATCTGCATAAGAAATCCTCTACTGACTGGATCGATACGATGACAGCGTTTGTGTTACGCTATCAAACTGAGTCAGAAGCGAAAGTGGCCTATGACATTTATCTGGAGCACTTGGGGGCGAACCGCTGATTCAAACTAAGTCGATGGAATTATTGTTGAGGAGCAGTGTAAGCCAAAAGGAAATGAAGACCTATGAATCAAATTGAAGTCTCCGGTCAACTACGGGTAATTCGCGAACAATTAAAATTGCCCTACATCAAGGGAGCAATAGAAAAGTGCTCTCGTGAATCCGGAGACTGGGATTATGCGACAGCCAATACCAAAACAGAAACACACTGCTTCCACACTTATCCGGCTATGATGATCCCGCAGGTTGCACGACGTCTGATTTCCATGTTTGGACGATGTGGAATGACGCTCCTCGATCCGTTTTGCGGTTCAGGGACAACACTTGTGGAAGCACGCATGGCAAATTTAAATGCTTGGGGTGTCGATATCAACCCTCTTGCTTTACTGATTGCGCGTGCCAAAACAACTTTGCTTGATACAGCCCGTCTTCAACACCACGCACTATGTCTTCTTGATAGCTTTGAACAAGATTGCCAGCGGATGCGGAAAAATCCTGAGTTAGCTCCGATTCCGGATTTTTTTAACATAGATTACTGGTTCAAGCCAAGCGTAAGTCGACAATTATCTGCATTGCGGCAGCGGATCTTTGCAATTCAAGATGCTGCTATCTGTGAGTTTTTCCGTGTGCCATTTTCCGAAACAGTACGCGAAGCCTCCTACACGCGCAATAGTGAGTTTAAGCTCTTCCGAATACCGGAGGACAAACTGGAGCAGCATAACCCGAATGTTGGTGTGATGTTTTTTGGCAAGATTGCCCGGAATTTGCGTGGCATGGCCCAGTTAACTCAACAAGCAAAAGGCAGTGCATGGGTTAAGATCTTGCAAGCAGATACATGCCACCAAACATCTGTGCCTTCCAATAGCATTGATCTTGTAGTTACTTCTCCGCCATATGGTGATTCAAGAACGACAGTTGCCTATGGACAGTTCTCAAGGCTTTCATTGCAGTGGTTGGGACTCTCGTGGGAAGATATTCGCAACATCGACAGTCGCTTACTCGGAGGACGACGGGTCGTAACGTTAGAGGAGACTGCACAAACCCCGACTCTGAAAAAAGTTCTTAATGAAGTTGCAAAGGAAGATGAAAAGCGAGCATTAGATGTCGCTAACTTCTATTATGATTTTACACAATGCCTGGATGAACTTCACCGTGTCTGTAAGTTGGGTGCTAAAGTTTGTTTCGTTGTAGGAAATCGAACGGTCAAACGTATTCCAATTCCTACAGATCGTATCCTTATTGAAATTGCTGAACGTTGTGGATTTAAGTATGTGGATCGGTTTTACCGTAACATCCCAAACAAAAGAATGCCTCACAAGAATTCCCCAAGTAATGTGCCCGGTGACTTAGGTAAAACAATTACACAAGAACATATTCTGGTCTTGAAGAAAATTGGGGAAGGACTAAAAGATGATGCTAACTAACGATCTGAGGGCAGAACTCTTGGGTAATCGTGGTCTTGTCAGCCGCGCCCGAAAGGAATTCATCCCCACAGGTGAACAATTGGCAAATCAGGCATGGGAGCAAGTCTTTAGGGACACGAACCTGACGGTTGATGATGTGACGCTGAACTTCAATGATTACTTGTGTAAACTGGTGGATACAGAATACCAACTATACCTTGAGTATGAAGAACAATGTATGACTCAAGGAGTGTCTAAGCTGGTACTTGATCCTGAAGTTGGGGTGGATTTCCCCAATGTACGCAACTTGGTTGAAGATGTGTTGCATATATTGGGAAATACAACGCTGAATGACAGTGATAAGCTAGCAGCGGTATGGGCAAAAATGCGTCCGCTCATCCAACGTGTTGAGCAAAGTTTTGCACAGGGGCGTATGAGTCGTGCCGGTGGTAGCCCACAATATCACCTACGGCGCTTGATGGAAAATGCAGATTATGCCGATGAGTTTGAGACTCAACAAATCTTGAATGGAACAGTCGATTTTCTCTTTCCAAGCCGCCAAGCTTGGGAACGTGATTGGAGACGATGTGTCATCGTCTCTATAAAGCGATCGTTGCGAGAACGATACAAGCAGGTTTTTGAGGAATTGAGCATTGCTCAAGGCACTGTTTATCTTTTTGTAACCGAAACCTACGAAGAAGCCGAAAGCGACATAACGGGACCCAAAGTCGAAAGACTTAACGAGCAAAACGTTTATCTCGTTGTGCGCGATGAAATCAAGAATATGCGATTTTCCGAAGATGTCAATGTAATTGGATTTTCAGCTTTCATTAGTCAAGAACTGCCTAACCATCGAGCACGTTGGGCTAATTTACTAACGACATAGAAGTAGGCGCCTTTTATGTTTTACACGTTACCCCAAAAGGAGATATACCATGCGAGGAGATTTTGAAGCGTATTTGAACGACTCGTTCCGCGATGAGAACGGGAAATTGGATTTAGACAAGCTGTTAGTCCTTGAGGATGAAGCGGACATGGACGTTGCTGTCATCATGCCCAACACCCAACCTGAACCGAACAACCAGGAACTGGGTGAGGCGATAAAAGACAGTCCACGCGCCCTCGGCTGTGCGCTCGTCCACCCCACCGAAGATGATCCCGTTGGAGAAGTCCGAAGAGCAGCAACCGAGTGGGGTATGAAAGGCATCAAATTGATGCCGGCTGTTCACAAGTACAATGTTGATGATGAAATGGTCAAACCGGTCGTTGAGGCAGCACGAGATAATGGGCTGATTGTTTCAATCCATTCAGGACCCGAAAATTGCCATCCTACACGCATCGGAAACGTGGCAAGCTGGATTCCTGAAACCCCTGTCATCATGGATCACATGGGATTTCCTGATGACCTTGACGCTGGAATTGAAGCCGCACAAGCGAATAAAAACATTTCTTTAGGTACAACTATTCTCCGCTTTCATCGTCGGTGGGGAACCGATCCGGACCAGGTCGTTCCTACCGAGGTGAAGAAAGCAGTTGATGCGTTAGGACCTGAGCAAATTGTTTTCGGATCCAATACACCAGAATATCGTCCGATCCAAGTGATAAACGCCCTTCGTCGTCTTGAACTGGGAGACGACGCCGAGGCACTCATTTTTGGAGATAATTTGGCTCGGATCTATGGATTAGCGTAATACAAATCCCGCAAAACGAGGAAGCTCGGCGAGTCGGCACGTGACAGAAAAACTTAAGTGTACACCCCTCTATCATATCCATAAAAAACTTGGTGCAAGATTGGTTGAATTTGGCGGATGGGAGATGCCTGTGCAGTATAGCAGCATCATTGATGAGCACCTGACCGTCAGATCGAATGTAGGGATATTTGATGTCTCCCACATGGGGGAGATCGAAATCCGAGGGGCAAAATCCCTATCGCTGATTCAGAAATTAATTACCAATGACGCTGCGAAGCTGGTTGATGGACAGGCACTCTATACACCAATGTGCACAGAAACTGGTGGAATTGTGGATGACCTACTCGTCTACCGCTTCGCAGCTGACCGATATCTGCTCGTTGTCAACGCGTCGAATCTCGAAAAGGGGTTGGAGTGGATACACGCTCATGGTGAAATGGGGGCAGAGATCGAGAACCGCAGCGCCGAAATTGCCCTCGTTGCGCTACAAGGCAGAAATGCGCCCGAGTGTCTTCAAACCCTGACTGACGTTGATCTCGCAGCGTTAGATTCCTACCGGTTTGAAACGGGAGAAGTTGCTGGAATTCCAACGACTATCTCACGAACGGGTTACACCGGTGAAATCGGTTTTGAACTCTATGTCGAAGCCAAGCATAGCGCAGATCTATGGAACGCAGTCTATGAGGAAGTAACTGCTATCGGTGGAAGGCCGGTTGGACTTGGTGCGAGGGATACCCTTCGACTTGAGTCGCGATTGTGTCTGTACGGCAGCGACATTGACAAAACAACAACGCCGTTGGAAGCCGGACTACGATGGACAGTAGCCTTCGACAAGGGAAATTTTATTGGTCGAGATGCCCTAGTTCGGCAGAATAGCGAAGGGATTAGACGCCGCTTGGCGGGTTTTCAGATGTTGGATCGCAGCATCGCGCGAGCACACCATGCGGTTTATCGTGAAGATCAGCGTGTTGGTGAAGTCACAAGTGGCGCGCCGGCACCCAGCCTGAACTGTAACATAGGTCTTGCCTACCTTCCAATCGAAATGAGTAAGATTAACGCCAAAATTGAAATTGAAATCCGCGGGAGACGTCATCCCGCGAAGGTGGTGAGAACACCGTTTTATCAACCACCGATTTAGGAGAGAAAGTCAGATGTTTCCGGCAGATCTAAAATATATGAAAAGCCACGAATGGGCGAGACGTGAAGATGATATCGTCAGCATCGGTGTCAGTGACTACGCGCAAGCAGAAATCCAAGATGTTGTCTACGTCGAGCTACCAGAGGTGGGAACAATTCTTGAGCAGCACAACACCTTTGGCGTCATTGAATCGGTGAAAGCGGCATTTGATCTCTATGCCCCTGTCAGTGGCGAGGTGATTGAAATCAATGTAGAACTCGAAGATGCACCGGAGCTGGTGAACGAAGCCCCTTACGGCGACGGTTGGATGGTCAAAATTCGCATAAGCGATTTAGGCGAATTGGAGGGGCTAATGTCTGCAAGTGAATATCAAGCAATGGTTGAGACAGAGGAAAATGAGTAAAACCCTTCAATCCCTTAATTTCACAGATACTTTTGCTGACCGCCATATTGGTCCTCGTCCGGACGATGTCGAGTTAATGCTCCAAAAAGTTGGATATCCGTCGTTCGATGAACTAATTGAAGACGCTGTCCCGGCACATACCCGTTATTACCAGCCACTGAATCTCAGTAAACCCCGGACCGAGTCTGAGATGCTTGCTGACTTGAAGGAGATTGCATTTCAGAATCAGGTCTTTCGATCTTTTATCGGGATGGGTTACTATAACTGCATTACGCCCCCTGTAATCCAGAGGAACATACTCGAGAACCCTGGCTGGTATACTGCATATACCCCGTATCAGGCAGAGATTGCACAAGGACGCCTTGAAGCGCTATTAAATTTTCAAACGATGATTATTGATCTGACTGGGCTGCCGATTGCGAATGCCTCGTTGTTGGACGAGAGTACAGCAGCGGCTGAGGCGATGGGAATGTGTCTTGCCCTCAGTAAGCGTGGTGCTAATAAGACTTTTTTTGTTTCTGAAACATGCCATCCCCAGACAATCGGAGTCTTGAAGACCCGTGCGGAACCACTAGGAATTGAGTTATTGATTGGAGATCATCGCACTGCGGTGTTTGACGCACCTCTCTTGGGTGCTCTTGTTCAGTATCCGGCGAGCGACGGAACCGTTTATGACTATAACGACTTTGTTGAAAAAGTGCATAATGCCGACGGATTAGTAGCGGTTGCCACTGATCTCTTGAGCCTGACGCTTTTGAAGCCACCCGGTGAATTTGATGCTGATATTGCGGTTGGATCCACCCAACGGTTTGGGGTGCCAATGGGATATGGCGGTCCCCACGCCGCGTTCCTGTCAACGAAAGAAAAATTTAAACGTAAGATGCCGGGTAGAATTGCGGGACTTTCGCAGGATGCAGAAGGGCATCCTGCGATTCGTCTCGCGCTTCAGACGCGGGAACAACATATCCGTAGAGAACAGGCGACGAGTAACATCTGTACGGCACAAGTGCTCTTGGCAGTAGTGGCGAGCATGTATGCGGTTTATCACGGAGCACAAGGGCTTCGCGAAATTGCGGAACGTGTGCATCTGCTTACCAGTGTCCTCCGTGAAGGATTGAAGCGGATCGGATATGTGCTTGATGAGGGCTGTTACTTTGATACGTTCAGTCTTGATCTGAATTCAGTCCAAGAGTCAAGTTATAGCCCTGATAGCCGGACCAATCAACAGCTAGGACAGCCGCCTACTCTCGATGGTCTCTTATCCATTGCTCATACACATCAGATCAACTTCAGGATTTTCGACCACTCCCACGTCGGGATTTCACTTGATGAGACCACTTCCATTCAGGATATCCGAGATCTGCTGGATGTATTCGCGTTAGGGAGGCCCCTGCCTTTCGAGGTCGAAGGTTTAATACTTCGGGCGCAATCGGAGATTCCCGAGCTATTGCAGCGAAAGAGTTCTTATCTCACTCATCCGATTTTTAACACCTACCACTCTGAAACAGAGATGTTGCGGTATATCCACAAGCTTGAGGAGAAGGATCTATCTCTGACCACATCAATGATTCCGCTGGGATCTTGCACGATGAAGTTGAACGCTACCGTCGAAATGCTTCCCGTTACTTGGCAAGAGTTCAGTCAACTCCATCCGTTTGCCCCCCTTGGACAGACGAGGGGGTATCAAATTCTGTTTGAACAACTCGAAGCGTGGTTGTCGGAACTGACCGGGTTTCCCGGCGTCTCTTTGCAACCCAATGCCGGATCGCAGGGAGAATATGCGGGGCTTCTGGTCATCCGAAAATACCATCAGTACCGTGGGGAAAAGCAGCGGGATGTTTGCCTAATCCCGCGGTCTGCGCACGGTACGAATCCTGCTAGTGCGGTCATGGTAGGTATGCGGGTAGTAGTGGTCGACTGCGACTATGAAGGGAACGTTGATCTTTTGGACCTGCGAGCAAAAGCAGAGCAGCACAGTCAAGAACTGGCAGCAGCGATGGTTACCTATCCTTCAACCCACGGTGTATTCGAGGAAAATATCCGCGAGATTTGCGAAATCGTTCATGAACATGGAGGGCAGGTCTACATGGACGGCGCAAATATGAACGCGATGATTGGACTATGCCGTCCAGGTGATTTTGGTCCAGATGTATGTCATCTGAATCTGCACAAAACCTTTTGTATTCCGCACGGTGGCGGCGGCCCTGGAATGGGACCGATTGGTGTTAAAGCACACCTTGTTGCCTTTCTGCCAACCCATCCAGTTGTGCCGATCGGCAATAAAGAGGGAATTAGTCCAGTTTCAGCAGCCCCTTGGGGCAGCCCGAGTATCCTCCCAATCTCTTGGGGATACATTGCAATGATGGGAGCGCGGGAACTCAAACGTGCAACTGAAACTGCCATCCTGAATGCAAATTACATTGCCAAGTGCTTGGGATCTCACTATTCGGTCCTTTACAAAGGGAGCAATGGTCTTGTCGCTCACGAATGTATCATTGATCTCCGTGATTTCAGGAAAACTGCCGGGATCGGGGCAACCGATGTCGCTAAGAGATTGATGGACTACGGCTTCCATGCACCTACTGTATCATTTCCGGTTGCGGAAACAATGATGATTGAGCCAACCGAAAGCGAATCAAAGAGGGAACTGGATCGCTTCTGCGAAGCGATGATCTTGATCCGGAAAGAAATCGCAGAGATTGAGAATGGCCAAGCCGATCCTTCCGACAACGTTCTCAAAAATGCGCCCCATACCGCAGCGCAAGCCATGCAAACCGAGTGGGGTCACGAGTATTCTCGAGAAAAGGCTGTTTTTCCTGCATCGTGGGTACAGGAACGCAAGTATTGGCCCCCCGTTGCACGGATTAACGAAGTTCAGGGAGATCGAAACCTGATCTGTTCTTGTCCGCCGATTGATTCTTACGCGTAGAAGTTACGCAGGGTGATCTGTCTTCGATGCTGCGGATTTTGATAAAATATATAAACACGACAATCCTAACATCCATCTTAGTTGACATAAGTAAATAAACCAATGAAAGCAATTATTATTGGCGCAGGAGAGGTCGGATTTCATACAGCGAAACTCTTGATAGCGGACAATAACGATGTCATTCTCATTGACCAATCGAAAGAGGCTTGTCAGCGTGTTCAAGAACAGTTAGATCTAATAACACTCGAAGGATCGGGGGCTTCACCGCCTTTGTTAGTAGAGGCTGGTATTAAAGAAGCAGAGCTCCTAATGGCGGTGACAAATTCCGATGAAATTAATATGCTGGCGTGCGTGATTGCCTCCCGACATGGCGTCAAGACAAAGGTGGCGCGTGTCTCCAATCCCGACTATTTTGTCAATGAGACAGATTTATCTCCGAAGGATATCGGGATTAACTTGCTGATCAATCCCGAACAACTGTGTGCCGAAGAATTCTATCGACTACTGAATATCCCAGAAGCCCGCGAAATCGTCGAGTTTGAAGACGGCAAAGTACAACTGGTCGCGTTCCAGGTAAAACCCACCAATCCACTTCGAGGTACACCCCTCACCCGCCTAGCAGATCACGGCATCCCCTCCGATCTGCGGGTTACTGCAATTAAACGTAACGATGGTACGACAATCGTGCCCAAAGGTCGCGACTTCATTAGTGAAGGGGAGGAAGTATTTGTCATTGGTAGTCGTGAATCAACCTCGCGGCTGCTTGAGTTGTCGGGAGTCTCCTTAAATCAAAAAATCCGTCGTGTCATTATCGTCGGTGCGGAACGGATTGGAATCTCCCTTGCACAAATCCTTGAGAAAGATGGTACGCAGGTCAAAATAATTGAAGCTGATCGGGGAAAGGCTGAGGCTGCGTCAACAATCTTGAGAAAAACGACTGTCCTATACGGTGACTACCTTAGTCCCGGCTTCTTGGAAGAGGCAGGAGTTGATGGAGTAGATGGATTTGTGTCTGTAACTGGTGATGATGAAAATGATGTCATGGCTTGTGTAACAGCCAAGCAGCACGGAGCAGTCCGGGTGCTTGCCCTAGTCCAAAAACCACGTTACCTGCCCATTTTGGAAAATATTCCAACCCTCGATGCTGCCGTGAGTCGTCATCTGACAGCGGTCAGCAATATTCTCCGTCTTGTCCGCCGAGGTCAAATTGTCTCAGCAGCGTCACTCCGTGAGATTGACGCTGAAGTAATTGAACTCGTTGCCGGGCCAAATTCGCAGATTACCTACAACGAGATCCAAAACTTGGGCGGAATGCTGCCCGACGATGTCCTGATTGGCGCGATCGTGCGACAGAACCGGGTCCTTATCCCGACCGGACAAAGTGTGATCCAAGCAGGCGATCGCGTGATAATCTTCACCATGCCCGACTCTATTCCTGTTGTTGAAAAGCTTTTTGTAGAACCAAAGATGAAGCGTTTTCTTGGTCAAAAAAGAAAATGACCCCTCCCATGATACCGTGAATCTAAAATTAGTTCTATATACGCTCGGTAACCTGTTGATTTGCCTCTCTGTGGCAATGCTATGTCCCTTACTTATCGCCCTATACCGTGGGACCGCGGATGGAGAGTCTGACCTGCGAGCATTTGTTCTCTCTCTTTGTACTACACTCATTGTTGGGTTAGTATTACGTCTGACGACTAAATCCAACCGAGAGCTTGGTAACAAAGAAGGGGTTGCAGTTGTCTCGTTAGGCTGGACTGTTACAGCGTTGTTTGGATCGCTGCCGTATCTTTTCGAGCGTGTATTTGCAGAGGAAGGTAGAAATTGGCTGGTTGAGTTCTCATTTTGCTATTTTGAATCCATGTCCGGTTTCACAACGACGGGGGCGACTGTTCTCTCTGACATTGAGCGCCTGACGGATGCTATGCTGTTCTGGCGCAGCCTGACACATTGGCTGGGTGGGATGGGAATTGTCGTGCTCGCTTTAGCCATCTTGCCGATGTTGGGAGTGGGTGGGATGCAGCTCTATCGTGCCGAAGTGCCTGGACCCCAGAAAGACCGCCTGACACCACGCATCGCGCAGACTGCAAAGCTGCTTTGGGGTGTGTATGTCCTTATCTCTGTTGTCGAAATGCTACTGCTCTGGCTCGGTGGGATGACGTGGTTTGATGCCTTGTGTCACACCTTCGGAACGATGGCAACCGGTGGCTTTTCAACCCAAAATTTGAGTATTGGTCAATATAACAGTGTCTACTTCGATGTTGTTATTATTATCTTTATGTTCCTCGCCGGAACAAACTTCTCCCTACACTACCGCGCCTTACGCGGCGACTTCAAAAGCTACATCAGGGATTCGGAGTTCCGTTTTTATGGTTTGACACTGTTTCTGTGCATAAGCTTGATTGTTTGGAACACAATGACCGCAACGGTTGGCGGTCAGGTTATTTTTGAATCATTTGGAACCGCCTTGCGTTACGCTGCTTTTCAGGTTGTATCAATCATTACAACGACCGGCTACGGAACCTTCGACTTTGAACAATGGCCTGCGCTTTCGCAGTTTGTTTTGCTTATACTGATGTTTTTCGGTGGCTGTGCAGGTTCAACAGGTGGTGGGATGAAGCACGTCCGTCTTCTGCTACTTATCAAACAGGGATATGTCGAAGTTAAGCGCCTCATATTGCCACATGCAGTACTCCCAGTTAAACTTGGTGACCGAGTTGTTCCGCAAGAGGTGATGAGACACATTCTCGGCTTTTTCTTTCTCTTTATCGGAATTTTCGCAATCGTTACCTGCATCATGGCGGCGTTGGGATTAGATCTTATTAGTGCTGCTGCTACTACTATCGCAACCATGGGAAATATAGGTCCCGGCCTTGGATCTGTTGGTCCCATTGACAACTACGCACATATCCCTACACTCGGCAAATTTATTCTTTCTTTTTGCATGTTGTTAGGACGGTTAGAGCTATATACAGTCTTGGTTTTATTCGCTCCACAACTGTGGCGACGATAAACACTAAAGCAGAAAAAAACAATGATTGACCCAGTCTACATGAACGTTCTGCGCCGAATCCACGCACGATTGTCGGATACATATGTTAATTGGGTTGTCACAGGGAGTCTCGGTTTTGCTCTTCAGGGGGTTCCCGTACAACCTAATGATATTGACATCCAAACCGACGAAGTAGGTGCTTATCAAATAGAAAGCCTCTTTTCGGACGTGGTAATCAGGGAAGTCAAGTTTTCCGCTACTGAGCGGATTAAATCTCACTTTGGTGCACTGCAAATTGACGGGATCCAGGTAGAGATCATGGGAGACATTCAGAAAAAGGGAACAGATGGCACTTGGGAGGAACCTGTAGATCCGGCACATTATAGGCGAATGGTAGACGTTGACGGATTGCTTGTGCCCGTTCTATCGTTAGAATACGAATACCAAGCCTATCTAAAGTTCGGAAGGGTTGAAAGAGCAAAAATGTTAAGGCGGTGGCTTGACGATGAAGGGGATCACAACAATCTCGTTTGATGCGGATGGTACGCTGTGGGATTTTGAGAGTGTGATGCGTCACGCGCTCGGGTGTGCGTTGGAGGAGCTCCGCCGCCTGGTTCCCTCTGCTCCTGACTCTCTCTCCATTGAAACGCTAATTGCCATTCGAGATCAGGTCGCGGCGGAACATAAAGACAGAGGATTGACGCACGAAGCAATTCGGGTTGAAGCGTTCAAGCGAACCCTTCAATTTATTCGGAATCCTGACGACGACCTTGCCGCTCATCTCAATACACTGTACCTGAAACATCGGTTTGAGGACATTCAGCTCTTCGACGATGTGCTCCCCGCGCTGAATGCACTGCGAGGCGATTATACAATGGGGCTTCTCTCCAATGGCAATACCTATCCGGAACGTTGCGGGTTAGAGGGCTACTTTCAATTCGTGATATTTGCTCAAGACTACGGCATCCAAAAGCCCGATCCGCGGCTCTTTGAGATTGCTATTGAGCATGCAGGGTGCACAAAACACCAGTTACTACATGTTGGTGATTCCTTCCGAAATGACATCGTTGGTGCAAAGCAAGCTGGCGTGAAATCTATCTGGCTAAATCGTCAAGGCGAAAATAAGGAAACAGGGAAGCAACACGACTTTGAAATATCATCTTTGAGGGAACTGACAGGTCTTCTTGAGAATTTCATATAACCGTCAAATAGTCTTGCGTGAGCGTAAATTATCCAAAGGAGGATAAACATGGCACAACTTTTTGGAAATCAGTATACTAAGCAGCAGCTGTTGGAGTTGGTCGGGGACATGACCCAACTGGCAGGTGCCCGCCGAGCAGAGTTGGTCGAGGGAAACGAACGGGGCTCCGATCTAATCGAAGTGTTCAACGCTTCTGGTCTTTGTTTTTCGGTCCTGCCGGGGCGTTCCCTTGATGTTGCCTCTGCCCATTACAAGGGGATGTCCTTGGGCTTTCGTGGCAACACTGGTGATGTGGGGCCCGCCTTTTACGAACCCCAAGGCTATGGATGGATGCGCGGCTTTTTTGGCGGACTGGTAACCAGTTGCGGCATGATATTCACCGGCCATCCTGAGGTGGATCCCGAAGAAGAAGACGAGGAACTTGGGCTTCACGGTCGCCTCTCCTTTATTCCAGCTAAAGGCGCGGTTGCTGAGTGTGGCTGGGAAGGGGAAGACTACGTTGTGCGTGTTCGAGGAAAGATGCGTGAGGCAGTGGTCTTCGGGACAAATCTGGAACTAACCCGAGAAATTTCTACAGCACTCGGCGAAAAATGTTTGCGGATTTATGATCGCATTGAGAATCTAAGTGTAGACCCTTCGCCGTTGATGTTTGTCTACCATACGAACCCCGGCTTTCCAATCTTGAATGCTGGCAGCCGTGTGCTAATCAATAGCGAGAAGAGCACAGAATGGTTGGAAGACCGCGAAGTCAGTCCTGAAGATTATGCAGTGGCACTTGGACCACAGCAGGAAGCACACGACGATGTCTACATACACCGACCCATCGCAGACCAGGAAGGGAACGTACATATCGGACTGATTAACGACGATCTACAACTCGGCCTTTACTGGAAATTCCCTATTGAAGAGATGCCTATCGTTACCCATTGGCAACATTTCCACAGGGGCACGTATGTAACCGGCATCGAACCCGGCAATGTCAGTATGCTCGGACGCGCTTGGAATCGCAAATACGGGTATTTACAACATATCCAGCCCGGCGAGATCCGAGAATTTCATCTGGAAATCGGCATTCTGGAGGGTGAGGACGAAATTCGTGCGCTGGAGCAGCAGATTGGTGGGTAGTCGTCTGGTTACCGAATCAGTGAAAAACTACTTGAACTGGTGTTCACATTCCCGGCACTTCCATCTTTTCTTGAAGAATGGAAGGGGTACAGTTAGAAGGACCCACGAAGCAAACACCAGACGGCGCGAGAATTTCTCGTAATACACATCTGCTGAACTACATTGCGGACAGCAAACATCGTTGGCATCTTCATTTCCCTGATCCGTTTCAAAATCTGCCGGGGCTAACTCCTCCCCAGTTGCGTCGGGATTTGAAATAACTTGGAGGATTTCGTTTGCTCGCTCGACATCTGCTGCCCTTATCCGTACCCCAACACCACCAATGGCATTTGAGTAGAGCCAATTCATAGTAACGGTGTGCTCGTTGGTGAGAAAACACTCTATTCCTTCCGACTCCAACCACGCGACAACCGGATCTGCTTCGGTCGGATGACTAAATGTAGCGACTGTTATGAGATCGTCTGCGCCTGTGTTGGGGTTCACAGTAGCTGACATTTTTCAACTCCTGTATCGAAACCTGCTGATTGCCACTAGAGTTAGAAGCGCGAAACTTATTTGGATTTGCTACTAAAGTCACAATTTTTCATGGATGAACGAATCCAGATGTGTCTGAAGATCTGTCACCTTACACTTACAGAGTAAACTTGGGTATGGAAACTCTCCGGTCTTTCTAAACTCTTGAGCGTTACGTAGGTGAAGACCTCCCCGACGATCTCGAAATTGTCCCCACCATTCAGAGTGATTATTGCAGACCATCGGCTTCGCGCTCAGCCGCCACGAATCAGGGAATAAGAGCGAGAAAGGAGGAAAGGCGTTTAGCCAAGATCCACACGAAATATACCTCATATCGGGGTTTTCTTGTTTGCAATTTTCTACCAACCGACACAGCGATTTGGCTAATACCTGTAACTGCTGGAAAGGAGACTGGGGTTGTACTACGCTTTTGAAGTGAAGGGCAACACACTCTTGTCCTTGAATATGCTTAGTTCGCCAGAAACAGCCGTAATGCACATCGCCATCTCCATCAAGCCATTGACAAGAATGGTGCAGATGTTCTTCCTCGGAACGTCTTACACAACCACACGGGTGGCAAGAACCTTCCTGTTGATACTCATCGTCGATTGCTCCTTCGATAAAAGGTTGTAATAGCTCAATTCCTTCCCGTTCAAAGCCATTAACCTCACGATTATAACAGTTCAACAACCGGTGTATCTTAACCTCTACCTCAGACCAGAACTGTTTGCCGGTGTACCAGATAATCCGGACCCTACGCAGAACTGCTTCATGAGGGTCGATTTCTGTGTTGTTAACGAGATAATGAATATACCACAACTTAAGACGAATAATCTCAAAATGGTATTCTCTAATCGCCTCATACTGGACTAAAGCAGGTTTTCTCTCGCTTACTTTGTCCATTCTTAAACTTTTCCTTTTTCGGTAGCTTTCGACTCTGGGGACTTTCTTTACAGCAAATAAGGTTACTTGCTAATTAAGCCACTTTTGTTACATAGACGTAGTATGCACCAAGCGAATCCCCCGCATCATCAGTCAGAAACGTCTGTAGCTGCATCTCACCGGCAGTGAGACGAAACGTAAACGTAACACCCTCTGCCTCTGGATCGATCGATTGGGTTGCCTCTTGATCGCCAACACATAAACGGGCAGTTTTAAGGTCGAGGGCTTTCCCGCCATGATACCAATCGATGATTTCACCGGGAAGCCCAGCGGTAAGCGGTTTATCCTCCTCCTTGGGCCACCGTCGAAGTTCAAAGGCGTACTCTCCATCTTCAGCAATTTTGATTGCCCAATATCCATTACACACGAGCCCCTGACGAACGTGTCCCTGATTCCACGCCTGCTGCTCACCGTGCCAGTCGTGGGTGGTCAATCGGGATTCTTTTTCATGCTCTGTGCCCAGCACAATCGGAGGATCCTCACCAAAGCGCGGTGAAACCAGTTCCCACCACACCTCGTAGTGCTCCCGCAATTCCTCGACAACCTCCGGATGCGCCGCAGCTATATCATTTCGTTGTTCCGGATCCACCTCTATATCGTAGAGTTCAACACCGTTAATCAGGCGCCAGCGTTGCGTCATGGTCGCGCTCTGTTTCCACTTGATCGGGTGTTCGACGCGCTGGGAGTCCGTCACGATGACGCGTTCAGGCAGTGTCTCTATTTCTCCCGTGAGAAGCGGTGCGAGATTCATGCCGTGAAAACTTCCTGCACCGAAGTCTTCCTGCGAGATCTCTAACTGACAGAAATCAATCAGCGTTGGGAGTAAATCAATGTTTGCAGTGAGTTGGTCGATGTCCATCCCTTCCGTAAATCCACCATTAGGCCAGTGCATGAATAGCGGTACTCGGTGACCGCCCTCATATTCCGAGCCCTTCCTACCACGCCTGCCAGCATTAAAGCCGTCTTGGACGAATTGATCCCCGTCGAGCGTGCAACCTTCAGCTGAGCCGTTGTCAGTCATAAAAATAAGAATGGTGTTATCTTCAATTTCAAGTTCCTTGAGATGCCGCCTGAGTCGTGCCACATTCTCGTCGATATTGACAATCATCCCGTAGAAGTTAGCTCTTGGATCGGGAACACGTCCGTGATACGGTTCGCTATAAGCGGTTGGGACGTGGTAGGGACTGTGTGGAGCGTTGGTTGGCAGATAGCAGAAGAAAGGACGCTCTCTGTTTTTTTCAATAAACGTCATCGCTTCATTAAACCAGACATCGGTGCAATACCCCTCGAACGGTTCTTTGACCGCATTTCGGGAGTAGGTATCGTCGAAATAGTCGTTACCCCAATGGTCGGGTGTTTGACTAATCCCTCCGCCACCGTGATAGAGCGCTTCTTCAAATCCTCGGTCATGGGGTCTGTAGGGATAGTTGTCCCCCAAATGCCACTTGCCGAACATGCCGGTCTGGTAACCATTTGCCTGAAAAATATCTGCCATTGTGCGTTCATCGTTCCGAAGGAGGGAGCGGCCACCGATGGTATGCCACACGCCGGTACAGTTGCAGTAGCGTCCAGTCATAATGCCCGCCCGTGTTGGAGCGCAGGTGGGACCAACATGCAGATTGGTTAGACGAAGGCTTTCGTCGTGCAACGCATCGAGGTTTGGCGTTTCGATTACCGGATTGCCGTGACAGCTGAAATCCCCGTAACCTTGATCATCGGTGATGACAAAGACGAGGTTCGGTTTTTGGTTCATAGAATCGTTAGATGTTGTTGTCATCCTGTTCCTTAATTTTAGGTGACCAGCCGTAGGCTCGAATCGCAGAGATCGCAGCTTTCACAACGATAGTCTGCCTCGACTGTTTCTCCGAAATACTCTCGTACCAATCGCCCGCGACATCCTTCGGCGAGCGCGTAAAAGACGATCTGATCAATCTGACGGTTCTTAATGAGAACGTAGTCCTCAAACCCCATCTGATCCGCGGACATTGAAGCGAACAGATCGCTGTCTTGGAGTAACTCAATCAAAACCAAATCTTCCGTCCCCCAATACCTCAGACGTCCTGCACTCTGCAAGTCAATTAGCTGCTCCATAAGTTGGTCAGGACGCAGATTTAGTCCTCTACAAAAATCTAAAACGTTTAATTCGGATCGAGAGCGCAAGTGGCGTAGTAAAGTCTTTTGTGATTCGTCAGCAATCTCCGTGGTCAGGCTAAACTCAAGTGGACGTGTTCTCACTGAAAGCCTTGAAGGAACGTTATACAATCGTCGCAGGAAGCCGTGTCTCTCCAAGTGGTTAATCCCGACGCGAATTTTATCCGCATTGAAATCGTTATCTTCTAAGTCCTCTGCTGCAAACATCCGAAAGCTGCTGACCGACGGGAAGGTTTCAATCAGTTTCAGAAGCTTGAGTAGATCTGGTTTATTTGGTGTGCTCTCCTTGATGAACCATTCATGTAATTTTCGGTCGTCCGGGCAATAAAACAGGATGCAGTGTGCGGTTTCCCCATCACGTCCAGCGCGCCCCGCTTCTTGATAATACTGCTCTAAAGTGCCCGTCATGGTCCAGTGAATGATATATCGGATGTTAGATTTGTCAATTCCCATCCCGAACGCATTGGTAGCAACAACTAAGTCGAGTCCATCAGGCCCATCGTCGAAGAACCGTTCTTGCACCCGTTTGCGCTCAAGATCTTCACGCCCGGCGTGATAATAATCTACGCGGTGGCCACGTCTCTTTAGATACGACGCGATTTCCTCAGTTTCCCGTCGGCGGCCTGCGTACACAATCCCTTTTCCCGTTAGCTGCTGCAAGCATTCGTCAAGGAGTGGATACTTTTCAGCTTCCGTCGAAACTTCGCAAACGCTGAATTTCAAATTGGGGCGTTCGATGCCACGGATAAAGGTTTGGGGCGGTTGAATGTCTAGCTGTTTCCGAATATCTTCTCGTACATCTAGGGTGGCTGTTGCTGTGAATAGGGCAATTGAACTCGGGTGCAGTTCTCGGATAGCGTCACGGAGTGCGAGATAGGAAGGGCGAAAATCGTGTCCCCATTGAGATATGCAATGGGCTTCGTCAATTACAAACAGAGAGATCTGATGCGAATCGAGCAGGTTTAGAAATCGACGACTCCGCAAACGCTCCGGAGCAATATAGAGCAGCTTAACCTCTCCACATGCTAACCGGTCCAGTTCCGCACGATACTCTTCCCAGTTCAGGCTGCTATTGAGCAACGCCACTGCATAAATCCCTCGTTCACGCAATGCATCGACCTGATCTTTCATCAAAGAGATCAGTGGCGAAACAATTACGGTCACTCCCGGCAGCATCAATGCTGGCAACTGGTAGCAAAGCGATTTTCCGTACCCGGTTGGGAACGACGCAAGTATATTCTCCCCGTTCAGTATGGTTTCTACAACTTCACGTTGTCCAGTCCGAAAGTTATCGTGGTCAAAATGCTTGTTGAGTGCGATGAGCAATTCATCTGTAGTTTTGGCATGACTGTCATCAGTTGAGGTTGGCGGGACTTTGCCCTGTGCATTGAGAAGTTCATCTACATTTTGAAGGAGTGCTTGTAGATCTTTCATTAGGTATGGCTTCGTCTGACAGGCTTTCAGTAGAAAGCCCGATACGAATTTTCACGCTCAGTTGTTTCAGCATCAACGATCTTCACAATCTATCTTGGGAGGATTCGATTTGCATCGTAATTATAACATGAATTTGGAAGGAATTTTCACATAATTTGATTAAGGATTGAGCGCCCACTCCAGTTTTTCATTTTTCAGGTACGGAATCAGAAGTGTCTGAAGACGTTTGTGGGCATGGTGAAGGTGTGCTTTAATTGTACCTTCGGACCGATCCAATTGCGCAGCAATCTCCTTCAATTGGAGCCCATCCTGATATCGGAGGTTAAATACACGCTGCTGTTTGGGGGGAAGTTGTTGTACCGCTTGGCCAATGATGTGCCCAAGTTCTTTAGTTTCTAACTGATCTGGTGGTAGTGGACCCACATCGTTAAACACTATCTCATTGTTACCATCTGTCGTGAAGTCCTCTAACGACAGAGGCTGCCCTCGCTTCTGTTGGCGAATGAAGTCGATACACAGATTGGTGGCAATCCGATAGAGCCAACTATAGAATGCCGACTGTCGTTTGAAATGAGGCAAGGCACGGAACGCTTTTATGAAGATCTCTTGAGAAAGATCTTTTGCAGTTTCGGAATTTGGCACATACTTATACACCAAGTTATAGATCTTTCCTTGGTATTTGATGACAAGCTCATTAAAAACTTCCTGTTCACCGTTCTGGAACCGTTCAACAAGTTCTTTCTCGTCAGTGGGCAGGGATTTCCGTGTTGAGGGTGTAGATAAGGTCTTACATTGAATCACGTTGCATTCTCCTTTACCGTGCGAAACAGGCGATACGTACAAGTACGCAGCAACCCATATTAATCTGCTAATTACACACTAACCTGTATCAAATTGTTCCAACCTGTATCAAATTATCCTCATTTCCTGAACTGGTAGAGTTAGTGCTTTCAACTTGACATACAGCTTAAATCTCGGCTATAGTAATGAGTCAGCCCCGATTTATCGGGGAGTTCAGAATGAGACAATCCAACCCGATCTGCTTTGTACATAGAATGCAAGTATATTGCCACTGATGGGTTCAGATTCTTATGCGTCGATATAGTATTCAAAACAAAATTGTTCTACCCTTCATTCTGCTCTTCACGGTGGTGGTTCTCATCGTACCGGTCATTACCATTGCGCTTTTTGATCGGAAATACGATGAACAGGTTAGTCGCGAGACTCAGGAGTGGCTTGAAGCGATTGTGGACACCGGCTATATGCACCAGCCTGAGAAGGTGAAAGAAGCATACGGCGCAGAAGTAACAGTTGTGGGTAACGACAACACAGTGAATTACACCACCCTCTCCGGAGATTGGACAAACTTCGCTGATGAGATGAAGTTGGACGAAGTTCGTAAACACATCAAGGAATCAGATCTTGACTTTGTGTCACAAAATATAATAGTTGATGGCCGACACTATAAAGTCATCTATTATCAACAAGCCTCCGATCGGTTGTACTGTCTGATGCGTGATATAGATAAAATCGCCGGTGCGAAGCGACATGTAACGTTGTTAATGCTCGGAATTGCCGCTGTTGTTATCCTACTGGTTGGGGTCATCAGTCATCTCATTGGGCGGAATCTTACGAATCCCATTAAGGATTTGGTACAATTCACACGGAAGGTTGCTGGGGGTAACCTGAACGAGCAGTGTAAAGCGAAAACACACGACGAAATTGGTGATCTCACCGTCGCGTTTAATCAGATGACCCGCGACCTCCGAAATTCGCGGAATGAATTGATAAGTGCCGAACGCCTCGCTACAGCGGGGAAAATGGCAGCATCGTTCGCCCATGAGATTCGGAACCCGCTCTCATCAATGCGGATGCTTGCCCAGATGTTGATGCGAAAGCAAGATCTCTCAGAAGCGCGGCGCAAGCAGTCAATGGAATATATCCTTGAAGAAATCGAACGGATTGATGTGATTGTCAAAGGGTTCATGGATTTTGCCCGGCCTGCGTCCCTTGATCCTGCACCTCACGATTTAAATCAAGTTTTGCAAGAGGTACTGGATCTGATGGAGGCTAACCTAAACCACCATCAGATTCTACTAATCAAGAAATTTGCCCCAGATCTCCCGGCGATTCCACTGGATCGGGATAAATTGAAACAGGCGTTTATGAATATCGTATTAAATGCTATGGATGCGATGCCGGAGGGTGGCACATTAGAAATTCTAACATTACAGGATCCAGATAGGGTCCGTATTGATGTTATGGATACGGGCGTAGGCATCCCACCGGAAGATTTAAATCGCCTTTTTGAACCATTCTTCACAACAAAATCGCAGGGAACCGGACTTGGGCTGGCAAACGCGAAACGCGTTCTTGAACAACACAGTGGGGACATACAGGGCAAAAGCGTTGTTGAGCAAGGAACAACGATATCCTTGTGGCTACCCCTATCTAGTAAGTCCTAATCTTCAAACTTCCAAAAAATAGGAGAATAGCATGGCAGAACAGAAGGCAACGAATATTACATGGCACGAAGCGAACGTGGTCCAGGCAGACAGGGAAAAGCTTCTCAATCAGAAAGGGTGTGTCATCTGGTTCACAGGACTCTCAGGGTCTGGTAAGTCTACGCTTGCCCTTGAGGTGGAGAGTAAACTGCACCAGCGTGGGCATCTTACCTATGTCCTTGATGGCGATAACGTCCGACACGGTTTGAATAAGAATCTTGGTTTTTCGCCGGAGGATCGAGAAGAAAACATCCGCCGTATTGGGGAGGTAGCGAAGCTATTTAACGACGCGGGTGTTATCGCGATGACGGCGTTCATATCGCCGTACCGTGCAGATCGAGATAATGCACGAGAGTTACTTGATGAGGGACGCTTTGTGGAGGTTTTCGTCGATTGTCCCTTAGAGGTATGCGAAGCACGAGACACGAAGGGGTTGTATCAAAAGGCGCGGACAGGCGAGATCAAAGAGTTCACCGGAATTAGTGCCCCTTACGAAGCACCGTCCCAGGCGGAACTTACTGTAAATACAGATAGTCTGACGCTTAATGAGTGTACTGATCGGGTCATCGCGCTCCTTGAAAGCAAAGGGCTCATCCCTGAGTTGCAATGAACGCTTGACCTCAGTGTGTCGGAGTGTTAGTTAACTCCTAAAACCCCATCAAACCGCAGCAGCGGCGACACACAGGCATAGGGCCATCACTACTGATGGAATTGCGGAACTTGCGGGCGGCGGCGTTATTCCACATATCTTCGACAGCATCCGTTTTGATGTTGCCGATGATGTAATCGTGGTAGTCACGGCAGAGGCTAACGTCGCCGTTGCTGTCAATTTCCATTGTCATGTAAATGCTGATACACTGATTGTAACCAAAAGACTCCGCGTGATCAGTGTAGTATCGCTGGATCTCCTCTGGTGTATTAAGCCTCGGCATCATCATCGGTGGACACCGCTCTGTCTCTTTAGAAAATTTCTCCATCTCTTCAAACTTATCGAGAATGACACCATGATCGAAATCCTTCCACGTACCGATCCAACCGTAATGGGTTTGGGGCTTAAAACCGAAACGGCTCTCAAAATCTTCGGTGTGTGCCTGTGCGGAATGTGAATCGATCCACCACGTTAGGTAGAAGATCTGTGTATCTGCATACTGGTTCGTGAATTTGTAGAGATCCACTACGTAGTCGATATTGTACATCGTAATACAACTGAGCGGGACGATATACGGAAATGCAAGATTCCGACGCTTCTTCGCTTCGCTTAGCGTTTCAAGTGCTTCCTTTACGTCCTTAAAGTTATCATAATTCTCTGAAACCCCAGGACGTTGACCATTGTGAATTTCTTCGTTGGGGCCATCAACGCTCAAGTAAAGAATTTTGCATGTCTCAATAATGTCATCGGCGCGTCTGGCGAGATGGGTGCCGTTCGTCACGAGCGAAATTGGCATGTCCCGCTCTTTGATATAATGCAGCAATTCAATCAAACCGGGGTAGAGCATCGGCTCACCGCCCCAGATATACCACACAGGCGACCAGCCAGCATCAACAATCTGGTCAACAAGTCGTTTATAGGTTTCGACCGGGACCTCCCGCTGCTTCAATGATTTGAGGGATTCGCCATGCAGGTATCCGTTATCTCCCCACTGCCCACAGGAATGGCAGCGTAGGTTGCACATATCCGTGATTCGTAGACTGACCAGTTGGACATCGTCGCCCTTGCCATGTTTAGCACCAAATGGATGTCTCCAATTAAAACTCTCCTTTGCCATCTGGTACTTCATGAGCGCGTAAGAGGTCGCCCAATCATCTGACATTGCCGTTGCAAGTTCATTCACAAAAAAACGAGGTGAAACACGACTTCGAATTGCCATAACCTTCCTCTCTGTTACAGAAGTCAAATCAAATGTACTTATAACTCCTAAATGCCTATTTACCCTTCTTCCGCGATCCGACCTAAAACACGACACTTGGTGGCTGAAAGAATTTCGTATCGAACACCGCCCCATACAATCTTGTTTTGAAATAGCGCGTACACTGCGTTCAAGCCTGCAAGAAACATCGCTATTGGTACGACAAGCGCGGCGGTTCGGAGGGTCTCACGTATTTTAGGTGTGTCTCGCAGCCAACGGGGCAGGTTTCGTGAGAAGATGCGAAAACTCTGAATTTCAATAAATGGGACAAGGAGAACAAGAAGAAATCTCTCAGAATAGAATATCATGAACGGAATTGAGCCGAGCACAAGTAAAGCCTTTGGCAGAAGTATCAGCAAGGTCCCCCACCACTGAGCTTTAAGCCCCATCCGAAAGGTCATTACTATTTGACGGTTAGTAAACTCTATAATCTGTTTCCAGGTTCGTTTCTCCGTGTGGGTAACTGCAATGCAATCCGGCACAAAATGAACCTTGCGTTTCAGATCTCTCACCGTATGCGTCAAATTATGATCTTCAATGGTTGCATTCTCCCAACGTTGCAATACTTTACCTTGTTCGAAGGCTTCTCGACGGATTGCGTTTGAACCACCCCAAACCATTGCCAGTGGGTGATCGCCTTGTAACGCAATCTGAAAGTTGATCCAAACTGCTTCGACAAGCGATGCCGTGTTTAAGGTATGTGGAAAATAAAATCTCGCCCCCACTGTTGCACCGACGTTTTCGTCCTGAAGCGGCTGGACGAGCAGCCTCAACCAATCTTGCTCGATCGTCGCATCCGCATCGACAAAAGCGATAATCTCAACATCATTCGAAAACGTCGCGATTGCCGTCATCAGATTCTGCACCTTTTGCGAGCGTGGGAGTGAGTTATCCACAATGTTCGGTGCCAGCAGGGTATGCACGTTGGGATGCCCTTCCGCGATCTCGAGTAGGTGTGGATAGGATTCATCATAGCCGGATTCACCCATAGCGTGCGTAACAAAAAATACCTCATACTCGCCTGCGTAATCCTGATTTAGCAGCCGTTTCACATTCTCTGCTGTCTGATCATCCCAGCCATAATGGGGTGCGATGATGGCAGTTTTTGGAGTATAATCTGATCTTTTGGTATTTCGTTCTCGGCGTGCATATCGGAATGAGTTGATGATTATTAGTACTTCTAAAATAAGGACGAGGTAAACTGCTCCAATAATGTATGAGATCATGGGATAATATACAATGAGGTTTGAGGTAATTAGTCAGCTAATACAATCTCATCTTAACATACATGCGCGGATCTGGTCAATACAAAAATAGATGGAGAATTTGTAAAGTATGTGTCAGTTGAGTGGGTGATATGTTATCATATACGTGCACGTTGAGATTACCTTATGGAGGAGTGTTTTATGGCAAACCAGTACGATTTTCAAGAGGTTGGCAGACTGCCGGCGTCTGACGATAACGTGGCGATCGCCACACGAAGGGTAGATGCTGGCGCAGAGATTAACTACAACGGTCACGGCTGCACCATATCTCATACAATTTTAGAGGGGCACCGATTTGCGATTCAATCAATTCCTGAAGGGGAATTGCTGTTGTCGTGGGGGCTGCCCTTCGGGGTTGCAATTACTGATCTGTCGCCCGGTGACTACGTCTGCAACCAGAAGATTCTTGAGGCACTTGCGCTGCGAGATATCGACTTTGCACTGCCGTCCCATCCAAATTTCAAAGATCAGATCGCTCCTTACCTCCTTGATGAAAATACATTTGAACCGGGGACGCAAGTTCCTCGTTATGAGCACGATAGGTCTTTCCTCGGTTATGCGAGGGACGGAGGTCGCGGTGTTGGAACGCGAAATTATATCGTTATCATGGGAACAACCTCCCAAACCTCTGGCTATGCGAAAGCACTTGCGGACAGATTCAAAGAGGTTAGTGCAAGTCACGGAAATATTGATGGAATCGTTGCCGTAACCCACACGGAAGGCGGGGAAAGCGCAACGCCCAATAACCTGGAGATGCTGCTTCCAACGCTCGCTGGCTTTACGATTCACCCTAATGTCGGGGCGATTCTCGCTGTTGATTACGGTTCGGAAGTGGTGACAAATCAGATCCTGCAGCGTTATATGGCAGAAAATAACTATCCGTTAGAGGCTGTGCCGCACCGTTTTCTGAGCATACAGGGCGGTTTTGATGACAGTTTGAAGGCGGGAGAGACCATTGTTGATGGGTGGTTGGAGTCGGTGAACGCGGCGAAGCGTACTGAAGAATCCCTCGCCAACCTGAAAATTGCACTTCAGTGTGGCGGTTCGGACGCCTTCTCCGGCGTCTCCGGCAATCCGTTGGCAGCTTATGTTGCGAAGGAAGTTATCCGTTACGGGGGTGCTGCTAACCTCGCAGAGACCGATGAGTTGATCGGTGCGGAACCCTATGTGCTGCAGAACGCCAGAGATTTTGAGACTGCCCGTAAGTTCTTAGACACGATCGAGCGGTTTAAGGAGCGAGTGAGTTGGCACGGTCATACTGCGGAAGCCAATCCCTCCGGCGGAAATAACTTTCGGGGTTTATACAACATTGTCATCAAGTCAATCGGTGCCGCGATGAAACGGGATCCTGAGGTGTGTCTCGATTACGTGATCGATTATGCGGAACGGATGCTTGCACCAGGATACTACTTCATGGATAGCCCCGGTAATGACCTTGAGAGCATTGCAGGGCAGGTAGCATCAGGTTCAAACATGATCTTTTTTGTCACTGGTAATGGATCTATTACGAACTTCCCCTTTGTGCCAACAATCAAGATCGTTACCACCACCGGTCGATACGCAATGTTGAAGAACGACATGGATGTCAACGCTGGTGCTTACCAAGATGGTACACCGATGGAGGAATTGGGTCAGCAGATGCTCGATCTCACTGTGAACGTCGCCGCTGGCGAGCGATCTGTCGGAGAAAAGGCGGGACATTCGCAGGTGTCAATCTGGCGAAACTGGAAGCAGACGGGACCTATCAATCCGGAAGACGCGCTTGCAGCCGACAGCCCGACAGGTAAGCCGATTCCAATTCAACTTGATGCACCACGATCCGAGTACACTTTTAGTGCCATACAGACCGAAAGTGGTTACCGCAGCGATCAGATCGGGTTGGTCTTGCCAACAAGCCTCTGTTCTGGTCAGATTGCGCAGATGATTGCTGACCGACTTAACCAAAAAGAGCTCGGACGTGAACACGGAATTTCGCGCTATGTTGCACTGGCACATACGGAGGGATGTGGGGTGTCGGGTGGTAACTCCGAAGACATCTACAGACGCACTCTCATCGGGCATCTGATTCATCCAATGGTTGCCCTCGGTTTGCCCTTAGAGCACGGCTGTGAAAAGACCCATAATGACTACCTGCGCCACGCCCTCACAGAGCACGGCATCCCGCTTGAACGATACGGCTGGGCAAGTGTACAGCTGGATGGTGGCATTGATGCCGTCCTTCAGAAAGTGGAAGATTGGTTCAGTCAATCTCTATCGTCGATACCTCAACCTGATTACGCCGATGTTGGTTTAGAGCACCTTCGGATCGGATTAACGTCGAGCGGAAAAGTAACGGAGGAAGCTGCACAGGGACTAGCACATCTCACCCAAACCCTCGTCGGAGTGGGTGGAACGGTTGTCGTTCCCTCAAATGCCAGTTTCTTGACCTCGCCTGCCTATGCAGCTCACGTGCTTGGTGACGCCCCCGAAGTTTCACTGAGAAATACCCTATCTTACGGTCAAAGTATTCCCGAGCTTGGATTCCATATCATGGAGGCACCGACCGATCATGTTGTAGAGACGCTAACCGGATTAGGTGCGACGGGTGTGGATCTGATGTTCGCGCATGTCGTAGGTCATCCGCTTCAGGCACACCGAATGATTCCATTGATCCAAGCCACAACGGATCAAACTACAGAATCCATTTACGAGGCTGATTTGGACCTCCTGCCCGCTGATGGGAATTGGACACCGGAGAGTTTTTCAGCGCAAATGCTGGGAATTATCTTAGAGGTTGCCTCGCGCGGTTACACGCCTAAACTCTATGGCAAGGGAAACACAGATTTCCAATTTACGCGGGGATTGCTCGGCATATCAATGTAAATCGTGAGATCGATTTGTCGACGATAGATGTGTGCCCTGCTGCTGTTGTTACGCCGATTTTGGGCTTGACCGGTATATATGGTCATGCTACTATTAGCTTGAGAAATCTTTTTCTCAAATTTGTCAACACGCGCTAACAAATTAATCGGGAGGAAAATCGTGAAGATCACAGATCTCAAAATATTCCCAGTGAGTCAGTTCATATACATTAAAATTGTTGCTGACGAAGGGATATATGGAATTGGAGAAGCCTCGTTGAGCGGTAGATCGCTTGCTGTTGTCGGGGCGTTGGAGCATCATATTAAACCCCTCCTGATTGGGCAGGATGCCACCCGAATCGAGCATATATGGCAGGATATCTTCCGCGGAACGTTTTGGCGTGGCGGGCCCGTGCTACAATCTGCGCTCGCCGGGGTCGATATTGCGCTGTGGGATCTGGCAGGTAAGGCTCTTGGCGTACCAACCTACCGTCTACTTGGTGGTGCTACGCGGGATAAGGTGCTGGTTTATCGCCACACCGGTGGAAGTACACCGGAACAGCTTATTGAAACGGCACAGCAACAGTTGGAAGAAGGGTGGAAGGTCTTGCGGATTTCGCCCATTGATACGATTGAGGGTGGATTCGATCAAAAACTCGCTGTAATGCGCGGAATTGAACATTTCAGTGCATTGCGCGAGGCAATCGGAGATGAGGTCGAAATCATCTTTGAGGTTCATACCCGCCTAACACCAACCCGCGCCATTGAATTGTGCAATGGGATTGAAGAATATCATCCATTCTTTGTCGAAGACCCCATCCGTTCCGAGAACCCGGCATCGTTTGCGACGCTACGCGAGCACACAAATGTCCCGATTGGCACAGGCGAACAACTCCCAACGAAATGGATGTTTCGGGAACTGATTGAGCAGGAATTAATCGACTACATCCGGGTAGACATCTGTCACACCGGTGGAATCACTGAAGGAAAGAAAATTGCCACGATGGCGGAGGTTCATTACCAAGAACTTGCCTGTCATTACACCGCAAGTCCCGTTAGTTCAGCAGCAATGTTACATCTAAATATGTCGATTCCCAACTGTGCTGTGCAGGAATATGCCCCATCGTCGGGCTGGATGGACGAAGTCATTCAGCATGATTTGCGAACCGAAGATGGCTATCTCCTGCCCACCGATGCACCGGGTTTAGGGATTGACCTGAACGAAGAAGCTGCAGCTGCATACCCACCCACACCGGGTGAACCCCCACATTTGCGACGGAAAGACGGTTCGGTACAGGATTGGTAATTATCCGATTTGGCGTCAGCTCTCCACAGAAGGGAGCGACCGAAAACCTACCCTTAACTCGCCAGTTCTGTAACGCTTGGATTGTGTGTGACAGAGTACCCGCTTATATGACAGGAGA
>JAJECO010000080.1 GCA_022822005.1 Candidatus Poribacteria bacterium
ATTTCCCAATCCCGACACTCGTTTTTCTGTAGGAGGGATCTCCGAATCCCGACTTCCCGACTCCGACTTTTCAAACAAAACGGGTAAAAAGCCTAAAACTGAATAGCCCTAACAAAGAAAAGCCCTTGAGTTTGTTGTCAGTGTTTGATACACTACGCTGGAGCAAATCTGCCTGTTCTGCCTATCAGGTGGATGTACACAGGTATGTCACGACTTTCGGAGGTTTGAATGTCAGAAGTGTTCAGCGACACGTCCGTCGAAAACTTCAAAGGGATATTGCAACAATATTGTCAGCAACGCGCGTTAGGAGATCTAACCTATGAAACCGATCAACAGGGTACACCAAATGAACCCAGTTGGATCGTCACTGTTAAGTATGGAGTAACGACCTATACCACGCCTACACCCATTCGTGGCTCTAAGCGCTGGGCAGAAAAGATGGCAGCCAAGCAAGTCCTGGAGCAGATAGAATCCCATCAAGAAGCGTTCCTTGCGGGGAATTCAAATGGCACGACCGAAGTGCAGGCAAAATCAACGGAACTGTCGTCGCCAGAACCCCTCCACGTGCCGACCGAGCTCGTCACCACAGCCCTGGGCATTGCGAACCATCGGTTGAATGGGCAGCAGCGCGGCGCACGCTATCGCGACTCGGTACAATCGAAGCAAGGTAACCAAGCGTTTGCCCAGAACCTTGCAGATCTCACACTGAAGATTGTACGTGAAGTTGCCAATGCTGCGGACGCAGCTGGGGTGAAGTTTGGCAATGCATCGCAGCCCGACGCCGACGAATAGCCCGCAGTCCAAAATTTGATCCGAGAGATCACGCCCTACGCACGACGCACAAATATAGACCCACAAGGCTCCTAATCCTTCCTTCAGGTTTGGGAGTAGGTTGAAAGGAAGGAATCATAATGTCTGAAAGCCCGAAGCATACTAATCGGCTCATCAATGAAACCAGTCCCTATCTCCTCCAGCATGCGCATAATCCTGTTGACTGGTACCCGTGGGGTGAGGAAGCTCTTACGCAAGCCAAGCAGCAGGACAAACCCATCCTGCTGAGTATCGGCTATGCAGCCTGCCATTGGTGTCATGTCATGGAGCACGAATCGTTCGAGAACGAACAGATTGCTGCTGTCATGAATGAACATTACATTAATGTGAAAGTCGATCGTGAAGAACGCCCTGATTTGGACGAAATCTACATGAACGCGGTCCAGATGCTTACCGGACAGGGCGGTTGGCCCATGACTATGTTCCTCACACCGGAACTAAAACCGTTCTATGGTGGCACCTACTTCCCTCCCGATAACCGCTACGGTCGTCCGGGGTTTCCGCGTGTGCTACTCGGTGTCGCAGAGGCGTACAGGGAACGTCGCGATGAGGTTGATCAACAGGCGGCTCAGATTATTGCCAATCTGAACCAGTTGTCGGCAATGGAAGGGCATGGTCATCAGCTGACGGCTGACATGCTCGATACGGCATATCAGGATTATCTGTCACGATTCGATCACCATAATGGCGGATTCGGAGATGCGCCCAAGTTTCCGCCGAGCATGGGACTCTCTCTGTTGTTGCGGCATTGGCATCGTACAGGTAATGCCAACGCCCTTAACATGGTCGAAGTAACGCTGGAAAAGATGGCGTGCGGTGGGATGTATGATCAGCTTGGCGGCGGATTCCATCGTTACTCGGTGGATGAGCGATGGCTTGTTCCGCACTTCGAAAAAATGCTCTACGACAACGCACTGTTGACTGTTTGCTATCTGGAAGCCTATCAAGCAACCGGGAAAGCCTTTTATCGTCGAATCGCCACCGAGACGCTCGACTACGTCTTGACCGAAATGTACGATGTAGAAAAAGGTGGGTTTTACTCAACCCAGGATGCCGACAGTGAAGGGGTTGAAGGCAAATTTTTTGTGTGGGAGCTGGAGGAGGTAGAGCAACTCCTCGGGGAGGAAAAAGCCAAGATCTTCTGCGAATACTATGATATTACTGAACTCGGAAATTTCGAACACAAAAACATCCTACATGTCCAGACCCCACCAGATCTGTTTGCCAGAAAACTTAGCGTGGATTTGGGTGAGTTGGAGGAGATACTCGCCGAAGGTCGACAGAAACTCTTTGCTATCCGAGAGACCCGGATAAAGCCCGGTCTCGACGACAAAATCCTTACCAGTTGGAACGGTTTGATGATTCGGAGCATGGCGCTGGGATATCAGATCCTCGGCGATGAACGCTATCGGGAAGCCGCGGAGAGATCTGCGCGATTTATTTTGTCAGAGCTTTCGCAAGATAAGGGGCTGTTGCTCCGTACGCACCGAGACGGAAAAAGCCACCTGAACGCATATCTTGAGGATTATTCTTACTTTGTTACTGGTTTAATCGATCTCTACGAAGCGACCTTCGCGGTTGAATGGTTAAAGGAAGCGGAACGGTTGAACCAAATTATGATTGAGCAGTTCTGGGATGATGCGAATGACAGTTTCTTCTTCACAAGCAAGAACCATGAGACCCTTATCGTCCGCTCGAAGACCGGTTATGATGGCGCAACTCCTTCCGGGGTGTCAATGGCCATCCATAATCTGTTGCGGCTCGACAAACTCCTCAATCGACCTGATTTTAGGGAAAAAGTGGAAGCCACCCTCGATGTCTACTACCATCAAATTGAACACTCGCCCAGCGGATCGGCGCAGATGCTATGCGAACTCGATTTTCTGCTGTCCACGCCCAAAGAGATTGCGATTGCCGGTCAGCAAGCGGGCGACGACACCCAAGCGGCGCTGACGGCTATTCATAGTCGCTTTATTCCAAACAAGGTGCTCGCTTGTACTGCCGATAACGAAGATGTCAGCGATCTGATCCCGCTCCTTGAAAGCAAGACACAGGTTGACGGTAAGGCGACGATCTATGTGTGCGAGAACTACACGTGCCAAGCCCCAACAACAGATGTAGAGGAATTGACACAACTGCTTCAATAAGAGGACTCCCCGTAGGAACGGTACGATGCCTATCTTCGCTCCAGCGGAGCGATATGTCTATAGCAATGGCGATGCTACGGTTTCCGCGCTCCAGCGGAGCGCAATGTCCATACACAGCAATAGGATTAATCTGCTACCCTAGGAACCCAACCGATGGATAACACAAGGAGCCCACTATGAACGAAGATGAACTTGAGCGCAGAGAACAGGCGTTGCTGTACCTGCTTGAGGGAGAGACTCATCAGATGCGTGGTGAGTTTGGACAGGCAATTGCGCTCTACATGAAGTCGATAGTCCTCCATCCCACTGCGAAAGCGCACACATGGCTCGGCTGGACCTACAGCATGATGGGACGTCTCCAAGACGCAATCGATGAGTGCCACAAGGCGATTCGCTTGGACGCCGATTTTGGGAATCCGTACAACGATATCGGCGCGTGTTTAATTCAACTTGGTGAGTACGACGCAGCTATCCCTTGGTTAGAGAAAGCCATTCAAGCGCCGGACTACGAGGCACGGTGCCATCCGCACATGAATCTGGGACGTGTCTGGGAACATCGCCTAGAATGGGGGCAAGCAATCGAAAGCTACAAACGTGCCTTATACGAAAGTCCCGATTATGAACCCGCATATGTCGCGCTGAGGAAGCTGCGAGCAAAACTGAATTAGATAAGACTTACGGACATGGTCTGAAACCGAGTTTTTTCTGCAAAACTCGGTTTCTCTAAGATGCCCTGCACTTTCTTTTGACGTTTGGTAGGCACTGTTTCCAACAGTGCCAATGCGGTGCGGTTGGAAACCGCACCTACCGGTCCCCGATAAATCGGGATCGAAATCGAGGGGCGAAAGTGTCTATTTATTATTTTTAGAATTCACCACTGATTCAGACAACTATTCATCTGCTCAATGAACTAATGAACCAATGAACCAATGAACCAATGAGCCAACTACCCAACGCCGTCAAAAACCGATCGCTTTTTTCAAACTACTACCTCGATTCCCTCATCGTCGAACAACCCCAGTGGGTGGGTACGCCCGACATCGAATCGGACTACGCAGCAATTAAGAACCTCTTCGATGCTGTCGCACCGGATGCCGAACACCTCAAAGAGGCGCAAACTGAACGCCAATTCATCCAACCGCTACTTGAACAGTTAGAGCACATTTTCGAGGTACAACCCACCCTCCAAACATCACAAGGAACCAGAGAACCCGATTATGCCTTCTTTGCATCGGATAGTGTCCTCAACACAGCACAGTCTCACATCAACACAAACCAGTTCTTCACAGCCTCTTTCGCTGTCGGGGACGCCAAAGCATGGTCACGCAACCTGGATCGAAAGGCGCAGGGCGGAGGGGACCCGTTCACCAATCAAAATCCCAGCTACCAGATCGACTGCTATCTGCGCGGCGCGGATAAAGACTGGGGCATCTTGACCAACGGGAGGCAGTGGCGGCTCTACCATCGTCAGACCAGTTATCGGCTCGATAGCTTTTACGAGGTAGACCTCGCCGCCCTACTTACCCAAAACCAAGACTTAGAGATCTTCCGCTATTTCTACTGCCTCTTTCGGCGCGCCGCCTTCATACCCGATGCGAGCGGGACATCCTTCCTCGACCGCGTATTGATGGAGAGCCAACAATACACCGTCGCTATTTCCGACGATCTGAAAAACCGTGTCTACGATGCCCTACGTCTACTCATTGACGGCTTCCTCAAGTATCCCCACAACCGTTTCGACACAGCCAACCCGCCGCTTGGTGAAATCCACACCAATTCTCTGATCCTGCTGTACCGTGTTCTGTTTATCCTCTACGCCGAAAGTCGGGATTTGCTGCCACTCAATAATCGCGATTACGCGCTACAGTACAGCCTCGACTATCTGGCAACTGACATCCATGAAAAATTGGATGGCGGTATCGCCTTCGCACCGGGAGCAAGCCGCTATTGGACTGGGCTGCGGCAGCTATTTACGCTCATCAACGACGGCTGGGACGACCATATCCCACAGTATAACGGCGGGCTTTTCAATCCGAAGCAGCATCCGTTCCTTGAACGTTATGGGATTGGGGACGACGCGCTGGCACAGGTCATCGAACTCCTGACACGGACGGAGGCAGGCGAACGCATCGCCTACCGCGACCTCGACGTGCGCCATCTCGGAGATATCTACGAGGGCTTGCTCGAATATCAGCCCCAAATTGCCGACCAAGATCTGGTCATTGTCTCAAAGAAGGGCAGCGAGACGGTCGCGCCGCAATCCTCCCCCAATCAGGAAGTCGCCTATTCGGAGGGCGATGTCTACCTTCTGACCGATAAGGGTGAGCGGAAGGCGACCGGGAGTTACTACACCCCCGATTACATCGTCCGCTACATCGTCGAAAACACCCTTGGACCGCTCTGCGAGGGCAAAACCGTTGACGAAATCCTATCCCTCAAAATTCTCGATCCCGCCACAGGGAGCGGCCATTTCCTCGTCGTCGTCGTCGATTATCTCGCCGAAGAACTGATCACCCACCCGGACGCGCCACATATAACCGAAACGACGGACGCAGAGACGGAGCTCGCCTATTGGCGGCGGCGTGTTGTCGAATCGTGCGTTTACGGCGTTGACCTCAATCCGATGGCGGTGGAGTTGGCGAAACTCTCACTCTGGCTCCACACCGTGGCAAAGGGCGAACCGCTCTCGTTCCTCGACCACCACATCCGCTGCGGCAATTCCCTTATCGGCGCGAAAATTGAAAACCTGTCGAACCTGCCGGAACTAAAGAAAAGCCGCCGCAAGACGAGCGAATCCCAAACAGAGATTTCGATGGAATTCCCGTTCACCGACAGGGTATCAACCGCCATCGGACACTACCTGCTGATCGAGGAGACCGAGAGCCGTACCGCCGACCAGATCCACGCGAAAGAACACCAATTAGATATCGTCCAACAGATGCTTAGCCTTCACAAAGACGTGGCGAATCTCTGGACAAGCGTTTATTTTGGGAACGATGTATCTCGATCCGCTTACCATCAAGCCTTGAATGCACTACGTTCTAAGAACACCGATGCCCTTGAAGATCTGCTCTCTTATTGTCGAGCGCAAGAGATTGCAGCGGAGAAGCGATTCTTCCATTGGGAGATTGAGTTTCCCGAGGTCTTTCGTGACAAATATGGACGGGAGAAGGACAATCCGGGATTTGATGCAGTGGTAGGAAATCCACCGTATGCAAATGCGTGGGGAATGACAAATGTTGATCCTCAAGACCGATCTGCCATTCAAAAACTATGTTATATTCCTGATCTTCTTAAAGGTCATTGGGATCTCTATGCCGCTTTTATCATCAGGTCACTTGAATTGCTGTGCAAACGGGGGTGCCATGCCTTTATCGTGCCAGATGCGCTAGCCACAGAGAAATATGCGGATCGATTGCGTGAATTTCTGTTGAAAAATACCCAGTTACGGACTCTACTTCATTTTGAGGGATTCAATGTTTTTGAGGATGTTTCTCGACACTGCTTTATTTACACATTAACGCTTGAAAATCCCGATCCACAGTCAGAAACAAAATTGTATGCGCCTACCTTAAATATGGGTGAAGAACAACAGATTGGTCAAATTAACCAAGTTGAATGGCTTTCAAGCGAGAATTATCAAATCCGTTTTCAACTCGTTAATCCAGCCGTCCGTAGTCTCGGAAATAAAATAAAAGCAAAGTCAATTCGGCTTGGTCAGTTCTGCTACGTAATGGTTGGAGCAACCACCCATAGTAAAGATAAGGGACGTTTTACTAAGGCGGAGGTCATTTCAACACAAGAAATTGGAAACGCCAAACATTTTATTGATGGGAAGAATTTGCAGCGTTATGACATAGATTGGGACGGTCGCTACATTGATTATCGACAGGATGAGATGTATGGCCCACGAGTTCCTGAATTGTTCGAGAGTGAGAAAATTGTGGTGCGGGATGTGACAGGAGAAAGCGAACAGTTGATAGTATCCTATGATAACAGTGGACTCTATTGTGATCATTTGGTAACGTGTGTTACTTACTACGAAAACGTCGAACACACTCCCGCACAGACAGACTTTACAGGATATGATAGGATCTCCCCCACATACCCTGCATTAACCTATGTAACGGCGTTATTGGGGAGTTCTCTGCTCACTTGGCTCTTTAGAATATATTTTGCTACGGGAACATTGCAAGGATCGTATTCCCATACATATCCTCAACAAGTTCGCGCCATGCCCATCCGCTGCATCAACTTCACCACCCCCGCCGATGAGCGGGACCGCCAACTCGAAAAAGCCAAAACCCTTTATCAATTCTGTCTTAACAAAGGGAGTACCGACTGCGTCCTCGGCTTCGTGAGGCACCATCTCACCGCCGATCCAGAACGTTCCGATGTCGTCCACGACCTGCTCGCCTACCTCGCGGAGGGGATGGTTGAGATGAACAAAGCGAAGGGGGAGGAGATTCGCGGCTTCCTGCGCTGGTTGGAACGAGAAATCAGAGCCGAAATTGATACCCTCAAAAACAAGACCGCGATACAGGGTTACTCCGACCTATCACTTGAAGAACTGCTTGAAATCCTCAAGAAAAATCACAGATCCATCGCCGTTGATCCATCAGACCGAAATTTCCAAGAATCGCTGGAGCGCGAATTTACACGGAGCCTCGACAAACTCAACCCCTTACTCACTCGCATCCAACAAACTGACGCGCTGATTGATCAGGTGGTCTATCAACTCTACGGCTTAACCGACAAAGAAATCGCCGTTGTAGAGGGTAACGTTTAATTACAAGTGGCATAATTTTTCCAATCGTAGACAGCCCGATTGGATCGGGATGATCGAATCGGAATTTCACCACGCTTAACTGACATCCCGTAGGCGATATTCGCTGGATAGTAGTAGGCATACGCCGTATGCCGTAACTCTTTCAGTCTTACAGACCCTGTAGGTCGAGATTCACATCTCGACACCAAACCGTCGATTTTGGAAAATCGACCTACAAAAATGATTCAATTTGCACAGGGATTAGGGTCTATTGGTTTGAATATGCTGTCTACTAGCAACTTGCGTAACATTTTGAACAAACGAGATTGAAATGGACTTTTCAGCACGGTCGTCGTCACAATGGAGGCGGGAAAGATGATTAGAATAGCGATAGTCACCCTTGTATTGCTCATCGGGTGTGTAATGCCTAAACCGGAACCCCAATTCATGGGGCAGTATCTGAGCCTGACAACTGAACCGTTCAAAACGGACTATCCCAACATCAAGGAATTGGACAGAAGCAAACATGATAACTATGTCAAATACCTCACGCTTAATGGAAAAATCTTGATGGCTCGTTATAACGACAAGAAGGGGGCGTGGCAGATAACTGTAAGGCAACCGCACCCCAATGAAGTGGAACAATACAAAGAAGAGTGGCATTTTGATTAGCCCCAAACATGGAGTGGTATGATGAAAAAGGTGCGACGTTTCGCAAAGGAGCAACCCATGAACTGTGAGACCCGTGAAGCCTTCTTGAATCTTAGGCTTGACATGATGTTTGCAGGGATCAAGGCACTCTCTTATCCGAACAATAACGCAAGTTGCTATTGATGTGAAATGTCGCAAAGCGGAAGCATGAAAACGAAATCGAGTTCCTCACTGCTTGCAGTGGATTGACAAATCCACTGCACACGCGCAAAGATGGCTTGGATATGCCTATCCAAGCCGAGCCAGCTTAGCAACTAGCAACTCAGGTGAACAATACTTAAAATAAGGAGAAAACTATGGCAATTTTGGAAGGCGGTCAGATTATTACAAAGGTCCTAAAGCAAGAAAATGTGGAATATCTATTTACACTCTGCGGCGGGACGATTGAATCGATATATGAAGGGTGCTTGAACGATGGCATCAAGATCATCGACACGCGCATAGACCCATCTGCAACGATGATGGCAGATGCGTATGCAAGGGTGACCGGAGGTGTCGGTGTGAGTGGGGTTACCCGCGGTCCCGGGCACGCTGCCATGATCTATGGGCTAGCTACGGCACACATGATGGGTAGTCCACTGTACTCGATAAGCGGCAATAGCGATGCGGATCAGATCGACATGGGCGGTTCCCAGGAATATAACCAGACCGGGCTTGTCAAGCCGATTACCAAGTGGACGCGGTTAGTCGCGCAGACCGAGCGACTGCCGGAGTACGTTGGCACAGGGTTTCGTAAAGCGTTAGGTGGGCGTCCCGGACCCGTTCATCTCAATGTGCCCTACGACGTGCTGTACGACAAAATCGATGATGCCGACATTGATTATCCTGAGCCGGCTAACTCTCGCGCGAACGGCAGAGTCCATGGTGATCCGGAGCAAATTGAGCACGCATTGAAGCTACTGGCGGGGGCGGACAGTCCGGCAATTATCGCCGCCGGAGCAATTCATTGGCAGAATGCCGCCGGCGCACTCTTAGACTTTGTCGAGGCCACGGGGATACCGTTCTTCTCAAGAGGCGCTGATGTCAACGCAATTACCCGCCCACATCCGCTCTTCTTCGGCATGGCGACTTCCCGATTCGGCAATGCGTCAAAGGAGCTGCGCAACGCCGATGTGATCCTCTCCTTAGGAGTTAGATTCGATACAAACATCAGCTACGGCAAACCACCGTTTTTTCACAAAGATGCTAAGTTTATCTGCGTCGATATCGATGCCGAGGAGATGGGCAAGAACCGCCCCTTTGATGTCGGGGTCATCGGTGACCTGAAAGCAGTCTTGACCGAGATGACAAACGGTGTGTCCAAGCACGATTTTCACGCACCGACCGATTGGGTTGAACGTCTCAGCCTCGTGCGCCAGAGTTTTAGGGAGCGACTCGCTGAAGCGGAGAACTCCGACAGTGTTCCGGTTCATCCGCTCCGCATCTGCAAAGAGGTGCGTGAACTCTTCGGGGATGACGCCACAATTTCACTCGATGGTGGAGACGCCTCACTCTTTTCCCACATGGCACTCGATCACTACCATCCACCCTACCTACTGTTCACAGGTCCTATCGGTGGAATCGGGCAGGGCGTGCCCTTCGCGTTAGCTGGCAAAGTGGCAAGACCAGACCATCCGAGTGTCCTCATCACGGGTGACGGTTCCTTCGGTTACGGGGTCATCGAGTACGATACCGCGCTCAAGCATGATCTGCCGATTATCACAGTCGTTTCAAGTGATGAGGCGTGGGGTATTGTGAGACACCCGCAAATCCAGCGTTACGGTTTGGATCGTGCCGTTGCGACGGATCTGCGGGCGGTTAGTTATGAACGGGTTGCCGAAGCACTCGATTGTTACGGAGAGCTTGTTACAAAACCGGACGAAATCCGTCCAGCCCTGCAGCGCGCTGCGGATTCAGGCGCGCCAGCAGTGATTAATGTTCCCACGATCTTTACAAGCGCAGCAGCATACTGCCCGTAATAGATTATAGGGGTTATGCACTTCAGTAGGGAACAACGATCGTTGTTCCCTACGAACCCTTGATGGCCCCTCTATTGTAGTTGCCCGATTTATCGGGCGTTGGAAATTGTGTGCTGCGGCGATGAATCCCCGAACTACCCCCCTGATAAGGGGGGCAGGGGGGTTGGTTTTGAACGTTCAACTGCGTAGGTCCTAAGATTATTAATGCGCTTCCCAAGACGTACGCTTCAGGGGATCATGAACGTCGATCGTCAATGCAGGACCAAAGCCCTCGATCTCCAGACGCAGGTTATCTCCATCCTGAATCGGTGCCAAGGCGTAGTGGTGAGTTCCCGTAGATACAACGTTCCCGGGTTCAAGCGTCAAGACCTTGGTAACCTCTTCTAACACCTCTGGTATGAAACGCGCCATCGAGTTAGAGGAAAAGTCGTGCCTCAGGTCATCGCCGACCCATAGCTTTATTCCGAGTTCATTTGGATCGTCAACCTCATCAGCGGTGACCAGCGCCGGACCCATCGGAGCGAAGGTGTGCCAGCTTTTTCCGAGGAAGAACCCACCGGGAAGACCACGGGCAGACACATCGATAAATTGGGTATAGCCGAAGACATGATCCATAGCTTCATCTTGCGACAGGTGGCTCGCTGTTTTCCCAATGACCACACTGAGTTCAGGCTCAAAATGGAACACGGTTGCGTCTGTTTCGGGGAGTTGGACTGTATCATCTTTTCCAATAATTCCTGTGGGAGATTTCAGGAAGGCGTTAAACTCTCCTCGATCTGGGGCCGCAGGTTCGATATAGTTGCCTGCAAGACAGACCAACTGACCCGGTCTCGGCAATGGTGCTCTGAGACGCACACTGTCAAGTGCTGTTCCCGCATTTCCTTCCGCAGCCTGCGCGATCTGGGATTGTAAATTGTCCCAGTCCTTGATGAGCGTTTCCATTAGCTCTTGAGGACTGTGATAAGAAATGCTTTCCAGTGCCGAAGCGACATCAATAATCTGATCCCCACTTATTACACCCAGCTGATAATCATTGAAAAATGCAAGTTTCATCTGATATTTTTCCTTTCAAATTTTAAGATAATGCAAGTCTTATTGTAGAACATGCCTGCTCCTTCAAACACACATGTTTTCAAGGACAATTTTGGATTATAACACGAACTGTGCCTGTGTCAAAATACTTTCAGAGTTTTTAATATACAACCCACCCTGCCACACGGGGTGGGTTTTTCCCTGCCCTGTGTTACATGCAAAACTGCTCAATCATCTGTCCGTACACACCAACCGCTTCCGACAGTTGTGCAATATCAATCCACTCTCCAACGGTATGCGCTTGGACAATGTCGCCGGGACCGAGGATAACGAGGTCTAAATGATGTTTGAAAGCGTGCGCGTCCGTCCCGAATGGCACCGTCCCCGCCTTCGCTGCGCCTGTGGCTTTCAATCCCGCTTGGACAATCTCAGCGTCGGGTGAGACATAGAATGGCGTCCCTTTATTCGAGGACGCTTCAAGGCCATATTTCTCTGCCGTCTCCGTTATCATAGCAATTACATCGTCGCTGCGGTCATTTGGCATCGGTCTAAAGCTGAGTGTGCAAACCGTTTTCGCTGCGGCGACGTTCGGTCGGCACCCCCCGTCATCAAGTACCATATTAAAGCCGTTCGTCGGCGGATTGAACTCCTTGTTCATGAAGGACTCATCCGTCTTGAATAGTTGTGCCAATTCTGCCATCTCGGCAAGGAAGGGGGCGATTAGGAAGTTCGCCGATACCCCTTTATCTGTGCTGGTATGCGCCGCCCGTCCTCTCGCGGTTACAAGGACCCGTCCGCCTCCCTTGTGGGCATAAACCGGTGTCAATCGTGTCGGCTCCGCGATGACGCCGTGTTTGGGGCGTTCCGCGTTGAAGAACTCCGATTCTTCCGCAACCTGTCGTGCTCCGAAACCGCCAACCTCTTCGTCCGCTGCGATGACAACAAAAAGCGGTTTCTTCAAATCAGCGGCATTGACTTGTGCGCCCGCTGCGATTGTCGCAGCGAGCGGTCCTTTCATATCACAACTGCCGCGACCAAAAAGGCGGCCATCTTGGATTACTGGATCGAATGGGTCCCATTCACCCTCTAAACCGGGAACCGTGTCGGAGTGGGAAAAAAGTCCGAAACCATCTGATCCTTCTCCCTTCTTCCCCACCAGACTCACCTTTTGTTCACCATTCTCATCGAGGTATTCAAGACGTTCCACCTCAAAATCACAATCCTTTAATGTGTCTTCAAGGAGGTCCGAAACCTCCTTATTACTCCGCTGGCTGACGGAATTGATTGCTACAATATCCCTGGTCAATTGAACAACATCAAGTCCCATTAAAAATGAACTCCTATCCAAAATTTAACTCATTCCAAAAACTAAACGACCCACTGGCGTATTGTCAGAATGAATAATATGCTTGTGAAGATGCTCTTTCAGAGCAGAATATGGTGATCTCAATCGATCGTAACCGTCGGACTATGGTGAATTAGATAAATAAGTAGACACTTTCGCCCCTCGTGTATGGTAGGCGCTGTTTCCAACTGCGCCGATGCGGTGCGGTTAGAAACCGCACCTACCGGGTCTGGGAGCAATGCGGTTCGGTTTAGAGTGTCTCATTAATTCTAAGGTCCATCATAAATTGCTAACCGGTGGCAATAGTCCCAGTCTATTGCCAGTGATACGCTAAAAGCTCACTCCAATCTCTGGCTATGGCGTCTTACCATGCCCAGATGATTACCTTCCCGTCTTGCTGACCGCATGGTACAGACCTTGTTATGCTATCATATATTCGATGAGAGGTCTATAAAAAAGTCAGTCTTTTCATTTTCGTTGACTTTTCACCAGAATATGGGTAAAATGGCTAATGTCGCATATCCTCAGACTTGGCTTGTCAACAGAATTTCTCTGGGGATAGGAGGATTTTCGGGGACAGTAAGGCATTGTTGGGTAACAACATGATCGCAGGAGGGAGAGAATAATGAAACTGAGGCTTACAATTTACTTAGTCTGCCTGCTATTTGTCGTGGGCTTCATTGCTTGTGGTGGGGATTCAGAAGACGACACAGAGAAGCAACCTACTAAGCCCGCGGCATCGGCTGGTGGTGGCGAAGTCCTACAGATTACAGTTGACTATGCGGCGGAGGAAGCAGCAATCATCGAGGTGATGAACCTGCACGCAGAAGCCATCGGAACAAAGGATGCGGACCAATTTATGCCCTATTGGTTGCGGAGCGAAAGCGAAGATGTCTTCGTGGCGTGGGACTTTTGGGCGGGGGCGTTTGAGAAACACCTCGGCTGGAAAGCAATCAAAAAGGGATGGGAAGGCATTTTTCGTCTACGCAGCGGCAAGATGAGCGTTGAAATCGAGAGTATTGCAATCGATAAAATTGGCAAGAACGCCTCACTACGTGGCCGCTATCAGTGGGCGGTCAGCGGTGGTCTGATTGCATCAATGAAGAAGGACCGCGAAGAAGGGTGGAAAATTCAGCAAATTGATTACACGAATCAGAAGTTCGGAAAACAGGTCGATGAACTTAAGGATCCTGCCTATGTGAATCCGCCACCCGAATAAGAGTAGAAGTGAATACTGGCTGAACTACCTAATGGATAGAGAGCTATTTGCTTACAATAACCCAAGTTGCTATCGGGAATTGGAATTCCCTCTTACAAAAAATGGACGGTAGGGGGCGTACCCTCCGAATCGCGACTCACTTGACTACAGCTACCTAGCAACTTACGTTACAATATGTCCGCACGAGGGAGAAAACAATGAAACGGAGTTTTGGCACTTACTTAACCTGTGCGTTATTTATCGTGGGCCTCACTGCTTGCGGAGGGGATTCGGACGACGATGTAGATAAGCAGCCCACACAGCCGTCAACCCAGCCATCGACATCGGGCGGTGGCGATGTCCTACAAATTGATGTTGATTATCCGGCGGAAGAAGCGGCAATTATCGAGGCTTTTACCCTACACGCCGAGGCCATTGGAACAGAAGATGCCAACCAATTTATGGCTTACTGGTTGCGCAGCGAAAGCGAAGATGTCTTTGTTGCTTGGGTATTTTGGGCGGGGGCGTTTGAGAAACACCTCGGCTGGCAAGCAGTAAGAAAGGCATGGGAAGGTATTTTTCACATACGCAGCGGCAATATGAGCGTTGATATCAATAGCGTCGCAATCAATACAACCGGCAAAAAAGCTAGCTTACGTGGTAGCTATCGATGGGCGGTTAACGGTAATGTAATCGCATTAATGGTCAAAGACCGCGAAGAAGGATGGAAAATTCAACAAGCTGATTACACGGGTGAAAAGTTTGGTAAACAGGTTGAGGAAATTGAAAATCCTGCCTATGTGAATCCACCACCCGAAGAAGACGAGTAGGAGTAGATGCTGGTACTAGAAACCGAGTTTTTGACCAAAACTCGGTTTCTCTATCCTTTTTCTGGTCCACCAAGAAAGAAGATAAGAATTGACAGTGGTTGAGGATTATCGGAACTAACACACAACCGTGCTGGCAGCGGTAATACTCGGTTAGGCAATTAACCGATGATAAGATGAAATCCAATGCCAGCAATACCGGCACCGATATAGCGCAGCAACTGTCCGCCATCCTTGAGTCTTTCCGCAATAATACCAATAAAAACACCCGCAACGTGGATTCCCGCCGTTCCGAGGACAAATCCACAAGCGTAGAACAGCGGCTTGGACAGAGACGGCATCTCTGTTCCGTGCGCGTGACCATGAAATATAGCGAAGAACCCCACGAATACCATAGCCAATAGCGACGAAAGTTTCTTTTCTAAGGCAATCGCAACGCCTAACGCCAATACAGATAAAGCTATGCCTAACTCAACCGAGAATATTGGTATCCCGTTAATTCCAAGAATTCCACCACCGAGCATAACAAGCACAAAAGTGAGTGGCACTTTCCATATAGCTCGCCCTCCCATCTGCGCACTTAGGATCCCCACGCTTAACATTGCCAAGAGATGATCAAATCCAAGTACTGGGTGTGTCAGACCTGCCACGAATCCGCCCCCAGAGCCTTCATGTGCATAGGAGATGCTCGGCAAAAACGGTACGATCCCCACTGTTACTAGAATGATTTTCCTCATCAGCGTTCCTTTCCTGTAATGATCTGTATGGGTTGGATTTCACATTTCGCGTTCAAATCGGTTCATTTCATTCTGCCGCCGATTACAGCGCGCGAAGCCTACCCGGTGCTGATAGCTTGTGTTATTATACTGCCCCCGATTGGAATGGTCAATTTTTTTACCGCTGCCTAAACGTTGGAAATAGCAGTTAGGCAGCGGTTTTTCTATCTCTGATTTCTTTGCCTATGTGCTTCTATTGTGGGATTGATTGTTTCGTGGCTGTAAGTGCGGGAAAGTAATCTGGCGTAATCTCATCGCCTTCGCAGAGCACTACTGCTCTTGATATTACGCTGTATAGTTCCCGCACATTTTCTGGCCAATCGTACTTGTGAAGCAGATCCATTGCTGCATCAGATACTTGCGGGGGCTTTTTGCTATCTAACTCCGCTTGCTGTTCAACGAAATGCTGTACCAGAGCCGGGAGATCTTCAAGCCGTTCTCGGAGCGGTGGCGATTGTACCACACAGATGCTCAGGCGATAGTATAGATCAGACCTAAACTTCCTCTGATCGACAAATTGCTTGAGGTCACCATGGGTTGTGCCAATAATACGTACATCGGCATAAATGGGCTTTGTTCCGCCGACGCGGGTAAAATAACCGTTCACCAGGAAATCGTGCAACCGGTTCTGGGTTTCGAGTGGGAGTGCATCAATCTTATCAAGGCATACTGTGCCGTCATTCGCTATTTCGAGCATTCCTTTTTTTTGACTGGCTGCCCCGGTGAAAGCACCTTCTTCATGACCAAATAGTTCACTATTAGCAAGCGTTGGCGCTGTTGATGGTGTGTGAAGAGCGACAAAGGGACCGCTTGCGTACTTGCTATTATAGTGGATTATCCGGGCGATAAGCTCTTTTCCTGTTCCCGTTTCTCCTTGGATTAGAACAGGCGACTGCGTTCCTGCGATCTTGTGTAAGTTGGTGCGAAACTGTTGCGTCCATTTGCTTGTGCCGATTAACTCGACTTTGGGAATTGATGGCACCGGTGACCGCTGCGGTGTTTCCATTGCGTTCAAGAGTTCTTCGGCTTCATCGACAGTAACTTTGTGATCATGGAGCAGAGTGAGTACCTTCCGTTGTGCTGCGTACATGATTGAACCTCCGATTCTTTTAAGAGTTAAATGGTTAAAATTGGCCTTTTCAGTCCCCTTCGGATTTGCCAAGGGCACTACTAAGTGTTTGCATGGATGCGATACCTTCCTGTGGGGACATCTCGCCATGCTCGATTGCCTCAAGGATTTCGAGTTGGTCCCGTCGTTTTGCGCGAGGTGCATACCCCAGGGCGTCGATGACCTCATCAAGTTTTTTTCGCACCGTTGGGTATGAGATCCCCAGTTCTTTTTCCACCTCCTTGATGTTGCCTCTCGCAACGAGGAACGCTTCAATAAACTGTTGTTGATCGGATGGCAGTAGTCCCAGTTTGGAAATTGGGAAACGCCCCTCCATTGCGATGTCACAGGAAGTACATTTCAATTTGACAGGTTCAAGCCGGCCCTCACAGATCGGGCAGTTACTAATTGGTTTGCGCATGAATACCTCTCTTAACAAGAAAGATTCAGATTTTAATAGCGCATATTATAGCTGACAGAATTATAAATATCAAGTATAAAAATTAACTATATTTATAATATGGTATAAAAATATCAAATAAATTAATACTATAGATTGGAATTTAATAGGGTTGGTGCCGGTTTTTGAAGCCTATGTGACCTACTTAGGACTAGGCCAGAATCGTTGATGAACTGGCACAGTCAATATTTTTATTCTGTTCTTTGTTGCCTTGTATTATAATTGTTGCTACGTTGTACCTGACCTTTCACCATTTAAAAAGAGGAGAAACACATGAAAGTCGGAATTGGTGCCTCAGTCGACCCTCAGGCAACCGTTGAACGCTGCAAGCGACTCGGCGTAAAGCACGTGTTTATCAGTTGTGCTTCTCTTCCCGGCTATGCGGAAAACGGATGTCCGACTCAGGACAGCCTACGGGAACTCAAGGGGCGATTAGAGGATAGCGGCGTTGAAGTGCCAAGTGCCACCTATTGGTTTGCGAAATGGCCCCCGCGACCTTGGCGCGATGGATCTACCAATCCAGACATTTTGCTGAACCGCGACCGTCGTTGCGTTGATGCTATGCTACAGATGATCGAAAACTTGGGCACGGTTGGTATCACATCGGTATTGCACTACGTTGATATCGGTAAGCCGTTAGATTCTGCGCAAGAAGAAGCTTGTTGGGAGGGATTGATTGACATCTACCGCGAACTGATACCGGTAGCAGAGGCGAATGGCGTCGGTATCGGAAATCATAGCCTTCACCGACTCCTGCCGGAGGGCGTCCGGGAACGAGCGCTCGCGCAGGGCGTGCGCATCGAAGATTATGGCAGCTATATGACGGAGGGTTGGGGCGGACCATTCCTTGTTGGGACCTGGAAAGAGTTGAGACGATTGGTCAACGCGGTTCCCAGTTCAGCGAACGGTGTAACGCTATGTACCGGGATGGATATTCCCGGCGGGGATGTGCCGGCACTGGTTCCTGAATTTGCCGATAAGATACATTTCTGCCAACTTCGAGATCACTCTGATCGATGGCCCGCCGGGCGGGAAGGTCCCCTTGGTGAGGGACGGGTTGATCTCGCTGCTGTAATTGCCGCCTTGCAAAATGCGAACTATCAGGGGATTCTGAATCCAGAACACCTCGGTCAACCAAGATATCCGGACGAGGATTTGGAAGCTAAGGCAGTTGGCTATATCGAATCGCTGCTGGCTTGATTTCGTTGACTGAAGTGGAGAGGTGAGAATATGCAGACACGGAAGTTATCAACACTCGACGTGCCGCCTATCGGAATGGGCACTTGGAAGACGTTTGATGTGCGAACAGAGGTGGAAATTGACGTGCGCAGGGAAATTATCACAGCCTGTGTCTCAGAAGGTGTGTATTTTCTCGATTCATCGCCGATGTACGGCGAGAGCGAAAGTGTAGTTGGTATAACGACCGAGGGCAAGCGAGAGCGGTTGCAGTTCGCAACGAAGGTGTGGTGCACTGGAGAATCACAGGGTAAGGCTGAGATTGCCCAATCTTTCGAACGGTTTAAAACCGACTATATTGATGTCTTTCAGATCCATAACCTCTTAGATTGGAAGACCCATCTACCAACGTTGGAGGAGTTAAAGGAAGAGGGGAGGATTGGTCTCATCGGGATTACCCACTATCAGACCCAAGCCTATCCTGAGATGATTCAAATTATGAGGGGTGGGCGCATCAGTACAATACAGATTCCCTACAACGTGTTAGAACGGACATGTGAGGAGGAAATCTTACCGCTCGCTGAGGAGCTTGGAATTGGTGTGATTGTGATGCAACCGCTTGGTGTAGGAAGATTGGTGACGGATCTAAGGAGAGAACCAGATCTCAAGCCGCTTCGAGCGCACGGAATAGAAACATGGGCACAGGCGTTATTGGCATGGATTCTTGCGGATGCCCGCGTGAGCGTGCTAATCCCAGCGACCTCAAAACCGGAACGGATTCGAGAGAACGCTGCGGTGGGTAGATTGCCGGTGCTGCCGAATGAGTTACGGACCTATATTGAAAAGGAAACACAACGGTGCCTCTGACCGATTTTTCTGCTAAAGTATAGTTTGACTTTGCATGGAAGGAGTTTTATATGTTGACCCAAGAGCAGGTCGAGTTCTATCATACTAACGGCTATATCGTCGTTGAAAACGTGATTTCAGCGGCAGATATCGCAGAACTTCGCAAGATTACTGATGGCTTTGTTGATAAGTCTCGCGAGGTCACTGAACATACCAACGTTTTTGACTTGGAGCCGGGTCATACGCCAGAAGCGCCCCAGTTGCGGCGGCTCAAGAATCCCGTAACCCTGCATCCAATTTACGACCGGATGCTACGCCACCACTTTATCCTCGATAGCGTTGCCCAATTGGTTGGACCGAATATTCGCTATGATACCTCCAAACTGAATATGAAATCCGCTGGATTCGGCAGTCCTGTTGAATGGCATCAGGATTTTGCGTTTGCAGCGCCTGTAACCAACGACGATATGCTGTCGGTCGGCCTTGCGCTTGACGATATGACTCAGGAAAACGGCTGCCTTTTGTTTATTCCAGGTTCACACAAAGGTCCAATTTACGACCATTATCAGAACGACGTTTTCGTCGGTGGAATTACCGCCCCGGATTTCAGAGCGGATAGTGCTGTTCCTATTGAGGTAAAAGCCGGTGGTATCACGATCCATCATACCCGTACCTTACACGCTTCGGCGCCTAACTCCAGCGGACGGTCGCGCCGTTTGCTTTTGCTCCAGTACAGTGCTGCTGACACACTGTCCCAACGACCCATTACTGACTGGGAACCCTTAGACGCTGCCATACTACGTGGGGAACAGGTCCGAGAACCGCGCTATGCCGATATTCCCACCGTTCCCAGACCCGAAACTCCTCTGCCTGGTGGGCGTGGCGGGTCAATCTACGAAATACAGACACTGTTGTCGCACAAGCGGGTTGTCGAAGATACTCCCAAGTAGAAAAGTGATGGAAGATCGGGAGAAAGCTAGTGCTCTGTCATATAAATCATGATAAGTCTCTCACGGCTCGGCTTGGATAGCCATATCCAAGCCCGAATAGCGGCGGTGTTGTGGATTTGTCAATCCACAACGAGCAGAGGGTATTAACAATTATCTGACTGTGTACTAGTGGCAGCTTAGTGGATAGAAAGCCGCTAAGGGAGAGATCGCCCGTATTTTGCTTGACACTTCAAGAGTGTATTTGCTACTATTCTCGCAGATCCTCGCGCGGAGAATCGTTGGTGTAAATGGATGAAGATTCGGATTTTATATCAATGTGAGGGAGGGGATTACCTCCATGAAACCTAATTGGGTCCTATCAATAGTGCTGGTGCTCACCACCGCTTTGATATGCGAAACGACCGGTTTCGCCGGTACGTGGCGCGACGATTTCGAGGATAGAGTTACGAAGGAATGGAAAATTTATAATCTGGATCGTCAGGTTGAAAATTGGTGGGTCAATAAGGGCGAGGCTGTCGGACGAATTTTTAAGCGTGGGTTCATCAGTCTGTGGTTGACCGGTGAATTGGATTGGGAGAACTACTCTGTTTCATGTCGCGCAAAACTGGTCAAGGAACGCAACGATCCGGCGCGTGTCGGACTCACATTACACGATAGAGGTGATGAGCAGAGCCGTTACCTGTTCTTTATCAACTTCTTTTTCGGCACAGTGTCAATCACTAAGGCCGGCCCAAATGTATGGTCTACACGGGATTTCCCCTTTATCTCGGACATTGATACCTGGTATCAATTGAGGGCGACCGTTCGCGAGGGGCAGCTCGAATTTCAGGTGAATGATCAGGTCTTTCTGGCGGAAGACCCCCAGCCCCTCAAGCCCGGTCAAGCGGGGCTTGTGGTCGGTAATGCGGAAGGACGTTTTGACGATGTCGCCGTTACAGGAGTGAACATCAGGAGCGGTGGGCCAGGCCGTCAGCGCGCCGTGGACACGCGGGGAACCCTTACCACAACGTGGGGACTACTCAAGCGTGACAAGTAAAGTGGGGGGGCTATCTTTAGCCTGCTGATGATTTTCGCATGAATTGGTGGACGCAGAAATCCTTCTTAGATTCTACTTGCACGGACTAAGGGATTGTGCTACAATGAGGCACATGTTTTTGATGAAGGAGGCAATTATTTGAGAAACATTGATAATCAACCATCCGGTTTTACATCTACCCAACTCCTCATTGTGATTGTTATTGTCGGGATTGTGGTTGCTGTTGTTCTGGCTTCAGGCTTACTGGGGCAGGCAGGAAAAGCGGATCAAGCACAAGCAGCGGAAGAAATTGAAACTATCGGCATTGCGCTCGATACCTACGCGAAAGATAACGGGGATTATCCTTCGAGCGAACAGGGGCTTGCTGCGCTCTGGGAGAAACCTGAACAACTACCAACCCCCGTCAATTGGCTGGGACCGTATCTGAAAGTTCCTATCACGAAGGATCCGTGGGGAAACGTCTATATCTACATCCGTCCCGGCGTTCATGATCGGTACGGTTACGACCTGATCTCGTTTGGCAGCGATGGACGCGAAGGTGGCACGGGTGATGCCGAGGATGTAGTGAGTTGGATCCGCCCAGATGAGTAAAGTGGGAAGTCGAGGGGGCGGTGTTAATTCCGTACTAACACGCGACGGAGATCGCGGTTTTTAGGTCTAATGCACCCGTATACAATGCACGCCCAACGATTGCCCCATAAACCCCTATCGCTTTCAAGGCTTGAAGATCTTGTATTGAGGTTATCCCACCTGAGCCAATGACATTCACCGCGACAGTGTTCGCGATGGCTTCTGTTGTCTCCAGATTGGGTCCTTGAAGCATACCATCACTTTTGATGTCTGTGTAGATGATGGTCTGAACCCCACAATCTTCCATCTCTCTGGCAAATGCAAGGGCGGGTTTCTCGGAGATATCGAGCCAGCCCTCTGTGGCGACCATCCCATCTCTTGCATCAATACCAACAGCGATTTTGGATCCGTGCTCTCGGCATGCGGCTTCTACTAACGGCGGATTTTTGAGCGCCGCCGTACCAAGAATGGCGCGTGTCACACCGAGCGATAGAACGCTATCGAGTCTCTCCATGGTCCGAATACCTCCGCCCAATTGGACGGGGATCTGAACTGTTTCGACAATTTCCTTAACGATATGGAGATTATCGGATTCTGCACTAAACGCTCCGTCAAGGTCTACAAGGTGCAAATATTCCGCACCACCGTCTTGCCATTGCATCGCCATCTGCACAGGATGGTCTGAGAAAATCGTTTCTTGTCCTGCTTTCCCCTGCACTAAATTCACACATTTTCCATCTCGGAGATCGATTGCTGGTAAAATTAACACGGTTGTGGAACTCCCTGTCTTGGACTAATATAAATACTGTTCAGGTGGTACTGCTCAAATTGCTTTGAATGATCTGATGAAAGAAAGGAATCGCAGATGCGTCCAGTTATCGGCATCACTTGTAGCCTAACAGCGAGTGCTATTGGTGACTCGGTATACGCCCTCGAACGCAACATCGTTGCACGCGACTATGCCGGTGCGGTCGAACACGCTGGAGGCACGCCGCTCCTCATTCCGCACGTTGGGGATCTTGAGTGTATTGATCAATACTTAGGTGTGCTCGATGGGCTCGTTCTTTCCGGTGGCGGCGACATCGATCCGTTACTGTTTGATCAGGAGCCGCATCGAAATATCGGCAGTGTTGACCGCGTCCGTGATGAAATGGAGTTTCAACTGACTCAGAAGGCATTAAATCAGGATCTACCGCTCCTCGGCATCTGCCGCGGTATCCAGATGCTGAACGTTGCTGCCGGCGGAACAATCTACCAAGATATCGCAGCCGAAATGCCACAACCAACTTTGTGTCACTCCCAAACGGGCGCAGGTTGGTATGCGTCCCATACAATCGACATCCTACCCGAAACTCGTCTACTTCAGATTATCGGCAGCCCAACGACCCGTGTCAATTCGTTCCATCACCAAGCTGTGTGTGATGTTGCCGAGGGTTTTATCGTTACAGCTAAAGCGAAAGATAACGTGATCGAAGCGATCGAAAGCCCCGCGCACCGGTTTGCGCTCGGTGTGCAGTGCCACCCTGAGCTGATGTGGGAGCAGCATCCGGAGGCACTGAATCTATTTACGGCATTCTTGAAAGCTTGCCAATAAATATCAGGCTTGCCTGCCCAAGCCCCGTCTTCATTTGCAAATTTCTGCTACGCCCATATCTTGCTGTCACGCCCCACCACCCGATGATCGTACAGGAGTTTTGTCTCCTCTGGGAAGGTGTCAAAAACGTCTGCTGGGATAGGGGCTGTGTTTACACCGAAGAACTCCAGATTGAGCCACCACGGCGCATAGCGGACTACTACCGCAGTTCGCGGTTTCTCGCTGGGACTGGCTGCATTCGAGTGCCAGATACGACTATCCATCATCAGGACGCTACCCGCATCTCCCGTCGCTTGCAGTTCGCCCGGAATTGGCGCGAACTCATCGATTCCGTCGTTTTCGCCCCTCGGATTTCTGGGACTTACGTGTGTGCCGGGCACAACCCATGTACCACCGTTGCTGGTTGTGAACGGAGTAAGCATCCACAATGTTGTGATACCAAGTACCGCTTTGGGAAAAGGTTGACTGACGTGCCACGGCTGTTTGAGATCGTGCGGAAAGTCGGAGTGATAGGCGCGATTCAGTTCATAGTTCGGCGGACGGATCTTATATTCAGTCTGGGAGATACGCACTTGCGGTCCCAATATTGCTTTGACGACGTTCAATAAGTGCTTGTTGGATAGATGGGCTGCCAGCGATGGAAAAAAGGCGATGACGTTTTTTGCCCAGCGATCATGTTCTTCACTGAATTTCTTGTATAACGGTTCAGATGTCTCTACCTCTTCACGCACCGCATCCACTTCATCTAACGGGATGATACCTTCCATCACACACCATCCCTCCTGCTCCAACTGCGTGATATACTTATCGGTTGTAGTCTCTAATGTACCCATAGCAGATAAAAACTCTCCTTTTCGAAAGCTAGTTTTAAAAATAGGACTTACGCACTTGGGTTTGTAGTAGCGCAATTCATTGCGCGTCGAAGACAGGAGGCATCTCGGAGTCATAGTAGCCGATCCGAACTGATTTTCGCCACTGATCGGTCTGATTCACATGTGAAATAGCGGCTATGCTGCGAGTGCTTCCATCTGATGAGTATATTTACCGTAACGCGCAGCACTGTTACACTTTGCTCGCTGGTAGAAGATCTTCTGCGCCTTCGCAGCGTTGGCGGATTTTCCGCCCCACGCCTCAAGCGTTGGTCCCTGAAGCGCCCGACCGTACGAGAAACTAAGTTCCCATGGACAGTTACCTATGGCGTTCATGGCGTTGAGATGTTCCGTAGCTAATTTAGCGCTTTGACCGCCGGAGAGGAAAACAACCCCAGGTACGGCGGCGGGTATAGCTCGCCGGAAACAGCGCACAGTTGCCTCTGCTACCTCTTGGACACCTGCCTGCACCGGGCAGTCTGTTCCCGATAGAACCATGCTCGGCTTGAGCAGGGTCCCTTCCAGAACGACACGGTGTGCATGAAGTTCAAAATAGACACGCTTTAACGTTGCTTCCGTTATCTCCTCACAACGCTCAATCGTATGTGTACCCTCCATGAATATTTCTGGCTCAACGATCGGGACAAGTCCAACTTCTTGGCATATCGCCGCGTAACGCGCTAACGCATGAGCATTTGCGTCGATACCGGATTGTGTCGGGAAACCATCGCCGACGTTGATGACCGCTCTCCATTTACCGAATTTTGCTCCCAGTTCACGATATTCAGTGAGGCGTTCGCGCAGGCCGTCGAGCCCCTCCGTCACGGTCTCGCCGGGGAAGCCAGCAAGATCGTGGGGACCCGTGTCCGCCTTGATCCCGGATATGATGCCTTTGCTCGCAAGCAGTTCGGGAAAAGGCGTACCACCTTCAGTGCTCTGACGAAGCGTTTCCTCGAACAGAATGACGCCACTAATGAACTCTTCTGTCCCAGGTGTCGTAAAAAGCATCTCACGGTAGGCACGGCGGTTCGCTTCGGTGGATTCCACGTTGATGCTGTCAAAACGTCTCTTAATGGTAGCAGTCCCCTCATCGGCGGCGAGGATGCCTTTGCCTGCTGGAACGAGTGCTTGTGCGATAGATTCGAGTTCGTGGGTGCTCATGGATTTTAGGCTCCTTTCAATCGCGTGAGGCATGCAGATGGACAAAAGTTCTTTACCTATGTCTGACTGCATATGTCACGGCTAATATTCTCGTTCAATCAAAAAACTAATCAGATCTAAAAAAATATCCTTGGCTTGGCTTGCTGGTAGATTGGAAAATGCTTGATTAAACTGCGTGTATGCTTTTTTCGCAAGTGTCTTGGCGTGCTGCTGGGCGTAGTGGATTGACCCATACCGCTTCATCAGATCCAACACCTCTTGGATCTCGTCCGGATCTTTGTCCGCGCGGTGCTGCCCCATAATTTCAGTGATACGTTTTGCTTCCCCTGGTGAGCAGGCGTTAAGCAGGTGGATGAGAATGAGGGTTCGCTTCCCTTCGCTGATATCTCCCCCAATCTCTTTACCGTACAATCTCTCTTCGCCGATCAGATTTAGGGCATCGTCCTGAATCTGGAACGCAATCCCAAGGTTCGTGCCTATGTTAATGAATGGTTCCGTCTCGTTTTTGGACGATCCTGCAATCAGGGCACCCACGCGACACGGGGTGATGCAAGTGTAAGAAGCTGTTTTCTTGATACACATCGTCCAGTAGTCGGCTTCAGTCAGATTCCAGCGATTATTCTCAACCCAACTCAACTCGATGTGCTGCCCTTCGACGATACTGTTGCTCAATTGTGCAAATTCAGATGAAATCTCAAATGCGAGTTCATATCCGAGCAGGTCTGCGTTTCGGTTTAACATCTCCCACATTCTGCAATGAAGTCCATCCCCAACATTAATCGCGATTGGAATCCCGTATTTCTGATGAAGACACGGTTCGCCCCGACGCAGGTCGGAGCCGTCTTCGATATCATCGTGGATCAGTGCCCAATTTTGCAGGAGTTCAAGCGCGGCAGCGGTATTGAGAGCCTTCTGTGGGTTTCCTCCGAACGCCTCGCAAATGAGTAGACAGATTGCTGGGCGCAAACCTTTTCCGGCTCGGAGCGGGTAATCCAACATCATCTGATAGAACTGATGGACTTCAGGATGATCGTGCTCACTGGGCAGAAAGTCAAATATGTGCCCGTCAATCTGCTTTTTTGTCTCTTTGAGAAAGTCCAGCGGCTGCGTTGCTGACATAATGAATTATTGCCTTCGCAAGAGGGGTTTGATATAATGTTGCCGTCGGGAGGAAATCTTGTATGTAAAATTGGTTTGATATCACCACTTAGGATTATAACCTATCTTGCCTCAATTTTTCAATGCCTGAAGTTACTCTGCCCAAGAAATAATGGTGACAGCTTTCACTAAGAATGATATACTTACCGAAGATGTTAGCTATCATAACCTAAGCTCGTACCTACGTTATAATACTATACACATGTCGCCCCGCCTCGCTTTCGATTTCAATGAGTCCCACGAAGTGAAAATCCTCAGTGATTCGGAGAATGCTCAGAACGCCATAAGCGCGGGACTTGGGGCGGGTAGGGTTCGGATGGCAATCTAACAGCCAATCTCTACATCCCATTGTACGCTTTAAGCCGAACAGTGTCAGGAGAAGGAAAATGCCCAATGTAATGCCCGAACGGTTGCGTAAGATCACGGCAGACATCTTTGAAGCAGCAAATGTTCCCGCCGAAGACGCAGAAATCATAAGCGAAATTCTTGTAGATGCCAATCTTGCAGGTCACGATTCACACGGTGTGATTCGCATCCCGCAGTATATGGGTTTCATAGATGCCGGACAGATTGACCCCGGTGCCACAATGGAAATTGAGCGGGAATCCCCGTCACACGCCCTAATTAACGGCAACTGGGGGTTTGGTCATGCCATCGCGCAGCGTGCAATGTCGCTCGCTATTCAAAAGGCGCAGTCAAGCACGGTCAGTGCTGTTAGCATCTATAACTGCAATCATATCGGTAGGATCGGTAGCTATAGCATGATGGCGGCGAAAGCGGGACTGGTGGGTATTGTGATGGTGAATGCCGGAGGGGCTGCGCTTTATGTCGCACCGTTTGGGGGTAGCGACGGACGACTTGCAACGAACCCCATTTCGATTGCTGCACCCACACAGGGTGATGAACCCATTGTTCTGGACATTACAAGCAGTGTAGTGGCGCAAGGAAAGATTCGCGTTGCTTTGAACCGCGATGATACTGTCCCACTCGGATGGTTGATTAACGGTAAAGGTGAGCCGACAACGGATCCTCGCGATCTCAATGGTCCACCTCCCGGTGCATTGCTACCGCTTGGGGGGATCGCTGGACATAAAGGCTTCGCACTCGGTTTAATGATTGATGTGTTGGGAGGCGCGTTGTCCGGCGCTGGTTGTAGCGGTTCCGGCACAACAACGGTCCAAAACGGCGTCCTGATGATAGCAATCAACATCGCAGAATTTACGCCGATGCAGGATTTCTACGACAGGGTTGACGCACTTGTCGACCACGTGAAAGCGTCGCCTCCTGCGCCCGGCTTTGATGAAATCTTAGTTCCCGGTGAAATCGAGGCGCGCCAAACCAAACGCCGCTCGAGCGAGGGGATTCCTGTTGATGACGAGACGTGGAGACAGATCCAAGAGACTGCAGCAGCGGTTGGAATATCCGAGCTTTAGTTGAGCATGGAGTAGAGGGGTAATATGGCGAAAAAAACGAAACTTTCCCCTTTAATGGAACAGTACAAACAATCAAAAAAACAGTATCCGGACTCGATTCTGCTTTGCCGGGTGGGAGACTTTTACGAGGCATTTTACGAAGATGCTGAGTTGATTGCGCGCGTCCTAGAAATTACGCTCACATCGAGGGATAAGGACAGCGTGGGCGGTCCCATTCCAATGGCAGGTGTCCCGCACCACGCACTCGATTCGTACCTGTACAAGTTAGTGAATTCCGGCTATAAAGTCGCAATTTTGGAGCAGGTCGAAGACGCAAAGAAAGCGCGGGAGGAGAACCGGCTTGTCAAACGTAATCTTGTCCGCATTGTCACAGCCGGTACCGTCACCGATCCGAAGGTCCTAGACGGTAAGACGAATAATTATCTCATCAGCACCTATTTTCTCAATGACACCTATGGGCTGGCAGCGGTCGATCTCTCAACAGGAGAATTTACTGTAACAGAACTGGAGAACTTTGCGAAGCTCTGGTCTGAGATTCACCGGCTTGCCCCCAAAGAATGCCTCTTTTCTGAGGATTTTGATGATCCAGAAGTACTGGGACAAATTCAGGCGGATCTGAAGGCAGTGGTCAACTATCTTCCAGACTGGCGTTTCTCGTTTGACACGGCGCGATCTGAACTCCTCCAACATTTTAATACCCTCTCACTCGACGGCTTCGGCTGCGAACATCTCCCTGCTGCCATCTGTGCGGCGGGAGCACTCGTTTACTACCTCTACGAAACCCAGAAACAGGAGGTCAAGCATATTGTCTCCCTCCACACCTACACCATCGCCGACTTTATGCTGCTGGAGGCGGATACCCAACGGAATTTGGAATTAACAACCTCCATCCGGGACGGTTCATCGAAGGGGACACTTCTGGAGGTGATGGACGAAACCGTAACTCCGATGGGCGCGCGCAAGCTGCGTCAGTGCATCTTACAACCACTCCTACAACCCCCGGAGATCAGTGCACGGTTGGATGCGGTCGATGAACTAAAAAACGGCATTGGACTTCAGGAGGAATTGCGGGAACGGTTAAGCAAGGTGTATGACATGGAGCGGCTGATTTCTCGGATCAGTCTCGGTTCGGCAAACGCCCGAGATCTTCTTGCGTTGAAAGATTCGCTGCGCCTACTCCCCGATATCAAAACACAACTCGACGATTGCGCAGCCACTTTATTACGAACCTTGAATGAGAACCTTGACCCGCTAACAGAATTAGCAGACTTGATTGAGGGTTCCATCCACCCAGATCCACCCGTGACAATCCGTGAGGGAAGATTAATCAACGACGGCTACAACGACCAGTTGGATGAATTGCGCGAGATTACCAGTGAGGGAAAAAACTGGATCGCAGAACTTCAACAGAAAGAACGAGATCGGGTGAACATCCCCTCCCTGAAAATCGGATTTAATCAGGTTTTCGGCTACTACATTGAGGTTACCAAGCCAAATCTACATCTTATACCCGATTATTATATCCGTAAACAGACATTGACCAATGCCGAGCGATTCATAACGCCAGAACTGAAAGAGCGAGAATCGCAGATATTGAACGCACAAGACCAGATTCAGACCCTTGAGTACGACCTGTTTTGCGAGGTGCGCGCCCAAGTTGCTGCGGAGACCGAGGGCATCCAAAAGGCTGCCGCCGTAGTCGCTATGATTGATGTGATTGCTGGGCTTGCCTATATCGCTTCCAAGTATGATTACGCGAAGCCGATTATTGATGAGAGCGATGAACTTATCGTTCGAAACGGGCGGCACCCCGTTGTGGAGCGACTCTTTACGCGGGAGGGATTTGTTCCTAACGATACATCGTTGAACTGCCGTGACCATCAAATGCACATTATCACCGGTCCGAATATGAGCGGGAAGAGCACTTTTCTTCGTCAGACAGCACTTATCACATTGATGGCGCAAATGGGCAGCTTCGTTCCCGCATCAGCGGCAAAAATCGGCATTGTAGACCGCATCTTCACCCGCGTGGGTGCCTCCGATAACCTTGTCATGGGTCAAAGCACCTTCCTCGTGGAAATGAACGAAACGGCAAACATCCTGAACAACGCGACGCGCAAGAGCCTGATTATCCTCGACGAGATCGGACGCGGCACCAGTACATTTGATGGCTTAAGTATCGCGTGGGCGGTGGCAGAATACATCTTGGATGAGCGGCGGATCGGTGCGAAAACGCTGTTTGCAACCCATTATCATGAGCTGATTGAACTCGCTGGAAAATATAAGAATGTGAAGAATTATAATGTTGCCGTGCACGAGGATGGCGAAACAGTGACCTTTTTGCGGAAGGTTGTGGAGGGAGGAACGGATCAAAGCTACGGTATCCATGTTGCGCGTCTCGCGGGGTTGCCACAGGCCGTCATTGAGCGGGCAAACCAGATTTTGGAAGTCCTTGAACAGCACAACCTAAGCATCGAGAGTGAGGCAACAGATCAATCTCCAACAAAGTCAGTGCCGAAAACACCCCGGGCTCGTCGCCGAATGTCTCGCTCCACCTTCCAAGACGATTCTCTCCAACTCGCACTGTTCACGCCGAAGACGCATCCCATTGTTGAGGAGCTTCGGAATACCGAACTTAATCAGATGACCCCGATGGATGCGTTAAATCTGATCTATCATCTGAAGGCAAAAGCAGAGGAGTGAGGCTTTATCCTAACGACTTATAAGATAAGGAGTCAACTATGTCTAAAATCCGATTAGGGATTATCGGTTGTGGCGGAAATTCGTCTGGTCATGCCCGCCGAATGAATGAAAACTCTGATGTCCAAATTGTCGGCACCTGTGATGTGAACACCGACATTGCTAACAGTTATATTGATCGTAATCTGCCAGAGTTGGATCCGCGTCCAGCTGCCTTTGATAATATCCCCGCGCTGCTCGACGCAACATCGCCCGATGCCGTGGTAATTTCGACACCACACACCCTCCACTTCGAGCACGGTATGCAAGCCCTCAATGCGGGGTGTCATGTATTGATGGAGAAACCGATGGTAACCGCAGCCGAGGACGCATATACAATAGCTGAGAAGGTCGAAGCGACAGGTAAGGTGTTTACCATTGGCTATAATACACCCTGTTCAGCAAACTTTTACTATGTGCGCGAATGCATCCGCAACCAAACGCTCGGTAAGCTGGAATTGGTGACCGGCTATATCACGCAGAACTGGCTTCGCGCAACGCAGGGCGCGTGGCGACAAGTGCCTGAACTCTCCGGTGGCGGACAGGCGTATGACAGCGGGGCGCATCTTTTTAACAGCCTGTGCTGGTCCGTTGAAGCCAATGTTGCTGAGGTTCATTCTTTCATTGACAATTGCGGCGCGGCAGTTGATATCAATAGTTCAACCAACGTTCGATTTGAAAACGGAGTTTTCGCGAGTATTGTAGTTAGCGGAAACTGCCCAAGCCCGGGTGGTACGCATATGGCGCTCATCTTTGATAATGGTCGAATTGAGGTTGACGGATGGAGCGGGGGTTGGATTCGTGTCTACGAAGGTGGCGAACAGCTTGACCCGCCGCCAATTACTGACGAGATGGCTGCCGGTTCGCCAGACGACAACTTCATCGATGCCATTCTTGGGCGCGCTGAACCTCGGACCAGTCCGACGAACGGGATTATCCAGTCTGAGTTGATGGACGCCATCTACGAGTCGGGACGCACCGGGCTACCCGCTCGTCCTGTGCGGAGATAATCGCATCATTGGGTTTCCACACTGTTTGACCTGTTCGACACACGGGTTCAGCATGCCTCTACGCACTACATTTCACGTCTGGGAGAACGGAGGATACCGATGCAAACATATCGCGCGGCAGTTATCGGCTGTAGCCGGATGGGCGCATTTATTGATAACGAAGGGGTTGGTCATCTCGCATCTGAAATAACCAACTACTTGGCGCATAATTTCCCCAAGTCACATGCTGCCAGTTATTTCGCCGAGGAACGCACGGATCTCATCGCTTGTTCTGACATCCGTAAGGAAGTCATGGCGGAGTTCGGACAGCGATACAACGTTCCGGTTGAACGGCAGTATACCGACTATAAGGAGATGCTTGATCGGGAGCAACCGGACATTGTGAGTGTCGCAACGCAGCCGGAACAACGTGCGGAGGTTGTCATCTATGCTGCAGATCACGGTGTCAAAGCCATCTACGCAGAAAAGGCGATGGCCGCGTCAATGGATGAGGCTGATGCGATGGTAGAAGCGGTCGAGCGCAACGGCGTAGCCTTCAATTTAGGCACAAATCGTCGTTGGGATACTGGCTTCGATAAAATGAAAGAGATTATTGATAGTGGTGAGTTGGGGGCGTTGCGAACGTTGATAATTTACGGCAATGGATCGCTCTTCAATACTGCAAGCCATAACTTTGACCTTATCCTGCGACTCAACAGCGATGCCCCTGCGTCTTGGGTTTCGGCGCACCTTCCAGGCGGAGACACAATTATCGATGGGGATATCGTCCGAGAGGATCCGAGTGGGCAGGGTATGATCCAATTCTCAAACGGTGTAACAGCGCACGCGCTACTTGCGCCGCTTGGGTGGGAGGCAATCTGCGAGAACGGGAGCATCACGAGTTTCAGAGACGGTGCGGTTTGGCAGATCCGCCGTCAAAACAGGCTTGAGTCCTTTCCCAGATTTGAACGTACCAGCAGCGGGGCGAATATCGTCAAAGATCTTGTCCACGCGCTCGATACAGGCGAACCAACACGCGGCGGGGTACGTATCGCACACGCAAGTACGGAGTTGATTTTTGCCTTTATGGAATCCCACCTGCGGAATGGTGAACGTGTTGAGCTGCCGCTGAAAGGGAGCAAACTGCGCTTACAAAGAGACCGTGCACCGAGACAACCGAGGTTCAAGCCACAATGAGGAGAGAGCATGGCAGAAGAAACGATTTTCAGTAAGATTATCCGAAAAGAAATTCCCGCTGACATTGTGTATCAAGATGATTTAGTAACCGCTTTTCGAGACATCAAACCTCAGACTCCCACACATATCTTAATTATTCCGAACAAATTGATTCCCACCTCTGACGACGTGACGCCTGAAGATGAGCCGGCTTTGGGGCGAATGTTCACAGTGGCGGCAAAGATTGCTAGGGAAGAAGGGATTGCTGAAGATGGTTACCGTTTAATTATCAATTGCCGGGGGCATGGCCTGCAGGAAATTTATCATCTGCACATGCACCTCGTCGGTGGTCGTCAGTTGGGGCGTATGCTAGCACAGCAGTGACCTAGGGATTCGTCAAATTTCCGCTCCAGCGGAGTGCAATGTTTATAGAATACCGATTCAGCCAACCCTCGCGCTCCAGCGGAGCGCAATGTCAGGTGTGCAATTTCGTGCCAATCGGGTTCGGTCACGATTCAGAGAAATACCGACATCTAAATCACCTAAGCCATCTACGCTGTCGCGCTCGCAGATTAGGCAATCTGCGCTACGCCCCCGGTTTTCCCTTGGTTCAGATTGCTCAATTATAGAACACCCCACGAGGTGTATTTCCAATAAGTTTCAGGTGTTTAACCCTGACCCAGGCGGTCAGAAATTCCACCTTAAATCTAAGGCTTTGCTGTCTAAGGGATGGGGGTAAGTTCAAATGACTATAACCGGACCGATTCTTTCGATCCCATTTTCACTCAACACCTTTGCCCAAGATTACACCCAATGGGGATTACCCGAAGGGGCTAAAGCGCGCCTCGGCAAAGGGAGTAGGAGTATAAGTGAAATACAGTATTCGCCGGACGGCACCCACCTTGCGGTAGCGGGTGCTCTCGGTATTTGGCTCTATGATACGGCGACCCATCAAGAGGTCGCCCTGTTGACCGGGCATACGGATAGTGTCAATAGCGTATCGTTCAGTCCCGATGGGAACACGTTGGCAAGTGGGAGTGACGACGACACGGTACGGCTGTGGGATGTGAACACCGGCGCGGAGATACGCACCCTTCAAAGGTATACGGATGATGGTATCTTTAGCGTATCGTTCAGTCCCGATGGGAAGACGCTGGCAAGTGGGACTTACTACCCCCCGGTGCTGCTGTGGAATGTGGACACCGGCGCGCTCATACGCACCCCCACTGGGCATACGCAGGATGTCGATAGCGTGGTTTTCAGTCCCGATGGAAACACGCTGGCAAGTGGGAGTTTCGACCGCACGGTTCGGCTGTGGGATGTGAACACCGGCGCGGAGATACGCTTCACTGGGCATACGGGTGGTGTCAATAGCGTGATGTTCAGTCCCGATGGGAACACGCTGGCAAGTGGGAGTGACGACAACACGGTGCGACTGTGGGATGTGGACACCGATGCGCTCATACGCACCCTTGAAGGGCATACGGGTAGCGTCAATAGCGTGGTTTTCAGTCCCGATGGGAAGACACTCGCAAGCGGGAGTCGGGACAAAATGGTGCGGTTGTGGGATGTGGACACCGGTGCGTTCATACGCACCCTTGAAGGGCATACAGGTTATGTCAATAGCGTGGTTTTCAGTCCCGATGGGAACACGCTGGCAAGTGGAAGTTGGGACGGCACAGTCCTCCTGTGGGAACTCACTACGCTTGCTATGCAGGAGAATGAGACTCTAGGTATTGGTAAAAAGATTCTGCAATTCTGGAACTCACTCCGCTTGCTGTGCAGGAGAATGTATAGGTCAAAGGGGATGTCAATGAGGATGGAGTGATTAACTACCCGAACCCGTTCACCCCGGAGACATGGATACCGTATCACCTCGCTCACGCCGCCAATGTAACCCTCACGATTTATGACATAAAAGGTGCATCGCCACGGCGACTGAATTTGGGGCATCAGCCTGCGGGTTTCTACACCGATTGGGCAAAGGTGGCGTATTGGGATGGGGTCAACGATGCCGGAGAACGGGTCGCCAGTGGTGTCTATTTCTATCGGTTGAAGGCAGGCGATGTGTCCCCCTGCGGCGGAGGGTTATCCTTAATTACTTGGTGAACTAATGAACCAACACAATTGGTTATGATCGGAGATCGAAGACAGTTTTCACCGCGCCGGATTTCCCGGTTGACATCGCGGCTTGGATGGCTTGCTTATACCTTTCAAGCGAGAACCGTTCGCCGATCAACGGAACCAGTTTATCTCCCATCTCTTCCAGCAATCGGATTCCAAGCGCAAACGTGCGGATCTCTTCACCTGCGTACCGCTCCAGCCCGTAGGTATATGCACCCTCTACCTGCAACTCTTTGTACCAAACCGATGTCCAGTCGATATTCTTGGGGATAGCGGGCATACCCACGAGCATGACACGCCCCTGTGCGCGTGTGAAGCGGAGCGCATCGTCAATCGTCGATGCTGAAGCAACGCAGTCAAACGTCACATCAACCCCGCCAAGCAGGACAGGTTTACCCAACTCTGGCTGATAGCTCTCCGCGCCTGTTAAATGACAGAAATTTGTGTACAGCGATTTGTCTGACGGGAGGATTTCATCCGCACCCAGTTCACGCGCAAGTTGACGTTGATGCGGATATTTGGCGACAATCAGGATACGGTTCTGTTGTCCAATTGCCCGAATCGCCGCAACCGTCAGCAGCCCAACCGTCCCCGCCCCGATGACCAACACGTCGTCCTCATCTCTAAGGTTAGCTTTGAGCACACCGTGCAACGCACAGGCAAACGGTTCGAGAAGCACCGCATTCTCATCGGAAAGGGTGTCTGGCACGCGGTGGATCTGGCTCTTGTGCGCGAGGAAATAGGGACTCCAACCGCCACCGGTGTCTCGGCAGTATCCTGTCTGAATCCCTGCGGAGATATTGCCCTGTGTAATATTTTCGCAGTTTGCAAAATGTCCTCGTCGGCACTGGTGACAGGCAGGCTCAATGCCGCGGATTTCGCACGACAACACAGGTTCAATGGCAATCCGATCGCCGACCTTATATCCCTCAACTTCCTCGCCTAATTCCGCAATTTCGCCAACCACCTCGTGTCCAAGCACAAACGGACATGAAGTGAAAGGGGAGAAGTATGGACTGCCCTTTGCCATAATGGTTGCGAGATCCGAACCGCAGATCCCGCTCAATCGTGTTCTGATTTTTACCCAATCCGGCGTGGGCAGTTGTGGTTCAGCGATCTCAGCCAAACGGATACATGAAGCGCCAGAGGTATAAAGCCAACTCCAGCGTTTTCCTAAGAGGCGCACGATTAGATAACGCGGTACGCTTTTAATGTATTGGATAGCTTGCATGATTCTGTGAAGTCTCAGTGGATGCCTATAAAGTGCTACTCGAACGCTACCCCTAACTTAACGCTCTTTTCTGGGTGTAGATCCATCTCTTCGTAAGCCTGAGGCGATTCAGCAAACGGTATGACTGGAGAAACAATCTCCTCACAATCAAATCGTCCATCGGAGAGCCAGTCCCAACAGTGATCCGTAATCCGTCCGAAATCCCACCGCGGGTGATCACGATTCGGATCGCTGCATGCGCGTGCAAAAATGAGATTCGGGATGTCGAAATGTGCGACAGCGCCAAGGTCCAATCCACCTTTGCACTCCTTCATCCAGCCGACGACAGCAACGTTACCGCCGTACGCTAACCCGCGGATTGCGCCGTCCAACGCTTGATAGTTCGCACTCGTCTCGATTGCTACGTCGATTCCAAGTCCTCCGGTCGCTTTCTTCAGTTCCTCTCCAACATCAACCGTTGTTGGATCAAGCGCGAGATCTATCCCGATGTTTTCGACAACCTCGCGTCGTTTGACGATTGGATCCACAGCAGCAACAAAAGCGGCGCCCGCCATCTTAGCCATCTGTACCGTCATTTGGCCAATCGCGCCAAGTCCAAAGACCGCAACCCTATCTCCCAATCGAACCTGACCATCCCGAATGCCAGCGAGTGCAAAATGAGCCGGATCATAGCAGACTGCGTCTTTCCACGTCATTCTATCGGTCATACGCAAAGCGCGTTCGGCGTTCCATGTATGTGTCTCTCGAAGGTTCCCGTATCCAGCCACCCGATCGTCTATCGAAAAGCCTTCGACGCCGTCACCGATCTCAATAACTCGACCGACACACATATTCCCCAATCCCATGGGGAACGATGCACCGCGAAATCCATGGTAACCTGTCAATTCTGTGCCGCGTTTGGGTGCTCCGAACTCTACCTTGATACGAATCTCTCCTGCTGATAAAGGTCCCTCTTCATAATCCTGTAGCACAGGTTGCTGCACTGCTATTGCGACTAATTCTTTTGGCATTTTCTCTCCTTCGTTTTGATCTGGCTCTGAGTGTCCTGCCGGGATTTCCGGTGGCAATTTCCGTCATTCTAACTCAACTGCTATTTGTCAAACCCGCTTGGCTTGGATGGACATATCCGAGTCTTGGACTCTCCCAGATAAGATCCCCGATAAATCGGGACAGGCGGGACAGGCGGAACGGAGCCATTTTTGTCCGTAGTGGATTTGCCAATCCACTGCGAGCGGTAATTGATTCAATTTAGCTTTGATTCGCTCGGTTTGCAATGTTTTCTATAGCCCGCAACTTAGGTTAATTAATGGTAAATTTGGGCTGTTTTCGGCATCAATTCTATGCCATTTATTGATTTCTAACACCTTATAGGGTAACATATGTTAAGTATAGACTCAAAAATCACCTTAATTTTTCTTTCCCCTAATCCGTCCAAACCCAGGCAGCGAGCGGGTTTGACGGGCGGGGCAAATTTTGCAAATTACCCCGACAAACCGGCTGGAAAACGTCGAAATTTTTTCAAAAGTGTTAGATTTTGTTAGATTTTGCCAGGTCATTGTGGATAACTTTTCGACTCCGATTGACGGGAATCATTACGCCGAATAAGTCAATGTGCTAAACTACCACTATAGCCCCAGAGGGGCGGTATGCTTATGAGCAAACTTATGCTATTGTAACATTCGGCGTAAATTAAATACCAGCGAATTGTGCGTAGAAGATTCGGATTTCGCTGTTGACGCCTCGCCAAGAATCTGCTAAAATCACGAATATGAGCAGCAGGCATCTGATGATGATCTGTTCGCACTATCTGATCTCACAGACAGGAGAAACCATGATAAACACGCCAGACATTGAACGCCCGCCCCAACAACTGATTGAAACCCTCTCCTCTATCAGCAGTGCTACCGCTGCTGGTGAATTGTGCCGTCTCGGTATCCGTGATCCCCAGATTCTGGGTCCAATCCCCCGTACGCCCGGCAAGTCAGTGGTCGGTCCGGCACTCACCCTACAATTTATGCCCAAACGCGAAGATATCTACGCTGTTGATGAATATAACGACCCCGAAAAACAGCTGCACCGCCATGCACTTTATCACACCCAGCCCGGCGATATCATCGTCGTCGATGCGCGGGGTGACATGAGTAGCGGCGTTTTTGGTGAGATGATGTTGACCTTTTTCAAGGGGCGTGGGGGAATCGGTGCAGTCATAGACGGTTGTATTCGAGATTTTCCCTATGCACAAACCTTGGGATTGGGGTTATGGTTAAAAGGCACGACCCCCAACTTCCATACCCAAACTAACATCTATCCCTTTGCGGTTAATGTTCCGGTGGCGTGTGGGGACACCTTGGTTATGCCGGGCGATATCATTGTAGCTGACGATGATGGCGCGGTGGTGGTGCCGATTAAGTTGGCACCGGAGCTGTGTGAAAAAGCCACCGCCCACTCCGAATGGGAGGATTTCAGCCGCATGAAACTGGAGGAAGGCGGCCACTTGCGCAAATATTACCCGCTCAATGATGCGGCGAGGGCGGAATACGAGGAATGGCGGAAAGCTCAAGAAAAATAGAACGGTTAACTGCCGTTTAGAAGGAGAATAGCAATGCCAGACACAGACTTTCAAGGGATAGGTTGGAACGCTGTCAGCAAGACAGGTGCTGTCGCTGCAGGCGGAGCCGGGGCGGTGGATGCCGGGATTAAAATTCTGGAGGCGGGTGGTAACGCCGCGGACGCCGCAGCCGGAACGATTCTCGCGCTTAACGTTACGGATCATATAGCCTGTTCTATTGGTGGTGAGGTGCCGGTTCTGATTTTTGACGCGGAGAACCAAGAGGTAAAGTCACTTTCGGGCCAAGGACGAGCCCCGTTTTCGCAAGAAGCCATCGATTGGTATATGGAAAATGGTATCCCGCCGGGTGACATGAAAATGGCACCCGTACCCTCGGTTGTTGATCTCTGCATCACCATGCTCCAACGGTATGGAACCAAGACATTTGAGGAGATCGTAAATCCCACACTTGCTATCTTGGATGCGGGAGACGAGGACTGGCATCCCAACTTGGCGATCACATTGCGCCGAATGGTTGAGGAGGAGCAACTCACCTCTGGTGATCGTGAAACCAAGCTACAGGCTGCCACCGACCGCTTTTACGGACGGAACAAATACCGCAACGATATCGCAGATGAACTGGAAGCGTTCTATATCAGGAAGGGTGGATTCCTGCGTAAGTCAGATCTTGCCGCGCATGCCACATTGATCGAGGAGCCTGTAAAGGTGGACTACAAAGGGTACACCGTCTACAAGTGCGGCACGTGGACACAGGGACCCTATCTCTGCCAGGCACTGCGCCTCTTGGAAGATTTTGATCTGAAGGGGATGGGACATTTCTCAGCCGATTATATTCACGTCATTACTGAAGCACTTAAACTGGCTATGGCGGATCGTGACGAATACTACGGCGATCCAGTCTTTGTCGATGTCCCTATGGATGATCTGCTCTCCGATGCGTACACCGAGATGCGTCGCCCCTTAATCGACATGGGGAAAGCCTCGCTGGAAGCCCGACCCGGTGATATAGAGAACATGAAACCGGTGAAAGAGGGCGGTGTATTCCGTCCGGGGGTTGGTGGAACGACAACATGCGTCGTCGCTGACCGCTGGGGCAACGTGGTTTCTGCCACACCCTCCGCTAACGTTCATCGAGAAGAGGGTATGGGCGGTTCAACCGGGGTCAGTTACGGCAACCGTCTGCGAAGTCTCAACACGGTTCCGGGACATCCAAACTGTATCCAACCCGGCAAACGACCCCGCATCACCCTGACCCCGACGCTTGTCCTGAAAAACGGTAGTCCGATTCTGGCGATTAGTGTCGCCGGCGGTGACCTGCAAGACCAAGCAGCGCTGAACCTACTCCTCGACTTCATCGAGTTCGGCATGCAGCCGAAAGAGGCTGTTACCGCACCACGTTTCGCTACAGCGCACCACCAGGATTCGTTCGATCCAAATCCCAACCGTGAAGAAGCGTTCATAAAAGCGGGAGCACTGACAGTAAGTGACACGGTAGATTCCGGTGTTCAGGAGGACCTGATCCGGCGTGGGCATCAACTTGAAGCAAGAGGCGGAGCAATTGCGACGCCTGTGATGCTTGCTATTGACCAAGATAGTGGGATGCTCTATGCTGCCGGTGATCCGGCTGCAAATCGTCATGCAGCGGGCTTAGAAGACGAATGAGAGGAAATAGTAATGGCTGAACAATTGACTGTTCTGTTTTTGCCCCACCCGCTTGGTCCCTCAATGTTCAAACCGTCAGGGGACGACGTGATTGCCGCAGTGGGCGACCGGCACGATCTGCGTATCTTGGATTACGATCAACCTATTGCCCCACAATTTGATGGGGTTGATGTAGTCATTGATCACGGCGGTTCAGCGGGCACACGAGAGATGGCTGATGCTGCGGAGGGGGAAGTCCGTCTCTGGCAGATACTTGGGACAGGGTTTGACCATTTCGATCTGGACTATTGGCGCTCGAAAAACCTGCCTGTAGCAAACTGTCCAGGAATCTTCAGCGCTGTGGCATTGGCTGAATGTGCTGTAATGTTCATGCTGATGCTCGCTCGTCAGTACCCGGTCACGCAAGCGAACCTGAAGGAGGGAGAGTTGTACAGACCGGTTGGGATGGAACTTGAGGGACTGAGTTTGGGCATCATCGGTTTCGGTGCGAGCGGCATCGAATTGGCACGTCGAGCTGCGCCCTTCGGCTTAAAAATGTCGGTAATCGATATCCGTGATGTTGGCGCGGACGAGGTGCGCGAATTTGGGCTGGATTTCGTTGGAAAACCGAAGGATTTAGATGCTGTTATCGCTGCGTCCGATTTTGTCTCGCTGCATCTGCATCTCAATGAGGAGACTCGCCACACTATTGATGCGCGTCGCCTGCGTTTGATGAAGCCGACAGCATTTCTAATCAATGTCGCGAGAGGCGCATTGGTCGATGAGGACGCGTTGATACAGGTGTTGGCGGAAGGGAAAATCGGCGGTGCCGGACTGGATGTTTTCGGTCAAGAACCGCCAGATCTGAACTCAGAAATCTTCAATCTCCCAAATGTGATTGCGACACCCCACATCTCAGGGGCGACGGACGGCACCTCACGGAAACGGGCGGGTGCAGCGGCGGAGAACGTGGACAGGATAGCCGCGGGATTAGAACCGTTGTATCTTATTTCCTGAGTAATTGTGACTTCGATCGTTATGGAGGATTCCAGTCGAAGTGACTATCCACCCCGGTAGAGAGTGTCATTCAGGGAAAATCGATTACAGAGCGTAAGGGCTGGCTGGGACGGAGGTTCTTTTGAAAAAGGTTTTGAATGTTCACGAGGGATCCAGAAAACCGTAACCTGAACAAGCAGATTCTCAACCTCGCTGTCCCCAGCATTATCAGTAATCTGTCGGTGCCGATGCTGAGTGCGGTTGACACCGCCCTGATGGGGCGCTTGGAAAATGAGCGGTACCTTGGCGCCATCGCCATCGGTGGTATCATTTTCGGCTTCGTGTATTGGGGGTTCGGATTCCTCCGAATGGGTGTTACCGGACTAACGGCGCAAGCCTATGGCGCAAAAGATACCCAAGAATGTACGTTAATCCTAAAGCAGGCGGGAATTATCGGACTGCTGATTGGTCTACTGCTCATTGCCGTTCAACCTTTAATTGCAGCGCTCAGTTTCTATCTGATGGACGCCGGTCCTGAAGTCGAACAGCTTGCGCGCTCCTATTTTCATATCCGTATCTATGCCGCACCAGCCACCCTAACGCTGCATGTGTTCCACGGCTGGTTTCTGGGTATGCAGAATGCCAAATACCCCATGATTCTCACCATCTTGGTGAATCTGTTGAACCTTGGATTGAATTTTTTCTTTGTTAAGGTTCTATTGATGAACTCCGATGGAGTTGCACTTGGGACTGTGATCGCACAATACCTTGGGTTGTTATGCACTGCTGGGCTGTTTGTGAAGACTTACAGACATCTTTGGGCGGGATGGAGTCTTAAGGGGGTGCTGCACCTCCCTGCCTTAAGGCGCTTTTTCAGGATAGGTGGCGACATCTTCATCCGAACACTGTCCGTGCTATTCTGCCATGCGTTTTTTACAACGAAGGCGGCCGCCTTAGGTGACGTGGCACTCGCTATTAATACGATCCTCATGCAGTTCATCCATATCTTGGCTTACGGCGTTGACGGTTTTGCTTTTGCAGCGGAAAGCCTTGTCGGTAGATACAAAGGGGCACAGGATCTAATCAGATTAAAACGTTCCGTGTTCTTTTCGTTCTGTTGGGCGCTATTTCTTTCCGCAGGATTCAGTCTGGTTTTTGCGTTGTTGGGGACGAAATTGCTGTACCTGTTCACGGACAAAAGTGACCTGCTCGTCGGTGCCCGCCCTTACCTAATCTGGATCGCCATAGCACCACTGGTCAACTCCACAGCCTATATTTGGGACGGGGTTTTTATTGGTGCCACCGCTTCCACCGCTATGCGAAATTCCATGCTGACTTCAACAGTGGTCTTTCTCCTGGCGTATTTCCTGTTAAAAGGGTTAGGAAACCATGGACTGTGGTTGGCGTTGACCCTGTTTTCCATTTCACGTGGTGCAACGCTAACCCTCCTTGCACCAAAACATATCTTTTCACAGAGTGTGTCACGAGCGCAGAGTTTGAGATAAGATTCCATATTTGCTGCACAACATAGCCAGTTCATACACATAACTCTTTACGCATTATTTTTCTACTCAGAAAAGCCATTAGCAACTTAGGGTCTTCACAGAACATGTACATTTGGAGGAAATTCAGCATGGTATTAAAAGACCGAGTCGCCATCGTTACCGGTGCCAGTTCCGGCATCGGACGAGGAATTGCACTCGAATTCGCCCGTGAGGGTGCTAAGGTCGTCGTTGCAGATGTGCAAGAGGCTCCCAAACAGGGGAAGTACCACGAACAAGACGTGACAACCTCAACGGTTGAAGAGATCGAGAAACTGGGCGCAGAAGGCCTATTTGTCCAAACCGATATGTCGGATGACTCGCAGGTCGAGCGACTCGTTCAGGCAGCGGTTGCACGCTTCGATGAGTTAGACATCCTTGTCAATAATGCTGGCATCCATATCCCTGGCACCAGCCAAGATATCACGATAGCCGATTGGGACAAAGTAGTGGGCGTGAATCTGCGCGGCATTTTTGTCGCAACAAAACTTGCTATCCCTCACTTGACAAAGTCACAGTATGGACGTATCATCCAAATCGCTTCCGTCCACGCCTTCGGTGGCGGTGGAGGTCCCGCCTACGCATCGGCAAAAGCTGCGCTCGTGAACATGGTGCGTGATACCGCGCTGGAAGTCGGGGGATACGGCGTTACCTCGAACGCAATCTGTCCCGGCTATATTGAGACCGCTATCCAAGATTATTTGACGCCGGACCAGATTCAGGAGGCGAGCCAGAGAACACCTATTCCACGATTTGGTTTGCCCCGAGACATCGGTCGCGCATCGGTCTTTCTGGCATCGGATGATGCGGAGTGGATCACCGGTGCCTCGTTGCTGGTTGATGGAGGATATGTCGCCGGGCTCTAAATGGGTTAAGTATCAAATTTACGCAATAAATATCACGCTTTCTTTACACATAGGACTAACGCAGCCAACTGTGCTGAAATACAGGAACTGTGATACATTGCAAGTCATACTGAAAAAGGAGAATCTCATGAGTCAAAAAACATATCGCGCTGCCGCGATCGGACATACAGGTGCTGGAAACTACGGACACGGTCTCCACATGCCGTTTAACGAGTTGGATAACATTGAGTTTGTTGCCATTGCTGACCCCGACGAAGCGGGACGGCACGAAGAGATGGAAAAGACCGGTGTGCAACGCGGCTACGCCGATTACCGCGAAATGCTCGACAAAGAGGAATTGGACATCGTCAGTATGGGACCGCGCTGGACGACTGACCATCTCGAAATGCTGCTTGCATGCATCAACGCCGGTTGCCACGTCTACAGCGAAAAGCCGATGACAGCAACCCTTGCCGAGGGAGACCAAGTTGTGGCAGCGGCGAAACAGAAAGGCAAAAAAGTTGCCGTCGCCCACCAAGCCGTATATTTGCCATCAATTCAGGCTGTCAAGCAGATGCTGCACGATGGGGTGATCGGAACGCTGCAAGCCATTCACGCACACGGTAAGCAGGACCGGCGCGGAGGCGGTGAAGACATGATTGTGCTTGGTACTCACCTCTTCAACATGATGCGTTTCTTCGTTGGAAATGTTGCATGGATGCAGGCGCACGTCACGGACAATGGAAAAGAGGTCACCATTGATGATGCGCGTGACGCTACCGAGCCTGTGGGGCTAATCGCTGGCGATAGTGTCAACAGCTACTTCGCTTTTGAAAGCGGCGTTTCTGGACTGTTCGATTCCTGTAAGCATGAGGAGAGCGGCGATTACTACGGGATGGAGATTATCGGCGACGAAGGCAGGATATCGATGCGTGGCGGCGGTGGCGACAGTCTGGTCATCTACCCGCATCCGTGCTGGTCACCAGCAAATACCTCTCAGAAATGGGAAACGGTGCAAGTTGACGACACGCCTTTTTCCAGCGGCAATAACCTTGCAGTTATCGATTTAATCGATGCGATCGAAAATGACCGCAAACCGATTTCCGCGGCGGAAGATGCTGTCGCAGCGTTGGAGATGATTCTCGGTGCGTACGAATCCCAGCTTACGGGGAAGCGGGTTCCATTTCCTATTGCAAATCGCGAGCATCCACTACAAGGATAGCTGCTATGTATTGGCACCGGACCCTGTTTGATATTGACGTGCTTCTTGTTTCGTGTTAGAATGAGAAGGTAAATCTTTCTGTAGTAAAATATCATGCGACGCCAGAAAAATCAGCGCGACTTGGTAAACGATTTGAACGCTGTACCGGTTACCTCATAAGGGAGACGGTCTATGAAAACCAAAAGACGCATTTTCAGCGGTGTGTTCATACTACTCGCGATACTGCCTTGGTTAACCGCCGTATCGTCAGAGGATGCGCTGGTGTACGTCATCAACATACGAAATGAGATTGGCAACGGGCTCCGTGTGTATATTGACAACGGGATTAAACAGGCATCAGAAGCGGAGGCGGACGCAATTATTTTTGACGTCCACACACCCGGAGGTGCTGTGGGGGCCGCCAGAGATATTATTGATGCTATCCAGCGGACAGAAGTTCCTACAATCGCCTATGTCAACACAGAAGCGATCTCTGCCGGAGCCATGATTTCCTTGTCATGTGACCAGATTGTCATGAGGCACGGTGGTGCAATTGGTGACTCCGCCCCGGTTTCAATTCAAGGGGAGGAACTGAGTGAAAAGGCGGTCTCTTATATCCGCGGCAAGATTCGTGCAACAGCCGAACGGGGTGGCAGAAATCCTGACATCGCCGCCGCTATGGTAGACAAACGGCTCTATCTCGTTAGACTTATAGATGGCGAAATCGTTACGCTCAGAGAGGAAGAGTATATCGAACGGAAGGACCTTGGGGAGGAGATGGAAATTATCGCCGCTGGGGGACCTGAGGGAGAACTGCTTACCTTAACCACTGAAGAAGCATTAGAGTATAATTTAGTGGATGGAGTAGCAGATTCCGTCGAAGATCTGTTGGCGATGTATCAAATTGTAGAAGTTGATGGGGAGCGCAAAGCCCTGACGACAGAGGGAACGGCGCTGAAGCAGTCGGAGCTTGGCGGCGATCGGGTAAAGGTAGTGAAATCCTTAAACGGAGCGACGCAGCAAACTGTCTTGGCAAGCTTAGCGGACAGATTTGTCTTTTTTCTTACTAGTCCGTTTATTAGTGCAGGCCTGCTTGCATTGGGTTCACTCGGATTATTCATGGAAATTCGGACTCCCGGGTTCGGTCTTCCCGGCATTGCTGGGCTAATATGTCTAGGGCTATTTTTCTGGGGGCATAGACTCCTGAATATTAGCGCAGATTATGCCGCACTCGCATTTATTGCTGGCGTGGCACTGCTTCTTATAGAACTGTTTGTAATACCGGGATTTGGTGTTGCGGGTATCGCTGGGATTGTGCTGATGGTAGGTAGTGTGTTTTTCGTATTCCAAAACGCATACAGATTGGAAACCGCAATGTTTGCACTGTCGTTTTCGATAATTCTGGCTTTTGTGCTTGGGATGGGGCTCGTGTACATCCTGCCTAAAACCCGGACATGGAATCATTTTGTCTTGCAGACCGCCATGGATTCAGGCGCGGGGTTTCACTCCGCACCACGGGAAGATTTCCAGGCGTACGTGGGTAAGACGGGGGTTGCCCTCACACCGTTACGTCCTGCCGGTACGGTTCGTATCGACGACAAACGACTCGATGTGGTCACTGTTGGAGATTTTGTCTTGCGTGACACGCCCGTGAAAATTGTCGATGTCGAAGGATCGAAAATCTTTGTCGAAGCAATTGATGAAGCCTAGGGTTTGGCTAATCTCATGTCATGGTTCCTAATTTTTCTCATCGGTCTGGGTGTAATATTGTTGTTTATCGAGATTATTTTCCTGCCCGGCTTTGGTGCGGCGGGAATCCCCGGAGCAGCGCTAGTTCTCGCGGGAGTAGGACTCTCGTGGATTGAATTTGGGTTGAGAACTAGCCTTACTCATGCAGGTGTTACCGTTGCGGTGACCGTTCCGCTTGCAATTGTCGGATTCAAATTCTTGCGGCGTACGCGGCTCGGAAGGTCATTTATTCTTGATACCGCTGCCAACCGTGCGGACGGGTTTCAAGCACCGCCCCAAGACTTGGTCAACTTGCTCGGTAAATCGGGGAAATCAATCACTCCCTTACGCCCCGCCGGTGCTGCGTTAATTAACGATCAGCGTATTGATGTCGTTACATTGGGTGATTTCATTGGAGCTGAGGTTGAAGTCGAGGTCATCCTCGTTGAAGGAAGCCGTATCGTCGTTAGGAGTTTATGAAAATAGACAGGTAACACAAAGAAGGAGGTAAAGAATGGGTCCAGAACAAACGTCTATCCTATTTCTTGCTATCGTAATAATTATCGGACTGTTGGTGCTCTTCTGGGTCGTGCCCGTCGGACTGTGGATCGCCGCTATCTTCGCTGGTGTGCGGGTCCGCATTATCGAACTTATTGGCATGCGCCTCCGTCGCGTCAGTCCACCAGTAATTGTCAATGCACAGATTAGTGCCCACAAAGCGGGGCTAACAATTGATATGGAGCGGTTGGAAGCGCACTACCTCGCGCGGGGCAACGTAATTCGTGTAGTCAACGCCTTAATTGCTGCCGACAAGGCGAAGATCGATCTTGGTTTGCAACAAGCAACAGCGATTGATTTGGCTGGACGTGACGTGCTTGATGCTGTGCAAGTGAGCGTGAACCCACGCGTCATCACAACGCCGAAGATTACGGCGGTAGCACTCGATGGCGTTCAACTCATCGCGACCGTCCGGATCACTGTCAGAGCGAACATCAACAGGCTTGTTGGGGGTGCGGGTGAAGAGACTATCGTCGCGCGCGTTGGCGAAGGCATCGTGAGCGCTATCGGTGCGTCAGAGACCTACGAGGATGTCCTCGAGAATCCCGACATTATCTCTAGGACGGTATTGGATCGGGGCCTTGATTCGGGAACAGCCTTTGATATCCTCTCCATTGATATTGCCGATGTAAACGTTGGAAAAAACATCGGTGCTGAACTACAAGCAGAACAGGCAGAGGCAGATCTCGTTGTTGCCCAAGCCAAAGCAGAGGAACGCCGGGCAATGGCGGTTGCACGCAAACAGGAGATGACAGCCGGTGTCCAAGAGATGCGATCGAGGGTTGTTGAGGCGGAGGCAAGCGTTCCCCGCGCAATTGCCGGTGCATTTCGAGATGGGAATCTAATGGGTCAGAATTAAGGGACGATCCCACTATATCGGGATCTCCTTCCACTAACCTCAGGAGGAGGTTTCACATGGCTATTCCGTACATTATTCCAGCGATTGTTGTAATTATTTTTGTTCTTTGGCTGGCGTGGTTCGTGCCGTTGGGGCTATGGATCGCCGCCCTTGCAGCAGGGGTGCGCATCCGGATCTTTGGTGATCTCGTCGCAATGCGGTTGCGTCGTGTTCCTCCCAAAGCTATTGTCGAGCCGCAAATTGAAGCGACCAAAGCCGGGCTACAACTCAGGGTTGATAACCTGGAAGCACATTTTCTAGCCGGAGGCAATGTAACAGATGTTGTGCGCGCGCTTATTGCTGCCGATAAAGCGAACATCCAGTTGGACTTTGCACAGGCAGCTGCAATTGATTTAGCGGGCAGAGATGTGCTACAAGCTGTGCAGATGAGTGTCAATCCACAGATTATCGATGTCCCTGCAAAAGGCGATACCAGTCCCGGAATCACTGCGGTTTCCCGCGATGGGATTCAGCTCATTGCCAGAGCCAGAGTCACGGTACGAGCCAATATTGATAGACTTGTCGGGGGCGCAGGAGAAGCAACTGTTATCGCGAGGGTCGGTGAAGGGATTATTACAACAATCGGTTCGTCTGCGAGTCATAAAGCGGTCTTAGAAAATCCCGCACAAATCTCGGAGGTAGTGCTGGAAAAGGGGTTGGCGGCTGGCACTGCTTTTGAGATCCTATCCATTGATATTGCGGATATAGACATCGGCGAGAATGTGGGGGCTAAACTGCAAACGGATCAGGCTGAGGCGGAGTTAAAAATCGCTCGCGCTAAGGCAGAGGAGAGACGGGCACTCGCGCAAGCCCAAGAGGAAGAAAACAAAGCCTTGGTCGAAGAGATGACCGTGAACTTGGTTGAAGCGGATGCTGAGGTGCCTCGCGCAATTGCAGATTCTTTCGCATCGGGTAGGATTAGCGTAATGGATTACTACAATCTGCGGAATGTCATTGCGGATACCGAGATGCGCCAATCTATTGCTGCCCCGACCGGCGACGGAAGCACAACCCGTTCAGCCCATGCGGTCGGTCTATCGTAAGAAGGCAGCGGGGAGACAAATAAGGGGATACCGATGGACGACTTGATTCAGTTGGTGATTTTTGTCATTTTTGGAGCTGTGGCACTATTCTCAAGGATATTGAGCCGAAGGAGATCCCAAGAAGGGACTGACACTGTGCCAGAGGAGGAAGAGATAACTCTACCGCCCTGGGGAAACGTGCCAATGGAAGAAGATGCACCGCTGCCTGATTTCATCGAGGTTGATGAGACTCAGCCTGCAACTGTGCAACCACCCGAGGTTCAAGTCGCCCCACAACCGGAACCGGTCAGGGCGGAACCCCCGCCGTCACCGGTTAGCAAATCTCCGTCTGCGACACCTACAATAGCAGGTATCCCTTTGTCGCCCCAAACCTTTCGGCAAGGGATTATCCTCGCCGAAATTCTCCGCCCTCCCAAATCACTTCGGAGACCTCAGCAGTAAATTAATCCAAATTGCTTGGAATAGGCATACTACGTAAATCGTAACCCGCACACACCCGTAGATCGGGCATCTTGCCCGATCGTCCCACGCAGCCCAGTGCCGGCTACAAATGGCAACCGCGCCTATTCACTACACAACGCCTCCCACAAGGCGCGATAGTAATTCATCATACGCACGGAATCGGAACTGTCCGGGATCTCAGCCAAAGTATATCCATTGTATGCAGATCCCTTTAATAATCCAAAAAGCTCGCGCCAAGGGTATTCCCGCCGATGTAGCTCATTGATGTGAACCAACTGAATCCATTTCTTGACGCGGTCAAAATTGTTCTTGACCGACCCATCCTCGACCTCACCCGGGTTGGAATTCCAGCAGACAAATACGTTGTCGTGATCCGCGATTTCCATGATCGTTCGGATATGCGGGACATGCGATGTTTCTCTTCCATGCACCTCAAGCCGGATCTGAACTCCAAGATTATTCGCAAACTCTCCGCACTCGCGTAGAGATAACCCGATTTGCGTTAGCGTCTCTTCCACAGGGACCTCATCGGGCAGGCCGTTAGGACGAACTTTCACGCCGGGCGCGCCGACATCGGCTGCAAGCTGCGCGTATTCTTTCGTACCATTGATATTCTCGCGTACCTCCTCTGCGTCGGTGGAGTGATAATCGAACGCGCTTCCCAACCCCGCGAGTTCGATTGGTGAATCCTCGAACTGCTTCCGCACTTCCTGACGCTCAGTTGCGGAAAGGTCTACCTCGACGTTATGGGCGTGAGTGGTGCGGAGTTCAACCCCTTGAAAGCCTGTTGTCGCACAATTCTCAATAATCGTTGGTATGTCCCAATCCTTCGCCAGATTATACGTTACAAGTCCTAACTTCATTCTGTATCTCCTTCGTATGTGGTGGGTATGGAGGCTTGTCTAAACCCTACCCTAACAACTGCGCTCATATAATCCCTAAATATGCGTGCCGCACCGTTATATAAAATTGTGTTATGATAACGGAAAGTAATTGATCTCACTCTGTTTTTATATTACAATAGTTGCTCATCGGATGCAAAGGCAAAAGAGAGGATTGCTAAAACAGATGGAACGTAGATTTTATGACGAACTTGCCCAAACAGGCTTACGGGGAGACATGCTCTCCGACGAACTGTCTCTACGAATATTAACTTCGTCGACCGTGGAACTTCTTCCGCTGCTCGACGCGGCTTATCAGGTACGCAAAAAATACACCGGCAAAGAGGTGCAGCTACATATCATTAATAACGCTCAAAACGGCTACTGTCCCGAAGATTGCCATTACTGTGCGCAGGCGAAGTCATCAGATGCAGATATCGAGGCATATCCAATCAAGTCGGATGAAGAGATGCTGGAAGAAGCCAAATGTGCTTATGAATCGGGTGCATTTCGCTACTGTATGGTCTTTGCCGGTCGTGGACCCTCAAAAACTCGCGTCGAGCATCTCGCTGGGCTGATTGGGAAGATAAAATCCCGTTATCCAATCCAAGTCTGCCTCAGCGCAGGTCTAATCGATAATGAGGCTGCGCAAACCCTCAAGCAAGCTGGATTAGATCGGCTCAACCATAATCTCAATACATCGGAGAGACACTATCCTCAGATCTGTACAACCCATACATACCAGGACCGATTGGACACACTGCACGCTGCGCAAACGGCAAGCATTGAATTATGTGCGGGAATCATCGTTGGGATGGGAGAGAAAGAGAAAGATGTCATTGAAGTTGCTAAGACGCTCCGAAAGCTGGAGGTCCAGTCGATACCGGTCAATTTTTTGATTCCGATTCCGGGAAATGCGCTCTCAGATGCGCCGGATCTCAACCCAGAATATTGCTTGCGCGTATTGTGCCTGTATCGTTTCCTGAATCCCAGAGCGGAAATCCGAGTTGCAGCCGGCAGGGAAGTGCACCTGCGAAGTATGGAGGTTATGGCACTGTATCCGGCCAATTCACTCTTTGTGGAGGGATACCTGAATACGCGGGGTGCGTCGCGAAAACAGACACTCCAGATGATCAAAGATGCGGGGTTCACCATTAAAGCAGATCGTGCTCTGGAGGAACTGTTAAAGCAGGAAGACGAAGCCAAGGACTTACTGACAATTGACGATTCAAAAACGCTGTTGAAAGATGTGAAGGACCTGAGACCACAGATGTAATAGGACGAAATGCACTTGCAGATCTTTAGACCTGTGCATTTGTAGGCAATACTTCTCTTTTACGCATAAGGAGGGTCAATGGATGGTGACATTATCGAATGAAGACATTCTGTTTTTCAAACGGGAAGGCTATCTGGTTAAACGGGAAGTTCTGGATCCGGATCTGATGGCGCGAGCGAGGGATCGATTGTGGGACGGCGCACCGCCCTCCATGGATCGGTATGCCCCTGAGACTTGGGTGGGTCCTATTAAAAAAGAAGAAGAATGCGAAGATTCCACGAATGCAAAGCGCGGTTTCCGTTGGAACTTTCGCGAACCGGGGGTCGAAGATTGGATGGTGCGACTGCTTGCGACAGATCCAAGTGTGTGGGGCATGGCAGAGCAGCTTCTGGGCAAAGGGAATCTACAAATACCTGACGGGATTCGGGGAATCTACTGCACACTCCCCTACGGCGATGAGCCTGAGAAACCGACCACTTGCCACGTCGATGGACATCCCTTTCACCTTGGAGTTGTCGGGTACATTGACCACGTTCCGCCACGGGGCGGTGGATTTACCGTTTGGCCCAAAAGTCACAAGGAGTTTTATTACGAGTTCCATTCACAATACAAGCATGAACGCACCGATGGATACGACGACGTACTAGCAATGGTCAACCAGTGGCCCTACGTCGAAACCTACGGGGGACCGGGGGATATAGTGTTTTGGCATCATCGTATCGGTCATGCAGCGGGACAAAACTTCTCCGATCAGATCCGACAAGCGGTGTTGTACGATTTCCGTAAGAAAGACCTTGAGCAGACACAAGAGGAACCGCCGGGTGCGGATATGTGGCGGGATTGGCCCGGAATTCAAGCGTTGAAGGACGCGGATTGAAGAGGAGTTGATATGGAGAAAATCAGACTTGGCTTGGTAGGTTGCGGCGGTATGGGAACTCGACACCTCTACGGGCTGCGAGAGCTTGCCGAAACCCCATTCAATAATATTGAGTTGGTTGCCCTGTGCGACATTCGCCGCGAAAATGCTGAACTCGCTGCCGGCGAAGCGGAAAAACTGCTCGGAGTACGCCCGGCTATCTTTACGGATTTGGAGGAAATGGCACGTGGGGCGCCCGATCTCACCGCCGTGGATGTAGTGACAGATCCGTCGGTGCACCACACCGTGGTCTGTCAAGCATTGGACTTGGGACTGCACGTAATGGTCGAGAAACCGATGGCGATTACGGTTGGGGCGTGCCAGCAAATGATTGACGCCGCAGAACGAAACAACCGGAAACTGTCGGTGGCGGAAAACTACCGACGCGATCCTTCAGCACGGTTGGTCAATCATCTCTTAAAAACGGGAGCAATCGGTACACCCTATATGGGGTTGTTCCACTCGCTCAGTGCTGGCAATTCGATTTTCATAACGCCGTGGCGACACCTCAAGGATAAAGGGGGACCCATTGTTGACATGGGGGTTCACATGGCAGATCAGATCCGCTATCAACTCGGAGACATTGCGGAGGTCTACGGCGATGTGTGGTTGGTCGAACCGGTAAGACGTAAGGCAGACAGCATCGGTGACACCTACACCTTCTACCAGAATCGGCATCGGGCAATGGACAATGAAGTTCCAGCCACAGCGGAGGACACCTCGATGGCGATATTCAAGATGGAGAGCGGTGTCACTGTGAACTGGTTAATCAGCCGCGGTGGTACGGGCAGCTATGGCGGTGAGATGATTTTGGGCGATCAAGGATGTATCAACGGTTTTGGGGCGCGCGGCAGCCGGGTCAGTATGAAACGACGGGATGAAGATGAGATGACTCAGGAGGATCTCCTTGCATCCGTAGACGGTTTTGCGCTGGAGCCTTTGGCGGAACATCTCTTCCCTACCCAAATCACTGACAAGGACAGCAAAGTGGACTGGAAAATTATCGCACTTGAGTATTACGAACTGGCTGAAGCCATCCTCAATGAGAGAGAGATCGAGGTAGATGGGCTTGAGGGGATGAAGGACGTGGCAGCCATCTATGCCATATTTGAATCAGCTAGGGCTGGGCGGGCGGTGAAAATGAGCGAAGTAGAGTCCTGCCAAGTCTACGAATACCAGTCCGAGATTGATCAAGCACTCGGGTTGCTGTGAGGAGAGAACATGGAGTATCGACACATAGGAAAAACGGGTGTGAAGGTGTCCAGCATCTGTTTGGGAACAGCCTTCCGCGGTCAGGAGGACGAAAAGACCTGTATACAGGTGATAGACCGGGCAATCGATCTTGGGTGCAACTTTATCGATACCGCGCTCTACGGTGCGGGACGATCCGAAATCATCGTTGGCAAAGCGATCAAGGAAAAGCGTGATGATATTGTGCTGTGCACTAAAATCTTCGGAACGCTTGGGGATAGCCCAAACCACACCGGCTTATCGCGCGTGAATCTGATGCAGGGCGTCGACGCAAGCCTTAAACGGCTTCAAACGGATCATATTGATCTCTATCTGCTCCACAGTTTTGACCCTAAAACGCCGCTTGAGGAGACCGTGCGTGCGTTGGACGACATGGTCCGTGCCGGAAAGGTACGCTATGTCGGTTGCAGTAATTTCCGGGCGTGGAAAGTCATGGAAGCACTCGGAATCAGCACACTTCGCAATTTAGAGTCGTTTGTCTGCCTCCAGAACCAATATAACCTACTCAACCGCTGGGAGATCGAGCCGGATTTGATGCCGCTGTCCCGCGAACACGGTCTCGGAATCATGACCTTTAGTCCGCTTGCCATTGGACTGTTGACTGGACATTTTCGACGTGGACAGGAGCCACCGGCGAACACCCCCTGGGGAAAAGGACCTGAATGGGGTCTGAGCGCACACAAATACAACTTTGAAGAGGCGATGACAGAAAGAGTCGATAGGATTGTACAGACGCTCATTGACATTGGCTCAGAAAATGGCCGAACACCCGCACAGGTGGCGGTGGCGTGGATTTTAGACCATCCAGAGATAACGGCCCCGATTCACGGGGCAGATTTCCCTGAACACGTGGACGAGGTCTTCGGATCGGCGGATTGGCGATTACCCCCGGAGGCGCGAGAAGCCTTGGATGAGGTATCGAAGATTGAAGAACTGAGGAGATACGCCTAAGACTGGAGATATGTACAACTCTTTTTGAAGACGTGTGCTGTATAAAAAGTTAGGTTTTGGTTAATCTAATCCTAATGAAACATTACCGGAGGACAAATCTATGTCAACCTATCGTGCCGCAGTGATCGGTCTTGGAAGAATGGGCAGCACCTTTGACGATGAGATCACGCAGGGCGGTTCCCTTTTCCTGCCCTATTGCCATGGGCCCAGCTATCACGCTGCACCAAATGTCGAACTCGTTGCGGGGGCAGACCTCCACGAGGAACAGGCAGCCATCTTTGGGGAACGTTGGGGCTTGAGTGCCGACCACATCTATAGTGACTATCGGGAGATGTTAGCGAATGAGAATTTAGACCTCGTCAGCGTATGCACAACGGCACGTGTCCGCGCAGCTATCGTACAGGAGGTCGCGCGTGCGGGAGTCAAAGCCATCTGGGCGGAAAAACCGATTGCGTTGACCTTGGAGGAAGCGGATGCAATGGTGAACGTCTGCCAAGAGAATGGTGTCGCGCTTGCAGTCAACTGTGCCCGTCGTTGGAATCCGTTCTTCAGTGAAGCACGTCGCCTCATTGACGCGGGCGAACTTGGTGAGCTTCTACAGGTAACGGTTTATGCCCAGTGCGGACTGTCCCATAACGGCAGCCATGCCATCGATATTTTGCGCTACATGGCTGGCGGCAATGTCGAATGGGTTTTCGGCGAGATGGAATCGGACGAAGCCGCCGCCGGTGAAACTGACCTGAGCGGCAACGGATACCTCGTTTTTGATAATGGAGTGCGCGCTTATCTTAGGAGTATGCCGTGTGGCGCTGCGTCTTGGGAGGTCGATGTGATTGGCACAGAGGGACGTATCCGTTCCTTGAATAACGCAGAGGAATTTGAACTTATCCTCACCGTACCCGGCGGTCGCCGAGGGCGTCCCAGACCGGCAAAGGTTCCATTTCCTTGGCCCGTGCGGATGCAGGGGATGGGACTGACAATCGTTGCGGACCTAATCAATGCTGCGGAAACGGGACAGCCCCCCAAATGTTCGGGCGACGACGGACGGGCGGCGTTAGAAGTCGCTGTCGGGTTGCGGGAATCGCACCGGCGTGGTGGAGCCAAGGTCAATCTTCCGTTGGCAGACCGTGGCTTGGGGATTCAATCCATAGAGATTGTCAACGATGATGTGCCAGCAAGGGTTCGACGGTTGCAACAGGAAGGTTCTTAGAGGTTCCAATACAACATAGACTGGAGAATAATGTAGATTTCTGCCATAGGTCCAGAACCACAAAAGGAGAGATGTTCACATGAAAATCATTCAGGTTGATCTTTACGAGGTGGAAATTCCTCCAATCCCACCGATTGCCAAGTACATGCCCAAGATCTACGACATAACGCTTTGTCGCGTTCAGACCGACGAAGGCATAGAAGGTTGGGGAGAGTACCAAGGCACACGATCTGCACAGGAGGGCACGGCACAGTCTTACATCGGGCAGGACGTTTTTGGATTAGATCCATTCGCTCAACCCGATGCGTTCACCTGTGCGTTATTGGACATCACCGGGCGAGCCTACGGTATCCCCGTCCACCGCTTTTTTGGTCCAAAGGTGCGCGCCGAGGTGCCGGTCTCCTACTGGTCCTGTCCCATGGAACCGCACGAAACGGCTGCGGAGGCAGAGGTGGGGGCGGGTTTGGGATTCACGAACCACAAACTGAAGGCGCGTTCCTGGAACATCGTGGAAACGGTGCGCCTTATAAAGGAGGCGGCGGGTCCCGATTACACCGTCGGCGTGGATCCAAATACAGAATTCAAATACCTACATACTGCCACGCGCTTGGCAGAACAGCTTGAACCTTTCGGAACGGTTGCCAACTTTGAGGACCCGGTCCTCAAAAATAACTTGGATTGGTATCGCCTGTTACGCGAGAAAACCCATATCCCGCAAGCCTTGCATCTCGGACCACCGGCTGGGGTTCTCGCAGCGCTCAAAGCAGAGTGCATCGACTACGTGAACTTGGGCGGTTCTGGCCAAAGCCTACGAAAGTCCGCTGCGTTGGCTGAGGCCGCGGATGTGCCGTGCTGGGTACAGATGGGGGGACTCTGTTTGAGTATCTTAGCTGCTTATTCCGTCCATGTACAATGTACGCTTCCCAATGCGACCCTGCCGTGTGACGAATTGCCCCACATGCGCATCGCCGATGTTGCAAAAGAGGGTCTAACAATCGAAGCGGGTCACTTTCTGGTGCCGGACGGTCCGGGGCTTGGTATCACAGTGGACATGGATGTAATTGAAAAATACCGTGTAGCCTGAAGCGATGGAAAAGGAATGCAAGGCAGCTACGACATAAATGGAACTTACGTAGCTAACTGTAGGCGGGGCATCTTGCCCCGCGCTGAAATGCGTAACTTTCAAAAAAATAATAAAAAATTCTTCTTAGTGTCTTGACGACTTTGCGTTAAAATTCTCCTGATAATCCTTTAATCCAGAAAATCCTGATTCTGACATTAATACAGCTATCCGAGAGAGATTGCACTGAATGTCGCTGATTGACTTGGAAATCTCCAATCGAGTCGCCACGTTAACCCTGCGTCGTCCCGAAGCGCTTAACGCCATCAATCAAGCTTTATTGCGCGATTTTGAGGACGCACTGTGTCAGGTGCAGGAAGCTTCAGAAGTGGTGGTGCTCGTGACCCAAGGCAGCGGACAGGCGTATTCCGCGGGCAGTGACTTGAAAGAGTTAGCCGGATGTTCGCCTCAAGAGGCGGCTGAATTTGAGTATACGCATGGACAGGTTTTCGCGCAACTGGAGGAGCTTCCGCAGATTACCGTTGCCGCATGGCGGGGATATGTTCTGGGCGGCGGACTCTTCTTGGGCGTCTATCACGATTTCCGCGTAGCTGCACAGGGTGCTAATATTGGACTGCCAGAAGTAGCTCACGGCTGGACGCCGCCGTGGGGTGTATCGCGCTTAGTAGAATTGGTTGGGGTTCAAGCTGCGCGAAAACTGATGTTGTGCGGTGGGCAATTTGATGGCGTATCAGCACAGCAATTCGGCTTGGTCGACGAAGTGTGGTCTGATAAGGACTTTGATGCCCAATCGGCGGATTGGATTAATGAACTTGCCTCGCGCCCAAAAGCCGCACTAACTGAAACCAAAACGTTGCTGCGTGAAATGCGGGTACTGGATCACGAACACTGGGAGCGACGGACAGTTGCGGCGTTTGAGAGGTGCTATAAAACGGAGGAAGCACAAAGTGCAGTGAATCAGTTTATGCAACGGAGACGCAGCGATTAATTTCGCAGAGATGAGGGGAAACATAAGTGGACATCGCTGGTAATCGCACAATATCATCTATCTTTAGCCAATTCGCAGCATACCATCCCGACAAGACCTATCTGATTTTTGAGGATTTGGAAGGGCACTGTCAACAGTGGAGCTTTGCCCAGTTTGAAGCACTGGTGAATCAGACTGCTAAGTGGTTGCTGGAGATCGGGATCAAACGCGGGGAATCGTTCACCTTTCATGCGCCCAACTCGCCGGTCTTCGTGGCACTTGCTATCGCTGCAAGTCGCATTGGAGCGGTCATGGTGCCGGCCGACCACCGCGCTACGGTTGATGAGCTTGTCTACATTTTGGGACACTCGGAGTCTCGACTTGTTATCACAGAGTTTGATCAGTTGACAGTTGCACAGGCGGCAGCATCAGCGACCGCTTGTGTGCAGGAGGTTGTGGTGTCGCGATGTGAGCATCCGACGGGACATCCGATATTTGAGCGTGAAGTTGCACGTCAGGATGCCTCGCCACCCAATGTAGAGATTTCGGCGGATGATGTCGTACACATGATATATACCTCCGGTACAACCAGCAACCCCAAAGGTGTACTGATGACCAATAGGGCGTTGATCTACGGGGCGGAAGTCTTCGTGCGCGGCAGCGGTCTAAGGAACGAAGATCGGCACCTTATCACGTTGCCTGTTTTTCATGCCGCTGCACACTGCCACGCCTTTTGGCCCTCTCTGGTTTGTGGTGCCAGCATTGTTGTGTCCCCGCGATTTAGTCCCTCCCGATTCTTTGGGTTAGCTGTCCGACACCAATGCACGATGGCAGCGTTGTTCTCCGCGCCGCTGCGTATGTTGCTCGCCCAACCTCCCAACGAAAGCTGGCGATCCAATCGTCTGAGAAACGTCACATTCGCCATTGCTCTAACCGATGAACAGTTTGCCGAGTGGGATACACGATTTGGCGCCCCGCTCCAACACCTGTGGGGGATGACCGAAACGGTCGGGCTGCCGCTCATGAGTCCGCTCTACGGTCCGCGAAACCTACCCTCAATGGGAAAACCTGTCGTGGGCTACGACGTACGAATCCTCGATGACGCGGGCAACGAAACTTCTCCGGGAGAGATTGGACAGATTGCTATTGGCGCGGATCCCGGTCGCACAGTGATGAAGGGGTATTTCAAAAATCCGAAGGCAACTAATGAGACCATGCGGGAGGGCTGGCTGTATACCGGTGACAATGCCTACTACGATGAGCAGGGATATTTCTATTTTGTTGATCGGGGCAAGGATATAATCAAGCGCGGCGGAGAGAATGTTGCCCCCAGCGAAATCGAGTCGGTAATTAAGGGGATCAGTGGGGTTTCCGACGTTGCGGTTGTCGGTATGCCAGACCCGATGTTCGACGAAGTGCCTCACGCATTCGTGATTCCACAGCCGGGCGTAAAACTGACCGAGGAGGGGATTATAGAGGGGTGCGGCCAATCACTCACGCGGTTCAAAGTCCCTGTAGCAGTCACGTTTTGTGATGAATTTCCCAGAACCTCTGTGGGGAAGATCCAGAAACATCTGTTACGGGATCAGGCGTTGGAGTCAGATGAATGACTGTTTTGATACAAAACTGCAAGGCTCAATTTGGAGAAAAGTCGAATGAAGTGTCTGTACTGCCAATCGGAATTGAAACGCGGTAAAGCTACATTTACCGATAGCCGCAACGGTTATGTGATTGTACTACAGGACATTCCTGCCTGGGTTTGCACACAGTGCGGTGAGCCTTTGTTTGACCCCGGTGCTGTAGCCGGCATTCAGGATGTGCTCCGAGCGGTAGATGAGCGTGTCGAGAAATTGCGTGCCGTTGCCTAAGTAATGCTATTTCAATTCCCGGCTGTCGCGATCTGGAAGGTACACCCCCTACTATATGTGCTTTGTAGGCGGAATTCCAATTCCCGACTTTTATGTCTTACGGTTGACGTGGCGACCAACCTCTGTTGGGAAATACTTTATCAAACTCTCGGTGATATTTGGCGCAGCGGTGCCGAGACTACATGCACTCGTTGCCTGCATGGTTGCGCCGATGTCGCTGACCTCACTTCGCCATTTCGCCAAATCCCCCGGGCCTGCCTGTCCAGTGAGTCGTTCAGTGAGCCGTTGCGTGCCGATACGGCACGGGAAACACTTACCACATGATTCTTCAGCGAAAAATTCCATTGCGTTACGTGCCATCTCGATTATATCCCGGCTGTCGTCGAAGGCGATAATCCCAGCAGCACCGAGCATAGCCCCCACCTTCCCAACACTCGGCTCATCAAGCGTTACGTTCAGATCTTCTCCCGCGAGGAAACCGCCGGATAAACCCGCCATTGTAACCGCCTGAATCGAACGCCCTTCTCGGGGACCGCCTGCCCAGTCGTAAAGCAGCGTTGGCAACGGAAGTCCGAACGGTACCTCATAGTTACCCGGTCGCTGGATGTCGCCGGAAAGACTGATCACCTTCGTACCAGCATGACCGTTCAGTCCAAGGTCGCGATACCATTCTGCTCCTCGACGCAGAATCTGAGGTGAAGCCGCAAGGGTTTCAACGTTGTTGACCACCGTTGGGAGATTATCGTAGCCGTGGGTTACTGGATACGGAGGCCGGTTGCGGGGGAACGGGTGTTTGCCTTCCAGACTATTGAGAAGCGAACCCTCCTCACCGCAGATGTACGCACCAGCACCACGTCGCAGGTAAAGTTGGAAGCTGAAGTCGGCATTCAGAATCCCATCTCCAAGGAAGCCCGATTCCTCTGCTTCGATGATTGCCTGTTGTAATATGTTGAGGGTTTCGGGGTATTCATATCGGAGGTAGATGAAACCGCGCGTGGCTCCGGTAGCGTAAGCGGCGAGAACCATCGCCTCAATCACCGCATGGGGATCGTGATCGAGGATTGCCCGGTCTTTGAAGCAGCCGGGTTCCCCTTCGTCCGCGTTACAGACAATCGTTTTTGGGTTGCCAGATGCTTCCGCTACCGCTTGCCACTTCAGTCCTGTTGGAAAGCCTGCTCCGCCACGCCCCGCCAGCTTGCTTTTTGTGATGATGTCGATCACTTCAGATGGGCGCATCTCCTGCACTGCGCGTGTTAGCCCCTCATAACCCCCTGTTCGGCGGTAACCGCCAATGCTCCCGCGATCCGGTTCACGGATAGCGCTATAGACACATTCATCAATCCCACCCGGATTTGGCGGCGGCAAGGGCGATGTTTTCGCTTCCAGTCTGTCCGGATCCACCCCAATCAGCACCTGATCTCCCTTTAGGACCGGCACGAAATCGTCACACCGCCCAGCACACGGCATGGGTGTGGCTCCCTCTTCCTTGAGCGCAGCAAGAATCTCATTCCCGCCGACCAAGCAGCATACCGGTCCTGTACAGACCCGTGGTGCACGCTTCCCGGGGGCTTGACGGGAAAAATGATGGTAGAAGGTAACGGTGCCATAAAGATCTGCAAGCGGTATCCGAAGCCCCACGGCTATGTCCCTGAGAGCCTCCTCAGAGATAAAGCCGTCGCGGTCGTGGAAGGCGTGGAGCAGCGGGAGCAGCGGTGCTGGCTCGTCACGCCAGCACTCAATCAGCTCTCGGTTCGTTGGGGTTGACATCGATAAGCGTCTCCGTTAATAGCCTGCCAACAGTGTGCGTAGTTGGTTAGCGGCTTTACGCACCTGATCAATTCGATCCGGATGTTCACCTTCGTAGACAATGGATATGCAGCCGTTGTAATTGACGCTTTTCAGAATGCCTGCGATTCGCTCGTAATCCAGCCACTCCTCCGTGCCGCTTTCGTTTTTGTAAAATTTCGTGCGGACGTATAAGGCATACGGTACAGTCTGTTCCATGAACCCATAGAAGTCAATATCTGGATCTGTTTCGCCTTTTGGACCCGATCCGGGAGAGCCAACCCACTGACCTGTATCCATGACAAAGCCGAAATTGTCTCGATTCGTCTCGCTTCGGATCCGTAGCATATCGTCGCCGGTAGATGGGTGGTTTTGCAATCCCACAGCGATCCCTTTCGCGGCAGCATAATCGGCAGCATCCTGATAACCCTTAATCATCGCGGGCCAGGGATCATCGCCGTCACCATTCTTTTCCGGTATTACCGCGCAGAAAGCCCGGATAATCGGTGAACCCAAAAACGCAGCGAGGTCAATCGCATCCCTACAGTTTTGCGCGTGTTCTTCTCGTTCGGCAGCATTCCCAACGAACAGACCACTCACACCAATATAGCCGATGGGCATACCGTATCTAAGACATTGAAGCTTGATATTGCCGAGATATTCTGGATCCGTCGAAGTGAACGCCCGATAATGGAAGTCAACGACATCCATTCTTAAATCGTGTGCAACCTCGATAAAGGACTCGACGTCCGTGTTTTGTAAACTCAGGAAATTACAGCCGATCTTAATCATGTTGCTTGTTTCCTTTCATACCGATGGCCACTAATAGAGCCAACTGAATTATTAAGGTTTCAAATCGAATACTTATGCTACTACACATGCGAGGGGAAGTCAATATCAATTCTTCTCCCATGAGTAACTGAACAATTTCGCGTTCTGGAGGGTAAAGCGGAGCTTAACTCGTTGGCCCATTAAGTCTGCGAGGGGATTCGAGAAAGATACGGGAGCCTCGATATAGTCTCCCCGGATCGGTTGGGATTGTTCATAACCTTTTAGTGGGCGGCCTCGCTCTGTCAGGACGCTCACGACCACCTCACCGCCTATGGCATCACAGTTAACTAATAACCGACTGTCGTCCACGGTTACAGCTTTCGTAATCACGCGACCAACTCGCGTACCTGCTTCTAAGGAGACGTAACGGTCGGGTCGAAATCTCACACACCCGATCGCTTGGAGGGGATGCCGTTTACCCGCCTCAATTAATCTTCTCTGCTCGATCAGCCACCGCTGATCCACCGAGGGATGTGGGAGATTGCCTGACGAATAGTACTGGTACATCCAATCTCCTACGCGGATCGGCACACTATCGAAGTGTATCATCGCACAGTCCTGTTCACCGGCTTCGCCCCGTCCAATCCACGGTTGGCGGTCACCGAGTCGATCCCAATGCACCAGATCACGGCTGTACACCAGTTGTGTCTCCATGATACCGTGCTGATTCCACATGCTATGTTTGTACATATCCATACTGACATCGAAAATATAGAGCGCTCCTACAAAAACGTTGCCCACCGCCCACGGCTGCATGGTATAAAATTCGCAATGCTGGTCTACCGGGTCATTGTAGTGGATAATTCCATCGGCGTAGGCTTTATTCAAGCGTTCGCGCGCCATCTCGTCGTCAACCAGATCTGGGGCAAGAACGAGGTTGGAGCGGGGCCAATCCAACATCAGTCGAGCGCGATTCGGCAGAGAATTGGCAAATGTCATTCCGACAGCCCTGCGACGGAAACGCCCAACAGTCGCGTGGAGGCGTGGAAAGGCAACATAGCGACCGGGCACATCTTCGCGCATCATCGGGAAAGCCTCATCGGCAACAAGAAACGTACCGGTGTCGCCCACACCATCGCTGATGCCAGGTTCCTCGTCCATGTTTTCCGCCGTATGCCAATTGAATCCGTCCGGACTAAAAATCGGTAAGTATCGCTGTCTCCACTCACCGCCAGGGATCCATGAAACTGTCCGATACAACGTGTCATCACCTTCGGAAAGCGTCGATTCAGGACAGTAGAAAACTGCGCCGGGCCCAATCCGTCCCGGCGTCTTGACTTTGTTGTTCTCGGTATTACCATCAATTTCTGCCAAGTGGAGAATCGGTTTCTCCCAATTAAGACCGTCCTCGCTCGTAGCGTAAAGGTCGTTAAGATCGTCTTTCGAGTTCCAATACCACATTTTTAGTGTGCCATCCGGTTCTCTGATGACCATTGGACAGGCGCATCCAGACTTGTCTTCCCAGGGGCTATCAGGCTGCAGCACGGTACCAACCTTTTCCGGTGGATGGAAGCTGCGCTTGAGGTGCTGCTTAGACTCAATCTCAAGGTCGTCGATAAAAAGGTGTTTGTTTTCCATGTTCTGTGGCTCCTACATTCCTTAGAACTTTGTCATAGCATGTTTGGTTTTCGACACATACATCTGTAAAAAATGTCTGGCATTGATTGGCTAAATCGGGTATCCTCTTAATAGGAATTGATCAACACCCCTTGTAACTTTAAGAACTGGAGGGAGAAATGTCGGTTCAAAATGACTTGAACGGTTACGCCGCCTTGACCCCCGAACAACTGGAGTTCGTGGATGCCAACGGATATCTCGTAATCAAAAATGCCTTGGAACCAAACGTCGTTGCCGAAGTGGATGCAGCAATCAATGAACTCTATGAACGTGAGGAAAAAGCTGGGCGCTTGGAAGCTGATGGAAGATTAAATATCCGCAACTGCATCACGCAGCACGACGCCTTTTTCCAGCTCCTCGATTGGCCCAAAACCGCACCACTCGCTTGGGGCATCCTGAATTGGAATATACAGATGATTACTTCGCACCTCCTGGTTCTGCCATCGAAGGATGAACCGCCGCCAAAGGTCAGAGACAGGATCGGTTTGCACCGGGATGGCGGTACATCGCCCGGTGAAATGCAAGAGCCCCACCCGAGGATCCTGCTCAAAATCGCTTATGCAATCAGCGATCAATCGGACCCAGCGTCAGGTGCGACGGTGCTTGTCCCCGGTAGCAACAGGCTCACCGGTACACCGCCCGTAGATGCCGAAACTGGAAGCGCAAGGGGTGCCATATCCATGAATGTGGAGGCGGGAGATGCGTTTATCTTTGAGCAGCGGACGTGGCACGGTCCAGGACATAACTGGTCCGGTACGCCGAGGAAAACAATCTTCATTGGTTATGCCTACCGATGGGTCAAGCCGATGGACTATGTAGCGATGCCAGATGAACTGATTGCAAAGTGTACAACACCGCTACAGAAACAGCTACTCGGAGTGGTCAGCGATCCACTGAGTTATTATCTTCCCAAGGATGAGGATGTGCCTCTGAAAGCGCTGCTGACTTGAAGTGGCGTTTTTGGGTGAGTCTATTGCTGCCTGTTCAGTATTGTGCCCAAAAAGGTATAGCGCAGAAAAAGTTGATAAATTACGAGCAGCACGCCTGTTGCGCTACAACATACCAAACTGAACTTGAGGAGCGCCGGTAGGTCCCATGTTCGCACTATCTCCTGTGCCAAGAGGATTAGAGGAAGATGCGCGAGGTACAGCCAGTATGCGACATCTGAGATATATCGCCACGCTCTGTTCTCTCTTGCTATCAGTTCATGGGAAATGCCCATCAGAGAGAAAACTAACATCCATGCGTACGTTGCCTTCAAGAGCAACGAAACGAGATGGTATTGCTGGGCTGAATCTGGGGAGAGTCCCAATATCAGTGTTACGGGAAAGATCACCAGCAGGGCTATAGGCATTGTAATTACCCACTGTTTCCCAACCTTGGCTTCGGTATCGTCAGAGTCGTAGTAAAACGCTCCCCAAAAAAAGAAAATTCCATAGTAGATGAGCAGATATGGCATGGGTAGAATGGCCAGGGAATTCTCTGGACCAAAGTAAGGGATTGCGCCTCTTCCCGCCATAAACCATTGCGGTGCCATAGTCAAGGGAATCAGCCAAAGATAGCGCAACGGAGAAAGTATGATTGTTCGCGGCGGACCCGACCACTCAAACCGGTCAGCGAGCAGAGCATATAACGCGAAGACGAGAACCAGCCAGCACAGAAACCAGAACAGCCAGAGGTGATGGAATATACGCGCCGTTGTTAACGTCCGCCACAGATTGTTTGTTATTAAGCTTGGTACTTTCGCCCCGGAACTATATTGAGATAAGAGTGTAGCAAAGCGCATTCTACCGTATAAGGTGTCTACTGGGTCCAGCCGTACTTGCAGTTTCTTAACTCTCGAATAGGTATCCCCCCAATCCGCCTGTGCGTAGTTCAACACACTTTGACCATCTTCATCCTTAACATCCACCGCTGCACCGTTTTGCAGGAGCAGCGCACCAATCTCATCCTGCCCTATAAAACCTGCTTCATGTAGAGGCCTTGTGCCGTCCCTATTTCTCGCATTTACGTCCGCTCCCGCGTTGATGAGGTATTCCGCAACTTCAACTTCCCCGGCAAGAATTGCCCATGACAATGCCGTGAACCCCGTGTGAGGATCTTGCGCGTCGAGGTCTGTCTCGTTTGACACGTGCCCTCTGAGGGCTTCGAGATCTCCAAGTTTCGCTGCGCTCCAAATATTTTCGCCCGGAAATTGTAGGGGTGAAGGTGCGGCGTTAGTGCTTCGTTCCAACGCATCCGCAACCAATTTTTCGTTCATCCAGTGCGTAAGCGGCACAATCGTGACAAGGCCAAACACCAGAGGCATGAAGACTCGCCGAAATCGGTGGCCTAACCACACCTTCATCCCCCGTGTGCGCCACATCATTGCTGTGAAATAACCGCTCATCACAAAGAAGAGCGGCATCTGAAACCCATGGATTACAAGAAAAATAACGGACAGTGTTTCGTTTTGGTGCACATCTTGAATAGGCCAAGGCGCATCAAAAAATGACACCGCACCATGAAAGAAGATGATTAACACCATGGCTATCGCCCGTAGGACCTCAAGGTCATGTCGATAGGGAGAAAATGTGTGTGTGTTCATACGGTCAGCTGCTGTTAGTGCCCTCTTCTTGAGTGGAAATATCTCATGTTGTAAACTACAGATACAGAGAACATTCCAGGATTTTAGTATATGTTAAGCCCGCCTCTGTCCGAAGTAGACTATGGCTAGCAGTCCCAGCGCAATTACGAAAGTATAGATATTGTAAATATATGCTAAGAAGGCAGCAATCGCGAGGATACCCCACTCTGTCCATGTCGTTTTGCGGAGGAAGTAGCCCATTGTAACGATTGAAAAGATGAATGTGCCAACTGTAGCTGTTACAACAGACAAGACATTCTGCAACATCGAGCCATCAAACAGGATATGGGTGTAAGCGAACAACAGTGGCATGATATAGAGGAACTTGGCGAATTTGAAACATGCCCAGCCGGTTTTCCACGGATCTGCCCGCGCCACTGCAGCCCCTGCATACGCACCGAGTGCGACGGGCGGCGTGATATTGGAATCTTGACTGAGCCAGAAGACAATCAGGTGCGCTGCAATAAGGGAAACCCCCATCTGGTCGCTCGTGAGGATAGGAACAGCGAGTTCAGAGGTAATAAGATACGCGGCTGTAACGGGGATGCCCATCCCCAGGATCAGCGATGCACCCGCCAGCAGTAGAATAGCAATTGCGCGACTGTCCCCGGCGACGGAGAGAACAAGATCAGGAAAAATTCTGCCGAGTCCGGTGAGATCTATTACAGCAATGATGATACCGATGCTGCCAACTGCCCCACCGATAGCCAGAGAATTTCTCGCACCGTTTACCATTGCCTCCCAGAGGCGTTTGGGTGTGAGTCGCGTCTCCCCGCGAAGGTAGCTGACCCCCACTGTCGTCAGAATTGCAAAGAACGCAGCTTGGGATGCTGTATGACCTACGATGAGCGTTGTAATCAACACAACTAAGGGTGTCAAGCAATACCACTGGCTCTTTAGGAGTGTGGACAACTGAGGTAGTTCTACTGTTGGTAGCCCTTCAATCCCCTCCTTTTTCGCTTCAAGGTGCACCATCACCCACACTGAAAAGAAATATAATAGCGCGGGGATAGCGGATAGCAGTGCGATATGGCTATACGGCATCTCGGTGCGCTCAGCCATGATAAACGCCCCAGCGCCCATTACCGGTGGCAAAAATTGCCCCCCAACCGATGCGGTTGTTTCTACGGCACCAGCAATGTGAGACCGAAAACCGGTTCGCTTCATCAAGGGAATGGTAAACGCGCCCGTTGCTACCGTGTTTGCAATAGCACTTCCAGCGACGGAACCGAAGAAGCCGGAAGCAACGACTGCTACCTTCGCTGGACCGCCCACCAACCGCCCCGCCACAGCCATTGGTAAATCAATGAAAAACTGTCCCACCCCTGACTTTTCGAGGAACGCGCCGAAGAAAATAAACAGAACGACATACGTGGCCATGACATTTGCCATGATGCCAAAGATACCCGCCTGACTGAAGACGCTATATTCAAAAATTCGGCGTAACGGAAATCCTTTGTGGGCAATGACGGACGGCATCGACTGACCAAACAACGCGTATAAAATACCAACCGTAGCGATTATGGTAAGTGCCCAGCCAACTGTCCTGCGGCTATACTCAAGGCTCAAAACTACTGCCAGCGCTCCAACGCATACGTCGAGTTGGCTGTATGCGCCCACCCGGTTTGCGAGCGTTTTATACTCGACAATCCAGTATCCGATTACAAAGATGGTCAATCCAACGAGGACCAGATCTACCAGCGACGGCCGTGAGTGGGGTGAGTTGTCTCTGAACTGATAGAATAGGCCTGTCAAGACGAATGTGAGTAGTAGGTACAGCCCGACGTGATACTGTTCGCCTGATGTCCCGAAACCCGCTCCATAGACATAAAATGCCACAAAAGCTACCGCAATGATCTCGAAACTCCACTTCCAAATACCCTGTAGATCTCGACCTGCGCGTTCAGCCTTCTGTGCTAATTGCGCGTCAGTATCTGCCATCTCCTCCCACTGCCTCTCTTGGAAACAGATTGTCAGTTGTAATCTATCGCGAGCGTCACGTCTTGCAAAATTAGTGGTTCACGACGTTCTGCCTGCGGACTGACGGCTCGGATCTCCAACTCGTTGTGTCCCTGTTTCAAGGTGGAGCTGCTGATGTCGAATTCGACAATGTCACCGGGCATCGGGACCTCTTGGGTCCGAGATGGATATTGATTCCAGTCCGGCTCATACTCCACGCGGGTTCTTCCGTCTGATATCACCACTCCAGTAGTCCAGGAAATAGGTGTTCCGTTCAAGCGTAGTTCAAGCATATCCTTATCAGTTAATCCTTCAAATCCCAGCCCCAGAATACATCGTCTCAAAGTTCCGTCAGCATCGCTGGATTCTACGTCGTCGGCGATATCGATCCGGAGGATTACACTACGATCAAAAAAAGTCTCCTCGAACTGTACAGGAAGTTGTGCTGCGGGAATGGCATTAAGAAACGAATATCCGAGCTGAGATGTCGGTTGATGCCGATTGGAATGATCTAACTCGTAGCGCTTATCAAGCCGCTGTAGGGCCGTGGGATCCGCCAGCTGATTCAAAACACTTCGCCTCCAAGCGTTCGACATGCTGTAAAAGTTAAAGAAATAGATGCCGTCTACCCCCGCGTCCCAATACCGGTGCGCCAGTCCCTTGAGCGATTTTTCATCCAACAACGGTCGGAGTCCCTCGAAACAACCGTATACTTTGCATCCGGTGCCCTCGGCCGTTTCCACCCATTCCCGGATGGGCATTTCAAACGGAATAAATCCACCGCCCGCGATAAGCATATCTGCCATGCCTTCTCTCATCCACACCTCGGTGTCGAGGCCGATCCGTTTCGCATCCCCAAGCGTTGGTGGGACACGCACGGCAAGATTGAGATGTTTTCCCTTTTCTTGGCCAACGTCATCTAACTTTCTCCGAACCCCGTATACGAAATCAGTCATTAGGTATCGGTACTGATACGCTTCTGCGAGACGAAAAAAAGCGGGATGGCGCATAAAATCCAACTCGATGCCGTCAATGTCGAAGCGTTCAATTAGCTCGTAGATAATCTTCGACATGTGGGTGCGGACCTCTGGAAATGCGTAATTCAATCCGGTCCGTATGCCCCATTCAAGGCTTCCGTATGGAATCGATTCCCCGGGACGGCCAATGCACAGTTCGGGATGATCGCGGCGAAGTCTGCCGTAGTTTGGTGCAGCCTCCTCCATATCGTAATGTTCATTCATTCGGACAGACGGAAAAAATGCGAGACCCGCTTCACGACATAACTGCGAGATGACGGTTACCGGACCACCGTGCGCTTGTATCATCTGGCGTAGATTTTCAGCCTTTCTCTGTTGTCCAGCGTCGAGACCTTCATACCCGTCACCGAATCGTTCGCCAACTTCGGTTTCGTAGTCGTAGACCTCATGTCCACCGATAGACCAGAGAAATACATCAACTGGCGATTCTGCATAGGGGGCGATCATCTTGTCGTACATGATGTCTGGGGTCAATGGAGGACCGTAGGTACCTATTATCCAACCATCATCATTGGTGAGTACTCGCCAATGCTTCTGCGATGCCGTCATGTCAGGAGTTCCTTGAGGGAGAAAGTGCTGGGGATTTGTCGTGATTTGCTGGTATACATACATGAAACGCCCGGAGGTTAAATCATTATACCATGCGTTATGTCATCCATCCATAAAAAAAATATCAGTCCAATCGCAGAAGAGTGAAGCACCTGCTCACTTTGGGAAGGATTGAATGTAGGGTAACAATTGTGATATACTCATCGCTGATGTAGAAGATATGAAGTTATAGTTGGACTGCGAGTTAAATCAAGCTGGACGTCGTCTTCCTCCTTAAGATCTGCCGCCTCACCGGGATGGGGCGGTGCCTCACAAAAGTTGGTTCGAGTGCTACGCGTGAGGTTTATATAGAAAACCAAAAATGGATAAGTGCCAATGAACCCGTTCATGGAAGCCTTGCCCCCTGAAGTGGATACCAAGTTGAAACGGTTAAAACCGTCAAAGGAACAGGTGCGCTTCCAAGTTGCTACAGACTTCGTCAGTGACCGTGCCTTCGGGGACAGATGGCTGATTGCTACCGATCGGCAGTTACTTTTTATCCCAACTGTAGGAGCGGATGGTACGGTGGAAGTACCGCTCACAGCGGTGCGGGAAGTGAGGACAGAGGAGCTCGTCGGGGGAGGTCGCCTCACGGTAGAGCGCAAGGTAGGGGAACCGGTATATCTACACTACTCCAGTTCGTTGGCACCCAAATTTGTGGAGGTCGCCGAAGGCATTCAGCAGCTCTCCAAAGGGCAACCACTCGAACTGCCTACGGAGATCGAGCGCACCCGCTGCGAAAAATGTGGAAGCTTGCTTGCGGAAAAGAACGGCAGATGTATTAGTTGTACTAAAAAACGGGACACGCTGTGGCGGATTCTCAGCTACGTCAGACCTTACTATTTTCAACTCATACTCGTTTTTCTGATCACAACAGCTGCAGCGGCGATTGATCTACTGCCGCCGCTCATCACCGAACATATTATCGACGATGTTCTCACGCCGAAGGCAAATTTTGGACTTCTGGTCTGGTTTGTATTGGCACTTCTCGGAATTCGACTCTTGATGTGGTTTGCCCAAGTAGGGCGTACAGCCATTAGCAGTTGGCTCGGATTCCGTGCGGCGGAAGACATCCGCGCTGAGTTGTATCGTGTGCTCCAGTTCACACCGTTGAGGTTCTATGATAAGCGCAAAGTTGGATCGCTTATCTCACGAATGACGAATGACGCAGACTTGCTGGAGGAATACATGACGTTTGACCTTCCCTTCATCCTGTCGAATGCGTTGCTGCTACTTGGTATTTTGGGGATGCTGCTCCACAAAAGCTGGATCCTCACGATCTACGTGCTGCTCCCGGTGCCGGCCATCGTCTTAGGTGGGGCGCTGATCTGGAATCGTATGGAACGGTACTGGCGTCGTTGGTCTATCAAATGGGGGCGATTTTCGGCGCATCTGAACGAATCAATCACCGGCATTCGATTGGTCAAAGCCTTTGCCCAAGAAAAACGAGAAGGCATTCGCTTCAGTCAGCGAAATGACGAGCTACGGCAGGTCAGTGTCAGTGCAGATCGTGCTTGGTTTGTTTTCTTTACGGTGACGAACTTTCTGATGAGCTTCGGTGTGTTTTTCGTGTGGTATTTTGGTGGTAGACAGATCCTCGGCGGTGACTTGACACTTGGTCAGTTGACAGCGTTTATCAGCTACTTATGGATGTTCTACCGTCCCCTCAAATGGTTTGGCGATTACTATAACTTCATGATCCATGCCTATGCGGGTGCAGAGCGAATCTTTGAGGTAATGGACACCCCCACGGAACCTTTCGATGCGCCAGATGCGATCTCAATGCCAGAAATCGAGGGGCGGGTTTCCTTCAGAGATATTAGCTTTGGATACGACCCAGGAAAACCCGTTCTCAGAGGCATTGACTTGGAAGTGGCTCCCGGCGAAATGATCGGTCTGGTGGGGAAATCCGGAGTCGGAAAAAGTACCTTTATCAACCTTATCTGCCGATTCTACGATGTCAATCGAGGTCGTTTAGAGGTTGACGGTACAGATATACGGGATCTCCGCCTTGAAGACTTACGGTCTCAGATAGGTATGGTCCATCAGGAACCAACACTCTTTAATGTTACAATCGCCGAAAACATCCGCTACGGAAAGCCGGACGCACCGTTTGACGAGGTGATTCGCGCAGCAATAGCCGCGGAAGCGCATGAATTTATCGTGGCAAAGCCGGACGGCTACGACACAAAAGTGGGAGAGCACGGTGGGAAACTCTCCGGAGGCGAAAAGCAGCGGATTGCTATTGCACGTGCCATCCTGCATGACCCGAAAATTCTGATCCTCGATGAAGCAACCTCCTCACTAGATACACCGACTGAGAAGAAGATTCAGATAGCGATCGCACGACTCGTCAAGGGGAGAACCACCTTTGCAATTGCTCACCGGCTGTCCACGCTTCGTAACGCAGACAGGCTGGTGGTTCTGGATGATGGGAAAATTGCCGAGGTCGGCTCACATGCGGAATTGATGACGCGCAGAGGCATCTTCTATGGTCTAGTCCATACGCAGCAGGAAACGACAGCTGTTATGGCGGTAGGTGGTGGGAAGGAGGGTTCAGAGGACGATTCGGATGAAGATGATGAATAACGTCGTCGCGTCAAAGCAGTTTGACTTTTTTATGTGGCAGCCGGTATAATGTGAAGCCTTGCTTCCCTACCAGAACCAACGGTAGTATACGATATCTGCCGTGACTCGCGCCAAATCGTATTACAATGGGTCTATTTGGATAGGAACTTAGGTCAATCTACCGGAGAATTTCATGACAGCAGAAGAGCAAAAAAACAACACACCCATCGAGAATGAAAGCACAAAAACGGAGAAGACAATCACGCCTATTCAGGTAACCCATCCGGAGCATGTTGATCCGGAGGCGATTCGCCTGTTCCGTGAACCGCCGTGGGTGCTTCGCTTAACGATTGAGGGGGATCGCTCCTACCTCAAGGTTCGCGTCGTGTGTGCTGCTCCGCTATCTCAACCCGACCGTTACATCTGCCTACTCGACGAAAAAAATGAGGTAATCTGTACGGTCGAAGATCCTATTGTGTTAGACGCGGAATCACAACGTCTCATCAAGGAGGACATTGAACAGCGGTATATGACCGCCATTATCAAGCGGGTTGACTCGCTTAGAAGTGAGTTCGGTGTGTCCTATTGGGAGGTGCAGACCGATCGGGGCGACCGGGAGTTTGTGGTGCGGAATGTCTCCGAGAACGCACAATGGATTACAGATCGCCGGCTCCTATTGCTTGATGTGGACGGCAACCGTTTCGAGATCGCCAACCTTGAGGTTCTCGATAAGAAGAGTCGTGGACTAATCGAAATGGTGCTTTGAGGTGCAACGACGACGCCTATAGTAAAAATGCCATTCTTCACATATTAGCTCAAGTACCTCATTTAACGCTCGATGAACATAAAAATTGCCTAGACGGATTGTTTTTCATGTGTCTGACTGAAAAAGATGAACCTTGTATGGAGACAACACCCAGCCACCCTGACAACATGACGCTGATACCTGCTGGCACATTTGAGATGGGAAGCAATGATGCTGAATCCCCTTACGCGCAGCCAGTGCATACGGTACATGTGGAGGCGTTCTACATGGACACGTATACTGTGACGAATCTTGAATATCGGCGGTTCCTATCTGAAAATTCCCGTTGGCAGAAAGATCGGATTGACGATAGATTTCACGATGGTGACTATCTGTTGAATTGGGAGGATAACAGCTATCCAGCGGGGCGGGCGAACCATCCTGTTACTTGGGTGAGTTGGTATAGTGCGATTGCCTATGCTCTTTGGGCAGGAAAGCGTCTGCCGACGGAGGCAGAATGGGAATACGCCGCTCGCGGCAGGTTATCGGGTAAAAAGTATCCTTGGGGAGATGTGCTGTCTGCTGCGAACGCGAACTATGACAGAAATGTTGGAGATACGACTGCCGGGGGTAGGTATTCCGCGAACGGGTACGGTTTGTATGACATGTCTGGAAATGTCTGGGAGTGGTGTTTAGATCTTTATGATGATGACTTCTACTTCACATCGCCTCGCAAGAATCCACGTTCAGGTGCAAATGAACCCGAGTGGATAATGGACAATTTCATGGATATTTCAACTGAGCGCGTGTTGCGCGGTGGTGGCTGGAGTGCTTCACCAGAAGCTCTCTGCGTTGCCTATCGCTTGAGGCTGTTACCCATGAACACAACCTATGATTATGGTTTCCGTTGTGTGCTGTAACACCCTACAGCTTTAACCCATTTCACGCATCCCGTATCGCGTCAGCCAAAACTTCAATCAGATGCCTCGCTTCTTTGCCCGTTCCTTGTTTGACCTGCTCGCGACAAGAGACCCCTGCGACAGCCACCTCAAAGTCGCCATCCTTTTCGTTGATTGCTTTGAATAGTTGACGACCACCAACCTGCATTGATACCTCGTAGTGTTCAGCTTCATAACCGAAAGAACCCGCCATGCCGCAACACCCCGAATCAACGACGTTGACGTTATACCCCGGTGGCAGATTCAAAACCTGCTCGGAAGGTTTCACACCGACGATAGCTTTCTGATGGCAATGGCCATGTAACAAGATCTCTTTCTCTGTATCCCCAAACTCCAGATTCAACTCCCCTTTTTCGTGAAGAGACACCAAGAACTCCTCCAGCATAAATGTGTGTTGTGCGACAAGATCTGTATCCGGCCCCGGGATTAAGTCCACATAATCATCGCGTAGTGCCAACAGACAACTCGGCTCACAACCGACGATGGGGATTCCTTTGGAGGCATAGGGTAGGAGGCGTTCAACGTTATATTGTGCATTCTCAATTGCGTCTTCAAGCATACCCTTAGAGATCATCGGACGCCCACAACACCGCTTCTCTGGCAGGATGACCTCGAATCCTGCAGCTTCGAGCACAGCAGTAGCAGCTTTTCCAATACTGGGGTAGTTGTAATTCATGAAGGTGTCGTGGAAAAGAACAACCTGTTTTCCAATCTCCTGCCGTTGTTCGGCGTGGGAACCCTGACGTTTCTGGAACCACTTCTCGAATGTTTCGCGCACAAAGTTAGGGAGCGATCGTCTTCGATCGATCCCGGTAAACTGCTCCATCGCCCACTTGGAGATGCCGTTATTCATCATCCAATTTGAAATCGGTGCAAATGCGGATCCGATCGCACTAAGTTCAGCGATATTGCCGAACAGTCGATTCCGCAACGGCAAACCGTTTTCCTTGTAGTAGTGTGCGAGGAATTCGTATTTCAGTTTTGCCATATCCACGTTCGAGGGACATTCTGCTTTGCAGGCTTTACACTCCAAGCACAAATCTAATACCTCGTAGAGCCGCTTGTCCTTGAAATCCTCATGCGGCAAGGTTCCAGAGAGTACGTTTCTTAGTGCATTTGCGCGCCCCCTCGTTGAGTGCTCCTCCTCCCGCGTCGCCATGTAAGACGGACACATCGTTCCGGTCAGACTCTTGCGGCACGCACCGACGCCGTTGCACATTTCAATAGCACCCCCGAATCCTCCCTGACTGGAGAAGTCAAAATAGGTGTCGATCTCGATTGCGTTATACTTGGGTCCAAAGCGCAGATTTTCCGTCATCGGTGGCGGATCGATAATTTTGCCGGGATTCATGATACCCGTTGGATCAAACGCTGCCTTGACCTCGCGGAATGCCTGGTAAATTTGGGGTCCGAACATACTCTCAATCCATTCACTTCTTACCAGTCCATCGCCATGTTCACCACTCATCGCACCACCAAGTTCCATTAGCAGATCACGGACATGACGGGCGATCGAGTGCATCTTTTGGATGTCCTCTTCCTTCTTAAGATTGATCACGGGTCGGTTATGCAATAAACCAACGCTCGCATGCGCGTAATAGGAAGCGGTTGTGTCGTGATCTTCGACGATCTTCCCGAAACGGCGGACATACTCCGGCAGGTTTTCAATCGAAACGGCTGCGTCCTCCACAAACCCGACCGGTTTATAGTCGCTTCTCGCGCCCATGAGCAGGCCCAATCCCGCCTTCCGCGTATCCCATACCCGTGCTTTTTCCTCTGCGGTTATACAGCGCACAAAGGCATAACCGAGTCCAACAGACTTCATTTTTCGCTCAAGAGCGTCGAGTTGATCAAACAGTTCGTCCTCTGATTCGCCATAGAATTCTACCGCAAGAATAGCTCCCGGACTGCCTTGGATAAAGGTGCTGATTCTTGAGAATTCCAACGACTGTTTTGTCATATCGATGATGGTCTTGTCTATCAGTTCAACGGCGGTAGGGTCGCATTCCAAGATGGGCTGCATCGCTTCCATTGATTCAATCAATGTATAGAAGTGAATCACATTGAGCGCTGTCATCTTCGGGGTTGGCACGAGGTTAACTTTCGCTTCGACCGTTGTTGCGAGGGTGCCTTCTGATCCGACGATGATTTTCGCAAGACTGAACGGATGTTCTGTATCGCAGCCATCTCTGCGGTAGGGTGTAAGCTCCTTTGATCCCGCGTCAGTGATGAATTCATCAAGGTTGTATCCGGCAACGCGACGTAGGACTCGTGGAAACCGCTTCCGAATTTCATCTTCATTTTCCGCAGCGATTCGGCATATCTCACGATAGATGTGGCTTTCGCGAGAATTCCCGCGCTGTTTGGCAGCAAGTTCGTCGACCGAAATTGGTTCTGCAAAGATTGTTTCCCCGTTGGAGAGACGTAAATCAAGCGACATTGTGTGATCGATGGTTTTGCCATAAATGAGGGAGTGTGCGCCTGCTGAATTGTTACCAATGGTGCCACCGATGTTTGCACGGCTACTTGTAGCCACATCTGCGGAATACATCAGATTATGCGACTTGAGATGATCGTTCAATTCGTCGATGACAACTCCTGGTTGCACCCGCGCCCAGTGTTCCTCGACGTTGACCTCAATAATCTCATTCATATATTTGGACATGTCAATGACTATTGCCTGTCCTACCGTCTGGCCTGCTAAGCTGGTTCCGCCGCCGCGGGGCAGAATCGGCAGATTTCGGTCATAAGCAATCTGGATGGTCCGGGTCACATCTTCTTTATGTCGCGGGATAACAACACCGATAGGCTCCATTTGGTAAAGACTTGCGTCAGTGCTGTATAAGACTTTGGAATACGCGTCGAAGCGTACCTCACCTTCGATTTCGTCTCTTAGGACCTGTTCCAGTTCGGTGGGGGAATTATTCATCTCTGCTGTGACTCACTTTCTATTTGAGCGTTGTGCTTTGCGTTTTTAATGGTAAGATAAAATCTTAACACAGCTGATGTAAAAAGTCTATCAAAATCTTCCGATCTGCTGGACATCAAAGAGTCTTGGGCCCGCCTATGAGATCCGGGCTGCTGCTGAGTCCCTATAGTAATATTCGGAGATTAATTGCGCCTATTTGCGCGACGGAATTCATCAATTTCAAGGAGCTTCTACTTTTTCGTAGATTGGTTGTTCCTGTTTTTGAGTTCAATCGCTAGTCACGGCTTATACGCGCGTGAGACTCAATTGTGGATCGTGTGTTGACACTCTATCAACTTCGTGATACTATTCTTGGGAAGAAATGTTGGCTTTCTGAGGGGCGTGACATCGCGTAAAATTTTCTGCAACTGCTGCCCGAAATATTGCGAAGAATTGCACGAAACCACCTCTCGACGTTCGTAAAGAGATTAGCATGAATATACGCACTAAACTTATCTTGAATTGCATGGGGATCGTGCTGGTCATTCTGTTAGCGATGTACGCCTATCTGGATTATTCGCTTAAACGGGACATCGGCGAGCGAATCACTGACGAGTTGACCGTGCAGGCACATCTGACCCGGGAACTACTGCTGGAGAAACTGCCCAACACTTTTTCTTATGAGGTCGTGGACAGCTTTGTGGATCGACTGGGCACCGCCAGTGACATCAACCTTACGCTTATTGGACATGATGGGATTGTGTGGGGCGATACACAGCGTGATGGACAGCAGCTACGGAATATGGATAATCACTTAAACCGACCGGAAGTCCGGGAGGCTTTGGCAGGTCGATTTGGGGTGATAGACCGATATGATGAGACCGGCGCGATCTGGTTTCGTTACCTCGCCTTGCCGCTGATTCGTGAGGGAGAGTTGATAGGCGTCTCTCGGGTTGCACTGCCTATGAAGGACATCGACTCGGTTGTGGGTAAGTCCAGGTGGATCTTGCTACTGGCAATCTGCGCAGGACTGGTTTTTGCAATTTTGCTCAACATCATCACCACCAATGTAACCACAAGACCGATTCGCGACCTGACCCAAGCCACGAAATCACTTGCTACCGGAGAATTAAACTCCCGTGTTTCAGCCGCTGCATCGGGACATTATGGAGAGTTATCTAATCATTTCAATCAGATGGCGGATCGGATCGAAATGCAGATTCATGAGATATCGCGCGAACGCAATCTAAGGGATAGCATCCTATCAAAGATGGTTGAAGCAGTTCTCCTAATTGATTCACAGTTTGCCATCACGTATGCCAATTCCGCAGCAATCGCGATGCTAAACTTCCCTGTCCATTATCAGGCGCTCTCTCTGGTAGAAATAATTTCTGATCCAGGATTAAAACACCTCTTAAGACAGGTGACGGATACAGAAAAAGCCGGATACGCCGAAATTACATTGGTTGGGACAACTGAGCGCGAGACGGAGGTCATCGTTGTTCCCGTTGCCGACGAGTATCTGGTTAGTCTCCACGACGTAAGTCAGTTGAGAACATTGGAACGAATTCGATCGGATTTCGTGGCTAATGTTGCTCATGAAATGCGGGTTCCTTTGACCTCTATTCACGGGTATGCTGAAACGCTTCTTAATGGTGCATTGGAGGATACCGGTGCAAACGAGCGCTTTGTAGAAAAGATTTTACAACAGTCCGCACGACTTTCACAGCTGGTATCGGATCTTCTTGACTTATCTCAGCTTGAATCCGGGGAAGTCAAACTGGAATTAAGACCTTTTGAAATCGACGAGTTCCAAGATACCATTCTGGCACTCTTTGAACCAGTATTTGAGGAAGCATCCCTTAGGTTTGAGTGGAGAATACCTGGCCATTTGCCCATTGTGATGGCAGATAAGCAGCTTATGGGACAGGTACTGGCAAACCTAATCGAGAATGCCATTAAGTATACGCCTGCTGGCGGAAGTATTACGATCTCTGCTGAAGCCAATGAGTCCGAAGTTATTGTCCATGTGGGGGATACCGGAATAGGTATTCCTACCGAGGCGATTCCTCGAATCTTCGAGCGGTTTTACCGGGTGGATAAAGGTCGATCACGCGAGATGGGAGGCACAGGATTAGGGCTTGCGATTGCCAAACACATTCTGCTGCAACACAACGGAAGAATATGGGTTGACAGCAGCGCCGGGGAGGGATCCGTTTTTCACTTCGCGTTGCCGCTGCAAAGGAGATTCTCTGTGACCGAACAGATAGCGCAGCTTTCCCAAAAGGACGAGGCCGAATCTTTGGCCCCGCCAGAAATGGACGGCGGCAAATAAAAAGCCCCGTTCGACACAAAGCCGAACAGGGCTAAGAATAACTCTCCCGGACGGACTCGAACCGCCGACAAAGTGGTTAACAGCCACCTGCTCTACCAACTGAGCTACGGGAGATCGTTGAGCCAAAAATCGCAGATCACACGTTCTAACACAACAGGGGATAATTATACATAATCGTGTCCAGAAATGCAAGGAAAATTCAATCAGGGAAATTCAACAATGGAAATAAGTTGATAGAAGACGGACAGATGCTGGAGGAGTCCCTTGTCGGCTTACCCTATTTGACTATCACCCCCGGCCTGATGTAAAATACCACCTTGTCCTTATTACTATTTGATTACTGCTACTGCTATAATTGGTGGGAGATTCGCTGAAGGTGCACCTATGTCAACTTCCGCACCGAACGACCCGCTTTCCAGAATGGGAGAAATTGATGTCACAACCTGAGCAAATTCGTATTGGTCATAGCCCTGATTCTGACGATGCCTTTATGTTCTATGCGCTCGCAAACGGGCTAATTCCAACGGATGGTTTTGAAGTTATCCAAGTTGCCGAGGATATCGAAAGCCTAAATCGACGGGCCGTCAACGGGGAATTGGAAGTAACAGCCATATCTGTCCACGCCTACGCCTACGTTGCTAATCACTATGCCCTTATGCCTTGTGGTGCAAGCATTGGTGATCGCTACGGTCCCCTCGTCGTATCCAGAGAGCCTGTGCAGCCGGAAGCTCTCGCCGGTAAAAAAATCGCGATACCCGGGAAGATGACAACAGCCTATCTGACGTTGCGTCTCTGTCAACCCGACTTTGAGCCCGAAGTTGTGCAGTTCGATCAGATCCTACCGTATGTGCGGGCGGGCAACGCAGATGCGGGGTTGATTATACATGAGGGACAGCTAACGTACGACCGTGAAGGACTGCACAAAGTTGTAGACTTGGGCGAGTGGTGGCATGAGGAAACAGGTCTGCCGCTCCCACTGGGTGCAAATGCCATCCGTCGAGACCTTGGGACGGAAAAGACTCGCCGTATTACCGCACTTGTGAGGAAAAGCATTCAGTATTCGCTTGGGCATCGCGAAAAGGGGTTAGACTATGCGATGAACTACGCGCGCGATATGGAGACGGAACTGGCAGACCGATTTGTCAGCATGTACGTAAACGACTACACGCTTGACTACGGTGACAAAGGCAGGGCAGGGGTCCGGGAGTTGATGGATCGCGGATATAAGGCGGGGGTGATTCCGCATCCGGTCAATGTTGAATTTGCAGCCGGATAGCCGCACAAGTTAGACATTAACCGCGATACGTTGTCCAATACCCGTTAGTAAACGTCCTCCATCGACGACAAACGCACTGCCCGTAACAAATGACGCATCATCAGACGCGAGATATGCAACCGCTTTGGCTGTGTCTTCTGGTTCGCCTGCTCTTCCGATCGGCAACTCCTGCGCCCAGCGTTCAAGTGCCTGCTCTCGGTCTGTGTCAGATGGAAGAATCATCGGTGTCGCAGTTGGACCGGGGCAGACTGCATTCACCCGAATGTTGTGTTTTGCGAAATCTAACGCCATGCACTGTGTCAGAAGGATAATGGCAGCCTTCGATGCACCGTAGACTGAATAGCCACCGCCGCCAGATATTCCGGCTGTGGAAGCGGTGTTGATAATCACGCCACCACCTGTCTGCTGCATCGCAGGAATAGCATATTTGGAGACGAGGTACACACTCTTGAGGTTGATGTCGATGCACCGGTCCCATTCGGATTCCGGTATAGTCGTAACATCGCCAACAACCAGAATCCCCGCGTTATTGTGCAGGATGTCCAGTCTATCGTGTTGCCGAAGGGTTTCCTGGATAAGGTGGTCTGCCTCCGCAGCTTTTGAAACATCGGCTTGAAGAAAAGATACCTGATTTTCGGTTTCCTGACTAATTTGTTGTGCAACGGCTTCGCCATCAGGAGCCACGTCAGCGATAACAACATTTGCCCCTTCGGAGGCTAACTGTGTGGCGGTGGCTTTTCCAATACCGGAAGCACCTCCCGTTACGATGACTGATTTTTCTTGAAATCTCATCTGATCTCCCTATTGTAGTCGTGGTAATTAAGTGAGAGGCAATTGTACCTCACTCCGAAGCCCAAGTCAACTTCCCTAACATTTTGAAATTCTGTTTCCACCATCAACCGATACGTAGAAAGTGGGTTTCATGAATGAAAATCGGTCTTGTAGGGCTCCCCTATGTCGGAAAAACGTCTCTTTTCAACGCGCTGACACAATCCGAGGCAGAAACAGGAACCTACGCTGCCAAGAAGGGATGGAACGTCGGTTCAGTAAAGGTTCCCGACGAGCGATTGGCAGCATTGGGGGAGATTTTTGACCCGAAACAGACTACGCCAACAAGCATTGATTATGTGGATATCGCCGGCGTTTCTAAGGGTGATATAGCCGCCGAAGGATTGGAGGCGGGAATCATTGCGGAACTCCGTGAGGTTGACGCGCTTGCCCACATTGTGCGTGCCTTTGAAGATGATGCTGTCCCGCACGTTGACGGTGACGTAAATCCAGAACGGGATATCGAAACTATTGACATTGAACTTGCATTTGCGGATTTGGGAATTATTGACAACCGATTGAATCGTCTTGACCGTGAACTTCGGACGCAGAAGATCCCCGCTTTGGAGCATGAACGCGCGGTGTTAGAACGATGTAAGGAAGGACTGGAGGCAGGCACCGCCATCCGAGATCTGTTGCTTTCCCCTGAAGATGGGCGGTCAATCCGCGGATACGGATTCTTGACACAGAAACCGTTGTTACTAATTTTCAACATCGGTGAGGGGGAGTTGGATCGCGCAGATGAGATGCGCGCGCGTTCTCCAGCGTCTGAACGGGATATGGAAGCACTTACCCTCTCCGCAAGATTGGAGATGGAGTTGACACGGCTGGATGCGGAGGAAGCGGAACTCTTCAGGGAGGACATGGGGCTTGATGAATCTGCCTTGGCGCGGGTGATTGACGCTTCGTACCGCACCCTCGGACTGATAACATTTTTTACCGTTCTATCGGATGAGTTACGGGCGTGGACACTCAGGACAGGCATGACTGCGTTGGATGCGGCGGAGACTATTCATACCGACATGGCACGGGGATTCATCCGGGCGGAAACCATTCACTGGTCGGATCTGGTAGAATGTGGAAGCTTGACAACGGCGCGGGACAGTGGATTACTGCGGCTCGAAGGAAAAGATTATACTGTATCGGATGGCGATGTTTTGACGATAAGGTTTAACGTTTAGCAGGGCGGTCAAGACTCCTTGACATACAGAATGCCATCTTCCACTTTAACCGGCAATTTATCCATCGGACGGGGTGGAGGACCCGCTACCACATTTCCCGCGCTATCGAACACCGCGCCATGGCAGGGGCAGAAGAACTGATCCTTCCCCTCATCCCAGCGCACAAGGCAGCCGAGATGAGAACAGACTCGTGAATAGACCTGAAAAGTGCCATCCCCTTGATCCGTCACATAAACAGAGCGTCGTTTATTCGTTTCAACCCAACCATCTTTGGCACTGAAGGTATAGTTTATTTTTTTGTATCGGCTTCCCTTCAGCAGATCGGCGATGCCGAGATCTACCCATTTCTTTGACGCTTTCCTGAATGCAGGTGAAATGGCAAATCCCACTAACGGGATAGCCATCGCTAGACCGATTAGACCACCTATGGCTGCCATACCAATCTTAAAAAATGTGCGTCGTTGTTGCCCTTCCTCTGGGACATCTGTCATATCAATGCCTCCTAATTTAAGTCCTCATCGAGATCAATTTCTTCCACACTAAAGCGGAGATGGGTTGTGTTGACCAGTTCTACAATCTCCCGCCACTGTTTTTGGGTCGTCTCGGAGATCCCTTCTGTTTCGAGACGTTGGGCAAACTCACGGATAGCATCATCGAACTTTTTCTGAAAATAGGTATACCCTTCTGTATCATTCGGGTTCTTGGGTGGTTCAAAATCTGCGATAAACCTGGTATATTTCTGAAGCTGTTTCGCTGCTTTTATTGCGGTCGCTTTGTCAGAATTTTTACCACTCTGAAAGTACGCCCGGATAAGGTCATACTCGTCCTTCATCATCATCATGACCTCTTTGAGATCCTCCGGTTCATACGTTTCTGCGACGTCTTCCTCAGGTGGGTCAGGTCTCTTCAAAAACAGGGCATAACTGATGGCGAGGGTTTTCTTTGGCATGAGTGCAACAGCTTGGGAGGCCGCCTGCTCCCCAGCAACTGGTTCAATATCTTCACCAATTTTGAACTTATCCTCAACTCCCTTTTCACTAAACTGCTTGAGGAATGTCTCGTCCGCAATTCCAACCGCTTCGTTGTGCTTATGCACCTCAACCTTGACTACCTTTCCCGTCATATCCAATCCTACGCCACCGCTGATGGCACCGTTAGGTCCTTTGACCGATAGAAACAGTGCTAACCCCATTGGCTTATTATCCTTGTAAGCGATGTAAAATGTCGGCTTAAGGGTGTCAGGCTGCAGCTTTGTCCCGATATCTTCTTCGATGGAAGTGACTTTTTCGGGCGGTAAATCCGCTTTTCTTTCTTTGAAGTTTTGCGCATTTGGAAAGAGGGCGATCAGTTTCTCACGGGGTAGGGTCATTTCCTCCGCCCAAGCGACAGTGAACGAGACGAAAATTAACACGCCTAAAACGACGATTCGGCAAGATGCAATGGTTTTAGGTTTCATCGGTTCTTCTCCCTTGTGAACTATTTTTGTGCATCAGTATAACTGGCACAGATAACAACTGTCAAGAGAATCGGGGAAAGGTAACGACAAGTTTAATTGCTACCCGTCGCCCCGCTCGGGCCTCAACGCGAAAATGAACATACTAGAAAACCACGTGCTCCTGATAAGGGTTGGTATCGTAGGGAACAATGATCGTTGTTCCCTACAACTGACGTTTATTATTATTGAGACGTGAATCTCGACCTACTATGCTTCCTCGTTCCTTAACCCGGGCGTGTTTTTCCCAAATCGCGCAGAAGTTCGTCGGGTGAAGCAACATCCGCAACTGTGCCCGGGGGATGCCTATACCACCCCGGATCATCATAGCTGGCAAGCTGCTCTCGAACTTTCAGAATGGTAAACATGCCCCCCATTGTGATGTAATCAAATGGCCCCCGTGCGCCAACCATAGGGATGCTATTCTTCGGCACTTCCATGTGTCCCGCTTCGATGTGAATCCCGTGTTCACCCATGCCGTGCTCGCCCATAGTCATATACGCGGGCAGCAGCCCACGAACTTTGTGATCGAACCCATTTTTCTCAATACCGACAATATTCGGAAAGTCATGTCCCATCTGATTCATGACGTGATGGGTCATGTGGCAATGTATCGCCCAATCACCCGGCTCGCTGGCAACGAACTCGATATCCTGCGTGTCACCGACAGGCACAAGGATAGTGCCGCCGGGATGCTGCGCCGCGGGCGGAATCCTGCCACCGTTGGTAGCAGTAACCTTAAAGTAGTGACCGTGAAGGTGAATCGAGTGGTGGTCCATTGCTGAGAGATTACCGAGGCGAATCCGCACCCGATCGCCCATTTTCGCGACTAACGGTTCGGTTCCCGGATAACACTTTGCGTTCATCGTTAGGATATTGAAATCGTTCATCTCGTTGGGATTCGGTGTAGATGTGCCGGGATCAATTCTCCATTCGCTTAACATGATAGCAAAGTCCCGATCTACTTTGTAATCGGGTGCGGCGTTTCTGGGGTGGAAAATGAGCATGCCCATCATTCCCATTGCCATCTGCGTCATTTCGTCATGGTGGGAATGATACATAAAGGTTCCTGATTGACGCACCGTCCACTCATATTTGAAGGTTTCGCCCGGTTGGATTGCGCGCTGGTTCAGTCCGCCAACCCCATCCATCCCGTTCGGAAGAAAGACCCCGTGCCAGTGGACGGTCGTAGGGGCTTTGAGCTTGTTGGTAACGTAGATGCGAATCCGTTCGCCCTCTACCGCCTCAATGGTGGGTCCGTGGACCTGTCCATTGTATCCCCAACACTTCGCTTTCAGACCGGAAGCGAAGTTGTGCCAGACTTCCTCAGCAACCAAGTGAAAGACCTTAACACTGTCAACCATCTTCCACGGTAACGGTGCAATATCTGGTGTTATAACCGGCGTGTAGTCCTTACCGGGCAGCCCCGGTGCCAACGCTGGCTGCTGTGCAGCGCCCGAGTAAGATTTTTCCCACTGGGATTCTGCCGCGCTGGATTTAGCCGCTCCCAGAGCAACAGCACCGCCAACCAGTGCGCCTGTTTTTAGCATGTCTCTCCGATTCATACTAATGCCCTCCTTCTGCGTTCATGCCCTCAAGGTGCCTAACAGTGCTTGCCTCTACCGGCGACGATACTTCGCCCGTATCCAGGACCAGCCTGCCGTTGATTATTTGATCAAATTTGGTGCGTGCAACATGGTAATTGTAAAGTGCTTGAATGTACTCTCGACCAGCGTCTATCTGCTGCTGTTTTGCCAGCAATAGCCGAGGTGTACCTATCTGCATAGCATTGTACTGTAGTTGGACCTGATCCAGAATCTGCTCTTGGAGTGGAAGCATTTCGTCTCGGTAAAACAGCGCAGTCTGGCGAGCAGCCGAGAGACTACGATGCGCCGCACGGACTGCGGAACGGATCTCAACCGCCAGCGCATGATAGTCCTCCTGTCTCCGGCGCAACTCTGCTGCTGCCGCCGCTCGCTGTCCCTGTTTTCGATCAAAGATCGGGATCTGAAATCCGACCGAAGGACCGGCTTTCCAGGCGCCTGCCTCTTCCTCAAGCTCCCCACCGATATCTAGGTGTGGTACTAATGCCATCGCTTTAGCTACGCCGAGTTGTTTCCCTATCGCTACGATGCCCTCACGCGCTACGGCGAGATCTATGCTGGTTTCGAGTGCGGCGCCCTCAAGGTTAGCCAGTTTTGTGGGGTCTGTGGGGATGTCTGGCAGTCGAGGCTCGACTATCCAAGCTGTCTCTTCGCCCCATAGTCCCATCAACCGGTTGAGTTGTTCACGGCTCTCGACAAGCGTAGCCTCTGCCATAGTGAACGCCAGCTTTGATCGCTCATAGAGCGCACGTTCAAGCAACAAATTCAGCTCGGGAATGTTCCCGGCTTCGTGAATTTTACGAGTAAATTCGTATGCTGCTTCGGTTGCCAGAACAACCTGACGGAACATCTCCAATGTCTGTGTCTCGGCTTGAACGCGATAAAACGCCATCCGTGTCTGTCCTGCCAAATCCATAACGGCGGCCATCACGCGGAGTTTTGCCGCCTCGAATTCGGATTCGGCTGCTGACTTTCGCATTGATGCGTACAGCACCGAGAGAAAATCCATCTCGATTTCAAAGACGTAGTGATCGTGAGCGGGGTGCGCTGCCGTTGGATCCTGAGGAAGACCAAACGCTACGCCCCCGTGAAAAGCGGGATTAGAGATAGAACCAGCCTCAACGACAGCGGCTTGTGCGATACCAATCTCCTCATAGGCCGCTTGTAGACGGCGGTTGTGCAATAGCGCGATCTGCACTGCAGTATCGGCGACCAGCGGCTCCTCCAATAATTCCTGAATGATCTGTTCTATTTTATCAATCGAAGCTGTATCCTGGTTCCACTGGATTGAAGCACCGATACGCTCATTGACCTGTTGCTGGACTTCACTGAAACCCATCTCTTTCGATACACCAGCGCAGCCTGTTAGGAGGGATAACGCCGCGAAAAATAACGCGGCGCATCTAATTTTGGCTTTCATTTGTCAAATTCCTTATCTGTGTTAATGGCTATGCTTGTGTGAGTCCATGTCCATCACATCAGACATATCGGCACTTGAGGCGGACATCTGCGTTTTTTGCGTGTGACATCGGAGCATAGCACTTCCGAAATACGGATTGCGAACAGGCTCTCCAGTTTGCATCCATATTCCCGCTCTGGGAACATCCGGTGCCATTCCACACACATAACTGTAGACCGTTTTCTCGTAATTCGCAGGCATACCTGCCGCATCCAGAAAATGCTTGAAGCTATCGCTCAGTGAACCGTAGGCGATACGGGCAGCTTTGATATCAGAAAGGTCGCCAAGTTGATGTCCGGTGTCGTGGATTGTTTTGATGTGAGATTCGTGAGCGCTCCACAGGTCAGTAGGCGCTTCGTTTTCGACGGTGTGGAAGGCTTCAAGCATTGCATGTGCTTTAGTGTTAACATCTTCCATTGTGTCGGACGCCAGTTGGTTCCCGATGGCAAGGTAGGCGTCAAGCATCGCACCCAACGCTTCCGCACCATCAGGAGAGAGCTCTGCGCTGCTATGACTGGCATCCCTTTCGTGCATTTCCATCATTGGCATATTTTCTTTCTGCATCTTTGCCATTGGCATACTGTGGTGATCGGCAGCTGCCCCCTGTTGGGCGTTGGGATTTGCCGGATGGTCTTGTGAGGTGGTGAGGTCAACGGTTTTGCTGCCGCAGCCGATAGTTGCTATTAAAAACACGACGGTGAGTATGGATAGTGTTCGATTGTGTTGGTGAAAAAATTCGAATAGCATGAGAATAACCTCCGTTTTGAATGAAACATGATTAGGGCTAGGCCGGTAGCATAACGTCATGGGCGTACAGATACACCGACCGATCAATACATTTCAGATTCAGAAAAAATGTGTATAGGAAAATTAGGCGAGAGAAAACGGAGGTGCCCGAGGAGAGAGCTGCGGAATGGGGGGATCGGTATAGGGTTCGTGGGGAAGTTGCAGATAAGTCGTGAAAGAGGCAGAGTCAGCAGAAATTTGAGGCGTTGAGGAGATTAAGACAACAACTGAGCGTGTGTCTTTTTGTATTTGCAAGGCGACTTGGGGTTCGCTCGATCCAAGCGAGTCCCACTGATTGAGGCAACAATGTCCTTCCCCATCCTCACGATTTTCGTGAGGGGCAGGTGGTTCATTTCCAGACTCACAGCAAATGGGTGGGTTCGTTTCATCAACGGTTTGCGACTCAATCCGATGTTGGTGATGACTCGAATCCTTATCAGGGCCGGTGTGCCCATCCGCTTCTGGAATTACTACACACTGTGCCGGACAAATGAAGTAAATTGAAGCTAGTGAGAGTAAGAAAAGCGCGCCAAGATTTTTTAATTTCATTAGATGTTACCTCCCACGCAGTAATATACTCATGCAATGGGAAAAAGTATCGTTTATTAGCGGAATCTTCGGAAGGTTTGAGCTACTATATGTATTCTTCTTCATCATCTTCAGCAGGGTAGATGTTGACATCCGACAAAGAAATTGACTCACCGACATAGAAGGTCAGCCAATTCCCAACCAGTTCGACAGACATCATCTCATCATCTTCACTTGTGTATTCGTGCAGTTCTGCTTCAAACGTCTCCATCTCAAGTAGGTTTGCAACGGTCATCTCTGCTGGGGCGATTTCCTGACGCACATATTCAACCAAAATTTCCGCGTCTTCGTCGTCGGGATCGGGGTAGTGGAGCGTGATCGTATCAGGGAGATCTTCGCTTAGTTCTTCTTCGCCGTCAATGATCCAGCGAGAGATCTCATAGTCGTTTGTGCCTCCGATCCGATCCACCCCCAAAACTACCACTTCATCTTCATCCTCAAGCCGATACATGTAACGGAGTAGACTACCTCCCTCATACTTTTTCCGCTCGGTCAACTCAAATGTGCGTGAAGCCGCGTCGCTCATTTCAAAGGTAGTAGAATCAGAAAGTTCAATCATACTTCCAAGCGGAATATCCAACAATTCGTGCCGCTTAGGTTTTGTATCCCTCGATTTGCGGCCAAATAGTGCCATTGCTTTTACCTCTATCCAATTCGTGTCGCTAACTCTTATTAAAGCAATCTCGCATCACGTCCGTCTTGCCATAAAACGGCTGATTTGAGATTTTGGTTTAGATGTTTCGGGGTATAATTTAGACCATGCCAGGCCATGTGATCCAGACCTAGAAATAACCCTTATTATACATGATCAGAACAACAACCCCGATGATCAGGATGCTGCCGAAAACAAGCACGAACCAAGTGCCCCCCGAGGTCTTTTTCTGAACAACGACCTTTTGCGGTTGTGTTTGGACCTGAGATTGTGTTTGTGTCGTCGATACTGATGAGGTTTGACTGTCTCCTGCTAAGACCATGTTGCGAAGCGCTTCTTCATCAGGAAGTTCTTCAACTGTCACCGCATCCTCGGCATTCGCACCGTAAAACTCATCTGCGTTTTTCTCAACATGCGCCTCGATATAATCTTCATCTCGGTTTGTTCCAGGATCGACATACCGTGAGTCTGGCTTGACGCCTTGGCTGTCATAGTAGGCTCGCCACTTCTCGTATTCCATCTGTCGCTCTCGTGACCAGTGCGATCTGTCGTAATTCGGATGGTGGTAGTACCACAGCCAACTATGGTGGAGCCGATGGTTATAGTAATCGTGGAAGTAAATCCCCGAAATCATATTCGCGAATACCATACTGGCAGTTAGGCTATAGATCGAGTAACCTGCCATTGGATAGTACATGCCGAAATTGTTCACGGTAATTGGGGACTGTGCTATCCTTGCATCACGACGTGCGCGGGCTGTATCTCGCTCTGCCCGTCTAACTTGGCGTTTCAGGCTCCGATTTTCCGCTTTAAGATTTCGAGTCTGCTGGCGCCGTTGGGCTTGTACCGACCGCTTCTGGCTGCCGGTCATGTTTCTTGTGGAAACAGCGGAACTGGTCTTCGCGCTGCTCTGGGCACTCTGTCTTTGACGTACTGCGCTGCTTGTCCGCGCTGCGCTCGGTCGTGATGTGCGGGTAGCAGTGCTGCTACCGTAGCTTCGGCTGGTACTTGCTCTACTGGTACGAGAACTTGACCGTACCGAGCTGCCGTATGACCTTGAGGACGAATAGCTGCTGCTCCGGGACGCTCTTGACGATGTCCCGTAACTCCTGCTACTGCTGTAGCTTCTACTGCCGTAGCTTCTTCCGCTGGATCGGAAGCCTTTTGACAGAACATCAGAACCTATGCTAAGTGCAAATAAGACCATAAGTGCCACTATCGACACTTTTTGGAAAGAACGCCTCATATCAGCTGCCTCCTTGGGAAGTTGGAATAAGTTCTCTTGTTGTTAAACACCTGTGCTTCTGCAAAAGTTCCCCGCCCATGAAAATTCAGGAGAAGTTCGCTTAGCTAAAATTTGCTTGACAATCTATTAATGCGTGCATTATTATTACATGCTAAAGTGTGCCTGTAGCTCAACTGGATAGAGCGTTAGCCTCCGGAGCTAAAGGTTGGGCGTTCGAGTCGCCCCAGGCACACCACCCTACCTCGTTGTACCCTGTTCCCAGTTCCGACCTAACATCGTCTTGAGTTCCCATATCTGTTAAATCATTATACTTTCTTTCTGTTATTTCTGTCAACGATTTCTTCCGCTGCCGCGGCACATTATTTTTCCTCGGCACGGGTAGTTTACTGCTACAATCTTGCCACTGTCAGAAGGTACACCCCGTCGAAAAACGAGTCAGGTTCCTATCTCCGCTCCGGATGTCCCGTAGCATCCCTTCAACCAGTAACATGTCCGAGCCGTGCGACCTCCGGTTTGCGATTATGTTCAAGCCCGTCATTTTTATCCGGGTACCCAGTGCGCCTTTTGGTGTCGCCCGTCTAACCTGTCTTTTCTCTATGCCTATCCGTGAATAATATGGGAGATAAGGCTTACGCAGTTGAATGCTCAAAGCCTCATAATTTGGTGATTTATTACCCAATAACACGATTCGTGATGACCGATCAATTGCGCTACTACAAACTGAAGTGCGTAACTCCTTAGGAGAACTGAATAACCCGAATCTGCACTATTTTTTGCTTGTATTATTATTGGGCGTGTGATACTTTATCGCATGTGAATCTGGTATAATAACCTCAAGCTTTCATGTTTTCTACATCACATTGCACGTTTGCTCTAATGCTGTGGTGACCGGGCTATCCGTTACCTCAGCATACAACACACCAAGGAGGCGTATATGAGTCTTGATGTTCGATCCCCAAAATTATTAGATCTAATTGATGCTGATGCAGAACTGCAGCAGCTTGGTACCGGCTGTGAGTTCACAGAAGGACCCGTTTGGCATGCCGAGGGGAAGTTTCTGTTATTCAGTGATATCCCTGCAAATCAAATGAAAAAGTGGACTGCGGAGGAAGGTATCACCAACTTCCGGGTTCCTTCGGGAAAATCCAACGGCTTGACCTACGATAAGCAGGGAAGGCTTGTCGCGGCCGAGCATGCCAATCGTCGAGTGTCGCGGACCGAAGCTGATGGGACCGTGGTTACAGTCGCATCGCACTATGAGGGGAAACGCTTGAACAGTCCCAACGATGTTGTTTTGAAATCAGATGGCAGTATCTATTTTTCTGATCCACCCTACGGCCTAACAGCCGAATACGGTGTCCTGGGTGAGCAAGAGCTTGACTTTCAGGGCGTTTACCGCCTTTCACCTGACGGCCAAACACTGACACTGTTGATTGATGACTTTGATCGCCCGAATGGACTCTGCTTCTCACCCGACGAGTCAATTCTGTATATTGACGATACCGAACGGATGCATATCCGTGCATTTGATGTCCAGCCAGATGGCACAATCGCAAACGGTCGGATTTTCGCCGAGGAAGAGGGCGACGATGGTGTGCCAGATGGCATGAAAATTGACGAGCATGGTAACGTCTATCTCACCGGTCCTGGCGGTATTTGGATTTTCGACTCCTCCGGGGAGCACCTGGGTGTCCTTCAAACCCCCGAGCGAGCGGCTAACCTTGGTTGGGGCGGCGATGATTGGAGTACGCTGTTCATCACAGCGAGTACCTCACTTTATAGTATTCAGTGTAAGGTCTCAGGAATCCCTGTTCCGTAGAGGCTAGAATTCGCTAAGGAGGGAACAACGATGAAAAAGTTGACGCGGTTAGCAATTCTGATTGCTGTCCTTGCTGTTCTGATACTTAGTGCAACCACACCCATAAACCCTCAAGTCGGGGAGGAGGAAGGTAAGATGGAAATGAAAATCTGGAAAATCGCTCTACTAATGAATGACATGGAGAAAGCGGAAGATCTGTACGTCAATAAGCTCGGTCTCAAAGTCCTAGACCGCTTGGATCTCGGTGAGATTGGCGAGGCGATCTTCTTGGACGCGGGTAACGTGAACTTGGAACTCATCCCTGCCGCTGCATTTGAAGGGGTTTGGGGCTTAGATCGGCCAGGCGTGCATCACATCTCGTTTAAGGCTGACGATGTTGAGGCGGGCACCGAAATACTCCGCGAAAAAGGAGTTACTGTGAAAAAAGAGCCTTTCCAACCGCTTGAAGGGATGACGCTTGCCTTCTTTGATGGGCTTGATGGGGTTAATCTGCAGCTGTACCGCCACGATAAAGGGGAAGAGTAAGGATGCCTTGACACTATGCTGATTTAGAAGTGAAGGCGGGAAGGGACAGGGGGATCGAAGGTTAATCTTTCGGTCTCTTTTCCTTTCCTTCAATTCTTCCGATTTAGGACTTATGCAGCTAACTGTAGACGGGGTTTCCCCGATAGGATCGGGATCCGAAGCGACTTGCCCCGCGCCAACTGTGCTGAAATGCGTAAATCCTGATGATGAAAAATTTCGTTACGAGTTGGCATACCCATGAAAGTCAAAATCAAACGTCTTGATAAAGAGTTACCGCTCCCGAAGTACGAAACGGACGGTTCCGTCGGATTTGATCTCTTATGCCGTGAAGCCGTGACCGTTGTGCCTCACACAGTGGCGCTGATTCCTGCAAACGTGATTGTCGAAACGCCACCAGGGTATATGTTGATGGTGACATTGCGCAGCAGCACGCCTCGGAAATTCGGACTCTTAATTCCCCACGGTGTTGGTGTCATTGACCTAGATTACTGCGGCGAAGGCGACGAGATTCAGATCCAGATCTATAATTCCACGGAGCAACCTGTCACCGTTGAACGGGGCGATAGGATTGCACAGGGCATCTTTGTCCGTGTGGATACCGCTGAGTGGGAAGAAGTATCCCAAATGGGCGCAGAGACACGCGGGGGATTTGGCAGCACGGACCATCGGAAATGATAATTTGAAAGAATTAAGTTATATCTCTAAGACGTTGTTGCGTTGGAAGGACTGAGCGATGCGGCAGTATTTAGATGCGCTGGAACAGATCATAGAAACAGGCGTTGACCGAGGTGGACGTAACGGTGCCACCCGCGCACTTTTCGGCATGCAGATGCGTTACGATATGGCAGATGGTTTTCCTGCTGTCACGACCAAAAAGTTGGCGTTCAAGGTCATGAAAGCCGAACTCTTGGGCTTTTTGAGAGGGTACTCCGATGTCAAGGACTTCCAGAAGTTGGGTTGTCATGTCTGGGACGCCAATGCAGATGCAAATTACTGGAAGCCAAAAGCGCGATTTGAGGGCGATCTCGGTCGAATCTACGGCGTGCAATGGCGGTTTTGGAGGACTCCCGACGGGCAGACAGTAGACCAGATTGCCAACGCCATCGAAGGAATTAAAACGCAACCCTACAGTCGTAAGCATATCGTAACTGCTTGGAATCCGGGTGAACTCGATCAGATGGCACTTGAGCCTTGTCCCACACTTTTCCAATTTTTTGTAGCTGAAGGGAAACTATCGCTTCATCTGTTTCAGCGAAGTTGTGATATGTTTCTCGGTGTGCCGTTCAATATTGCTTCATACTCCTTGCTGCTCCACATGGTCGCACAAGTAACGGACTTAGTGCCGGGCGAATTCATCCATACCTTGAGCGATGCACATATCTATCACGTCCACTTTGAGCAAGTAGAAACACAGTTGCAGCGAGAACCGCTCGAACTTCCAGAACTCTATCTGAATCCCCAGATCACAGCGATTGATAACTTCAAGATGCAGGATATCAAGCTACACAACTATAAGCATCATGGCACGATTAAGGCACCGATGCTGGTCTGAGAGGGATGGTGCTAATGATTATCTCCATCATTGTGGGTATGGATGAAAATTGCCTAATTGGGCAAGGCAACCGCCTGCCTTGGAGACTGCCCGCCGATATGAAACACTTCCGCCGACATACAGTGGGCAAGCCTGTGCTGATGGGACGGAAAACCTTCGAATCCATTGGCAAACCCCTACCGAAGCGTACCAATATCATACTGACAAACAGCCGTGATTACCGTGCGGAAGGCTGTACCATAACGCATTCCATTGGAGAAGCGTTGGAGGCAGCCAGCGGCTGCGAGGAGCTTATGGTAATCGGTGGCGCCTCGATCTACGAACTATTTCTGCCCCGGGCGGATCGCCTATATTTGACGTGTATCCGCGGCTCTTTTGAGGGAGATACTTATTTTCCGGCGTTTGATTTAGCGCACTGGCAAGAAGTCAAACGGACTGACCGCCGCCCCGATGAGAAAAACCCGCACCCCCACAGCTTTATCTTCCTGCACAGAAGGAGTGAAGATGCCCACTAATCGGTTAAAACTCTGTATGCTCTCCGGTTCTTTTGAGTATGACTCAGAGACATCACTCGCCATTTTCCAAGACTATATAGAGAAAAACCACCCCGTTCAGTCAACACAGATTATTTATCAAAGTGAAGACGATGAAAAATCCCTCGAACCCTTGCAAGATACAGATGTACTGTTAGTTTTCACACGTCGCCTCAATACCACCGGCAAAGAACTCAACCGCTTCAAAGCCTACTGCGCCGAAGGCAGACCCATAGTCGGGGTGCGGACGGCGAGCCACGCCTATCAGGATTGGTTTGACTTTGATAAGGATGTGCTTGGCGGGGACTATCAAGGTCATTACGGTACCGGTCCCATCGCGCATGCCGAAATCAATCCAGACGCAAAGGACCATCCCATCCTACACGGCATCTCGAACTTCGACTCCTACGGCAGCCTATACAGAAATCCCTCCATTGCTACTGATACCACATTGCTGCTAACTGGAAAAGCGGAAGAACAGACCGAGCCGGTAACATGGACACGCCTGCATCGAGGTGGCCGTATTTTCTATACCTCACTCGGTCATCAGCAAGATTTTGAGATTGAGATGTTCTTGAGGTTACTTGCCAATGCCGTTCTGTGGACAGGTGGACGGTTGGATGCCATATAATACGCAGCCTAATGCTGACAATATCTCCGCTTAAAGGGAAGGCGATCTACGCACTAATCCAAATTACAGTTGATGAAGGTTAAACCTATGGGCACGATTGATTACAGAGATTTTGACCGAGACATATGGGAAAAGGAGTTAGAGGACTTCGTGCCTTCCGTCGTCTACGACATGCACACCCACATGTGGTCGGAAGCGCACAAAGGCACACTCACGAGTCCACCCAACGGACTTCGTTTGGAAATCGATTATCAGGACCATCTGGCGTGGGCGGCGAAGCTGTATCCGGGACGCGAGATGCACTACCTTGTACTGGGTACTCCAATGCCCGGCATGGATGCAGAGGGACACAACGACTGGATGGCTGCCCAGTTGGCAGCAGATCCTTGCTCAGAAGTCAACATGATGGTTACGCCGGAAATGACGCCGGACTATGTTGCAGCGCAAGTGAAGAAACATGATTTCTTCGGACTAAAGCCGTATCGCACATTCGCATCGGATCCGGCAAATGCTCGAATTCAGGATTTCCTGCCCGAATCTTTTATCGAAGTAGCAGACGATATGGGACTGGCAATCACAATGCACCTTGCCAAGAAAACGGGTCCGGCTGACCCTGAAAACATAAAAGACCTGCAATATTACACGGAACAGTATCCGGGTGCCCAATGGATTCTCGCTCACTGCGCGCGTGCCTTCAACGCCTTTATGATGGAGGAAGCCATCCACATCCTCAAAGACATGCCAAATATCTGGTACGACACATCAGCAGTAAATGATATCTACTCCCATTTTCTTCTAATGAAGCATGAGGACCGGCGACGGGTAATGTTCGGATCGGACAATATCGTGGCGGGCTGTGCGCGCGGCAAGTATATTACTTATGGGCGTGCGTGGGAGTATTATGGCGGTTTTCCAGATCTGCCGCACTGTGATCCGACCCCGACGTTTGTTATTTACGAGCAGCTACGCCAAGAGCGGCAGGTCGCAGATATGCTCGGTCTAACGTCGGAGGAGATCGAGGATCATTTCTCCGGAAATGCAATACGGTTCATCAAGAGGTTAAGGGCGGGACGCGAATAGGGAAAGGAAGATAATCGATGAAAAAAACGTCACTTTATGAAATCCATCATGCGCATGGGGCAACGTTTACGGATAAGTATGAAGGCTGGCAACTGGTTGGGCATTTTACTGAATCCTACCAGGAACACCAAGCAGTGAGAGACAGTGTCGGTGTCATAGACCTCTCGCATCGTGGGAGGCTCCGTCTTACTGGAAGCGACCGAGCAGCATACCTCCACCGCATTATCTCTAACGATGTTGAGGGACTAGCGGTCGGAGAAGGAAACTATGCAACTATTCTGACGAATCGTGGGAAGATCATTGCCGACATGAAAGTATGCGTTTTCGAGGGGGCCATCGGTCTTGAGACTAACGCTGAAACGACATCAATCCTCTATCAGGAGCTAGACAAATATCTAATTGCCGACGATGTGGACATCGAGGACTTCACGGAGCGGACTGGTGCTCTTGGGGTCCACGGACCAAAATCGGCTGAATTGCTTAAACATGCCTATGGATTTGATGTTCGGGATCTCCCGGAATATCACAGCGTTGTCGATGAAATTGATGGACGACGTATTGTCTGTGTTCGTGCCAACGAAACTGGCGAACTTGGCTACAATCTGTGCACAGCATCTGAATCAATAGAGTGGTTGTGGGATACGATTCTGACGAAGGGACGGGCGTTCAGCGCCGAACTTGTGGGCTTAACTGCCTTGAATAGCCTCCGCGTTGAAGCAGGCATCCCTCGATACGGAGCGGAATTGGGGGACTCGATTTTTCCAGGGGAGGCGGAGTTAGAAAACGCAATTAGTTACGAGAAAGGCTGTTATATCGGTCAGGAAATTGTGGCACGCATGAAGTATCGTGGCCACCCGAATCGCCTCCTCCGTGGCTTTGAGATTGCCGAAGATATCCCACCTCAAAATGGCGATCGCCTCCTTGATGGGGACAAAGAGATTGGTTGGATTACCAGCGCGCTTGTTTCACCGACGTTTGATATGCCAATCGCGATGGGGTATGTCCGAACCGCGTTTACCGATGAAGATAACGAAGTAGAGGTTGAGACAGAGACAGGTCGCGTGAAAGCAAAGGTTCAACTGCTCCCTTTCTACCTGCGTGATGCGTAGTGTTAGGCACAGATGGACTTTACCTCGGAAGTCTCAGTCGCACCGCCACTTCCGCTTTCATGTTACCTTTTCGTTTGACAAAGATATACCTTTTTGTTAAACTCTGTGTCAGCGCCAGGGCAGGTTGTCTCGATTCATATGTCAAAAAACATAGTGAGGGAAAACGAGTATGACAGGAAACGATAAAAACCGTGCCTATTGGAAAAAGAACCTACAATACCTTGGGATTTTATTGGCTGTTTGGTTCATCGTCTCTTACGGATGTGCTATCCTGTTTGTCGACTTTCTGGACAAGATCAGAATTGGCGGTTTTGGTCTCGGTTTCTGGTTCGCACAACAGGGATCGATTTATGTCTTTGTCGCGCTGATTTTTATCTATGTTTGTCTCATGAACCGGCTCGATAAGCGTCACGACACGTCCAATAGGGAGGAAGAGGAATGAGCGTACAGGCGTGGACATTTGTGATGGTCGGGATATCGTTTGCCCTCTACATCGGCGTGGCGATCTGGTCGCGCGCAAGCTCAACCGGGGAGTTCTATATTGCCGGAGCCGGTGTGCCTCCAGTTGTGAACGGGATGGCGACAGCAGCTGATTGGATGAGTGCCGCATCGTTTATTTCGATGGCAGGGCTCATTTCCTTCATGGGACGCGATGGCTCGGTCTATCTCATGGGGTGGACCGGTGGCTACGTGTTACTGGCACTACTCCTGGCACCGTATCTGCGCAAATTCGGGAAGTACACCGTGCCCGATTTTGTCGGCGACCGATACTACTCTCGGACAGCGCGTATCGTTGCGGTCATCTGTGCAATCTTTGTATCCTTCACGTATGTCGCCGGACAGATGCGTGGCGTCGGCATTGTCTTTTCAAGATTCCTGAACGTTGACATCACCCTTGGTGTGATGATCGGCATGGGCATCGTGTTCTTTTACGCTGTGCTTGGCGGTATGAAAGGGATTACCTATACGCAGGTTGCACAATATTGTGTCCTTATCTTTGCCTACCTTGTGCCTGCGATCTTTATCTCCTTATTGATGACGGGCAACATCATCCCGCAGCTCGGATTTGGTGGAGAGTTGGCGGATGGATCCGGGGAATTCTTACTCGACAAACTGAATGGATTGAGTCAGGAACTCGGCTTCGATGCTTATACCGATGGACGTAAGGCGACGATTGATGTCTTCTTTATCACAGCTGCACTGATGCTTGGCACGGCTGGCCTTCCCCACGTTATCGTGCGTTTCTACACCGTACCGAGAGTCTCAGCAGCACGAAGTTCCGCGGGTTGGGCGCTGTTATTTATTGCTATTCTCTACACAACTGCTCCCGCAGTAGCGGCATTTGCACGAACGAACCTTTTGAACACAGTTTCAGATACAGAATACACGGAAGTTCCGGGCTGGTTCAAGAACTGGGAAACAACAGGACTTATCAAATTTGATGATAAAAACGGAGACGGCAACATTCAGTATCGCGGGGCGCATTCGCAGGTCGAAAATGAGTTGACCATTGATCGTGACATTATGGTGCTGGCTAATCCTGAAATCGCCAAGCTCCCGAACTGGGTTGTCGGATTAGTCGCCGCAGGTGGATTAGCAGCTGCGCTCTCAACAGCCGCAGGGTTGCTGTTAGTAATTTCAACGTCGATTGCGCATGATTTACTGAAGCGGGAACTCGTTCAAGATATCAGCGAGAAAGGCGAGCTAATCGCTGCACGTATCGCGGCAGGAATCGCGGTTTGCATTGCGGGCTATTTTGGCATTGACCCGCCCGGTTTCGTTGGCCAGGTAGTTGCCTTCGCCTTTGGTTTGGCTGCTGCCTCATTCTTCCCAGCGATCATTATGGGCATATTCTGGAAGAGGATGAACAACGTCGGTGCGATCAGCGGCATGATTGTTGGGATTTCCTTCACAGCGGGGTATATCATCTTCTTTAAGTTCATTAATCCTGAGATGAATGTACCCGCTCACTGGTTGTTCGGTATATCCCCAGAGGGTATCGGGACGCTTGGCATGGTTCTAAACTTCTTAGTGTCTGTTCCCGTCTCTTTACTCACAGCGCCGCCACCACCTGATGTCCAAGAGCTTGTTGACAATATCCGCAGCCCACAAGAGGCTGGACCGCCTCATGAACTGTCCGTTTGATCCGTGTTCTCTCCGAACCTGCCCGGAGTACTCTCGCCAAGCCCTCGGGATGTCTAAGTGGACCAAATCCGAGCGACTACAACGCCTAAGATAAGGAAATTTATGTTACCTTGGCTATCTTGGAATCGTAATTGTCGACTATTAGCAGTAGCTGTCTTCGGGTCGGGTGTCTTTTTTGGCGTCCAATTTTCGCTTTTCCATAATTTCATTGTTGACCGAATTGGCATCGAGGCCCACGAGTTGGGCTATATGGAAGCATTACGAGAAGTGCCCGGTTTTCTTAACGCACTCTTTATGGCGGTCACAATGCTCCTGTCACCACCGTTGCTTGCTGGGGTTTCCCTCATCGTGATGGGTTTCGGCTTAGCGTTATACTCGCAAGCTGACAGTTTTTCGGCAGTTCTAATCTATTCGTTTATCTGGAGCATCGGATTTCACGCGTGGCTACCGCTGCAGGGAGCAATGTCGCTCTTCTATTCGGAGGGGGAAGAGAAAGGAAAATGGCTCGGCAGCTTGAGGAGCGTCCAGAGTCTTTCGATGCTAGCTGCAATTGTCCTGTGCAAATTCGCTGTGGATGTGTTAGAATTTGGTGGTTTATTCCAGATTGGTGGCGCAGCAGTTGCCATTGGTGGCATTGCGTTGATGTTTGCCTCCCGCCAGTTGCAGACTGAGCGTGAGCCGCGATTTGTACTGAGAAAACGCTACTGGCTCTACTATCTGCTATCTTTTCTGCAGGGTTGCCGCAGGCAAATTTTCATCACATTCGCGGTTTTCGCCCTCGTGAAAGTCTACGGCACCGATCGCGGCATCATTATTACACTTATCCTAATCAACCAAGTCGTCGTATTTCTCTGTTCACCACTGATGGGCTGGCTTGTGGACAGACTCGGCGAGCGCATCATGTTAAGTCTGAGCTACATCGGTTTGACCTTTATATTCATCGGCTACGCACTACTAAAGAACCCAAACCATTTATATGTCCTATACTGTCTTGATAACTTCCTATTTGTCGGTGGAATCGCCATGACGACTTATATCAATAAGATCGCACCAAAAAGCGATCTCAAACCGACGCTGGCGATGGGGGTCACAATGAACCATATCGCAGCGGTGGGCGCACCGCTTGTCGGGGGATTGATATGGATGACACTTGGCTATGAAATAATTTTTCTCACCGGAGGCGCCATCGCGTTCATTACCCTAATCGTTACTCAGTGGATGAAGACGCAGCCTTTGCTTGCCGGAGCAGAACCGGAAGTTGCAGCGGATTAGCGGGCGCAACAATCGGGAAACCTGTATTTTATACACTACGTAATATCCCATACGTTTTATGTATTTCAACCGTTATCTGGAGCACTAATAATGCCTAAATCGTTAGTTGTTGTTGAGTCTCCTGCGAAAGCGAAGACAATCAACAAATTCCTTGGTCGAGACTATACAGTGTGTTCTTCAGTAGGGCACATTCGTGATTTACCAGCGAAAAAGCTGGGAGTAGATGTTGAGAACGGATTTTCCCCTGAGTATATCACCATCCGGGGCAAAGGAGATGTGATCAAGAAAATCCAGGCTGAGGCAAAGAAAACTGATGCGATCTACCTCGCCGCTGATCCAGACCGAGAAGGTGAGGCAATCTGCTGGCATATCGCGGAGACACTCAAAAGCACGAAAAAGCCAATCTATCGGGTAACCTACAATGAGATTACTGAAAGTGCCATCCACACAGCAATGGAGAATCCCAGCGAAATTGATCAGCGGTTGGTGGATTCCCAACAGGCTCGACGGGTTTTGGATCGGCTGGTTGGCTACCAAATCAGTCCTATCTTGTGGCGTAATGTGAGGCGTGGATTAAGTGCCGGACGGGTGCAATCCGTCGCTGTGCGACTTATCTGTGAACGGGAAGCAGAGATTGAAGCCTTTGATCCTCAAGAGTATTGGACCATCACCGCGAATCTGTCGGGGAAAAACCCACCGCCACTTGCTGCCAAGTTGCTTCAGATCGGAGAAGAGAAGGGAGCCATCAGCACCTACGGCTTCCCCATTGATGAAGCGCGTGCGGCGGCAATTGTCGAAGATGCAAGGACCAAACCATTTATTGTCAAAGATATCAAGAAACAGGAACGCAAACGGAGACCTGTTCCCCCATTCATCACGAGCACGTTACAGCAGGAAGCAGCACGCAAACTCCGGTTCACCGCTAAGCGTGCGATGGCGGTTGCCCAACAGCTTTATGAAGGGTTGAATATCGGAACCGAGGGCGCGGTTGGTTTGATTACCTATATGCGGACTGATTCAACTCGCGTTGCGGAAGAAGCGCTCGAAGAGGCGCGGGGATACATCACAAAAGCATATGGGGCAGACTATCTTCCGAAGAATGCCGTGCGTTACAGGGGCAAAGGGGGAGCACAGGACGCGCACGAAGCAATTCGTCCAACTTCGGTCGAACGCACACCTCAAGCGCTGAAACCCTATCTTTCCCCTGAACAGCATCGATTGTATGATCTAATCTGGAAACGGTTCGTCGCTAGTCAGATGAATCCTGCTATCCTGGATGTGACAACGATCAATATTTCCGCTGAGGAATATCTGTTTCGTGCAACCGGGTCAATCCTCAAGTTTGATGGGTTCATGCGGCTCTATCTGGAAGGGCGGGACGACGGGGCCGCAGAATCCAATAGAGATGATGAGACCGATGCAATTCTACCGATCCTGGAGATTGGTGAGCGGCTTGACCTGCATAGCCTGACCCCTAAACAGCACTACACGCAACCGCCATCTCGATATACCGAGGCGACCCTCGTCAAAGCATTGGAGGAGAAGGGGATCGGCCGTCCGAGCACGTATGCATCAATTATTTCGACAATCCAAGATCGAGAGTACGTACTCAAAGAGGAACGGAGTTTTCAGCCCACGGATGTTGGTAGGTTGGTAAATCAGCTATTAATCAAAGGATTCCCGGATATCCTCGACACGCAATTTACGGCAAAGATGGAAGATCAACTGGACGAGATAGCTGAAGGAAAATCAGACTGGGTAGGCGTTTTGAGTGCGTTCTATGAACCCTTCAATCATGCCCTCGAAGCGGCACCCGCTGTGATGAGCGAGGTTCGCAAGGATATGGAGGAAGAGTCTGATGAGGTTTGTGACAAGTGCAATAGCAAAATGGTTGTTAAGTGGGGAAGATATGGTCGTTTCCTCGGTTGTTCAAGTTTTCCGGAGTGTCGTAATATTAAACGTATAAACGGGGACGACACCTCGCCAACTTCAGAAGAGGAACCTACCGATGAAACCTGTGAGAAATGTGACAGTCCAATGGTGATTAAAACCAGTCGTGCCGGTGGTAAATTCCTCGCTTGTACGGGATATCCCGAGTGCAAAAATGCCAAGCCTATTAACATTGGCGTCGATTGCCCTGAAGCCGACTGTGAAGGCTATATCGGTGAGCGACGCAGTAAACGTGGTAAAGTTTTTTACGGCTGTAGCAACTATCCGAAATGTGATTTCGTTGCGTGGGATAAGCCTGTGAATAAGGAATGTCCGGAGTGCGACGCGCCATTCCTTATCGAAAAGACTACGAAAACGAAGGGGCGTTACCTCGCCTGTAACGATAAAACATGCGGCTATGCAGAGTCCGCGGGTGACTGAGGCGTCAAGAGTGCCCCGCCCGCCAATTGCAATCAACAACTTCGAGGTTATCTTAATTGAAATGATTCAGGTCTATAATGTCTCAATGAGCTATAAGGAGGACATTGAAGTCCTTCACGAAATTAACTTTGAGGTCAAGAAAGGGGAGTTTGTCTTCCTCGTTGGCACTAGTGGGGCGGGCAAAACAACGATTCTGCGGCTCTTGTACAGGGAGTTAGTTCCCACCTCTGGACACATTGTCCTTGCGGGGCAAAACCTTTCCCAAATTTCTCGATCACAAATACCATATCTGCGCCGCAGAATGGGAGTGATCTTTCAGGATTTCAAGCTGCTGCCCAATAAAAGCGTTCAAGAAAACGTTGCGCTTGCCATGAAAGTCACCGGAACCAAGCGACCTCAAATCCGCCAGCAGGTCGATCAGCTCCTCCATCAGATGAGTTTGGTCCACCGAAAAGATGCACTCCCAGAGGATATTTCGGGTGGGGAGCAGCAGCGGGTCGCTATTGCGCGCGCGATGGCAAATGACCCGGTAGTTCTCCTCGCGGACGAGCCCACAGGAAATCTGGATCCGAAACTGTCACTTGAGATTATGCATCTCTTTGAGAGTTTCAACTTCCGTGGTACAACGGTCATGGTTGCGACACATGATCTCTCACTCGTCCAGCAATTAGGAAAGCGGGTGATACGCATCGAGGATGGGAGAACTGTTGAAGATTAATGATGCGAAAAAGCTACACCACGCCTACGCTGCGAGAATAATCTCCTGAATTGTGCACCGAGGTGTAACCGCTCACTGCTACGGGACGAATGTGCGGCAAGCCATATGCATGATCACTGCAGCCATACCACATGACATTGCAATTCTTCAACCCAACCGAAGCGGACATTCTAAGGGTTCTAACTGAACGTATGGTGGGCACAGATTCCTCTGTCGGGTGGGAACAACCGAGTGCACGCGGGACCTCAACCGCCGGTCACGCTCCCACTGTGACAACTATTGATGCCTTCGTTACTGGGCTGCCCAGATACGTGCAGGTACGGTTCCGTCGAGCACTTCACCTATTTCAGTGGTGTCCAATCTTGTTCGGCGGCAAGCTGTGCCCCTTCACCCAGCTTTCCTCACGCGATGCGGACACCTATATCCGATCGTGGGCGGAAAGTCGTTTCGGGTTAAGACGACGTCTTTTTCGAGGCTTGCGCGATGTGACGTTTCTCGGCTATTATAGCCGATCTTCTATCGGCGTCTACGAGAACGCAACTGACGAACCGAGGGGAAGATGATAATCCAGGGGCGTACGGTCACGCAGGATATCACTGAATCGGTTGATGTGTGTGTCGTTGGATCAGGGGCAGGTGGCGCTGTTGCTGCTAAGGAGCTTGCCCAAGCTGGACTTTCGGTGGTTGTCTTGGAGGCGGGCGAAACTCACGATCCTACGACATTCACCGGGAATACGCCAGAGATGCTGCTCCGTCTGTTTTGGGATGGCGGCATGCGAACGACTCGCGATGGCTCGATACTGATCTCTCAGGGACGGGGAGTTGGTGGTTCTACTGTCCATAATCTGTGCTATGCAGTGCGCATCCCCAACGCGATCCTGCACCGATGGAAAGCTGAGTTTGGGATTCAAGACCTATCACCGAGCAATCTCAGCGCCTCTTTTGACCGTGTGGAAGCGACCATCGGGGTAAATCAAATTCGTGAGGAACAGGTCAACCAACTGAACCGATCCATTCGCCGTGGCGCGCACGTCATGGGTTGGCGGGGGACGATACAGCGACATAATCGGGGGGCATGTCCAGGCTGTTCTGCGGACTGCCTGCTTGGCTGTCCTATTTCCCAACCGGGAGTCGGTAAACAGAGCATGGCGGTCAGCTACATTCCTCAAGCGCTGGAAGCTGGTGCTCGCCTTTATACGGACTGTCTTGTAGAAAACATCGTCGCAGAAAACGGTCACGCGGTTGGAGTCACAGCACAATTCCGGTCTCGCCATACACAGCCGCTGGGACAGATTGAGAGTACGACATCTCTATCCGACGGGGGCGCGGTCCAGACGGGTAACGCGGCTGAGATAGCGGATAGGTCGAGTCGCGAAGGAGGCAAGTTCACAGTTCGCAGCAAAGCGGTGGTTCTGGCAGCAGGTGCGATCAACTCGCCTCAGCTATGGTTGAACAGTCGCCTTCCCGATCCGTCGCGGCAGGTGGGATGTAATTTACATCTCCATCCCGCGATCTTTGTGGGCGGTTTCTTTGATGAGGCTGTTGATGCTTATCGCGGGATTCCCCAAAGTTTCTACGTTGACCATTTTCTTGATCTGGAGCGTAACCCGGATAACGGATATCTACTTCTCCCTGCCTTCGGACCAATGGCGTTAGTCGCAGCTAGTATGCCATCCTTTGGGCGCGAACATAGAGATCTGATGCAAGTTCATCGTAGCATAGCCGCGCTACTTGTGCTACTCCATGACTGTTCATCGGGACGGGTAACGGTGAACCGACGAGGCAGCCCGATAATACGCTACCGTCTCAACCAAAATGACCGAGCATCATTAACCCAAGGGTTAATACACTCAGCTCAACTTCTTTTTGCTGCCGGTGCAAAAAAGACCGTCCTTCCGTACACGCGTCGGATCATTATGCAGCGGGAAAGCAATCTTGAAATTATTCGCCAACGAGGCATTGTTGAAAACGACATTCTCATTACCTCTAGCCATCCCCAAGGGACACTGCGGATGGGGAGCGATCCGCGTAAAACCGTCGTAGATTCCACTGGAGAGGCGCACGCTGTCAAAGGCCTGTTCGTGGTTGACGCGAGCCTGTTTCCGACCTCAATTGCTGTTCCACCGATGTTGACAGTTGCCGCCATGGCAGACCGAATTGCCCGGCGACTGGCAACGAACTGGCCGCCTTAGTCATGTTCCAGTCGATTAACCTACCAATTATGTTTCAGAAATATCCACACCTCTTTACTCTGTTAAAGCACAGCGGTGTAAAAAGCAATCGGTTCTGTTCAAAGATGCGTATGGATGTGCGTAACTCTATATTTAATAACTAGGAGACTACAATGAAGAAACTGCAAGTCGGAATTATTGGTTTGGGTGGAATTGCCCGCTCCCACTGTGATGCCATTGCCACATTGGATAATGTAGAGGTGGTAGCCGTTGCTGACCTGTTCGAGGAAAAACGGCGCGAATACATGGATAAGTACGATATCCCAAAGGGGTATGAAACCCATACCGAGCTATTACAGGACGATGAAATCGACGCAGTGGCAGTTGTCCTCGGTCACCAGCTCCATCATCAGCTCACGGTAGATGCCTGCAACGCTGGGAAGCATGTTTTGGTCGAGAAGCCGATGGCAATCAACCTGCAGCAGTGTGACAATATGATAGAGGCAGCTGCCGCAAACAATGTTAAGTTGATGGTTGGGTATAGCCAACACTATTACGGTACAAGTGTCAAGGCGAAGGAGATCCTCGATTCAGGTGACTTGGGACCGCTCATAACGGCAGTGTGTTACATGTCCAAGAATTGGGGCTATCCCGGACGTCGACCGCAGTACCGCAGTCGCTACCACGGCGGTGGTATGTGGCTGACCAATGGTGTTCACGTCGTAGATCGACTCACATGGGTGATGGCATCACAAGCTGTGTCGGTATCTGCGTCTATCGGTGCACGTGCGCACTATCAAGCAGCTGATGATTCTGCCACCGCGTTCATCCGATATAAGAATGGACTCGCTGGGGTCGCCGTGGCTATCGGATTCGCTGACGGTGCGCCCGACTTTAGTTGCCAAGTAATTTGCGCCAATGGCACATTACGCTTCAGTCAACATGGTGAAAAGTATGTTCGGGTTGGAAAGGGCGATAAGTGGGAAGATGTGCCCTTCGATGATACACCCGTCGAGATGCACAACGAATGGAAGTCATTTGCAGAGGCGATCGAAAAGAATATTGAGCCGCCGACACACGGAGAGTGGGGGCGCCACATTATGGAGATCTTGTTCGCTGCTGAACAGTCTCAAATCACCGGTCGAGAGGTAGTACTCGATAGTGGAAACGGTTGGACAACCCAGACCTCCGGATCTCCCATCACGATTGATCACGGCTGGGTTTAAGGGCATCGTAGTAGGATTGTCCGAGCGGACAGATAGATGCATCCGAATTGCTGTCGGAAGAAATGGAGGCAAAAAATGTCCAATTCAGTTTTGCAGGAGACATGGGCACACAGCAATGTGGAAAAAAATCTGTTTCTACTGTCAGAACGTGGCTGTGGTCGCGCGACGGCATACGGCGATTGCAACAAAATTATCACAATTCAGGACAAAACGCACGTAGCGTGGCTCGATACAATCGCTGAAGGCTTCCGTGTGCGCTCCCGAACACTGGATCGAAAAACGAACCAGTGGTCTCCAACATATACCGTCGGTGAGGCGTACGATAATCACGGCGGTCCTGCGTTGACGGTAGACAGCTCGGGGCACCTTCACATCGTATATTACCCGCACCATCATCCCTTCCGATACCGGCGTTCCGTTCGTCCAAACGATGCGTCGGAATGGGAGGACGAAATTGAGTTTGGTGAACGATGTACGTATCCCACGATGGTCTGCGGTTTGGACGATACCCTCTACCTAACGGGAAGAGAAAATCGGGGAGCCGCCCCCTGGTATGTGAACCTTTACACCAAACCACCCGATGGACCTTGGCAAGAGCCTATCACGATTTTCCAAGACGATAAGGGTGGATATGTTCGCTATCAGGGAGCGTTGGTATGGGGACTAGATCATCGGACGTTGCATATGACCCTTTTGATCTTTGATGAGAATCGGTCATATACTGTCGGTTATCTCCGTAGTCCTGATAGCGGTAGAACATGGGAGCGAGCCGATGGCACAACGGTTTCACTTCCCGCCACGCGCGAGACAGTCACGCTCATTGACACCAAACATAGAGCCCTGCGTTTCGGGTCTATCGCGGTTGATGGCGAGAGCACCCCTCATATCCTCTACTCTACCTGCCCGTCCTTTTCCATACCGTCCCAAGCATGGGTTGTGTGGCTAGATGAGGCCGGTAGGTGGTGCCGCCGCTCACTCTCCGGCGAGCTACCCAAGGAATGGAAGGGGTGGAGTCTCGCTATGGATGGCGCCCTCCACATCGCTCCTGACGGTCAGATCTTCGTCGTGATGGCATTGATGAAGCCTGAAACTGTCAGTGAGGGAAACTGGGCGCATCAGAGTGCTGAGATCGTTGGGTTGCAAGCCCCGGATCTCGGCGGCAAATTTCGGATTGACTTACTTTCCAAACCGGATATGACAGTTCCGCATTGGCTTCCAACCTTGGAGCGTCCCACAGGACACAACCGCGTTGACGTCCCCAGTGTGATGTATACTGACGGCGTAGCGGGTGAGGGTTGTCACGATATTCTTTCCAACGCTGTTTATTGGATGGAAATGCAACCACAGTAATGGTCTGTTTTTCAGGCTTTCGTAGGAGTGAGAGCAATATCCAAATGGGTAGATGAACGTATACTGATTACTACTAGAAGACGCGGAGGTAAGACATGATCAATTCGACTTCTCAGGAGACATCGGTGGGCAGCGATGCGGACGAAAATCTCGTTCTCCTGTCTGAGAGTGGTTGTGGTCGTGCCACCGCATACCCCGATGCCAACAAGATAATCACCCTTCAAGACAAAACGCACGTGGTGTGGCTTGATTCGGTTGCCGAAGGGTTTCGTGTGCGTTCCCGGACGCTGGATCGAAAAACGAACCAGTGGTCTCCGACATATACCGTCGGTGAGGCATACGATAATCACGGCGGTCCTGCGTTGACGGTAGACAGTTTGGGCTACCTTCACATCGTCTATTACCCGCACCATCACCCCTTCCGATACCGGCGTTCCGTTCGTCCAAACGATGCGTCCGAATGGGAGGACGAAATCGAGGTTGGTGAACGGTGCACCTATCCGATGATGGTTTGTGGCCCGGATGACACCCTCTATCTGACAGCTCGACAAAGTCGAGGAAGTGAACCGTGGGTTGTGAACCTTTATATCAAACCACCCGATGCACCATGGCAAGACCCTATCACGGTTTTCCAAGATGACGAAGGGGGATATGTCTGCTTTCAGCAGCCGTTGGCGTGGGGACATGACCGTCGAACGTTGCATATGACCCTCTATATCTTTGATGAGAATCGGTCATATACCGTCGGTTATCTCCGGAGTCCTGACCGTGGTAAAACGTGGGAGCGAGCCGATGGCACAACGGTTTCACTGCCCGCTACCCGTGAAACTGTCACGCTCATTGACACGGAACATAGAGACTTGAGTAGCGGTTCTATCGCTGTCGACGGGGCAAGCACTCCCCACATCCTCTACTGCACCTGTCCTTTCTATTCCTTGCCATCCGAAGCGTGGATTGTATGGTTGGATGAGCGTGGTAAATGGTGCCGTCGATCGCTTGCTGACGAACTATCTAAGGAGTGGGTGGGTTGGAGCCCGGGGCCGCATGGCGCGCTGCACATTGCCCCTGATGGTCGGATTTTCATCGCACTTACCTTGATGAATCTCGAAACCGTTAGCGAGAAAAATTGGGGACATAAAAGTAGCGAGATCATCGGCTTGCAAGCCCCCGACATCGGTGGGGAGTTCAGCGTCGAACTGCTTTCTACCCCTGATATGACTGTGCCACATTGGTTTCCAAACTTGGAGCGTCCTACAGGCCACAACCACGTTGACGTCCCCGGTGCGATCTATACCGCCGGCGTTGCAGGTGTGGGTTGTGATGATATTCTCTCCAACTGCGTCTATTGGACGGAAATGCAGCCACAGTGATGGCTTTGTTCTTGTTCCGGTTTTGTAGGAAAGATGGACAGGTTAGACGAAGCAGTAAGGATTACAGGTGTTCGTCAATTGACTAAATCAAGGAAGGTGATAGTAGGAAATTTACGGTGCAGAAAAGCGGTCAAAAAAGTATCTATCGGATATTAACCCCCATTCTGTTTCTTGCGGGGATTCTCTTTTTCACATTTCTTTCGCGTGTTGTTTTTTCACCGCTGTTGGTGTTAATGGAGGAAGAACTTCACCTGTCCCATACGCAATCAGGCGGTCTATTTCTCCTCATCTCTATCGGATTTGCTCCGGTGATGTTGGGGTCAGGTTTCGTCTCCCAACGGCTTACACATCGCGGGACAATCCTACTTTCTTCAATAACGTGCGGGGTGGCGGTTCTGATTATCGCTTTCAGCCGTTCGCTGATCGGCATCCAAATTGGCATGGTAGTGCTCGGAATGGGTTCGGGTCTCTATTTTCCGTCGGCGATGGCAACGATGACCCGTTTGGTAGATCCGGAACATTGGGGGAAAGCGATCTCGCTGCATGAGGCAGGACCCACCATGGGATATGTGTTAGCACCTATCGTTGCTGAATTGGGGTTAGCTTTTACATCATGGCGGGGCGTCCTGATAATCGTCGGTGTTGGGGGCTTAGTGATGGCTGCGACATTCGCGCTATTTGGGCAGGGCGGCAGATTTGCCGGTGAGCCGCCGCGCTTAGATAACGTTGGACGCATCTTTTATCAACCATCGTTTTGGGTGATAGCCATCCTGATGAGTTTGGCTTGCGGGGCGAGTGTAGGTGTATACGCAATTCTGCCGGTCTATCTTATTAGCGAACAGGGACTAGACCAAGGGTTTGTGAATACTCTCGTGGGACTCTCGCGGGTATCTGGGCTTGTGGCAGTTTTTCTTGCTGGCTGGTTGGCGGACCGCTTTGGCGCAAAGCGAGTCATGGGAGGAATTTATACCGCAACCGCTATTCTGACAGGCTTGATGGGGTTCGGTCAAAAGATTATCCTAGTAACTGTGGTATTTCTCCAACCGGCGGTCGTTGCTGCTTTTTTTCCAGTGGGTTTGTTGGGGTTAGCAAATGTGGGACCTCCCCGCACTCGAAACGTTGCCGTGTCGTTGATGATACCCTTCGTTTACCTGTTTGGAGCCGGGCTCGTCCCCGCTGGCATGGGGCTGATGGGAGAATACTACGGATTCGCGCTTGGCTTTCTTTTGATGGGAGGACTGCTGTTAGTTAGTTTGTGTCTCCTACTGTTCTTGCGTGACCGGCCGGAACCTGTGCCTGATTTCAATGGATAGCGGCAATCCTATCGGTGTTGCAGTTGGACATAAGAATACGACATCTCTACGTGGGCGAAATATTGTTTTTTACCGGTATTGGTGAACAGAATCAACCAATTCGGGCATGAGGGAAACACGATGAAAATCAAAAAAATTGAAGCCTTTCCGCTTGCATACCCAGAGCCACACTACAAGGGCATTGAACGGTATATCACCCTTGCACGTGTGGAAACTGAAGATGGAGTGGTCGGCTGGGGGGAATGTATTTCACAGTTCCGAGAGGCGGCATTAGCCACCAAGATCATTATTGAACAGGGACTCGCACCGCTCCTTATCGGTGAGGACGCAATAGATGTGGACCGGCTCTGGCACAGAATGCAGTCCCGTATCTGGTGGTATGGACCTGAAGGGATTGCTGCTTTTGGGGTGAGTGCCTTGGACATGGCGCTTTGGGATGTGAAAGGGAAAACGCTAGGCTTGCCGGTTTGCCGATTGCTAGGAGGACAGTTGCACGACAAGGTCGTTGCTATGGCATCTTTTATCTTTGACATGGAGGATTTTGACTGGACTCTCAATGAATTTCGTTTTCTCCGTGAGCAAGGATATCAGGTTGTCAAAGCTGGCTGGGGTATGCGGCCCGAGGCACTTTTCGGTCAAAACCGACAGCGCGACATCGAAATTGTCCGGCTTGTGCGGGAGGTCATCGGAGATGAATTGGAGCTAATTGTTGACACACCTGGGCATCACAGGCTCTGGGATGTACCGACCGCTATTCAACGTTTCCGAGATCTTGAGCCGTATCGACTCAGATGGATCGAACAACCGTTACCCCCGGAAGATCTTGAAGGACATGCCCGACTCCGATCAGCGGTTGCCACTCCCATCGGTACGGGTGAAGATGAGTGGAACGTCGAGAGTTACCGGCGGCTCATCCAGTCGGGCGGTATTGATGTCGTGCAGATTGATCCCGGCCGTTGCCACGGAATCACCGGTTCTTTACATGTTATCAAACTTATTGAGGCGGAAAGTCTGGAGTTCAGTTTTCACACATGGAGCAGCGCCCTCAACACCGCTGCCAGCCTACACCTGCTCGCCGGTTCGATACATGGTGTAGCGATGGATTTTAAGCCACATGAATCGCCAATGCAGCACGAGTTGGTCAGTGACCCATGGGTACAAGAGGATGGTTATCTCGCCGTGCGGGAAACCCCTGGCTTGGGGGTTCAGGTGCGGGAAGATATTGTACAAAAGTATCTCTTTGGTTAAGAGTGTTTTCAAATGAAATCACATGTTGTCGGCATCGACATCGGCGGGACAAAACTTGCCACTGTTCTTGCTGATAAAGATGGGAACATCCTTCAGAAGGTGCGAAAGCCGACTGAGTCAGAAAAAGGACCTCAACATGCCGTGCAGCTGCTGTTGAACATGGTTGATGAGGTACTTAATCTGAGCGGGTTGAGCCGAGAGAACATCTCAGGTATCGGTGTGAGTTGTGGCGGTCCTCTTGACACGAAAACCGGGGTTGTCTACTCACCGCCGAATTTGCCGGGCTGGGATGCACTGCCGCTGAAGGACATGATCGAGTCGGAGCTCCACATCCCAACTGTCCTTGAGAATGACGCAAATGCCAGCGCACTCGCCGAAGCGAGATTCGGGGGCGGACGTGGCTACGATTATGTCCTCTACATGACGATGAGCACAGGCATCGGCGGCGGCATTGTTGTCAATGGAGAGATCTATCACGGCGCAAATGACAGTGCTGGAGAAGTAGGTCACCAGATCCTACTCCCCGACGGCCCTCTTTGCGGGTGTGGCAAGCAGGGGTGCCTCGAAGCCTTGTGTTCAGGTCCCTCAATTGCGCGTCGTGCCCAGGAGGCGATCGCAGATCAATCGAACACAAGCATTTTGAAGTTGACAGGCGGACAGATTAACCGTGTGAGATCAGAACACGTACTCCAAGCCGCACGAAATGGAGATGCCTTGGCGGTCGCGCTCATAGAGGAAACTGCCTACTATATGGGTTGGGGAATCGCGAATCTTGTCAATATCTTGAACCCTGAAATTGTCCTGCTTGGAACTATTGCTGTGGCTGCCGGCGATTTGCTCCTTAACCCCATCCGACGCACCGTATCGGAGATGGCAATGCAGCGGCCCTCAGAGATGGCGAAAATCATGCCTGCCGAATTGGGAGATTCCATTGGGGATCTTGCTGCAATTTCGTTGGTGATTTGAACTTGGGGCTAACCCAAACTAATCTTGCAAAACTAGCCACGACCCAATTGAATGTTGGAGGTGGTTCATGGAACGTATCCAAGAATATATTTCACACCTGCAGGGCGTCTTGGACCGCCTTTGCCTACCCGATGTCCGTGGTTCCATCGATCTTGTGATGCAGGCATATCATGCGGATCGGCAAATCTTCGTCATTGGCAACGGCGGCAGCGCGTCTACCGCCTCCCATATTGCCACCGACTTGGGCAAAGGAACCAGTCTGCCCGGGGTGCGCCGTTTTCGGGTAATCAGCTTAACCGATAATGCCTCAACGATGACGGCGTGGTCTAACGATGTGTGTTACGAAGATGTTTTTCTTGAACAACTCAAAAACTTGGTCAACCCCGGTGATCTGGTGATCGGCATCAGCGCGAGCGGCAACTCTGAAAATATCATTCGCGCGGTTCGTCATGCCAAGAATATAGGCTGTAACACTATCGGTTGGACAGGGTTCGGCGGTGGGAAACTTCAACAGCTGGCAGATGTCAGTGTTGTTGTAGACAGTCATGAATATGGTCCTGTTGAAGACGTGCACCTCATCCTTAACCACATCCTCCATGCCTGGATTCGTGAGGAACTTGGGAGTTAAGAATCAAAGTCTAATCTGTTTCTAACTGTGGTAGCATAAAAACGAAAGGGAGAATGACCGTGCAATATCGGAGACTTGGACGCACAGAGCTAGAAGTATCAGAACTCGGTTTTGGCGCATGGCACATCGGCTGGACGCCGCCGGAAGAGGGGGATGCGGTCGGACGACTGCTCAACCGCGCTCTCGACGCTGGCGTCAATTTTATCGATTCATCGGCGGCATACCGTTGGAGTGAGGAACTGATCGCCAAATATATCGGTCATCGCCAAGACGAGTTTTATTTCGCTACCAAGTGTGGTTCGGGACGGGTGCAGCAACCAGATGGCGAATGGGTACAGACCCTTGATTACTCCGCCAAAGCCATTGAACCGCAAATTGACCGGAGCCTACAACGACTGAATACAGACTGTATTGACATCATGCAACTGCACAGTCCCAAGTATGATGATGTAGCTTTTGGTGACGGGTTGGAAGGACTCAAGAAGGCGCAGAAAGCAGGGAAAGTGCGCTTTATCAGCATATCAGCGGATGGAGATACCGCGCTCAAGGCAATTGAAATTGGTGAATATGACACGCTGCAACTCACCTATAACGTGCTTCAGCAGGAGCCTGCAGAAGTCATCGCTGCCGCCCGCGAAAAAGATATGGGCATCATCATCAAGGGGCCCATTGCGAATGCCATTTTCGAACAGTCGCACCCTGACGAGAACAATGCCAAGGCGTGGTACAACGCCCGGAAGATTCTTTCCCCAGAAGTGATAGGTGACATGTCCCGCGTAGAGGCTTCGCTGCGGTGGCTGCTCTGCAATCCAGATGTCCACACCGCTATTGTTGGCACCACCAACATCGATCATTTCGAGGACAACCTTGCTGGTACAGAACGTGGTCGACTGTCCGACGAAATCTTGTCAGAAATTAGGCGTCGGTACGAACAGGTAATGGCAGACAGCACAGAATAGGGATTACTGCACCCCTTGAACTCAAAGAAAGGAACACAACGCTTTACGCCTGCGCGTTGAGAAGAAAATATGCTACGCTATAGTTTTATAGTGCTATTATTGGTATTGGTGGGGGCTATGTCGGAGGGTTTGGAGGTAGGCGATAGTGTCTTACGGACACCCATTACGTCCGGCGATGAGGAGATCGAGTTCGCCGATTTTCATGGGCAATCTAATCTCATCATTGTGGGTGATGTAGCAGAGCACTCAGAATTTATCTCCCAATTGGAGCAGCATGCAGACGCATTCGAGGCGAAGTATGATGCAACCACGGTTCATTTACAAGGAGAGGGTGGAATCCTCATCATTGACAAGTCAGGATATGTGCGGTGGAAGTTTCCTAACGCTGCCGATTCCACACAGCCTGTAATAGAACAACTTGAATCCGAACTGGCAAAACTCAAACGCGATGAGCCGCTTCCAATCGGTTCGCAAGCACCAGATTTCAGGCTTATCGACGCCGAGACTGGTCTCCTTGTCAGCCTTTCCCAATTCAAAGCAAAGAAGCACGTGCTGGCGACACTGCTGCTACAGACCTACTGACCAAGCTGTGCCAATTTTACGTCGCAGTTTGCGGCGAATCGTCAGTTGTTTGATGAGAAATATGACACCATTGTTGTCGCTATAAAACCCGAACCGAAACCAATCGTCCGTCGCTTCAAAGATCCAGTAACAATGGACCTGCCACTCTTGGCTGATCCCGGCTCTTCCGTTCATGAAGCGTACGGAATCGTTAAACCGTATCGGTTTCACAACCGGGATATGTACTTACCGGCGACACTCCTTATCGATAAGCAGGGTGTTTTGAGATGGTTGTACATTGGCAAGAGAAACTCTGACCGCCCCAGATTGAATCTGATAATCGAGCAACTTGAAAAATTGAACGCTGAATGAATTGTAGGAGCATACCATGACCTCAAAAGATTCTATCGTCAAAGATGTTGAACGGATTGTACTGAATGTACCATTCCATCCACGTTGCGCCCATGTAAAAGAGGTGAGAGTTTCCGACTGGTCCGTCGTGGAGTTGTGCAAAGTAACTACGGCATCAGGAGTTACTGGAATCGGAGAAACACTTCCGCACTATACGTGGGGAAGATCGGGAGATGAACAGTTTAATCGAGTGCGCGACCGAAACCTCTTTGATTTTCTTATGGATGATAGCCTAGGTGCTGGGCTACAGATGGCGCTATTCGACGCTGCTGGCAAATTATTAGATGTGCCCTGCCACCGTCTAATGGGCGCGCAGTATCGTGAGGCCTGTCCGGTGTCTTGGTGGGCGCAAGATATGAAACCTGAAGAATGGGCGGCGGAAGCAAAGACGGCGGAGGCACAGGGATTCACCAATATCAAGGTAAAAGCGCGGCCCTGGTTCGACATTGATCAGCAGTTGGCAGCGGTATGCGAAGCGGTATCGCCCCACTTTAAATTAGACGCCGACTTCAACGGGTTACTTCTGGGCGTAGATCTGGCTGCGCCCCTGATTAGCCGGCTCGAACAGAAATACAGCAATCTGGCGATTGTGGAATCCCCTATCCCGCAAGAGGATGTGGCGGGAAATGCGCTGCTACGACAGAAAATCCGCACCCCGATTGCCATGCACATGGGGAATCCGCCAGTAATGACAGCAATCAACGAAGGTGTGTGTGACGGATTTGTCATCGGTGGGGGCGTCAACCGTACACTGAAAGATGGTATCTTGGCAGAACGGGCGCAAATGCCATTCTGGTTACAGATGGTGGGGACAGGATTGACCACCATGTTCTCCGTGCATCTGGGCGCGGTGTTGGAGAGTGCCCGTTGGCCCGCCATCCCGTGTATCAATATCTTCTCACACAATTTACTCAAGCAGTTTAAGGTAGAAGGCGGACAGGTTAAAGTGCCACAGGCACCGGGCCTCGGTGTAGAACTCGACTGGGAGGCGATCGAGCGGTTCCGCGTCGAACCCGATTTCAAGAAACCGGTTGCACGGCAGATTCACACCATTCTCTGGCCCGACGGACGGGAAACACACTATCCGGATGGTGGATATCGTTCAGTCTTCCTCGCGGGCAAACTTCCGCCATTTCTACCGGGCATCTCCTTAGAGCGTCGCTTGGATGACGGTTCGGAGGCATTTGATCAGGAGTATCGACAACTATTCCCCGAAGCAAATTGATGGCATCTGCCCAATCGTTTATCGGCTAAGGAGCAGCGGATGAATTTCTCAAACTCAATGGTATCGTCCTTTACGATTCCACCAACCGTCGTGACTGGCATCGGTGCAGCGGAACAGGTCGGTGAACACGCGAAGCGGTTGGGTGGAGGCAAGGCACTGGTTGTCACCGATCCGGGCATCGCGGAACTTGGGTATGTTGATGGGATTGTGAAGCAGCTCGGAGCTGCCGGAATAAGCGCATCAATCTTTCAGAATGTAACGCCCGATCCCACCTTAGAAAACGTCAATGACGGTTGGGATCAGTACCGAAACGAAGATTGCAACCTGATTGTCAGCATCGGTGGTGGCAGTGCGATTGACTGCGGGAAAGGTATCGCCGTGAAACTGACCAATGACGACCCGCTCGCGGAATATATGGGGGTAGACAAGATTCCCAATCGCGGCGCACCCCTTATCGCTATTCCTACGACAGCCGGAACCGGCAGTGAGTGTACGAAAGTCACGGTCCTTACCGACACCGAGCGGAATGTTAAGATGATGCTCAGCAGCCCGTGTCTGTTAGCACAGGTCGCGCTCATCGATCCCCTCTTATCGCTGACGACGCCACCGCATCTTACGGCAGCGGTGGGCGTTGACGCCTTGACCCACGCGATCGAGGCCTACATATCAAAACGGGCACAACCGATTACCGATGCACTGTCACTGAAGGCGATTCGTCTAATCTCCGGTTCAATGCGCCAAGCGTGGGCAAATGGTGAGAACATTGAGGCGCGGACGGATATGATGATTGGAGCGTCCATTGCTGGTATGGCGTTCAGCAACTCATCCGTTGCGCTTGTGCACGGCATGTCTCGTCCTATCGGTGCGTACTTCCACATCCATCACGGCCTATCGAATTCCGTCCTGCTCTTAGATGTCATGGAATTTAGCGTTGTTGGGACCCCTGAGCGTTTTGCGGATATTGCGCGCGCGATGGGTGAACCGACTGAGGGCTTATCTCTGATGGGACAGGCTGATCGTGCGATTGAAGCCGTAGAGCGGTTAATTAACGATATTCAGATGCCGCGGTTGGGAGAGATTGGCATTGATCTGGACAAGTTTGAAGCGGTCGTTGATCAGATGGCATCTGATGCAATTGCGAGCGGCAGCCCCGGCAATAATCCTCGCCAACCAACGCATGACGAGATCGTTGCCTTGTATCGGAGATGTTTCGCGGAGCGGAAGGCGTAATTCTCTTCTGGCATATGGCATATACAGCCTCAGGGTGATCGGCAGCGTTCAGACCGCTAAGATAAACCGTTTTGCCTCATTCAGACGCCCGTGCGTTTCTGGATGGATAAATTTACGCTGGTCGGTCAGCTGCTTATGATCACGGCGGCAGTAATACGCGAGCATCCCGTGGCGCCGAGTGGTGGTTTGATTCAATCCACCAGCATGCCAGAGATGTGAGTTGAAGATAATAACGGTGCCTGACGAGGCAAGCAGTTGAATTTCCTCCGGATGTTTTTGGGTCGGATCTTCCAGTGCGTCTTTGGGGTGCTTGCCGCTGCGATGGGATCCCGGTACAACCCGCGTCGCACCATTTTCGACCGTGAAATCGTCCAGTAACCACATGGAGTTGCAAACATAGTAATCACCGGGCTCTACCCCCGAACGCCAGTCTGCGTGAAACGCTTGATGCCCCTGTCCGGGCAGCGCCATGCGGCAATCCAATGAGGAAAGTTTGAACCTCGGACCTATCACATGGCGTATGGCGGCAAGTACACGCGGATGCGAAAAACCGATCTCAAACATTGGTCCTTTATTAACAAGATCGCTTACCCTGATCGTCCCACCCTCTTGATGAAGTTCCACCCCGGCGTCTTCTCCCTCTATTGCTGCCAACTCGTCCAACCGATGGATCATAGACGCAATCTGTTTTTGGGGAAGAATATTCTCAAGTGGGAGATAGCCCTTCACATCCAAGGAGTACTTCTCTTCTGTCGATAGCGTGTCGTCGCGGACGCCAAGTTCGTAGAGGGCTTCGTTCATATCCATTGTCAATCTCCCCAACTAAGATTCTCCGGTGCCAATCGGCTGCTAATGTTCCCATCTGTTATCTGACGTCGGCGGGAGTTCTTTTGGCTTCCCACATTTCCCAAGATTCGACCGTTTCAGGTTGTCGCTCACTGCGTGCGATAAAGCCGGGCCATTTTTCGAGCAACCATTCTAAGGGACTACCGGTTGGACTGTACCGCAGGTCCACACTCCAGCGAATATTTTCACTGGCATTTTCTAACGACCGGTGAAACGTCAGATTACCAAATACAAGGACATCTCCTACCTGCATGTGCATGTTTTGGACCTCACCCCAGCTCTCGATATCTTCCACAGGCACGAGCCGTCCATTTTCATCGCGATGGCACGGCCTTAACCCCTGTTTGTGACTTCCCGGAACTATCTGCAAACAGCCGTTCTGTTCATCGACATCTACCATCGGGATCCATACCGTTAGGATTTGACTCTCCTCCGAAAAGATAACAGGTCGATCTGAATCGACGTTGCCATTGTAGTAAATGCTGTCTTGATGCCACGGAAAAACGGACTCTCCTCCTGTCGGCATCTTGAAACGAATCCAGTAATCGCCATTAACAGTTATTTCGGGTCCAATCAGTGAGGCAACAATATCTAATATCTTCTGGTGGGTGAGCAGTTCGTAGATCTCGCGGCTGAAAACCTCTCTGTTCCAATTCCAACCTAACAGCGGTCCAGTCTGAGATTCACGGAGAATCTGCGTCAATCGGTGGTAAAAGGACAGCTCTTTATATAGACTGGAAATCTTGCCCTTGTCGTAGAGTTCTCTTGCGCGGTGGTCGATGGCAGACGAGATGACCCGCCGAAGTGGGTCAAAATCTTGATCATCAAACACGCCGCGAACCAATAGATAGCCGTGATCGTTGAAATCCTGACACTGTTTCGTCGTTAGCATACTATTCACGAAAAAACTCCTATCCCGATTGGGAGGCAGGGACCCGTTAACCCCAACGTTGCTCTGGCGGATCAAACAGAAAACCGTGAAACAGTTTACGCTGGTCTGAAGAGAGACGATTGTTGTAGAAGCCTTTGGAATAACCCCAGTGCTCTTGGGAAGCAATCATCCACGGATGCTCATAGGCATAGTAAAGCATGAGTCGGAAGCCACCCGGTTGGGTGAAAGGTCCCGCCGAATGCCAAAGGGCGTTGTGGAACAGGATTGCCGTCCCCGCGGGAGCACATATCTGCACCGCACCGGGAAAGAGATTGGGCCGCTGTAGATCGTCCTGGGGCGGCTCATGCGTTGCTTTGTGGCTGGCTGGAACAATACAAAGATTTCCTTGTCCGGGTGAAGTCATATCGTTCAGATAGTAGCCAATTTTGAGTTGTAGTAGGGGAATAGGAGGGCCCATACCACGGTATCCCTGGTCATGACCGTCAATATGCCAGCCCATCCCTCGGTCCGTTAGATCACTCTCATACTCGACAATAGCGTCGGAGGCGTGATGGTGAGGCATTTCATTGAGTAACCCTTTGACGTAAGCCATCATTGGTGACCAATCCAGCATTTCAAGGAAGCGCGGATCATCGTCGAGGATATAGAAGATGCGTGTGCTTTTCTCACCTTTCATATCTGTCATGCCCGTGTGCGGCATGTCTTTCTCCTTCTTTTCACGCCGCTGGGTCATGACCCGGAAAAGCGCTTCTCGGAGTTCTGCAACATGGGATTCCGATAGAAAATTCTCCAACACCAAATAGCCGTTATTCTCAAAAAAGAAGCGCTCTGACGCGGTTGGTTTTACTATCTCTGCCTGCGTTAGATTCTTTTCTGACATAATATAGACACCTCTACAATCTTGGGTATGTGAATACTGAATTCTTTAGGGCTATTCGCTCACTCATATCAGGAGCTGAAGGCGTGAGCGATCTTCCGATGGAAGCGCGGCGTAGACCCTTTCCCGGATCATATCAGGCGGATAGCGCCGAGAAAAATGGGTTATTACAATGTGTTCACTCTCAAACATTTCCAGCAGCATGGGCAAGGTATCCAGATGTAGGTGCATTGTCTGGGCGGCACGATCCCTATGTTCAGGAAGCAGAAAGGTGCACTCACAGATCAGTACCTGACACTGTTTCAGAAGTGGATGGAAGTCAATAGGAACGGTGTGCGTGTCTCCCAGATAAGCGATGAGCGGCAGCTCGACCTGGTTTGTTACGGTAACGCCATTCTGCTTCATTCGAGCGATTTCCGGTCCCGGAATACCAAAAAATTCGGGCTTGAGTTTGTCTCTTCTTTCACAAACAAGGTAGCCTACTGACGGAACGCGGTGATCCAGCGGCAAGACGTGCGCAACAAGATTCTCACGAAACGGGAGCGCATCACCTGCCTCTACCGGTGTCAATTGATAATCCCACACCTTCCCACAATCCAATAACGAAATTCGTTCGATTAGGTCTTGTAGTTGATCTGCACCCTCCTTGGGGACGTAGATGTTGCCTGGAGGTATCCCGTTGAGCCATCGCTGACTAACATAGATCGGTATCCCAAAATAGTGGTCTAAATGAAAATGGGATATAAACACATGGCCAGTGCCGATAAAACTCATTGGACATCTGCCCAGATCGAAGATGAGATCCAGCTCTTTCACCCGCAGGTAAGTCGCTACAGCGGAACTCGACTCCCCTTCAATCGCGAACTTCCCACAACGCAATGACATCATCTCGTCCAAGTTCCCCTTATACCAATGCACCAGTGCAAGATGATCCACTTCCCGCTGTACAGCCGAAGCAGTAGTTCCCCGTAACGATCCGACGATGCGCGAATAAGTCCGGATCGAAGTCTCCTATGTGCTGCGGCAACCCTTTTTCCACAGGTAACTTGAGTGCTAAGTTGAAATCACAGTCATACATACTACCGTCCCAGCCAATGTTAATCTGATGCCGACACATCAGTCCATCTAATGTTGCCGAGTTAAAGGAGTCGCGGAGCAGTTGATTGTAGCCTTCAAGCTGATCCTCTCGCTTCAGGTCACTGCGAAACCGACCGATCGGCATATTGGCAATTGTCAGTAGATTGGTAAATTCTATGCCGTATTCCGATCGCAATGCCTCTCTGTAGTCCCTTTCAAGTTCGGCTTGATTCGCCGGTAGGGTGGGACCAACAGGATTATACACAAGGTTGAGGGGTAGGTGAGGTTGGATGCCATACCCGTAGCTGTTGAGATGTTGCAGTGCTGTGATGCTGTCCTCAAATACGCCTGTACCGCGTTGTGCATCAACGTTCTCTTCCATGTAGCAGGGCAGAGATGCGCAAAGTTGGACCGTTTGCTCCCGAAAGAATGCAGGGAAGGATTCATAACCTGCTTCGAGCAAGATCGTGAGATTGGTTCTCACCAAAACGGTAAACCCCTTTCCCCGAACGGTTTGCACAAACCTACGAAACTGTGGGTGCATCTCGGGCGCGCCGCCGGTAATATCTATGAGTTTAGCGTCTACCTTTTCCGCGGCGGCGATCACATGCTCCATCGTTTCCCAATCCATCATCTCCTTACGTCGCGGCGATGACACCACATGACAATGCCCACACTCCAGATTACACCTGAGCCCTATATTCACTTGAATCGTCTCAACGTTCAAACTATGTAATCCTTCTCCATTGTATTGTGCGATAACCTTCTCAAACCCATTCATGACCTAAGTCTCCTTATTTGCTGAAAACCGGTTGAAAACAGTGTGCTGATCTGATAAAATAGGCAAGCACTTTTACTTTGTTGAGATACGCCTCCGGGTTTGTTAACGACAATGATAGGAAGTATACTGACTTACATAGAATGGAGAACTCATGAGTGTTAAAATTGGCGTGATCGGCGGTTCAGGATTTTATCAGATGGAGGGATTAACCGATGTTGAAGAAATCGAGATTGAGACCCCTTTTGGAAAGCCGAGCGATTCATTAATTTTAGGTACACTTGAAGGGACACGTGTGGTTTTTCTACCACGTCACGGCGTGGGACATCGGCTTCTCCCATCCGAGATTAATGTTCGCGCTAATATCTACGCCTTGAAAAGCTTAGGTGTTGAATGGGTTATCTCTGCAAGCGCAGTCGGTAGCCTCAGAGAAGAGATCGAACCGCGCCACTTCGTTGTTCCCGATCAACTTTATGACCACACCAAGCACCGGGTAAGTACCTTCTTTGGCGAAGGACTCGCTGCCCACGTCAGCCTTGCCCACCCGTTTTGTCCTATCCTGAGCCAACTGATATATGACGGCGCCCGCGATGTTGGTGCAACGGTTCATAAAGGTGGTACATATATCTGTATGGAGGGACCCGCCTTCTCTACGGAGGCTGAATCCAATGTTTACAGGCATCTCGGATTCGACGTCATTGGCATGACCGCTGCGCCGGAAGCGAAACTTGCCCGTGAGGCAGAAATCTGTTACGGCGTGCTCGCTTGTTCAACCGACTATGACTGCTGGCATCCCGATCACGATGCGGTCACAGCGGAGATGATTCTTGAAAATTTGTCGGCAAATGTGGAAACCGCCAAACGTATCGTCAGGACTGTGATTTCTAACCTTTCTGCAAAACGCGCTGACTGTTCTTACTCTGATGCACTTGAGAAATCAATTGTCACGGATCCGACGCGAATGTCCGCGTCAACGAGGCAGAAACTTGACCTACTGGTCGGCAAGTATCTAAAATAACCTCCCAACCTTTATTGCGCTTCAAGCCTCTCAAGTAAATCCGCTGCCCGTGCCCGTTTCGCCGGATCCGTATCGCGAGCCACGATTCGCTGCAGCACCGAGATCGAACCTTTGTCTCCTTTTTCCGCCATCTCAAGTCCCATCTGGTCCCGTTTCTCGTGGTAGCTATTATCGTACTCCTTGACCGCCATATCCCACTTTTCCCAGTAGTATTTCAGATCGTCCCGATCCCAATCGGAATCCGCGTAGATCTCTT
>JAJECO010000084.1 GCA_022822005.1 Candidatus Poribacteria bacterium
GTGTTTGGGATACCCTTAATGTCTACGACGTTCTTTGGCACGATAAAATTGTCTTCACCGAAAGCGCAGCGGAAAAGTTAGAAGAAAAGTTTGGTCAGCCAGCCCAATGAAGCGGGAAGTTGAGGAAGCATAGATGAAAGACCCATATCGGATTATCAAGCAACCGCTAATAACAGAAAAGACCACAATCCTCAGAGAAGAGAACAAATACGCCTTTGTTGTCGATATCAAAGCCAATAAAGCGGACATCCGTAAAGCAGCTGAAGAACTGTTCGATCTCAAGGATAAGATTGTGAAGATTAACACCATGCAGGTCCGAGGAAAGACCAAAGGACAATTCTGGCGGTATCGACAGGGGCGGCGACCTAACTGGAAAAAGGTAGTCATCACTGTTACTGAAGGAACAATCATTGAGGCTTTTGAAGCTATCTAGCGGCGCGCCTTTGAAGGCTTATTAGGAGGGATTTAGCGTGGCAGTTAAAACATATTCACCCGTCACACCCAGTCGCCGATTTATAACAGGGGATGCCTTTGAAGAGGTAACCCGGCGACAATCCGAAAAATCGTTAACAAAAGGATTAAAGAAAAAGGGAGGACGTAACTCACTGGGCCGTATGACTGTCCGCAGACGCGGTGGCGGTCATAAACGGCGGTATCGAGCCATCGAATTTAAGCGCGATAAATTTGGAGTCCCCGCCAAAGTTGCCACAATCGAGTATGACCCCAGTAGATCTGCCCGTATTGCCCTGCTCCATTACGCCGATGGAGAGAAACGCTATATCATCGCACCTCTCGGACTACAAGTCGATGATGTATTAAATTCTGGCCCAGATGCGCCCATCAAAGTTGGCAATGCCATGCCGCTCGAAAGAATCCCACTCGGCACATCGATACATAATATAGAGATGCAGCCCGGAAAAGGGGGCCAACTGGTACGAAGCGCGGGTGCCGTGGCGCAACTGGTAGATCGCGAAGGAAAATACGCACGGATTCAAATGCCCTCCGGCGAAGTCCGTTTACTTCCAGTGCAATGTATGGCAACGATTGGGCAGGTAGGTAATGTTGACCATGCAAACCTATCCATCGGTAAAGCAGGACGAAATCGATGGAAGGGACATCGTCCGAAAGTGCGCGGTGTGGCGATGAATCCACATGATCACCCGCACGGCGGCGGCGAAGGAAAAAGTGCTGGTGGAAGACACCCCGTAACACCGTGGGGAGTTCCAACTAAAGGATATAAGACAAGAGATCCTAAAAAACGATCAGGGCGATATATTGTCAGTCGTCGGAAGTAATTTGTCTCGATTGACATAACGTTTCCGTAGTTTTTTCCGATCTTCAGGAGGTATGTCATGCCCCGTTCAGTAAAAAAAGGACCTTACATAGATCCTAAACTTCTGAAAAAAGTTGAAGAGATGAATCGGTCTGGGACAAAACGTGTGATTCGCACATGGTCACGCAGATCTATGGTGACTCCGGACCTGATTGGTCATACGCTCGCCATTCATAACGGCAAGAAATTTTTTCCTGTCTATATTACAGAAAACATGGTGGGACACAAATTAGGTGAATTTTCTCCCACTCGAACATTTAGGTCGCATGCGAGTGGTGGGAGATAAAATAGACTCGACTGCTAAAATAAACTCGATTCTTGCACTCCCCCTTTGAGAAATCGAGATGATGAGCGGAAGTTAATACAAATGCTCAAGCTAATTTAGGAGATTTTTGACATGGAGGCTCGAGCAAGCATCCGAAACGTGCCGATCGCACCGCGCAAAGCGCGGCTGGTCGCTGATTTAGTTAAAGATCAATATGTTGACGAGGCAATAAACCAATTAACATTTACACATAAAGCCGCCTCCCCCGTAATTCGCAAACTAATTCAGTCAGCTACCGCGAACGCACGATATAACGCACAACAACAGGGTGCCACGATTGATGAAACCAATCTGGTTGTCAAACAGATTGTCGTCAACGATGGCATTACCCGAAGATGGTTTCGCCCACGGGCACGAGGTATGGCAAACAGAATCTTACATCGTAGATGCCATATTACGGTCGTACTGGACGAGGAGGAAGACGACGAAGATGAATAGACTGACCTATATTCCTTTACCTCCGCCGCTTCGTAACCTTTGCCCAACTGAATTTTGATGAGGAGGTTTTAGTGGGACAGAAAACGCACCCGCGTGGATTACGCCTAGGAATCATTGAACATTGGGACTCGAGATGGTACAACGAAAAAGAGTATGCCCAATGGCTGCATGAGGATTTGAAAATCCAGTCCTTTATTAAGGAAAGATTGTCGCGTGCCGGTATTTCTCGTATCGAAATCGAACGAGTTGGTGACAGATGTAACGTTCATATACACACAGCACGTCCTGGTATCGTCATTGGACGGCGTGGCGTTGAAGCGGAAAAGTTACAGGCGGATTTAGAGCAGATCCTACAGGCAGATTCAGGTGCAAACGGTGAAAAGACTGTCCGGATTAATGTCACTGAAATCAAGCGCCCTGAATTAGATGCTCAACTTGTTGCCGAAGCGGTGGCACTGCAAATTGTACGTCGATCCAACTTCAGGCAGGCGATGAAGAAAAGTATTATCGCTTCAATGAAAGCTGGTGCCCAAGGGGTTAAAATCAGTATCGGTGGTCGGCTCGGCGGCGCAGAAATGGCACGCTCAGAAGCAAATATTGAGGGCAGAGTGCCGCTGCATACGCTCAGAGCGAATATCGATTACGGGTTCGCTGAAGCCGATACAACCTACGGTAAGATTGGTATCAAAACGTGGATTTTCAAAGGGGAGATTATCGGTCGACCGGAAATCCCCGGAACCGGTTCCTCTTCCAGCCGTGCGACGGAGGTGCCTACCGACGCCTCTGAAAGACGGCCAGGACGTTTTTCAGCTGATGGTCAGGATACAGATCGTCCAGCGAGGCGCTCCGACGGCAGACCCAGACGCAGAAATCAGGATAGGCGACGGGGACCACGTAGAACCAATCGGGAGAATAGAGAATCGTAAACGCCTGTTCACGAGCGTGAATTAGAAGGAGTACATAACATGTTGATGCCCAAACGGGTTCTACACCGTAAAGTGCAGCGAGGTACGCGCCGGGGCAAACCTCGCCGAGGTTCACGAATAGATTTCGGCGAGTACGGTTTGAAAGCAATGGAACCGGGTTGGCTCACGAGCCGACAGATCGAATCTGCGCGAATCGCAATCACACGCCACGTGCGCCGCGGCGGCAAAGTTTGGATTAAAATCTTTCCGCATAAACCGGTAACAAAGAAGCCCGCTGAAACCAGAATGGGAAGCGGGAAAGGAGCTCCGGAATTTTGGGTGGCTGTTGTTAAGCCAGGACGTATCCTATATGAATTGAGTGGTGTTCCTGAAGACGAGGCAAAGGAAGCCATGACCAGAGCAGCCCACAAACTGCCGATTGAGACAAAGTTTGTCAGTCGAACGGGAGAATAATCAAACAATGACCGCTAATGAGCTGCGCAGCAAATCATCTGAGGAATTAGAAAACGACCTCCAAGATTTTAGGGACACTGCGTTCAACATCAACTTCCGAAGAATACTAGGACAACTGGAAGATACATCCCAATTGACAAAAGTCAAGAAGGATATCGCGCGGATCCGTACAATCCTTCGTCTACGGGAACTTGGGATCGAAGACTCACCATAACTAAAGTTACGAGAGGAAAAGCGTGGATAAGCATCAACGAGGTAATCGTAAGCTCAGAACAGGTACTGTCACAAGTGATCGCATGGATAAAACCGTTGCTGTCGAAATTGTTCGGGCTTATCAGCATCCCCTTTATAAGAAAATTGTGAGACGCTCCACCAAGATTCTGGCTCACGACGAGCAGAATATGTGCAGTGTCGGCGATCTCGTCCAAGTTGTCGAAGTCCGTCCGATCAGCCGTCGGAAACGTTGGAAAGTTCGTCAGATTGTCTCCAAAACAGAATCTGTTAATGCGTGAAGCGGAAGACACGGTTAAACTCAGGAAGGTAATAACCAATGGTTCAAGCATACACTCTGTTGAATTGTGCGGATAACACAGGAGCAAAGCAGCTTATGTGCATCCGCGTGCTCGGCGGTAGTAGAAGACGTTACGCACGAGTTGGCGATGTAATTGTGGCAAGCGTGAAAGAAGCAAACCCAAATAGCCAAGTTAGAAAGGGAGAGGTTGTGCGAGCTGTAGTCGTGCGTGCAACTAAGGAACATCGCAGACTTGATGGTTCTTATATCAAATTCGATAAGAATGCTGCCGTCTTAATTGATGCCCAAGACCAGCCTCGTGGAACACGTATTTTCGGTCCCGTTGCTCGTGAACTCAGAGAAAAGGCATTTGCACGAATTGTCTCTTTAGCACCAGAGGTCATTTAAATTCGCCCAGGAGGTAGCACCGTTGCACACCAGATTTCACATAAGGAAAAACGACCACGTGTTGGTATTGACCGGGAAGGATAAGGGTAAAATAGGCGTCGTGCTTGAAATGCTGCCACATAAACGCCGCGCTACTGTTGAAGGGATCCACATGATCAAAAGGCATACCCGTCCGAGCCCTCAAGCCCCACAAGGTGGCGTTGTCGAAAGAGAAGGGACAATTGACATTGCTAACTTAAAATTGGTTTGTCCAAAATGTAATATCCCGACGCGGACAAAGCTTCGCATCGTTGAAAAGGAAATTGGAGGGCGAACCAAAAACTACCGTGTCCGTGTATGCAGGAAATGTGGCGCGGATGCTGAACGCGAATAATTGATATGAAACCTGTCTCAAGGGAACTCCGCAATCTATAAGGTACGAATGAATGAGTGAATTTAAATCTTTCTATCAAGAAGAAATCTTCCCTGCATTGCAACAACGTTTCAACTATTCAAATGTTATGCAGGTGCCAAAACTTAACAAGATAACCCTAAATATGGGGGTTGGTGCCGCTATAGACGATTCGAAACTGCTGGACAATGCTGCCGAAGAACTGACACAAATCAGTGGTCAGCGGGCGATGATCACTCGCGCAAAGAAATCGGTGTCAGCCTTCAAGATCCGTGAAGGTATGGCGATCGGTTGTAAGGCAACCTTGCGACAGGATAGGATGTATGAATTTTTTAATAAACTCGTCAACGTTGTCCTTCCGCAGATTCGCGACTTTCGGGGCCTCTCCCCCGATTCCTTTGACGGACGCGGCAACTATTCCTTGGGCCTCCAAGAACAGGTCATTTTCCCAGAAATCGAATACGACACGATAAGCGAAGTTCGTGGATTAAATATCACTGTTGGAACAACCGCTCCAACCGATGAAGAAGGACGCGAGTTACTGCGCCTGATGGGAATGCCGTTTAGAGAATCTTAACGCGTGCATACCACCCCTTGATAGCAGTGAAGGAAAGGAGCCTTCCTTTGGCAACAAAAGCTCTCATTGCCAAGCAAAAAAGAACCCCGAAGTTCCAAGTTCGAAAATATAATCGCTGTCGTAGCTGTGGTAGGGCCCGCGGCTACCTGCGAAAGTTTGATCTTTGCCGAATCTGTTTTCGCCTCTTCGCAAGATCGGGTAAAATTCCGGGAGTTACAAAGGCAAGTTGGTAGTGCCCTATTTGTCGGCACGAGTAAAGGAGAAAACTTATGTCAATGACAGATCCGGTTGCGGATATGCTGACCCGTATTCGTAATGCGAATATCGTTGCGCATGAGCGCGTCGAAATACCCGCATCAAAACTAAAAATGGAGATTACCCGTACCCTACACGAGGAAGGGTATATCCGAAACTATCGTTGGATTGATGATGGCAAACAAGGTATTTTGCGCATCTATTTGAAGTATGGCGAAGGCAAAGAAAGAGTTATCACCGGACTCAAGAGAATTAGCAAACCAGGACGGCGCGTATACTCGAAAGCAGATCGCCTTCCCAGTGTGTATGGAAATTTAGGGATTGCTATACTATCGACCTCGCAAGGTATTAAGACCGCATCCGAATGTAGAAAATCTGGTATTGGTGGCGAGGTACTCTGTTATATCTGGTAATTTTTCAGTTTGAATTCGGAGACGAATATAATGTCACGAATAGGACAAATGCCGATTCAGTTAGATTCAAAGGTTAAGATAGCTTTGGACCAAGATGACATCACCGTTGAAGGTCCAAAAGGCACTCTCAACTGGACGATTCCCGCAGGCATAGTGGTCAATTTAGGCGACGAACTCATCACGATTGAGCGATTGACAAATCAGAAAATACACCGATCGTTACACGGCTTGGCTCGCAGTCTCATCGCCAACATGGTATCAGGTGTAACCGAGGGTTTTGAGAAAAAACTTATTCTCGTCGGCGTTGGATATCGTGCGCAAGTAGATCGCCAGAATCGTTTGGTCTTAAATGTTGGGTATTCCCACCCAGTAACCTATGAGCCTCCCGAAGGGATAACCCTGAGCGTTGGCGATTCCGAAAATGTGGGAGGACAACCTCACACACCAATAACGGTGAGCGGTATTGACAAGGCAGTCGTTGGTCAGGTTGCCGCCTCAATCCGTCAAATCAAGAAACCCGAAGTCTACGAACCTTCCAAAGGGCTCCGTTACGAAGGTGAACGCGTCCGTATGAAGGAAGGTAAAACTGGAGTGTAAGGTAGCAGCTTAATTGCTATATTCTTGTAGGCTAAAGGATTTACAAGTCGGCACGCCAAAATTATCGTCGCCGGATTTGTCAATCCTTTTTTATTAATGTTGGAGGGATAATCGTTGGATCCGTCTAAAGCAAAATATCGCGCAAGGCATAAACGGCAAAAGCGGGTGCGAAAGAAAATAGCCGGGACAAGCGAAAGGCCGAGGCTTTCGGTTTTTAAAAGCTTGAAACATATTTACGCCCAAATTATCGATGATGAAGCCGGTAACACGCTCATTGCAGCCTCAACCCAATCACCAGAGTTGAAAGATAACCTGTCAATACGAAGCAACATCAGTGCAGCAGAGCAGGTAGGCACATTAATCGCTCGCCGGGCAAAAGAACATCAAATTGAATCAGTGGTCTTCGATCGCGGTGGAAACCTCTATCATGGGAGAATTAAAGCACTTGCAGACGCCGCCAGAGAAGAGGGACTCCGATTCTGAAATTCGTAAGATGAACTGACACTTGATCATGAAGGAGAATTGCTTTTGAGGGAAAGAATAAATTCCAATGAATTTGAATTTGAGGAACGCCCAATAGATATCAACCGCGTGATGCGTGTTCGCAAAGGTGGACGGACACCCAGTTTCAACGCACTTTCCGTCGTCGGAGACCAATCAGGGGTGGTCGGTCTTGGATTCGGAAGCGCAAATGAAATTCCATCAGCCATAGGCAAAAGCATTGCGGATGCGAAAAAAAATCTAATTCGTGTGCCTTTATCAGGAACTACCATCCCTCATGAAATCATCGGGAAATATGGCGGCGCGAAGGTTCTGCTCAAGCCAGCGAGTCCCGGTACTGGGATTATCGCCGGACCCGGAACGAGAGCCATCTTGGAGTTTGCCGGTGTGCAAGATGTATTGACAAAACGACTCGGGTCCCGAAACGTCAAAAACACAGCAGAAGCCACTATGGAAGCCTTAAAAGGTCTGAAGGATGCCAACGACGTGGCTCGCCTTCGTGGGAAAACAGTTGAGGAACTGCTCGACTAACCTGTTGTTCCCAGCACCTCGATTGCGTGTGCACCTAATTCGTTCGCAAAAATCCATCCCCGACAAAAGACAGAGGCTTCTAACCGTAATCACCAATCCATAAAATGGAGTAAATATCAATGAAACTAAACGAACTCAAACCCTCAAAAAACTCGACGCGTGGTCGGAAGCGCGTTGGACGTGGCGAAAGTTCAGGCTGGGGCAAAACCTGTGGTCGTGGCCACAAAGGGCAGAAATCCCGCGCTGGTGTCTCTATTCCCGCTTGGTTTGAAGGGGGACAGATGCCATTAGTGAGACGCTTGCCTAAGCGTGGTCCCAGAAGAATTGCACATAAACGGATTGAATATGAGATTGTAAATATCCAGACACTAAATCATTTTGACAATGGGATGACGATTACCCCTGATGTGCTGCGGGAAGCCGGCATTACAAAGAAGAGAGATGGAAAGATCAAGATTCTCGGAGAAGGTAATCTGGAAAAGCAATTAACAGTACAGGGACACCGATTCTCAAAGTCTGCTGTTGAAAAGATAGAATCAACCGGCGGTAGTATTGAGGTGATTTAATTGATTAAGGCATTCCAAAACGCTTTCAAAATTCCAGAACTGCGACAGCGGATTATCTTTACAGCACTAATGCTCATCGTTTATCGATTGGGTGCCCATATCACACTCCCCGGCATTGATGATATTGAATTAGAGAAGTTTTTCGATAGTTTCAGAGGTCGAACCGGCGGAAGCGTTCTTGACTTCGTGGATCTCTTTTCTGGCGGCGCATTTAAGCAGATGACAATCTTCGCACTCGGTATCCAACCTTATATCAGTGCGTCAATCGTCATGCAGCTCCTGACCGTCGTTATCCCCTTCCTCGAAAAACTTTCCAAAGAGCCGGACGGACGAAAAAAAATTACCCAATATACGCGCTATGCTACCGTTATTCTTAGTGCAATCCAAGGTGTCATGATTAGCCTGCTGTTGCAAAGGCCCGGCGCCATTATCAGCAGTGAGAACATTCAAATTGTAACGAATCCAGGCATCTGGTGGACCCTACTAACTATGATTACCTTGATGGCTGGCACATCTTTCGTCATGTGGCTCGGCGAACAGATTACGGAACGAGGCATTGGTCAAGGTATCTCCCTAATTATTACAATTGGTATCCTATCGGGTATGCCGGGCGGAATTCAAACAATTTTCAACCAACTCCTCAATCGTCAAATTGACCTTCCGAAACTGGTCATCTTCCTTGCCTTGGGAGTTGTAGCGATTATGGGAACCGTGTTCATCACCTTCTGTGTCCGTAAAATTCCTGTCCAATATGCACGGCGAGTTGTCGGACGTAAAGTGATGGGAGGACAAGCAACGCATATTCCACTCCGTGTTAATGCAGCCGGCATGATTCCCATTATTTTCGCCGTCACCCTGATGCAATTCCCTTCAACAGTTCTCGGATTGTTGCAAAGTCAATTCCCCACATGGGCATGGATTGGGGGACTTATCGCTGTTTTCAGTGCTACCAGCCCCCTATATTGGACGATCTACGCCCTTCTAATTATCGGTTTCACATATTTCTACACAGCCGTTCAAATTAATCCCGTGCAAATGGCGGATGACTTGAGGAAGTATGGTGGATTTATTCCGGGCATTCGGCCAGGAAAAAAGACCGCAGACTATATTAACGATACCTTAACGAGAATTACTTTACCCGGTGCGGTATTCCTTGCCGCAATTGCGGTTTTCCCTTTACTTCTACAGGGATGGCTCGGCACTGGCGCATTAATCAGTGGTGCCTCAATCCTAATCGTTGTCGGCGTCGTGTTAGATACAGTGTCACAGATTGAATCCTATTTGACAATGAGACATTACGACGGGTTCCTCAAGGACAGACGTGTGAGAGGACGCCGCACAAGATAGGGTTCATTTTCCAGTAAAGGAGAGATAATGAAAGTCCGTGCCTCAGTAAGGAAAATGTGTATTCAGTGCAAGATTATTAAGAGAAAAGGTGTTATCCGCGTTATCTGCTCCGCGGATCCAAAGCATAAGCAAAGACAAGGTTAAGCATTTTACGTAGCACGTAAGGAGGAAAAAGACATGGCAAGAATTGCTGGTGTTGATTTACCCCGAACAAAGAGAATCGATATCGCCCTGACCTACATTTATGGGATTGGCCGTCATAGCGCCTCAAAAATGGTCGAGGATCTGAACATTGACCCCGCCAAAAAGTCCCAGGATCTTGATGAATCTGAAATCAGCCGGTTAAGAGAAACCATTAACCAAGATTATAAGGTTGAAGGGGATCTCCGACGCGAAGTCGAGTTGAATGTCAAACGGTTGATGGATATCAATAGCTATCGTGGGTTGCGTCATCGTCGACAGTTGCCAGCACGAGGACAGCGGACGAGCACTAATGCACGGACGCGCAAAGGAAAAGCAAAGACCATTTCGGTCGGAAGAAAAGCAAAAGAAGCAGCGCGTAAGGGCGGTTAATACCACTTGTGCATTGAGCTTCAGAAAGGAGACTAATTTTGCGAGATCCAGGTTCCTCTAATCGTCCAAGGAGGAGAGAAAGAAAGAATATTTCTGAAGGAATCGCTCATATCCAAGCAACCTTTAATAACACGATCATAACGATCACCGACCTCAACGGAAATGCCATCGCTTGGGCAAGTGCAGGTAGTAGCTTTCGAGGTTCTCGGAAATCTACCCCATTTGCTGCCCAACAAACAGCGGAAACATGCGCAAGGAAAGCGATGGAGCACGGTCTGAAACGGGTTGAAGTAAGGGTCAAAGGACCAGGATCCGGCAGAGAGTCCGCAATTCGATCCCTCTCAGCAGCTGGATTAGAAATTACTGCAATGAAAGACGTAACCCCAATTCCTCATAACGGGTGTCGACCGCCCAAACGGCGTCGCGTCTAATGTTTGAAAATTGGGATTTTAAGAAAGGGGGAACTGGTCCTAGTTTAACCAGAAAAGAATGAGCAAATATTTAGGTTCTGTATGTAAATTATGTCGAAGAGAAGGTGAAAAACTTTTTTTGAAGGGACAACGCTGCGATTCCCCGAAGTGCTCATTTGAGCGTCGTAGTTATCCGCCCGGTCAACACGGTCAGAAACTGCCTAAAGTCAAAGATTACGGACGCCAATTACGCACCAAGCAGAAATCGAAGCGCATCTATAGTATTTTAGAAAAACCGTTTAAAAACTACTATACAAAAGCTGCACAACAGAAGGGCGTTGTAAGAGAGAATTTGCTAACACTGTTGGAACGTCGGTTGGACAACGTCGTTTACCGGCTCGGTTTTGCCAATTCACGCTTGCAGGCTCGACAACTCGTTACACATAACCATTTCCTTGTGAACGGAAAAAGAGTTAATATTCCCTCTTACCTGATACAACTTGGCGATGTTATTCAAACACGAGAGAAAAGTCGCAACGTAGCGGTTATTCAAGAAGCATTAGAACGTTCTGAACACCGGGGTACACCAGATTGGCTTGAGTTGGATAAAGAGAAACAAGAGGGAGTTGTTAGGACGTACCCGAACGTCGAGCAACTCGCCATCGACCTCCAAACACAGTTAATCGTTGAACTTTACTCCAAATAACGCAGCCACTTGTAGGAGGATAAGATAGATGACAGGGAGGGAAATCACCAAGCCAAAGCACCTCGTTACCGATCTTGATACATTGCAACCTGATTACGGGAAATTTGTTGCTGAACCACTCGAACGAGGATTTGGAACGACTATTGGTAACTCGCTGCGACGCGTCTTGCTTTCTTCAATCCAAGGTGCCGCCGTGATTGCCGTTGCTATTGATGGGGTAAAGCATGAGTTCTCAACGCTGGACGGGATGAAAGAAGATGTCACTCAAGTTCTCCTTAACCTTAAAGAGATTCGACTTCGAGTTCATAGCGATGAGATTATCACATTGGGTTTATCCGCAGAAGGCTCCGGTAACATTACAGCAGCAGATATCCAGCCCAACGGACAGGTTGACATCATCAACCCGGACCAACATATTGCAACGCTCGACAAATGCGATGGTTTGAATATGGAAATCCAAGTCTGTGGAGGCAGAGGATATGAGTTCGGGGAAGAACATCTAGACCACAGTCAGCAGATCGGAGTTATCCCGGTCGATTCTAAGTTTTCGCCAGTCAGAAAAGTCAATTTCTTGGTTGAAGAAACACGGGTCGGACACATGACAAACTATGACCGGCTTATCTTAGAAGTGTGGACAGATGCGAGTATCACCCCGAAAGAAGCAGTCACACAAGCCTCGGACATCCTACTAGATCAATTTAGGCTCTTTAGCGATTTCGATGAAACCTACGTGGAACCGGTCGAGGAAATTGACGAAGAAGAACTTCAGCGTGAGAAATGGCTATCGAAGCCTGTCGCGGAACTTGAACTTTCAGTGCGATCCGCCAACTGTCTGGAAGCTGCAGAGATCACAACTATCCGAGACCTCGTGGTCAAGACTGAACAAGAAATGTTGAAATTTCGGAATTTCGGTAGAAAATCCCTGAACGAGATTAAGGACATCCTTTCGGAGATGGGCCTCTCTTTAGGAATGACCCTTGGCAATGATGAGTGAATTGCCCAAAAATAGAATGAGGATGAATAGCCATGCGTCACCGGAAAATGGGAAGGAAACTTGGAAGAACAAGCGGGCATCGCAAGGCATTGTTCAGCAACCAAGCCACCGCACTATTTGAACACGAACAGATTCGAACGACCTTGCCAAAGTGCAAAGAACTAAGGCGGGTCGCTGAAAAGCTGATCACCCTCGCCAAACGAGGCGATCTACATGCGCGCCGTCAGGCCGCTAAGGTTATCCACGACCACGACATTTTGCAAAAATTGTTCGACGATCTTGGACCCCGTTATCAAGATCGTAATGGCGGATATACCCGTATCATCAGAGGCGAGCTGAGACGTAGCGACGCCGCTCAGATGGCGTATATTCAGTTGGTAGAATAGTACCGATATCCATAAAAGCATAAAAAAAGGCGCTGATTTTCAGTCAGCGCCTTTTTTTGTTTCTGGACTCTGGTTATACTACATCCTGATAGAGCAGTTCTAATTGTCCCCCGTCACAGCAACCCTCAATATCGATATCCCGCAGACACAAACATCCGGTTGGAGGTTTGACTTTCTGTGAGCAAGTTGCTTGATTGCTCCCATGAACCTCGCATGTAGGCAATATCAATTTTGACAATCTGATCGAAGACCTTGCCTATCCCAATCGTCAGAAAGTCTCGGTCACTGTCTATCTCCCTATCTTGGAACGGAATCGGATCCCGGAAGTAACCGATGCGCACACTGGTTTCGATAACCGGTATACGATACTCCGCACCGACACGAACCTGTATAGTACTGTCATAATACCGATTGAAGTTGTTCTGTGCATCTTCTGCTGGCAGCGGGTCATATTCGGTCTGTGTCCAGTCCGTAAACTGGACGTCACCGGCTAATGTCATGCGTTTTTCTAAGAGTTTGATAGCAACACCGCCGCCAAACTGAAATGGACGTTCGATATCAAATAAGATTGATCCGTCATCGGCTTCCACACTCTCATCACCATCGTCGAATTCCACGATCGTCTGTTGTTCCCACAACTCGCTGACCTCAAGGTCCACCGGCAGTGTAACAGTCCCACCAAGCGCCACATTTTCCCCAGCGAAAGCAAGTACGCCTATTCTACCGCCAAGACCTGAATACACTCTGTCTATGGTGTCGTGATAAGCGAAACTCTCCACTTCTGGATCAATGCTATTAATATCTCCCGCTGCACTGTCTAACTCGTAGAGACTTGATCCGTGCCAAAAGTCTATTGAGCCGCCAAGTAAGATATTTTCTGAGATAAAGACACCCGTCCCTAAACTCCAGATACCCATACCACCGCTGTTGGAGGTCATTTCATTCACATTAAATCCGCTAAACGCCGAATTGTCTGACGGATCCACCCCTCGAATGGTAATCTCGGAATCAAAATTTTGAGGTCGATTATATCCGAGCGCAAGCGCAATGCCACCACGAGTTGCGTATAGAGGGTAGACCAACCCAATCGAATTGGGTCGAGTCTGTGATCCTTCAGCGTCCGCCGTACGACCGCGGGTGAACTTCGCTTCTGTGTCCCGTTCGCTGTGTGCCAGACCGCCATACAACTCAAACTTTCTAATCTGAGCCAGCCCCGCCGGGTTCCAATACAGCGCCGTAAAATCATCTGCAACACCGAGAAATGCGCCGCCCATCCCCATCGTTCTTGCACCAAGACCGAAGGTATTACCGATAGCAATCTCCTCCACCTGTGCAACTCCAATTCTGCTCCCAAACACAAAGCAAGTGAGCATCAACGCCAAAACAATGGCGGTTTTCACTAATCTTCTCATTGGACTGTTACCTCCTTCTGGACCTTCGGGACCTGTCACGCCGCGACTCAGACGAACCACGAGCGGGCGTCTTATTCTCTTCATCTTTCCTCAACGACCTATCCGGACGCCCTGAAGACGGGTGGCGGGATCTGACACCCCGATAGCTTTGCGAGCGTCGCTTACCAAAATTCAAATCGCCAATTCTGGAAGTCCGTTGCGGGTAGCGATATCGATAGGGACGATACCCATGATAGCGATATGATCCATAGTAGGAATGATATGGATAGTAGGAGTATCCGTAATAGGGATAAAGGGGATGATAGCCACCATAATAGTATGGATAAGCGGGATAGTAGTCGTAGTAATCGTAGGAGTAAGACCGATAATAACGGCCAGAATAACCGTAGCTCGGTTTGCGACGTCCGTAGTATCCCTCATCGTCCACTTCGGAGGGTTCTTCTTTCGCCTCAACTTCCTCTTCTGCCTCCCGTTCAGATCCCATCTTTTCATCCCCATCTTGGTGTCGGCGTTCATCTTGGTGATGAGAGGAGATCTCTCGGACTGAAGGACGTGGCTCATAGTAGCCAATCTGCGTGTAACACCCTGCGAAAGCAATCACTGCCAGCAGGAATGTAATAAAAAGAACGAATCTGTTCATCGTCATCCTCCTTTTCATAAATTGTTCATAGGTTGACCCGGCGATATGTGTTGGATATATTATAACACATACCCACTGCCAAACGGAAAATCAAACGCTGTTAAGCCTGCGATCTGTCTGCTATAGATTGTGATTGACAGATACACAAAGTTACCATAGAATGCTCCGCGACAACAGTTTCTTTGATATAAGCAATTAAGATGCCATAGTTCAGCTCTATCGAAATAGAGCAGAATCTTTGCAAAACTGCTTAGACTGAACATAGCAAACATAAATTGAATCTACAAATTGTGGCAACAATGATACAACTTTATATCGCAAGTGCCACAGGAAACTGTATTCACATCGGCATATAATATAAAAGGAAATCACAATGAAAAGAGAAGTGCGCTGGGAACGGATGTTCCCCGACGAACTGGAAGCCGCGTTTGAGGAATGTCCTATCGTCTATTTCTGCTACGGCTTGTGCGAACCCCACGGTCCCCAGAACGCAGTCGGACTCGACGCTTTGAAAGCGCACGCGATTGCGTGCCGAACAGCCCGTGAGCACGGCGGCATTGTTGCTCCGCCCGATTACTGGCATATCCACGAACACGGTGGCTATGCACTCTGGGCAAATCGGACTGTCGGAGAGACCCGTCCATGGCTGACCGCGATGCCTGCGTGGATGCATTTCAAGAACATCTGCTATCATGTTCGGGCAGCGGATGCCATGGGATTTCATGCTGCCATCCTTTTGACGGGACACTACGGTCCGAACTGGAAAGACCTCAAGACCCTACTTGAAATCTTGCAACCACATTTTGATATGCAGCTATACGGTCTGCCCGATTTCGAGGCGAATCAGCCCGGCTTCGACAGCGATGGTAACAGCGGAGGAGATCACGCCGGTAAAGTTGAAACCTCGCTGCTCTGGGCGCTAGAACCTGATTGCGTCGATGTCTCGCGCCTACCAGCGTTGGACGCACCGGGACCCCACTTTGCTATGGGACCAACCGCACATGAATCCGATCGCCAAGTCGGTGAACGAATGGTCGCCGATGAAGTCCGGTGGCTCGGTGCGAAAGCAACGGAACTGCTCGACACCTATACCGAACCATCGTCAGAACGTCAACCCCTCACCTTCGATCAGATTGAAGAGATCTGGGAACGCGATGTTCGTCCACAACTGAAGGGCTTTGAAAGTATGCAAAGCAGCTGGAGCGATGATGATGGACCGTCTCAAGATTCCCGCTGGTACGCCCAATGGCGTGTACCGGATCGTGGATAGATACGTGAAAGGAGCGGAAAAATGTCTCTCACCGAAGCACAAATCAAGGCTTACGAGGTAGAAGGCTTCGTGCCAAAAGTTCAAATTTCAAACGACACTGAAGCCGCCCAACATCGGGGGTTGTTCGACGAATTAGAAGCCAAACTGGGGCGCGAGGAATGTCATCTCGGGTTAGTCGACCGACATTTTGAGGAAGAATTCATCTGGGAGATTGCAACCCACCCAAAGATTCTCGACTGTATCGAAGCCTTGATAGGACCCAATGTTATGATGATATCAAGCCACTTCTTCTGCAAATATGGACCAGATGAAAAAAAGTTTGTGGCATGGCACCAGGATGTAACCTATTGGGGACTTGAGCCGCCTGAAGCGATTACTGCATGGTATGCGATTGACGATAGCGATTGCGAGAACGGTTGTATGCGTGTAATTCCAAGCACCCACCGTCCCGGCATTCGGGACCATGGGAAATCCGGACAGGAAGGAAATCTGTTAAGTATCGATCAGGAAGTGCCGGTCAGCGAGGACGAGGAGCAGAACGCCGTAGATCTAGTTCTAAAGGCGGGCGAAATCTCAATTCATCACGGCACCTTAATTCACGGTAGCCTGCCCAATCAATCTACACGGCGACGCTGCGGCTTGACAGTCCGCTACGTTCCCACTTGGGTCAAGCAAGTTGAGCAGAACTCGCTGGGACGTAACTGGTTGGCAATTCTGTTGCGCGGCGAAAACAAAGAGAAGAATTTTGATGAACTACCCAAACCATTCCCGATGAAGTAACTGATTAGGAAGCGAAGATCAGGCAACGGAACGGTTTACAATCCGAATCTCCCATCCTACTTCACGCATCACCGTATCAGGAGACAAAAGAAATGTATGATGCCATTGTTATCGGGGCAGGCGTAATGGGCAGCGCAACAGCCTATTACCTCGCCAAGGCAGGGGCACGCACACTGGTATTGGAACAGTTCTCCCGCGGACATACCCTCGGCAGTTCCCATGGAGACAATCGCATTATCCGCCTGATCTACGAGAAGCAGTTCTATACAGAATTGATGAAGCATGCCTATACAGAATGGCGTGAAGCGGAGAAGGAATCGGGGAAGGATCTGCTGTTCACCACCGGTAGTGTGGTGATTGGACCCGAAGGACACGAGTACCTCCACGATATGGGTGTGAGCCTCGAAGCTGCCGGCGTCGAATCCGAATGGTGGAACCAAGGACAACTATCAGATCGCTTCCCACAGTTCAGGATTGAAGATGGAATGGATGCCCTGTGGCAGAAGGACACCGGTTTCCTGTACGCTTCAGCGTGCGTCTTGACCTACCTCCAACTCGCCGAAACGCATGGAGCGGAGGTGCGGGAGGATACGCCGATAACAGAGATTAATTGGCAGGGAACGCATCCCGAAGTAATTACAAAAGGGGAACGCTTTCAAGGAAAAAAAGTGATTGTAACCGCGGGGGCGTGGACCGGACAGATCCTCAACGAACTGAATCTCCCTCTAACCGTCACCCGGCAACAGGTTGTGTACTACCGACCAACCGATGCGAGTCTGTTTCAGCGGGGCAGATTCCCGATTTTCCTCGATGTAACGTGGGATGAAGTCTTGTATGGATTTCCCGTGTTCGGACGTGAAGGCGTGAAGATTGCGCGGCACGGTATGGGGCAGCCGGTGTCTCCCGATACATGTGACCGCACACCCGACCCTGATTACATCAAGCACCTTCGCTCTTTCCTGCGTGAGCGTATCCCCGATGCTGCCGGCGAAGCACTCTTCGCGCAGGTCTGTCTCTACACCGAAACGCCCGACGAAGATTTTATCATCGACACACATCCGGATTGTGCGAACCTTGTCTTAGCAACCGGATTCTCCGGGCACGGTTTCAAGTTCGCCAGCCTTGTTGGACGTATGCTTTCGGAAATGGCGCTTGAGGGAACAACAGGTTTCGACATCAGTCCATTCCAGTTGGCGCGTTTTGAGCAATAGACGACCAAGCCATTTACCCGTCAAGCTTTTCTCTCGAATCAGTTCGCACTCCAGTTGGGTGTCTGAATGGTGTCAGCAATGGCAAATGCCCTTTGAAGCTCAGATTCAGTAAGCGACGGCACATTGATAGCATCCACATTTTGTTCAATCTGCTGCATCGTTTTCGCGCCTGCGATGACGCAAGAGGTGCCGGGGTGGTCAAGCGTAAAACGCAGTGCTGCTTGAACCATTGTGCGTCCGGTGTTTTCTGCGAGGAAACCGAGCGCCGGTAGTTTTTTGAAGGCGTCAATTGATCCCGGCCGATTGAAACGCTCGTAACGTATATCCTCCTTCGGAACCTCGCTGCTCTGGAAATATTTGCCCGTCAACATCCCCTTCGCCAACGGAACGCGGATGAGCGTACCGATGCTTTTCTCCTTGGCGAAATGAAGCAGCGTATCCGCATCGCGTTCAAGCAGATTGTAGCCAATTTGCAGCAGGTGAATCTCGCCCAACCCCCGCAGTTTATCAATCGCCTCCCGATCATTCGTCGAAACACCGTACCAACGAATCTTACCCTCATCCCGTAACCTTGCCAGTGCCTCCATGACAGCCGGCATCGCCCCTTCCAGCGGAATGGCGTGAAGCTGATACATGTCGATGTAATCTGTATTCAGTCGTTTCAGACTGCCTTCCACCGCTTCAACGATTCGCTTCTCCGCCTGCGTCGGCAGATCCGGATCGTTCGCGTCCAAGCCGCTGTTTGGGCTAACCTTGGTGGCAATAATCCATTTATCCCGTCTTCCCTGCAACGCCTGTCCGACGATCTCCTCACTGTGACCCGCACCGTAACTCTCCGCGGAATCAATCAGATTCACGCCAAGTTCCTCCGCACGATGGATAAGCGCAATCGATTGCTGCTCGTCGGTTCCCGTCCAACCCGTCCGTGTGCCATCTGCCTGTTGTCGTACGCCAGAAATTGGAAACGCCCCTATCCCGATTTCTGAAACTTCGAGTCCTGTTTGTCCAAACGCTCGATATTTCATTAGAGTCCTCCATCCAGTCAAAATTGAATTCATTGACATAAATCATTTTACTTGAAAATCCCGCCGGAGTCAAATCGTCTACGGGCTATTGATAGAAGTGTCGGAGAGCTAAACTGCGGGGCTATTTAACGGCGCATTTTGCCAAAGTCCCCCTGACAAGGGGGATTTAGGGGGTTAGCTGTGCATCGGGAGTGCCTAATCAATTCTAAAATCCACCATAAATGTCCCTAGCTAGATTGCGTTTATTCTTGACAGATTACCACCTCATTTGTAAAAATAATGTTTATAATTCAAATCTGTTAGTACATTGTCAGATAAACGTTAAGTTCCTGCTCACAGTGGATTGACAAATCCACTGCATGATACGAATATGGCTTGGATATGTCTATCCAAGCCGAGCCGTGAGTGCCTCATCACAATTTACTTGACAGAGCATTAGTACACTGTCAGATAAATGCTAATGGTCCTGCTCGTTGTGGATTGACAAATCCACAACACCGCCGCAAATCGGGCTTGGATACGGCTATCCAAGTCTCGGACTCTCCCCGATAAATCGGGACAGGCAGAACGGAACCGAGCCGTGAGTGTCTCATCACAATTTACTTGACAGAGCATTAGGTTCTGTTGATATTTGACAGGGGCGCATGTAGATGCGTAGGTTAGGTTGAACGGTTAAACGTAACAACCTATCAAGAATAATAAAGGCTGCACCTTTCAGCAGTGTCCGCTTATGGGTAAATACAGTGAAACCCAACAAAACCCTGATTGACGCGCTCCTGAAATTCTATCGAATTCTTGTAAAAGTGTTAGATTTTGTTAGATTTTGATAAATTGAACCAATCGGATAGCAAGGATAGTGGAAGATGCAGGCGAACAATCAACGCATTTACCTTACCAAAACCGCTATTGTTTGCGGGATAACTATCCTCCTGATTTTGGGGATTGGTGCCTTACGAGCGACCGCTCCGAACTTCAATGCCGATTCCACATCTTCTTCCATTATCTCTAAACTCATCAGGAAGCCACCCCCTGACCGTCCAAATCCCGCGTCCAAAAAACGAGACTACCTTAAAAAACCGGACTGGCCCCAAGACTTGCGAATCTACCGTGATTGGTGGAAAGAACGGGATGCCGCAGTGTATGTCGCTGAAATGAGGCGCGAATCGGAAAACCTTCGCTTTGGTGTTGAACTTGCCAACACCCAACTCTTGGGCAGGGAAACAATCAGCGGTATGGCGAGACGACTCGCACAACAAGATATTCCGCTGTTAGCCGGCGTCAATGGCAGTTTTGGCCTCCGTGGAGATCGGGTCGGACGAGGCGGGGTTATCTTTAACCTCCACATCCAAGATGGGGAATTGGTCAGCATCGCGCCCCGACGCGATTGGTGGGGCTTCCCGCCGCCATCCCCTTGGGGTGAAACCAGCTTTGGCGTAACAACGGATGGCGAATTTTTACTTGACGCCGTTGAATTAAACGGGGTTATCCACATCAACGGAGAATCCCTTGAGGTCGATTGCATCAACCAGATTCGCGAGACTGGATGCGCCGCCGTGATCTACACACCCCGATTCGGGGAGCAGACCCTTGCACGAAGGAGTTATGAGGTTGTCCTCAAGGGACTCAAATTGCCACTTACAGGCAGGTATCGAAGCAGTTTTAAAATTGATGCGGTCAATAGGCGGGGAAACAGCACAATCCCGTCCAACGGAGTTGTGTTGGCACTCGACTATCAATTAGCCGTAAAATGGGACGCCACATTCAGCGCAGGTGGGACGGGAACACTCGAAATTGCCCTTTCACCGGTCAAATGGCAGCAAGTATCCGATGGAATCGGGGGAAATCTCCGTCTCTTACGGAATGGAAACATCGAACCGGAACTTGTCGAATTTCACGAGTCAGGCGGCAGATCCAATTACCGTCATCGCAATGCGGCACGATGGAATCCACGGAGTGCGTTGGGGTTTAACGATGATAAACTGTTCCTTATCGCTGTGGATGGTCGCCAATACGGATATAGCATCGGAATGACGCTTTATGAGATGGCTGATTTTTTGCGGGCACTCGGCGCAAAACACGCAATAAACTTTGATGGCGGGGGTTCATCCGCGTTATGGGGACTCAATAGCATTGTGAATCGTCCATCGCGCGGCTACGAGCGGTCAGTTTTCAATATAGCGATGATCACGACCCAGAGGAAGGTGAAAAAATGATTGAACAAGAAGCACCGCGTGCGTTTCATGTAATGACAAAACCGATTGGGGCAATCTGTAATTTGGACTGCGAATACTGCTTCTATCTGGACAAAGAGAACCTTTATCCCGATACACGGTCATTTCGGATGACGGATGAGGTCTTGGAAAACTATGTGCGTCAATATATCGAATCGCAGCAGGTCAATGAGATAACCTTTGCTTGGCAAGGCGGCGAACCGACGCTGATGGGGGTCGACTTTTTCCGACGCGCTGTCGAGTATCAGGAGACATACCGACGGGTCGGGACACGTATCCAAAATACATTTCAGACCAATGCGACGCTCCTGAACGATGAGTGGTGCACCTTCTTCAAGCAGAACAACTTCCTAATCGGTATCAGCATTGATGGTCCCCCCGAACTACACGATAAATACCGCTACGACAAACGGGGCAGACCCTCCTCCGATGATGTCATTCGGGGACTGCGATTCCTGCAGAAACATCAGGTAGATTACAATATACTCTGTGTCGTGAACAGCCACAACGCCGATTATCCGCTTGACGTGTACCGCTACTTCAAAGAACTTGGTGCTCAATTTATGCAGTTTATCCCCGCCGTCGAGCACGTGGATGAGAAAGGTGTGACCGACCGCACGGTCCGTGCAGCGCAGTACGGTAAATTCCTCTGCGCTATCTTCGATGAATGGGTTGTCAACGATATTGGGAAGATCTTCGTTCAAATCTTTGATGTCGCGTTAGAGGCTTGGTTGGGATATAATCCGAGCCTGTGTATTTTCAACGAGACCTGCGGGAACGCCATGGCAATCGAGCATAACGGCGATCTCTACTCCTGTGATCACTACGTTGATCCGGAATACTTCATCGGAAACGTTATGGACTCACCGATGGAAGCGTTGGTCGAATCGACGTTCCAGCGGAAGTTCGGAACCGATAAACGGGACACCCTACCCCAGTATTGCTTAGATTGCGAGGTCCGTTTCGTCTGTAACGGCGGCTGTCCAAAGAACCGTTTCATCAAGACACCGAGCGGCGAAGATGGTCTGAATTATCTCTGTGCTGGCTATAAGCAGTTCTTCAACCATATCGACCGACCGATGAAAATGATGGCTGAAGCACTACAGGCTGGACGCCCCGCCGACAGCATTATGCCTTTGCTACGTCCCAAGCCGGTAGTAGTCACACCAAGCACACGGAAAGTCGGGCGCAATTCCCCCTGTCCTTGTGGTAGTGGCAAGAAGTATAAGCAGTGTTGCTTGAAATAGGTTAATCCGAGGATACATCCTATTAGTGCGATGAGAAGGAAAACTACTAACACGATACGATAGATTTCGATGTACAAGAGCCCCACCTGAGAGATAAACTCGTTTGTAACACCTTATGAGGAAGCAGATATGAAAAGGAAACTTTTCGCTTTTTCGTGTATCGCGCTTCTGATTTCAATTGACGTATCCGTGCAGGCGAGGAATTTAGAAGACAAAATTGTCTTCGTTTCTGAACGCCAAGGTACTCCCGAAGTCTTCTTAGTTGAAGGCTTAGATGGACGCCCCTTTCAACTCACCCGGAATCTGTTTGCGAGTTGGCCCGCAATTTCACCAGATGGCACTGAGGTTGTGTTTGTTGCACACGGATCGAACATTTTCAAACTGAACATCGCAACACGCCGAATCGAGCAATTGACCAACAATGCCGAACAGAATACTCGATACGAACAGCTAGACTGGTCACCTGATGGACAAAAAATCTTGTTTATCATGGCCACCTCCGTATTAGAAGGTCCAAAAAAAGATCTGTGTGTGATGGATATTAAACGACGCCAGATTCAACATATCCTTCAACCAGATTCCCCAATGTTGATTGTTCATCCCAACTGGTCCCCCGATAGTGAGCACATCATATATTATTATCAAAGTAACCGGAGGGCAGGAATATCTATCATTAGCGACGATGGAAATAACATTGTTAATATTACACCAGACCCATTCGAACCAGTAGACCTCCTCACTTGGTCACCAAAACGCAGCCAAATTGGATACATCGAGAGCACTGTAATCACACAACCGCCCCCGCCGAATCCACTGCAAATCTACATGATGAATTTGGCAAAAGAGAGCATAACCGCTTTAACGTCCGGGGGTGCTGAGGAGAGAATCCCATTAGCGTGGCACCCAGATGGCCACAAAATCCTATTTGCTATGCTAAATCCCGTCGGTCGTCCAGGACCTGATTGGAGTGACATCTTCGTCATGGACAACAACGGCGAAAATATAATAAATTTAACACAAACACCAGAGGAAGAAGCGCATGCTAGCTGGTCCCCCGACGGAGAAAAAATTGTGTTTGACCGATTGGTAAAAAAAGGGGAAGCAATTGGAGACTTCGAATCTGCAATTTTTGTGATGGAAGCGGATGGTCAAAATCCGCAGCGATTGACTTTTGAACCCGGTCTAAACCTCGCACCCGTTTGGTCGCCAGACGGGAACAAAATTGCCTTCCTCTCATATCGAAATGACGTATCGAGAATCCACACGATGGACATAAACGGACAGGATGTCCAGCAAATCACGCACCATGGGCGCGAACTTGATGGACCGCCAATTTGGTCCCCAGATGGCAAATGGATCGCCTTTATGTCTGGAGACGCTCAAGTTGATTGGGAACAGGTTGTTGATTGGGGACTTTATGTCACAGATCCACAAGGTCGCCACGAAAATCTGATTACCCGTTTGAAACTCACCCATCTCTCAGGTCTGGGTTGGTTCCGCCCGGCTTGGGCCCCCGATAGTCAACACCTCATTTATGCTGTCGAAGAACAAAATTCGGCGGGTTTAATGAAGATTCGGATTGATGAGAAGGTACCAACCCCGTTAAAAACTGACGAACTTATCAATTGGTCAAGTCCTGTATGGTCGCCGGAAGGGGGCAATCTCCTTTTTAGTGCGAGGGAAGCAAGAGAACCAATAGAACCAATATACCTCGGAACAGAACATACGATGTATTTGATGAATCTTGATACTGCGCAAAAACACGCATTCCTGTTACCAAGAACATCTGGAAAAAAGTATTGGGATTTGTCTCGATTGGTTTGGGGACCTGATGGGGCGCAACTCATCTTATCAGGAAGAGAGAGAGATTCACTAGGGGAAGAGAGAAGAGATCCAAGAAGAGAAAGCGATCGCGAAACTTCGCTCTATCTGATCGATCTTGACACCGAAACCGTGACGCTATGGATGGAAGATGCGAGACAGGCGGATTGGGTCAGACCCGGTTTCGTGTACGCTGTGGATGCTGCCGGAAAACGGATCACAACGTGGGGCGAATTAAAAAAACCAGAAAAACCCTGATCCACAGCTAACTTGCCCAGTCCACGGAAATGATGGCTGCAGCACTATAGGCTGGACGCCCCGCCAACAGCATTATGCCCTTGCTGCGTCCCAAACCAGTAGCAAGCACACCAAGCACACGGAAAGTCGGTCGTAATTCGCCCTGTCCCTGCGGTAGTGGCAAGAAGTATAAGCAGTGCTGTTTGAAATAGATTAATCCAGGGAGCAGCCTATTGGACAGACTGCGTACGAACGGTATTTGAGAAGTGATCTCAATGCAATCGGGGGCATCTTACAACTACCGTCCAAGCCGTTTGAGCCAACCCCATACCGTCATTTGCATGCCCATCGGTGCTACAGCACGCGCAAATCTAGGGTCAAACCACGCAGGGGCTCCTTCAGGCACATGATCATGGGTCAACCGTTGCTGGTTCCTGCCATCAGCGTCCATCACATACACCTTTGGAATTGGATCCCGAAGAGATATAAAGGCAATTTTTTTCCCAGTCGGCGACCACGCCGGATGCTGGTCTTCCTCAAAAAATGTGAGCCGACGGACGTTTTTACCGTTGGCGTTCATCACATAAATACCGCCACCTGCTCTTGTGGATCTGAAGGCAATCTTTTTACCATCCGGCGACCACGCCGGATCGTTATCGCTTGCGCGATCATCGGTCAAGGGACGTATATTTCCTCCGTCGGTGTCCATCACATAGATGTCAAAATCGACTCTTTGCCGTCCCCCCGCGGCAAAGGCAATCTGTTTTCCATCCGGCGACCACGTAGGATGGAGATCACACCCATCTGGACGATTTGTGAGTCGGCGGATATTGTCACCATCGGCACCCATCACATAGATGTCACCCAATACCCCTAGTGGTCTTGAGTTGAAGGCAATCTGTCTCCCGTCCGGCGACCATGCAGGGAGGAATGTGACCGCTGGCTGCTCTGTGAGCAGACGGACATTCTCTCCATCGGCGTCCATCACATAGATACCACCGTTTCCTCGTTTGGACCAGAAAGCAATCCGCTTGCCATCCGGTGACCACGTAGGACCCCCATCCCCGATAACTCCCTTTGTCAGCTTTTGCAGGTTCCTTCCATCGATATCCATGAGATGAATTTTCCAGTGTTCTTCATTGATTCTGCGGTTGAAAGCGATTTGCGGTTTATCGGGTGCCTGTCCCCAAACATTGCTCTGTGAGAAAGTACCGCCTAACAGAGCCGCATAGATCGAAACAACTGTTAAACAGTGCTTTCGATTCATTTTTCTACCTCCACATCATTCACTTGGAATCATAAGCCTAACCTGATCTGTCCCCAAGTTACATGCAATTTCCGCACAGGATCTACCGCCGCTGGACCATCAGGCCGCCAAGATGGCAGCGCGCCATCAAACAGTATGCGCCGATCCTTCCCATTGGCTTTCATCACACCGACTTTACTCTCACCAATCAACGAAACCGAAAAAGCAATATGCGTTCCCGTTGGCGACCATGACGGATAATACTCGCCCTTATCTGAGATGCGTCTGACGTTGCGCCCATTTGCTGCATCCATGAGGCAGATACCCCTGCCACCTCGATTTGAGTAGAAGGCAATTCGACGCCCATTGGGAGACCAAGCTGGCGCGGCATCATTGAACGCATTATCGGTCAACCGACGTAATTTGCCGCCATCAACGTCGATGACGTAGATGTCGTTTTGCCGATCATGGCGGATGGTGAATGCAATCTGTTTTCCATCTGGCGACCAAGCGGCGTCCCGGAAACCGTTATCCCGCCCGTTGAAGAACACTTGGGTTTCTACTTTCGTTTCAAGATCAAAAATTATCAGTTCTTCAAACCTTGTGAAGGCAATTTTTGTGCCGTCGGGATGCCAAGATGGCCGTCCCTTAAAATGAATAGGCACCAAGCGTTCCAGATTACGACCGTCTACATCCATCACGTAAACGTGGGTATGCACATCGGCAGTAAATGCAATTCTTTTCCCATCGGCTGACCAAGCTGGCCAACTTGGATCGGGTCTACTTTTTAAGGGTTGGGGAGCGGTTCCATCCGAATTGATGACAACAATTCCTATATCAGGGTTAAATGCCTTTGATACAAAGGCAATTTGGGAACCCCAAGCAAGATTCGCTTTAGAACCGAATCCCCCAATGCACCCAAACCCCACCGCAATGAATATAACAAACAGGACTTTTTTCATTCTGATTTTTCCTTCAGCAGCAATTACCCCCCTCATTGCTTTTCTGATTTCAACCGCCCCCAAAATGTGACATGGTTGCCTCGTGTGTCAACAGGGAGCGACCGGTCGGGAACCACCCAAGTCGGGTACAGATCATGCCCCGGATGAGTGGTCACCTGCCTCGCTTCACCCCCATTGGCGTTAACGACGTAAATATCCCAGCCCGTTCGCCCTCGAGGCGACATGAAGGCAATCCACCGCCCATCGGGGGACCAAGCGGGTAAACGGTCTGATTTGGGGTGATTGGTCACTCTGACGATGTTGGCACCATCGGCGTCCATCACGTAGATATCCTCTTGACCGAGGTTGCGTAGATTGGAAGAGAAAGCAATCTTTGTCCCATCGGGGGACCAGGCAGGGGCTCGACCCCTTGGACTCAACCGAACGCGATTTCTCCCATTTCGGTCCATCACGAAGATGCCGTGGTCCTTCTCATTTGCGCCTGCTCCTCCACCCCCCGCGTTAAATACGATTCTTTCTTCATTGGGAGACCAGGAGGGATGGCTATTCTGGTGGTTTTCATGGGGTGCTTTTGTTAGCTGCTTCCAACCATCCCCGTCTGCCTTTATAATACAAATATTTGAACGGATCTCGTCCCGTAGCCGACATGCCAATGCCAACCACTTGCCATCCCCAGACCAGTCAGGGTGGAAAAAATCCATCCCCAATCCTCGCAACTGAGCAGTGATGTTCTTCTGTTTTCCGGTGCCAAGTTCTAATACAAACAGATTACCTTCTTGTTTGGCGTTGCGCTGACTAAAGGCAACCCATTTGCCATCAGGAGACCACACCATGCCAACAGCGTTAGGGCTATGAAGCCACTTCCGCTCGTTAGTACCGTCGGCGTTAATTAGGTAAACCTCTCTCTTACGCCCCTCTCGCTCCGAGTTAAACGCGATGATTCCGGTCGGTTCAGCAGACGCATAATCATAGATCAGTAGAAGAGATAGGGTTATCAGGTGTACCATCAAAAGGGGGTTAACGTCGGATTTGAGTTTCATCTGTTTTCTCATCGTTTTCGCAGAAATTTAGAATTACTGAAACCGATGAACTTACCCATCGGTTTCAAAACAGTGGCTTGGCTGCCCGCCATCTTTTAGCCGCCCTGATTGTCAGATTCACCTACCGTCCAAGTCGTTTGAGCCAGCCCCATGTGACGACACGCTTACCAACGGTGGAAATCGCATAGGAGGACATGTCTGGGTCAAACCAAGAGGGTGTCCCGTCCCATCCTGCATCATTGGTCAAATTGCGTAGATTCTTCCCGTTGACATCTATTACATAAATTTCTACGTTGTTGTTCATATCGTCTCGATGACTCATGAAGGCAATCCTTTGGCCATCGGGAGACCATGAGGGATCTTCGTTTCGAAAGCGACCGCGGGTCAATCGGCGAGGATTTCCTCCGTCAGCGTCCATGATACCTATGTCCCAGATCCAGTTGTTATCCTCCCAACCGCTTCTGAAGGCAATTCTTTGCCCATCGGGTGACCACGAGGGTTCGTGACCAACTCTCACCCCCAATTGACGAAGATTTTTTCCGTCGGCATCCATTACAAAGATTCCAGTTCCTTCGACGCGACTCGAAGTAAACGCAATCTTTCGACCGTCAGGAGACCAGTCCGGAGCCCAGTCACTCTCCGGATGATTTGTCAGGTTGCGGATATCCGTACCATCAGCGTTCATCACATAGATGTCGATGCCATCTGTATCTCTATGCGAGGAACTGAAAGCAATCTTTTGACCGTCAGGAGACCATGCCGGCTCACCTACAGCCCCTGGAAAATCTGTCAATTGACGGGTATTTTTCCCGTCGGCATCCATCACATAAAGGTCAGCCAGTACTCCGTTCCGCCTAGAGGCAAAGACAATTCTCCGACCGTCGGGTGACCACGTGGGCCAGGCATCCCAAGAGTGATGATTTGTCAGGTTACGAACGTTCCTCCCGTCGGCACCCATTGCATAGATCTCAAGATTGCCATCACGACTGGAGGTAAAAGCAATTTGTGCTTTACGGGGGACTTGCGCTTCAACGTTTACCGATAACATCAAAGTACTCAGCAGCCCAAAAAGAATGAGAATTGCACTTGAAATGTTCTTGGGATTCATTGAGAGTTCCTCTCTGAATTTGCAGATTGGATTGATAAAGCGCAACTTTTATACCAAACACGTGCAAATTTCAATGAGAAACGCTGTCGGAGGGAATCGTTGTGGATTGACGCTCTATCCTATTTAGAGAGCCTTGAGCAACGCAGCCTTAAAGCCGTTTTGAAATGGGACGGATTGTACTTATGCGTTAGAAATTGCCCGACACCGTGCAAACCGAAGGTCAATTTAACCCCAAATGTGTGAGTGCACAACACCGTATTGGTCTCTCGGCAGAAAATCTGCGAAATCTATAAATCCGTGCTAACCCCGATTGGATCGGGGCGATTTTCAATCATCCTAAGCATCTACAACACAATCTCAATCGCTTCAAACAACCTTAGTTCAGGGATCTGAACTGTCAGCAGATCATCTGACAGGCTATACGCACATGTCTCCCCCGAAACGAGGCTTCGCACGGACTTCGGCGGATTTGCTGACGGCAATTCAATTTCCAAGTCCACCATCTTGACCGGCGGGTAAAAACTCACCCCGAAATGTCCCGAACCGTTTACCAGATGCACCAGCTGTGAACTGCTGTCCATCTTTTCAAACCATGTCACCTCAACCATCGGAGACAGATTGCCCCCAATTGGCGTCAGTCCAGCAATTCCCTCTAACAGGTCAGCGACAAAATCGGAGGTATTGGGATAGCCCTGCCGGTGGAACAGCTGCCCCGGCTCCCACGGGATATAAATCGCTTTTCCGTTTCCAAAGGGACGAACCGCGAACGCCGGATGCGCCGTGACCTGCGTGTAGTAGCACCGCTCCGGCGGACCGAAGTTGTGTGGCGGAATCAACTTGAATCGTGGCTGGACATCCGACGCATACCCGGCATAGACATACGTCCCATCCATATAGATGAGATCAGTGTCGGAGAACCGTTCAAATCCCTGTTTATCGTCCAATCTGAAATAGGAACCCCGCATATCCGTCCGTATCCGTCTGATCTCCGTAATACCAAGGCTTTTTAGCCCCGGCGTCGGTCTGGGCTCATCGTCCGCATCCCGGAATCCGCTCTGGTTAGTGGCAACCACCGTTCCGCCTTCCTCGACAAACCGGTCAATCCGCGCTGCCAGCTCATTGCTCATCGGTCGAACGTCGGGCAACACAATCGCCTGATATTTGTTCCATGCCAAATCGAGTGCCGCATCCGCTGTCAGGGTATCGAAAAGGAAGTGGTTCTCCACCAAGAAACGGAACCACCCCTTGAAGGCATCGGCACTAACTCGGTCAGACTTCAGCAGCGCAATATTCGCCTTCGATCGGTTGTCGGTGTATGCCGCTTCATTGGCTGCGTGATAGTGGTAGATCTCCTTGATAGGTTCAAACCCGGATCTGTCCTCGTGATTGTCCAACCGCCCGATCAGGTAATAATCCAATGCCCCACCGTTGGCTAAGTTCTGTGCCAGACGTAACGCCTGCTGATGGGGTGACACCGCGACATGCCGGTAAGGAAAGTCGATAAAGTCAACGGTCGTACCGCTCGATACCATTTCTGGATAACTGCTCACCGCCCATTTCGTATTGTCGGACGCGCTATACTGCCAATGTGGCAGCGATCGATCTACCGCAGTGTTTGCCTCCATCCGGTTGAACCCCCGACGCAGCTCCCGGTGGTTGGCAATACAAATATCGGGACGCAGCTTGTGAATAAAATCGTAAACCTTCTTGTGGTGAGCCTGTAAGGTCCGCTGCTTGAAGAGGTTGTATTTCCGAAATGTGGGATCTCCATGATTCTCTGCCGTCGGCAGAGCCAATCCAAACATCTCTGAAAAAAGCCGTTCACAATTGGCGCAATGGCAGATCCCGTGATAATTACCGCTATAGTCCCTCGTCTGGTAGCCGCCCATGTTGAAGAAGATCCCGTCGAAATCGTGCGTTGTAAGCAGTTCCTCAATAATCCGCAAGGCGTACTCCTGCTGATAGCCTCCGTTCAGGCAGACCTGCACATCTCCGTTGTATTCGATGATCTCACCAGAAGCGGTCAGGGAGGCCCACTCCGGATGGGCTTCATAAATTGGGAAACGCACCTTAGAAAAGTCGGTACGTGCCATTACACGGATATCGGCACGATGACACGCGGCAATGATTGTTTGTAGGCTATCCCCCTTCAGAAACGGACTCTGAAAATGGTACGGCAGCTTCGTGGGATAACTCGCGATAATCCCCGCCGCATTAATCATCAGCACATTTGCTTTGAACGCCTGCATATCAGCAACCACACGCTCGGCATCAATGTCGAGCATGTCAATCTCTCGCAGGTTCGTTTGGATAAACCGCCACATTTTACTGTGCCACCAGTCTGCCATAAGATAGTCCCCTAATTGAAACGTAAAACGTGAAAACTATTAATCCATTAGTTTATTGGGCTAGGAAATCCGGACTACAGGGTTCATAGAAAAGGAAAGTGTAAAATGCAAAAATCACCGCTCGCAGTGGATTGACAAATCCACTGCACACGTAGGGAGATGGCTTGGATATGTCTATCCAAGCCGAGCGGGTATGTTTTCCAATTTCAGCACCCTTCACTTATCTTTGCCCTCAGAATGCCACTGAATCTGCGGCATATTCGTTCGTGGAGGTTGGGGCCAATGCGAACCGCGTTGACTGGAGAGTCCTCTGTTGGGACCGGCGAGAAAGTCTCGGTCAGGCAGTCCGACGAGTTCCCCATTTTCAACCCAAGCTTCATCGCCACCATAAAGCTGGCTAATCAGCCTGTCAGTTAGGCTGTTGAGGATATCAGCATGATTAGCGGAACCGGAGAGGTCGATCAACTCATCCGGATCGTTCTGCAAATCGAAAAGCTGCCGGCAGTTGCCAACTGGATAATAGACCAGCTTATAACGTCCGTCGTGAATCATGCGGGTGGCATGGTTATCCTCGCCCACCTCGCCGTAGAACCAATCTCGTCTCTGTGCTCCGACCATCGACATCCCTTCAACCGTATCAGGGATGTCAACCCCCGCCAAGTCGAGCAACGTTGGCATCACATCCGCCCAGCCGACCAATCGATCATCAACGCGGTTATAACCCACCCGCTCATCCCCAGCAACGCCGAGCAGAATCATCGGGATATTGGCAGAGTATTCGTAGAACAGCCGCTTCGCCCACATACCGTGGTTGCCGAGCATATCGCCGTGATCGGAAGTAAAGCAGATAACCGTATTGTCCAGCTCACCCTCTTCGCGCAATGTTCCGAGAAGGACGCGCAGCTGATGATCAATATGGGTACAGAGGGCATAGAAGGCACGGCGGGCAGCAATAGTCTGATGCGATGTGAGTTTAGCTCCCCGCGCAATATTGGCTTGCAAGCTTAAGGACAAATCTTCTGAGGAAGCTGCCCAACTGCCGCAATACGGTTCATCAATCGGAATATCGCGGTAGAGATCCAGATATGTTTGTAAGGGAACAATTGGTGGGTGTGGGTGACGGTAGGAGATGAACCAGAAAGCGGGGCGATTCGGATCCCGGCGTTTGACAATTCGCGCCATCTGACTCGTCGCCCAGTTGGTCGCATGGGTCTCCTCCGGGAGATGCCATGGGCGGTTAACATATTCGTTGTTCCCCATTCCGTGGTCAAAGTGCCGCCCGGCATATCCTTGGTCTCCGAGAAAAAGCTCGTAATCATCCAAAACCCCGTATTGGACGCGCCCCTCCTCGTCCAAAATCACATCGTCGAAGCCGATACGGTCCCGTTGTGGGTAGACATGCAATTTCCCAACCGCATAGGCCTGATAGCCTGCGTCCCGAAAGGTTTGCGCCATCGTCGGGATTTCGGGCATGGTCAGCTTATCTTTGAAAACTCGGTCTCCGTGGGTGCGGGGTGGAGTCCCCGTCATCAGAGTACGACGGGCGGGAATGCAGACCGGGCACTCGGCATAAGCGTTACTAAAACGAACCCCGCTGCGGCAGAGTTCATCAAGGGTAGGGGTTTGGATGGCTGGATGTCCCGCAGCCCCCAACAGGGCAGCGGGCCAATGATCGGTGCTTATTAAAAGTACATTCGGTTTGGTAGACATAGAATATTCCTTTTTTCGGTGCAAGTTTTCTATGTGTCTCTGTTTTTATCTACGTGAATTTGCGTCCTACAAAGACTATTCGCCAGAAAAGGTTTAACAATTATAACGCAAGTTGCTAGTGTTGAAAATCCATCAGTTTTCTGTTAAAACTGAAACTCTGCCTTTCGCTCCAGAGGAGCGATATGTCTATAGAAACACGATAAAGTTAATCCCTGCGCTCCAGCGGAGCGCAATGTGTATAGCAAAAGCGGTTATGGCTTGGATATGTCTATCCAAGCCGGCAGGTTTTACTGGCAACTTAGGTAATTATAATCAAATAGGCATCGCGCAGCTTCACCGAGACGGGAATAGGTTGTTGGATTGAGAACACCCCAATCCGACGCTGATCTCTCCACATGCGGATCGTGGCGGCGACACCAAAAACTGGTAACGTTTGGGCGGTCGTTTTGGCTGCGATTCAACGTAGCCCCGTGCCACAGATGGCTATTGAAGACCACAACCGTGCCAGCAGTGCCAATCAATTTTATCTCATCCGGGTGTGCTTCCTCCGGTGCTTCCATCACATCCTGTGGGTGTTTGCCGCTACGATGAGATCTTGGAACTACACGAGTGGGACCATTATCTTCGGTAAAATCGGTTAGCATCCACATTGAGTTGCAAACATAATACGCGCCCGATTTGGCTGGCGGTCCGCCGTAGTCAACATGAAGCGGTTGGTGACCGCCCCCTGGCCGATTGGGGCGCGAATGGATTCCAAGAGATCTAAAATCTTCCTTCAGCACATGAGCGATTGCCGCAAGTAGACATGGGTGCGTGAAGCAGACATCAAAGGCAGAGGATCTGTTTTGCATGTTTGTGCACTCCTTCGGCATACCCGGTTCACCGGTGCTTTCGAGGACGAACAACGCCTCCATTTCCGACCGCATCCGAGCGATCAACTCGGCAGAGATGAGGTTCGGAAAGGGGAGAAAGCCGTCTTGATCTAACCTGAACTTCTCCTCGTCGGAAAGGGTGTTTTCCCGGACACCGAGAGCATAAAGCGCCTCTTGAAATGTCATAGTGTTGCCTTCTGTCCGTTTATGCGAATCGACAGCAGTATATATGCTAACCGATTGGACCTGTCAAACGCCCGAAACAGATGGGTTTAGCTAGAAATATCATCGGCTTCCAGATTCAACCAGCGCATCTCATCGGGGGACAGTTGGATTGCTAACGCCGCAAGACATGAAGATAATTCCTCGTGAGTTAAGGGACCAACGAGCGGAAACGTCGGAAATGGTTGGTGCAAAACATACGCCAACGAAATCTGTATCGCCGTATACCCCTTCTTCTCCGCAAGTATTTGCGCCCGTCTGAGTCGCTCAAAGTTGGCATCGTTATAATAGACCCGCACCATGTCCCGGTTTTCCCGCTTTTCAGGAGCGAAACGCCCGCTGAAGAACCCTCGTGCCTGCGAGGACCACGGCAGCAGCGGAAATTGCGTTTCATTATGCCATTCCCATGCCGTTTCTGATACGGACACAACCCCCTTCCACATCGGTTCCATCGGGACAGCCAAGCTGATATTGTTGCTGCTGACTACAAATCCGTGCAGCCCATGTTCCGCAGCGTAGTTATTCGCTTCTTGAAGACGTTCAAGCTCCCAATTCGACGCGCCAATTGCCCGAAGGTTACCCGCACGAATTTCCTGATTCAGGTGCTCGATGATTGTACCCGCTGGAATCTCCGGATCATCTCGATGTAGCAGAAATAGGTCAATATAATCGGTCTGTAGACGGAGCAGGCTTTCATGGATGTCATGCGCAAGCTCCTCTGGGCTCAAGCGTGGACGTGGTACTGCGGAATGCGGATGTCCACCCTTGTCAACCAAGAACACCTCAGATCGATTTTTCCGATTTTTCATCCACATGCCGAGCAGCCGCTCGCTATCGCCTCCACCGTAGCTATGTGCACTATCAAGCGCATTGCCGCCAGCTTCAAAAAATTCGTCTAACATCGAATAGCTGTGTTCCATCGTATCGGGCGTAAATAGCATACACCCAAGCACAAGCTGTGAAATCTCTCTATCTATTCCTGGGATTGTTCCGTAATTCATTGAATCTCCTCTCAACAAATGTGTTCAATACATGATACCAAAAAAAGGGGAAAAGGTCTATGCCACCCACAATTTTCCCTTCGCAATCAAAAACTGTGCTACAATAACATACTGGACTTTTAACCTTTTGGAGGATTTCCGCTATGAAAATTAAAACCCTTGAAATGCTTACGCTACACATCCCTTTTTACGCTGATCATGTCACCCGACATATGCAACGTGCCTTGACCCATTCGGAACAGGTAGAGGTATACCGCGTCGAGTTGGATAACGGCGTTATCGGTTACGGCGAAAATTTGGGGGACGAATCCGGCAACTTCGATCGAGTGATCGGACAAAACCCATTTGCAATCATGCAAGATGATAGTATCGGTTTCGGTATTCAGATGTCCCTATTTGATGCCGTCGGCAAATCGGTTGGTGTCCCCGCCTACCAATTGCTGGGTACAAAGGTCCGGGATCGCTGCCCGATTTCGTGGTGGGATATTGACATGCCGCCGGAGGATTGGGTGAAAGAAGCGGAGGAGTCGCTTAGACGGGGCTACACATCAATCAAGCTGAAAGCCCGTCCGTGGCGGGACATCTTCGAACAGGTGGAAGCTGTTGGAAAGGTTGTCCCAGAAGGTTACAAATTGGACATCGACTTCAACGGTTTCCTCCGAACAGCGGAGGGCGCACAGCCTGTTTTGCAGGAATTGGACAAGCACCCCAACGTCGCATACTACGAAAGCCCATACTACCTCGGCACAGATATCGAAGGCGCGGGGCGTCTACAGGAAGTGGTAGAAAACCGGATTGTCGAACACTTTAATGAATCGTGTCTGCACGCCCGCTGCTGTGGCGGATTTGTCGTTGGAGGTGGAGCAGCGGGGACGCGGAACATCAATGCGTTGTGCGCTTCGTTCGACAAACCGTTCTGGCTCCAGATGGTCGGCACGGGCATCACAACCGCATATGCCATGCACATCGGCGCGGTCCTCTCACACGCTCAACTACCAGCAATCACCTGCTTCGAGCTGTGGGAACATGACCTGTTAACGCAACGGTTGGAGGTGGTGGACGGAACGATTGCGCCACCGGAGGCACCGGGACTGGGGGTCGAAGTTGACGAATACGCGCTGGAACGCTACCGCGTTGAGCCGGGAACCCCCTCGCCCACAGCGCTCTATAAACAGAGAGAGCGAACTTGTCGTGTACATATTCCCGACAGTAAAGGTGGCCAAGTTGTTCACGATTTCACTGGTGAGGATGTCTACTATCCCGCTTTCAGTGAAGGGGAATACCCGGGATTTGTTCGTGGTGTCTCAATGGAAGTAATCGAAGGGTAGGATAAATCTGAACGTTCGGGTGGGAGGTACTAGGGGCAACAATTCCTGTTGCCCCTAGTCCTCGTCATTACAAAATTGATAACGTGCTGACACTACAAATCTACGCTCATGTTAAGAAATTGTGCAAGATGCCCCGTAGGCGGGGCATCTTGCCCCGCCCTTAACGCCTGCACCGTAATTGCACTCCGTTTTTACATGAGCCAAAATCTAAAGCATATCAAGTTGAGCAGCAATCTCGGTCAACTTGCTTTCCATTTGACTCGCAGCTACTTCAAGCTTTTCCTGATCAACTTTCAACCGTCGAACCCTATCATCTTGGTGTGACAGAATGCAAAACTGGTAGTTTTTCCGTATATCAAAGCCCGCTTGTTTAATGTTTTCTTTCACCGGACCTTCCGGGTAATACCACCGCTGCCCTCGGGTCTGGCTCAGATTCATGTGACAATGCCCCTCGTCACCACCAAAACAGTCGAACCGCAAAACCTCGTCATCATAGAAATATAAAGAGGCTGCCGGTCCATGACCCCCACGGTCGGACCTCCAATACACTTCCACTCTAACGTCATCCTGCACTGGGTATTCAACCCAATCAAACCTTTCCTGGTTATTTACTATCTTAGTCGCCATCTGTTCCTCCAGTTATGAGCAAGTTCAAAGCCCTTCAGGCTTCTTACGAGTGGACATGGGCTTAACACCCAGGCCTATCAGGGAAACCTTCAACCCCTCAACCCTTAATCGAATTTCCCCAAAGCGCTGTTTCAGAGTCTATCATTAACAGGAAATAATGTCAAGGTTAAGATCTTGTTAATCCCTCTCCAAGGATATCTAAAACCTTTTCCCCGTTCTCCACAGATCTCTTAAGGTAACTCAACTTCGACCCGGCGACCCGTCTGACTCGATTCCAAAGCTGCATCAATTATGCGAGCGACCTGGAGTGCGTCACGTCCCGAGGCAGGCGGAGTTCCTTCACCCTGTCCCGCACGAATAAAGTCTCGGATGAACTCCTCCCCGGCAATACCACCATACGCAGGAGATTGAGCCAAGGTATAGTCGAATTCACGCTGAGGTCCAGACGCCCAAGAACCCTGAGTTGTTTCAACGCTCATATGTTCTGCAACGCCCGGAGAACCCCAGTGAATCCGACCGTTCTGACCGTTGACGCCAACATAGGTATCGTAACTCGGTTGATTGGGATATTTGGATCCACTCAGCGCAAGGGTATATCCCGCATGTAAAGAACCAACGGCTCCCGAACGCAAACGGAAAGAGAGCGTAGCGATATCCTCCACATCAATATCCTCGCCGCTGCGTGTTGCCACCTCGGCAGAGACCGACACAATCTCGTCGTGAGAGATATAGCGTAGCATGTCGATATAATGACAACCCAACCACGCCAAGATTCCACTCCCTGCGTATTCGTGACTAAATAGCCAACCGTCGGGGTTGCGGTATTTTACCTGTGTCGTCAGCATACGCATCTCAATCGACATCAACGGGCCCAACAAACCTTGCCCCACAAAATCTCTCGCTTCACGAATCATCGGATTGTACCGATTTTGATAGCAGACGCCCAGTTGCATACCTGCACGCTCTGCTGCATCAACAACTCGCTGCACATCTGGGGCAGTTCTACCGATCGGCTTTTCTGCCATCAAGTGTTTGCCGGACTCCAATATCCGTACAGAAATATCGGGCTTCAAGTCCGTTCTCATGGTAGCGATAGCAAAGAACACATCCTCCCGCGCCAGAATTCCATCCAAATCGTCGGTGATGTCTTCCACCTTACGCTCTCTCGATTGTCGGAGGGACGCTAACGCAGATTCGTCTTCCCCCCAAATAAAAATGCCGTCCACTTCCGGCAATTCCTGCAATGTGCCTAAGTGTCCTTCAAAATGAGCGTTTCCCGGGCTTAACAGCAACGCTTTCATTTACGTCTTTCCTTTCAGTTAGCAAAATTGTTGAGAAAAATAGTATTCCATTGACGCACTATTGTAAATGAAGTTGTAATATAATAACATCTCTTCACAAAAACGGATAGGTGTATTACTGATAAATCCTCAAGAGGCAGCATCGCATTTCCAGCCGAGTCGAAAATACAAAGAGCTGAAAGGGCTATTTAGTTTTTCGTTTTTGACCGATTTTGGAATGACCCGAATCCGTAGGTGCTTGCATCCCGATTTATCGGGGGGGGATTTAGGGGGTTGGTTGTACATCGAAGGCGTATGAGTAATTGTAGATTTCACCATAAATGACTCTAACGACGGGTATCCATCGTTTGACAGGCTAACGGCAGTGTGGTATTCTGTTGTGGTGCAATTCGTCAGAACGTTGAATTTAAAAGAGGTGAAACATGCTCAAATTTTATATAAGCTTTCTACTTGCCCTGTTGATATTCGCAGTATTTTTCGGGCTTGTGACATCGGCACAGAAGACGGAGGATGGAACTAAGAAAGAAGGGGTGACGCTAGAAGCACTCGGGGTGACAGCGGAACAGAAGGAACGGATCAAAGCCCTATGGGAATTCAAACGTCAAACCCACCTCCAAGCAATTGAAAATTTGCGTCCCTTGAATCGACTTGCTAAAGATAAGATGGCATCAGATGACCAGATTCGAGAGGTGTTAAAAAAATTTCATCTGGAGCGGATAGCACGAGAACGGAAGGTTGAAATGGCTGAAGAGAGTCTCATCAATTCCCTGCCACCACGTGCACAGCTGCATTTGACCGTCTTAGGCGTGTTAGACAACGGCTTAATGCCTCGACATCTAAGTACCACTCCGAAAAGAGAAGATAGTACTCAGAAACCAAGCGACAGGTAGGAAATAGAGATCGGCGGGCACAAAAAAGGTGGAGCATATCGGACTTGAACCGATGGCCTCTTGCATGCCATGCAAGCGCTCTCCCAGCTGAGCTAATGCCCCACTTGAACGTTTTTATTTTAACATACTGCCTGACAAAGTGCAAGGAAAAATCAGTCTTGTCTATAAATCTTCAGGAACCTGTGCTGTGATAACGTCGTAGTCCACTATACCAGAAAAGATAACTAATACAGACCATCGCCAGTGCAACAACCGGTGCTCCAAATTGAAAAGACTCAGGCATACCGAGAAATTCGCCCTTCTGAAGCAGCTGCTGCGCGGGATAATACGTCACGAAAGCAACAGGGAGAATAAACGTCAAAAGTAGCTGCACAGCGAGCGGATAGATCGATATCGGAAAAGCCGTCGCCTCTTTGGTCGCGCTAATAAGCAGATCCGTCAGTTTACCCGATTTCGTCGTCCAGAGTGCAACGGTGGCACTGACTAACATGAGCGTAAGCATAATCAGTGTACCACTCAAAATAGTTGTGAGCGTGAACAACGCAACCTCCACCGTCCAACGAATCCCCGTTAAGTGGAATGCGACAACGAAAATAACAACACTTGTCAACGCCCGTGAAACATGGACTAACTCCACACGGCTTGCAAGGATGTAAAATAGCGGCGCAACAGGTTTAATCAACACACCGTCCAACTCCCCCCGAATGATGTACCGGTCAAAATCGTCCAACTGACTCCCCAATATCCGCATGAGTGAGTACGCCAAGTTCCCTAAGCCGTACAAGAATACTACCTCCGCCCACGTCCAACCGTTAACGGTGCGAAATTTGGCGAGCAGCGCGCCTAACAAGCCGAGCAAACAGGCTTCGCTGATAACAATGCCGAAGCACATGAAACCAAATGAGAGCCGGTATTGAAGCCGAGAACGTACATACGCTCCGGCGAGAAGACAGTAGAGTTTGATATAACGTCGCACAATCAAGAACCTATGGAAGATTTTATCGTTTATCAACTGCCAGTCTGTTTCTTTTTAACACACAGATCTGCTGGATTTGTCAATCCAGCAGGAGCCGCTTGGGGGGGAGAGATAGGGAAGGCAGGGCGGATGGATGGGTGGAAGTTTCTCTTCCCAATCTTCCATCCTTCCTACTCTGTCATCCGCCCTGAATCACCAATTTGCGGAATGCCGCCCGGTATCCAAGCCGTCCTAATCCTATCAATACTGCTACCCAAGCCAATTGTATTAACATTGCCGTAATGAGACGCTCCCCTATCAATTGGCCGGTATAAATGGCAGTAGGAAAATAGATAATCGCACGAAAGGGCAAGACCGCTGCGACCTTGGCTAAGAAAGCGGGATAAAACTCCAAAGGCAAGAAGTAGCCAGAAAACAACATGGACAGTCCCCATATAACCAAGGCGTAAATCCCGCGAATTTCAACAAGCCAAAAGGCGAAAATGCCGATTATGAATTCCATACTGAACAAAATGACATACCCTAATACCACACTAATTATAAAAAGAAGGACAGTCAAAAGCGATGGGGGCAATGATAGCCCAAACGCACCGTAAAACAGCAAGAATTTTGGGAGCATATTGAACAGTGCTGTATGGCTTGAAGTCCCCGCAGCGGTTGCAAGTGTCATTAACTGAAAATCGATCGGCTTCATTAAATCGGTGACCACTTCCCCAGTACGTACCTTCTCTTCGATAATACGTGCCACCCGCAATGTAAACGTGAAGGTCAATAGAGTTTGCGAAACGACGATGTAGGTCAGAATCCCATTCAGGTCGTATCCTTCTACCGATGTCTGCCCTGTGTATAACGCCTTCCACAGATAGACATAGACCAGCATGAACAGCACGTTGATAAACAGTTCCATCCATAACTCAAACCGATATGTCAACGTCCGCTGAAACGCTTTCGTCGTAAAAGTGAGATATTTTTTCATCATGATATGATCAGCGGGTGTTAGTGGACCCCCAACTCATAGATGCGCCGAACAATCTCCTCAATCTCCGGTTCCGATATCGTAAGATCTTGAATCTCATACCGCGCCGTTAACTGTGTGATGACTTCCGATGCAGAAATCGTATCACGGTCAAATGCAAGCCAGATACGATTCCCGTCGCGTCGGATCAGATCCACCCCCTCCAGCTGAATATCGGAATATCCCTGTGCCAAGTCAATGATGAGCATCCGGGTTTTGCCGTAACGCTCTTTCAAGGCATCGATCCCGCCGTCATAGATAATTTTGCCGCTGTCAATGATGATCAACCGCTGACAAACCTTCTCAACATCATTGAGATCATGTGTTGTCAGAATAACCGTGACTTGACGTTCCGCGTTAACCTGCCTCAGAAACTGACGGACCTGCTCTTTGGCAACCACATCCAAACCGATGGTCGGCTCATCCAAGTACAGGATTTCAGGATCATGCAGCAGTGCTGCGGTCAAATCGCATCGCATCCGCTGTCCCAGACTCAATCTTCGCACCGGCGTGGACAGAAATGGTCGTAATTGCAGCAGTTCGCTGAAAAATTCAAGGTTCTGTTTGTATAGGTTCTGTGGGATTTCGTAGATATGCTTGAGCAGTTCAAAAGAGTCGATAACAGGCAGATCCCACCAGAGTTGGGTTCGCTGTCCAAACACCACGCCGATCCGGCGAGTATTCTCTTTTCGGTGGCGATATGGCGTCAACCCCATAACATCAATATGCCCCGAAGTTGGCACAAGGATCCCCGTAAGCATCTTGATGGTCGTTGATTTCCCCGCCCCGTTGGCACCGATGTACCCCACCAATTCCCCACGCTCAAGAGAGAAGTTCACATCATCGACCGCTCTGATAATGTCGTGCTGGCGCGCAACCGTGCTGCTGAGATTGCCCCAGAACCCGGTGCGGCGTCTATAAACTTTGAAATGTTTGCTCAGATGTTCGACTGTGATAATCGGCATTTTTGTTAGCGTTAGGTTATCAGGGTGAAAATTCTCAGAACGGAGAGGTTAATTTGTAGAAAGACAGAATTATTTGCATCAAGACGGGGTTACATTATACCATAATATCGCATTAGCAAAGTTATTCTTTCATTATTGGAGTAGTACCGTAGGTTAAACCCTCGTGACGGCGTAACCTTCAATTCTATTATCGTCCGAAAACATTAATTTTTAGGATGCAAAATGATCGAAATACAACCTCACAACGACGCAAATGAACTTATTTCGCTTTCAGGTGCTTACCTAGAATTGAACGAGAGTGAAAACAATTTGCCGATCGGTCTGGCTTACAGACTCGCCAAGAATCCTCGCTATTACGGACCCGAATCGCCGCTGCTGTTGAGTATTTTGGAGCAAAGTAGAGCCGTCGGTGTGGCAATGATGACACCACGGAGGAGACTCATCTTGAGTAGATTCGAGACAAGCGTCGAAGTCGCTACGGCTCATCTTACACGCTACCTACGTGGAATTGATACGCCCATACCGGGGGTTACCGGACCGGCACCCGAAGCCCAAGCCTTTTCTGAGCGCTGGACTGAAGGGATAGCTGGTGTATCACCCAAAGTAGCTACGCGGCTGCGTGTGTTTGAAGCGAGAAGAGTGGCTGATGCACCGCTTTCCCCGGGCAAGTTACGCTTGGCAAATATAAGCGACCAGCCGCTGATGATACAATGGATTGCCGCCTTCTCGGAGGCAATAGGTGAGCCTATAGATCCCGATAGGGCTAGAAGTAATGTCGAGCAATATACAGAGGACAAGCAACTATATATTTGGGATGACGGTGGTCCGGTCTCGATCGCTACAGAAACTCGTCCGACGAGAAATGGGACAACAATCAGCACGGTCTACACACCGCCGGAGCATCGTGATAAGGGATATGCGACCTCATGCGTTTGGTCGTTGACAAAGCAACTGCTCTCAGAACGTTACTCATTTTGTAGTCTGTATACCGATTTATCAAATCCAACTTCCAACAGTATCTACACCAAAGTCGGATATATGCCTTTGGGGGATGCACTATCATTTGATTTCGTGCCCTCAACGAATTAGAATCGAACACCGTGTCTATCTGTTCAGGAGGTAACCAATGCGAGATTTCGACTATACACTGACATGGTATCACGGCTCTCAACAAAAGCTGACGACACTTAGGACCGGAAGTTCGATTACACAGAACAGAAATGTGGCGAAAGGATTTTCTCACAACCCGTCACTGCTCACCCAGTCTGAGGGCGGTACGGTGAAGCACGACGGCGCGACACCCGGCTATCTCTATACCGTTGCCGATGAAATTGGTCCGGATGACGTCCATCCGCATCCCCATCCAGTGAATGCCACTCGCTGGGAGTGGCTGACCAACCGGGAATTGAAGCTGGAATTAATCGAACAGACTATCGTAACGGACAAAGAGCGTCTGACAGAGCAAGAAATCGCAGAGATGAAGCGGAAACAGGAAGAAAGAGGCGAGAGGTCTTTCGTGGAAGAAGATGTTTGATGAAAAACAGAGATTGGAGAACGATGCACGTCTGGAAAGAACATACCTTGCAGGTGAACGGACATGAAATGGCTTGGTGTGAGATTGGCGCAGGACCGACCTTAGTTTGCCTTCATGGCAGCTGGGACCACCTGCTTTACCATCCGATGGGGGAGCTATTTGCCCCAAAATATAGATGTATCCTCTACGATCAGCGCGGGTCTGGTCAATCGAAACTTCTTGAGAACGGCGCGGACGCAATGGATATCAAGAAATTCACCCAAGACCTTGACGCGCTTCGTGACCATTTGGGTTTGGATCAGATGGCACTACTTGGGCATTCGTGGGGCAGCGGATTGGGGTTAATCTACGCCCAAGCGTATCCTGACCGCCTGTCACACCTCATCTTGGTAGGTCCGGGACCACTCAATTCAGAAATGAGTCGTTGTTATCGTGCGAATAGGGATCGGATGGCATATCCGACCTCGCCCGAAGAGTTTGCAGCGATTCGGCGGTCATACGACGAAGCGAGATCTGAAAAAGGTGTGGTTCCACGCGAGATTGACGAAGCCTTGATACAGGTATGGTCTCGCGTCATATTTTACTCGCGTGAGACTGCGAGGCAGTTTATCGACTTCTATCTAAAAAATGGCGGCTACCTTAGACATGCTGAGTCACCCACGAACTTCACGCATGAAATGCAACTCGCAAACGCTGATAGGATTACCGCACCAACCTTAGTTGTGTATGGCTACCAAGACTACGAACCAATTACACAGGCATACTTAATCAAGGAGAAAATCCCTCAAACAGAAATTGCTTTTCTGAACGAGTGTGGACACGCGACTTGGGTTGATCAACCGGAGGAGTATTTTAAGGTCGTTGACACATTCCTATCCACAGCGATAAAAGAGCAGTAGTTTTCTATAGGGACGGAAAGGTACAAATCGAAAAGGAATAGAGATGGAAATCGTTCAATATACACCCAAGCTGCAAAGTGCCCTGACGGACTTCTATAATTGCCTGACCGCCAATGTTCCGCACTGCTACCCGGTCACGGCAGAGGAATTCGCTCTTGGGATATGCAGACTTACGGGTGAAGCCGACAAAAATGAAGGGGGACTCGATGCGGAAACAGCCTTCATTGCAATAACAAACGGTACTGTACAGGCGTTCATCCACGTCGGTATTGATCGGACGAGTCCCGTAGGCGTTATTCGGTTTTTGGGATACGAGCGCGGTGCGCGGCGTGCCGGGCAAGCCGCGCTTGAAACAGCGGAAGCCCATCTGGAAGCGTGTAACGTCGCCCAAATTGATGCCTTTTCAGCAGATCACCGGTATCGCTTCTATCATTTTCAAAACGCCGGATTATCGGACGGACTTGACCATGTGCAAGCACTCCTCGGATTCAACGGTTATCAATACGGTTCAGGAGAGGTCTTCTTAGATTGGGAAAATTATTCTGTCGCACCAATACCTTCAAGCGTACCGGTAACGTTTTCTGTCGAATGGGAACAGGGCAGGGGGCAACGTCCCAACTGCACTGTGCGTGCCTACCTAGACGATGAAGAGATTGGAGCATGTGAGTCTGTCTCCGGTGGAGAGTTTTCAAGCCATCCCGATGCACAAGACTGGCTTCATACTACCGGACTTGACATCGAAGACCCGTATCAAGGCCAAGGTATTGGACGTTATCTGCTCCAATACTCGCTTCAAGAGATGCACAAAGTCGGATACCGCCACGCGACGATTAGCACCGACTGGGAAAACTACCGTGCATTTCTCTTTTATAGCAACTGTGGCTATCGCGCCGTAGATTGGACTTACGAATTGGAGAAATATTTCGATTAAAGGTTCATAACGTAATAGAAAGGAAATTCTATGAAGATTAAAGAAATTCGTGTTGTAGAAATTGAGTTAAATCCGAAACCGACAACACCCGCACGGACACCGAGTCGAGCCAGTACATATCCAATGAATCGACCCATTTCTCGTTATCCAACGTTCGACAAAAAAGTGGGGGATGCCTCCTTAGAATGGAAAAGACCCGCATGTATCGTGACAGCGGAAGATGGCACTTGGGGGTTCGGTATCTCACTTCATGGCGGTCCAGTGACCCGAATCATCTCGGATTACTTTGCCCCGCGCCTCGTTGGCGAAAACTGCATGGCGACAGAGAAACTATGGGATATGATGGTGCGATCATCAACCGCCTTTGGTGCAACCGGATTGATCAGTTACGCGATCAGCGCAGTCGATTGCGCCCTATGGGATCTCAAAGGCAAAATTTTGAAGAGACCTGTTTATGAACTGTTGGGCGGACCACAGAAGGAGAAAATTTTCTGTTACGCTTCCGGCTTTGATCAGGAATGGTATATGGAACTCGGATTCAAGGCGACAAAACTATTCACACCTTACGGTCCGGAGCAGGGGAAAGAAGGCTTAATCAAACTCGAAGAACTGGTGGCGAGTACGCGAGAGGTGATCGGCGATAAAGTTGAATTGATGTTGGATGCGTGGACCGGCTTTGACGTTGAACATACCGTGCGTGTCTGCGAGAGAATGAAACCCTACGACTTGAAGTGGATGGAAGACTACATTTCTCCCGAGGATTTTGTGGGCTACGAAACCTTGCGTCAACGCATTCCTTGGCAAACGCTCGCCACCGGAGAACACTGGTATCTGCCAACCGTTTTTGCCGCTGCAGCGGGGCGACGCTTAGTCGACATCTTCCAGCCAGATGTTTTGTGGTGTGGAGGTATCACTTCTGCGGCCAAAATCTGTCACATCGCTGAAGCAAACGGCATCTCTGTGATTGCGCACGGTGGAATGAATTATCCCTACGGTCAACATCTGTCATTTGCCATGCCTGCTATCACATGGGGAGAACGTTCCGAGGGGATTTCTCCTCCCGGTGTGCCACTTGAGGAGATGGTCAAGCTGCCCGGCACTCCAGTCATCAAAGATGGCTACCTCGTCCCATCGGATGCCCCCGGTTTCGGTCTTGAAATTGATGAGGCTTGGATAGAGAGTATAAGCACATAGAATATACAAGGAGGGTAGACTTTACCGCTGCTCGTATTCAAATGGGAACGTCACCGGTTCACCATCGTTCGCCCACGATGCCGCCATCGCCACGTCAATCTCCCGATCCTTACGACCATTGTAAGCCCCATACTCGGGCTCGGTATCGTTGCGAACAGCGTCTGTGATACTCATCAGTTCAGACGCAACGGGAATTTCGCCATCACTGAGCGGGTAATTCTGCAACGGATTTTCCCACACCGCCTCCGGCGTTGTATCCGCCACAAGTGCGGCGAGGGTCTCAAACCCATCAACATCGTTGGTTTTGCGGGTGACTGTGACTGCGCGTTGCGCATCGGCACTGTCGCTCAGAATGACCGCTTCGTCACGGAAGCACATCCCGCGTTCGGCGTAGAACTTCGTGCCGTTGAAACCGCGAAGCGGTGACCCGTAAGACAAGCTGCTGAAATTAAATACCCCAACCGCGCCATCGGCAAATTCGATGATGCCCTGCTGCCACTCTTCTGAGTCGCGCGTCGGTTGACCTTGCCGCCAGACGTGCTCCTGCACTGTGAAGCTCTTTTGGAAACCGAACACACGAAGGGGTTCGTTATCAAATCCGACGTAACTGCGAATCAAGCCGATCCCGTGATACCCGTGTCCGCGAAATTCGTTGTAGGCGACGTTGATTTTGCCGAATACACCCGCCAGAATCATCTCGCGTTTAATCCGTTCCGATGGCACACGATAATAGTTTTCGTTGACCTCAATCTTCGTTCCGTGCTGCTTTGCAGATCCGATCATCTTGTCCGACCAGCCGAGGTCTGTGTCGATCGGCGTCTCGGTGCAATAGCTCACCCCATGTTCAGAGCACAGCAGCCCCGGGATGTGATTGTTGCTCGGCGTAATTACAATGGAGCAGATATCTGGTTTGTCTTTTTCCAGCATCTCAGCGGTGTCTGTGTATGTGGCAACGTTATACTTTTCGCCTTGCTCTTTGACGGAATCTTCGTGTAGATCGCAAACGGCGACCAGTTCAAGGTCGTCCTTCAACTTCGCAATGAGCGGAAGGTACACGCTCGTTCCACGATTCCCTGTGCCGATATGTGCAATTTTGAGCTTGTCCATTGATTCGCCTCCTCTGGAAATTGAAGATTGAAGGTTGTTTTCACACTGAAACAGAGTAGACTATGGATGCGGTTTCTGTTCAACCTAAAAGCACCGCGGACCAAAGACGACGGTAACCTGAAAAACCGAGCAAAGCAGAATTGAGACGGTATATTCTGATTACATCGGTTTTTCTCCGCTGCGAAAGGCGACTCAACACTGCAATCTAACTCTAAACGCATTATAGCAAAAGGCTTTGCAGAAGTCAATTTCTGTTGATTTTTGATTTACAGGAGTGAGTAAAGAAATTGTGCTTTACGGAAAGCATCGCCGGTAAAGCGGTATCTGGATTGCCTGTTTGGCTAACAATCGCTGCATCGAAAATTGATTGAGGCACGATTAAAACACAGTAGCAAGTTACCCGGATTATCTTGCGAAAGGAAAATCCGCGCAATGATAGAGATACGAGAAGAACAGCGAAGGGAGCATCAGGAAATCCGTCAGGTTATCGTCGCTGCATTCGGTGGCGACACCGAAGCCAACCTCGTTGAATTGCTGCGAGACAGAAACAAAGCACTGGCCGCGCTCGTGGCAGTTAGTGACAATAAAATTGTTGGCCATATCATGTTTTCACCAGTGACGATAACACTCGCGCCCAAGACACTTCGTACTGTTGGATTAGCACCCCTATCCGTCCTGCCAGAGTTCCAACGGCAGGGCATTGGCTCTATGTTGACACGCGAAGGGTTAAAAAAATGTGCCGCGGCTGGGTTTGAGATCGCGGTCGTGTTGGGAAGTCCCTACTACTATCCACGATTCGGTTTCTCCCGTGCCAGCCTTTACGACTTGGACAACGAATATGACACCGACGAACATTTCATGGCAATGGAATTGAAGAATGGCGCTCTTGATAAAGTCGGGGGCACCGTGCGGTATTCACCAGAATTCAAGGAATGTGGTTGCTGAGAAATCCATCCACAGGATAATCGGTCAATGAAACTGACAAAGCGATTTGAAGATCTCACAAACAAGGTTGACTTGCTCATCTAAATACGATATATTGCCTCTGAAAACCAATGTGTTGAGTTTCCACCCCTTAGCCTATTTGGAGACGCAAGCAATAAGCCCAAGAAGGAATTTGAATGCCTGAAATTTGTCGATTTTTCGGTATCATAATACGAATGTATGTGGAACCTCAAGCACCTCATCATAGACCCCACTTTCATGCTTATTATCAAGAGAACGTTGGTGTATATGCCATTGATACGATTGAATTGATCGCTGGTCAACTCCCTAGGCGGCAGCATCGTCTGGTCGAGGCTTGGGCAGAGTTGCATCAGAGAGAATTGCTGGCAGATTGGGAACGATTACAATCGGGCCAAATGCCATTTAAAATTGATCCGCTTCAATAAAGGAGGGTGGCATGAGTCATCCAATATATCGCGTAGTTTTTTTTGAAATACAGGCACCTTACACACTTCGAGTTTGTTTTGATGACGATACGGAACAGATTATAGACTTCCAAGACACATTAGAAGGAGAATTGTTCGGACCACTTCGCGATGGTTCCTTATTCAATCAAGTTCAGATTGATCCAGAGGTCCACACGTTGGTATGGCCGAACGGGGCCGATTTTGATCCAGCGACCTTGCATGATTGGCATGAGCATTTGCCGGAGCTTAAGAGAATGGCCAAGGGCTGGTCTCCTTCAGAAACCACAGAGTAACATATTCTTGGGAGTACTACAGCCGATAATAGCGGTTTACGCTACAAGTGACGAGCACTCTCAGCTCTTTGAACAATGCTTCATTGGACCGAGGCATTCGCAAATCGTAAGATATTATCAACAATGGGATAATCTGATTAAGCTTGGAGGCTGCACATGGAATTCAATTTTCGGAATGCCACTAGGGATGACTTAGGCAAAGTGGCTGCGCTGTACCGCGATTGGGTGTCCGAAGCCTTGACCCGCGGACTTGTCGCTGACACGACTGACGATCTGCGACATCGACTTGGACCTCATTTCATTCTCGCAACACATACAGATGGCCATATCGTAGGATTTGCTATTGCCGAGGTATCTTCGGAGCACGTTTGTGTCTTTTCCCGCGGTGAGAGCTATCTGGTTTTGCATGAGTTATATGTCACTCCCGATAGTCGTAGGCAGGGTGTCGGTTCTGCGCTCGTGGATGCTATCCTGCAATCGGGCAGAGCCCGCGGTATTCACCGCTTCACCACATACTCTGCAAACAAGCATTGGCAGCCAACTCTCGAGTTCTATCGCGAACTTGGCTTTGAAGTGTGGTCCTTTGCTTTATTTCTCGACGAGACACTGACGTCCACTTAGCGAAACTTGACATACTGCTGTAACATCTTGGAGAGGCATATTGATCGATCACGACAATCTTGAAGAGTTCTCCGATCCAGCCAACTATGATATGGAGGATGCTAGCGATACAGGTATTGCGTTTTACACTGCTCTAACACAAGAGACCGGCGGTCCCGTGCTCGAAATTGCCTGTGGTACAGGTCGTGTCAGCATCCCAATCGCGCGATTGGGTTTTTCCGTAACCGGTTTAGATATCGTACCGGCAATGATAGAGCGGGCATGTAACAAATCCGTTGGCTTGCCTATGCGTTGGATTGTGGGGGACGCCCGGACATTCGATCTTAGCGAACAATTCCAGCTTATCTTTTTGACTGGTAACGCTTTCCAAGCTTTTTTGACAAACGCCGATCAAGGAGCACTGTTACAACGTGTGTATGCACATTTACACGACAAGGGATTATTCGCTTTTGAGACGCGTAACCCAATTTTCCCACACTCCCAACCCCCAAAAGGACTATTTGTGCCCCTTGAAACAAATGCAGAGGAACAAGAGTGGTCCCCCTTTATTGATACAAGTGGGCGCGAAGTGCGTGTGTCGAGAACCTCCGTATATGACCATATGACTCAGATCCACCATTGGACAACCTACAAACGCTGGCATGACGGTGGAGAGGAGCACACCAAGATCACGCGCACTGCCCTGCGCTACACCTTTCCGCAGGAACTCACGGCACTGCTGTACTACAATGGCTTCAGCATCGAACGGCAATATGGCGATTGGGATCGAGAGCCGCTGACTGCTGATAGTCCTAGCATTATCTCAGTCTGCTGCAAGCGAGGCTAAGTTGGAGGATTGATATGGATAAATACCTGCGTCCCACAGACGTGATAGACTATAACCACCCCGAAGTCCAAGATCTAGCACGTACTCTAGGAGACGGAATCTCAAATCAAACGGCAATCGCAAAACGCTGCTTTGAATGGGTCCGAGATGAAATCAAGCATAGCGGCGACTTCAAGATGAATCCGACGACCTGCGCCGCGTCCGAAGTCCTACGTCATAAGACAGGATGGTGTTTTGCCAAGAGCCATCTGCTGGCTGCGCTCTTAAGGGCAAACCGTATACCCGCTGGTCTGTGTTACCAACGACTCACACGAAATGGTAAAACGCCTCCCTTCACGCTACACGGTTTGAATGCAGTTTTGCTGCCTGAATTTGGGTGGTACAGAATCGATCCAAGAGGCAACAGAAGCGGAGTGGACGCTCAATTCGATCCACCCAACGAGAAATTAGCCTGGCACATAGCCGTTAAGGGAGAAAGAGATCTCAGAGGCGTGTGGGCAGCTCCGCTGTCGTCAGTCATTGCTGTCTTGAAGAACTATGACACTTGGGAAGGGGTTCGCGATCATCTACCAGACCTGCCCTTTCATGGACGAGATATTCGATATCAGGCAGTCATCCTAAAGAATCATCATGTCCTCTTACTGAAAATCGAAGAGGAAGGCAAGGCGGTTTGGATAATTCCCGGAGGCGGGAGGGAGGGTTCGGAATCCGAAGAAGAATGCGTGATACGAGAAGTGTGGGAAGAGACACATCTCCACGTAGAAGTAGAGCGACTCATTCTGGACGAGAAGGTCCCGCAAGACCCCTTCTACGAGCGACACAAGACGTACCTATGCCAGATTATCAAAGGTATGGCACGACCTGGGATTGAACCCGAGGTAGGCAATGCAGAATCTCCAATAAAGGACATTGGCTGGTTTGATCTCCGAGCGGTAGATTCCTGGGATGCGCTTGGTACGAGTCCGCCCTTTGCCTTCTCGCTCCTAAAACGGATTAGGGGAAAGCTGGGTTATGCAAGAGGAACTTAAACAATTGAAGAAGCCTTGCAATCAATATTGCCTTTGACTGAGTTTGTTTTTTCTGTAACAAAGTAAGCTCCCCTGCACACCATTCGGCGTTTGCAAACCGTGAGAACATCACGGGAAAAGAGCAAGGTCCTTTATCAGTTGTCATCGTGACTTATATGAGCGGAATAATCAAATATGGATATCCCGTTATCACTTATAGAACAAAGCCTTTCAAATACTCTCGAATGCGAGATTCGGCTTGCAAAGTGCACGAAGTTCAAGAAGAATCGTATCTTTCGCTGTTGGATAGCTGACGGACCGAGTTACCTGCCAGAAGTGTTGCTTGTCAAGATGGCTAGACAGACCAAGCACGAACCGTATGATCGTGAACGGGATTGCATCGGAAGTTCGGCTTGGAAACTCTTCAATGAATGGGCTGCGCTTCAATTCTTGGGTAAAATCAATAGTGATAAGATGATTACTCCCAAGTTCATTGCCGGCGATGCTATACAGGGGTTAATCGCATTTGAGTACGTGTCGAGAGCGCGCTCGTTCAGGGATATATTGCGTAAATCCAATGCAGTCGAGCGAGCACACGCTCTGCTTGCCCACGCTCAGGCAATGGGACGTATGCACGGAAGCACCTATGGAAGGAAAAACGAATGGCTCAGTCTACGGACGAGTTTGGGAATCCACTACCAAGCAGACACAGATTCATTCGATGGAATCCTCCGGACTTTTCGTAGATTCGCGACATTCGTTGGGCAACCAGAATCTATCGCCGTTGAGAGCGAACTGTCTGAATTGAAGGAGATTCTTTCAAACGCTGAACCATTTTCTGCTTTTAGACATGTGGATATTGCTCCCCAGAACTATCTGTTAGTGAATGACGGTGTGAAACTTGTCGACTTTGAGTATAGTAGTTACGGGTATTTTCTACTCGATGCTCCTCTAGGTCCTTTTCCTTTTCCGGTGCGCTGGAAATGCAATGAAGTTTTGGCGCAAGAGATCGAAAGCGTTTATCGAAAAGAATTATTCTCCGGTTTTCGTGGAGCACTAAATGATGCTATCTACTACAAAGGAATACTGATAGCCTGGATATATTGGCTACTACGTCTTGGACCCATTCCCCAGACGCGTGCAGATATGCTCAAAGTATCCGATGAATTAGCACGTCGGTGTAGGGCGGTAGCACGTTTGAGCCGCGAGATTGAATACCTGCCACATATTGGGCGTACATTTGAGCAAGTGGCAACCGCTCACAAAAGTCATTGACGAGGTCTACCAATCAGTGTGCCTTCATTGCACGGTCTATCACCACCCGGTAGATAGGACATCTGGTCTCCCCGCAGTTTGTAGTAGCGCAATTCATTGCGCGTTCTTATGGCGGTTTCGATCCCGATCTGATCGGGGCCAGTTGAGCGGCAGCGAATCCCGCCTGTCCCCCTGGTCTCGGAACGGACGATTCATCGGGGGTCTATCGGGGCAATAATATGGGAGAATTAATGCCCCGATATTTACACGCTATTCAGCGTTCGTAAATCGTGAAAACTTAGACGAAACGGCAAGAGGAGAAATGACCTCGACTACAACCAATGATACCTTCAACGATGGCACCACCTTCGTAAGCGGTATTGATTTAGCTCGGATGTTCTACATTGAGGTTGTGCGCCCGCTCATGGAAGGGCGAGACCATAGTGCAGCGAGACTAGGTTCAGGGTCGGATGTCCTCGGTTTTGACACCCCTCGATCAACTGACCATGGTTGGGGTCCACAGCTACACCTTTTCGTAGCAGCCTCTGAGGTAGACACTATCCGCACAATTATCGATTCCGGTTTGCCAGAGGAGTTTCACGGCTGGTCCGTGCGCTTCGGTTGGGATGAAGTCGTCGTTCAGCATCACGTGCACGTTGGTCCCCTTGGGGAATGGCTGAAATCACATCTGGGATTCGATCCGCAGGTGGATATCACGGTCCAAGATTGGCTTACGACGCCGCAACAACTACTCCTTGAGGTGACAGCAGGTGCGGTCTTTCATGATCCCGACGGAGATTTGAGACGCGTTCGCAGTAAACTGGAGTGGTATCCAAACGATATTTGGCTATGGCTCTTGGCGTGTCAGTGGCGTCGAATCGCTCAAGAAGAGGCGTTTGTTGGTCGCACAGCTGAAGTGGGCGATGAACTCGGTTCACGAATCGTGGCAGCCCGAATCGTACGCGACCTCATGAGGCTCTGCTTCCTTATAGAACGGCAATATGCACCGTACAGCAAGTGGTTGGGCAGCACATTCCACAATCTCCGCATTGCCTCCGGACTCGCACCGCATCTGGATGCAGCACTTAAGGCGACGGACTACCCTACCAGAGAAACGGCACTCTGTTCCGCTTACGAATATGTCGCACATTGCTACAATCAACTAAACCTCACTCCTCCCGTCGATCCCGAAGTTCGCATGTTCTATAAACGTCCCTTTCGGGTGCTCGGAGGAGATCGATTCGCTAAGACGTGCCTGGCAGCCATCCAAGACAAGTGGTTGAGAAAGCAACCGCCTGTAGGAAGCATCGATCAGTTTGCAGATAGTACGGACATCCTCAGCAGTGCACATCGATCCAGGCGTCTGACCAATATCTATGACGATTGAGAACCATTTGTCTTACAAGCGCGTCGCCCAATCGCTTCGTGGTTCGGGTACATTGGGAGTGTGGATTCAGGACGTACAAACGGGCAACTCAGTCTTCCCAAAAGAAACCAAGACCGCTATCGCTAGATTAGTTGAAGTGAAAGACGTGGAAGAGATTCTATCTATTGCGGGATTTATCGAGTCTGAAATTAAAAGTGTATTGCGGCCTATGTTCTCAGTCAGATGTGGACAAAGAACTGACTTGTCCATGTATGCACACGCAATTAAAAGAAAGATACGTCACAAACAAGTAAAAGAGATAACGAATCTCGATTGGTGGGTTCATCTCGGATGAACAGGTGGTGCTGTAGATTGATCGCCCTCAACCCAATCTAGAAGCTGCGTCTGTGCGGAAGCTGCCTTTCGACAACTCCCGACACAATTCAACTGAATCGTAAAAAAAGAAAAACCATTGATTACTATGGATGACTTAACCGATATACGCGAGATGTACAACGCTGGCTGGGATATCGAAGCAAGCAGATTGGAGCGCCACCAACTTGAAGCTGATATTACTTGGTGCTATTTGAATTTATACCTCCCAACGCACGGCAGGCTCCTTGAAGTTGGTTTCGGCACAGGGTTTTACACCTTTCCTCTAGCACAACGAGACTACCAAATCACGGCTGTCGACCTTGCCGATGAATACGTTACCCGGTGCAAGACGAGGGCGGAAGAACTTAATCTTTCTGATCAGATTGATTTCCGGATTGGCGATGCGCGCAAGCTAGATGGGATTCCGCGTGGCAAATTCGAGGCTATTCTGCTTATGGGACCGCTATACCATCTACTGCTTGAAACTGATCGAACAGCAGCCCTGCGGTCAGCCTACGCTTGTCTAAGGCCGGGGGGAGTAATCTTTTCTGCGTTGATTTCTAGATTCGGTATTCTTGGGAACCTCATCAAGGATCACCCTGCGTGGATTGAGAACCAGAAAGAGGTCTGGTCGCATGTTAGAGACGGCCACCGCCCTGCTGATGCTCCAAGAGGTGGCTTCCGCGGCTATTTTGTCCGGCTGGATGAGATCGCCCCTATGCACGAGACTGTGGGATTCCGCACCCTCAAGATTGCAGGTGTCGAGCCGGCTATCTCTGCAGACGATGAGAGCTACAACACACTTGAAGGGAGGCAGAGAGACCTTTGGTTGGATCTTCTATTCAAAATCAGTGCAGAACAAAGCATTGTGGCTTCGTCCAGACACATTCTCTATGTGGGCCAAAAACCAGACAACTGATATTCGACCACGGCAGCATATAACTTTTCCAATTCTGCGCCGTCGTGGATGTCGCGGTTAATTGGCTTGCGGCGCACAAAACGAGGTGAACTGATGGCGGGTTCGGTGATTCAGTGAAAATCTTCAGTAAGGGGATTCTCAATAGATTGGGAATCCCCTTTTGCGTTTAAGCATTATTTTCGATGCCTGATCCCGTTTTCTTCGTCATAATATCCTGAAAACACAAGCCGACGAGGTACTGTATTTGTGGAGGCATCATTCACCGAAGCGTATGAATTACATGTTGACGCTATCTATCGGTTTATTCTGCGGTTACTGGGAAATCCAACGGATGCCGAGGATATGACCGCCGAAACCTTTTTGCGAGCGTACCAAAGCTGGTCTGAGTTGCTCGACTCCGCATCTGTCCGGGCGTGGCTTTTTCGCATCGCATATAATGGGTGCATTGACCTAATGCGCCAGCGTCAGCGATACTGGACGGTTCCATTGGATACGACCGCTGCGGACGAGATGGCGCAGGCGTTTACTAGCCCGGCAACTTCGACGGAAACTCCACTCAAGGAATTAATTCGTTCCGAAAGCGTGGAATTTTTGCAAGAAGCCCTACTTCAATTGCGTCCGATTGACCGGACTGTACTGGTGTTGGGCGAATTGGAGGGCACATCGAATAGAGAAATTGCAGAAATCGTCCAACGGAGTGAAACCGCTGTGAAATCTCTTCGGCAACGTGCGCGGAAAGCCTTGCGTGATGAAGTGTTGCGCTTATTGAAACAACGGAACACATCGCTCAAGGACCTGTTCTAAATTTGAACTGAGAAAGTACACCCAATGGGGCATCGCTGGCGAAAAGACAGTTCCCGATACCTGCCCCGTGGATAGGGAGGAACCGATGAAATTTACCTGTAATGTTGCTACGTTGAAACGTGCCTTAGCCCTGTTGAAACTTGATGAATCGAAAACGCACCTGTCAATAACAGCGGAAGCGGCGCAATTGCAGTTTCGATGCCACACTGATGATGGGAACTTCTGCATTGACCACACGATTCCAGCCGAAGTTGAACTCCCCGGTACGGTAACCATTTCCGCAGATGCGCTGCCGCGCATTTGTGAATATACGGCTAGTGAGACGTTATTGTTCAGTCACCACGAAAGACATGGGTGTCTGGACATTGAAGGTGAGCAGCATCACCACGTCGTCCGTACATACGCCGAAAAAGGGCTGAACCCGGCACTTGAAGAACCGATAGATGTACACGAGTATGAAATTCCAGCGTCGCAGTTCGGGAGGTCACTGAATTCTGTTCTGTTCGCATCAGAAAAACCGTCAGACGCGGAAGGGGCGGAACGACGCGCTAGCATGTGGGGGGTACTTCTTCATCGGCATGATGGCGAATACCGAATCGTGACCACCGATGGCAAACGGATGGCGGTGTTGACGTTGCCAGTCATGCGTGAGTTGGGGGACACGGAAACACCAGTCCCAAAACGAGCAATATCTTATAAAGCTTGTGTAAAAATAATTGACCTAATAGAATTCTTAAAGCCAGAGGTTTGCCGATTATGTTTCGCTGAAAACGCTGTGGGTTTTGAGGCTGAAGATGTTATGTTAAGGTGTCTCTTGCCACAAGAGAATTACCCAAATTATCTATCCGTTTTGGAAGGTGCAGCCGCCCCTTTAGAGGTCAAGGTAAATCGCGAAAGGTTGCTCTGGGCACTCCGAATCATTCATGTGGAAGATAATCCCAATCACCGCACCGAGTTTCGTTTCAGCGATGGACAGTTGACTGTTGGAAACAACACCCACTTGGGAAAATCGGAAGCTAGTGTGCCGATTCAGTATGAGGGTCCAGATACGGCCACAACCATTGATAGCTGGTTCTCTGAAGAAGCCCTCTTACATACCGACGCGACCAACGTTACATTCTGGCTGAATCCAGACACACACCGTTTGTCACCGATACTCCTTGATTTAGCACAAAGCTTTCGTTATCTTGTTATGCCCTTGAGATGATGCAAACAGATTTTTTCACCGACACACTCATACAATTGATGCGCGAAGTTTTCACTCAACAAGGGATTTCTTCCGAACAACGCGCCCGAATTTACGCCCGCATCGCATCGAATCGGAGCGTGGGGACAGTGGAGCAGATGGATTTCTGGGGTACTTCAACGATTCTACCTGACGAACCGGCCGTTGAGGATACCCCGGAGGCAGATGAGGCGGATCAGCTCTGGCTGTTCACTGATTTTGGGACGCCGGAGACCTCCGTCGAACCAACCACATTTTCGTTATTCCACAGTTGACCCATTAAAGCCACATAGTCAATCAAATTGAAATCTCAACATAGAAAAAGCCTAGTTGGAGAGTCCAACTGGGCTTTTTTAATGGTATCCGACATTTTTTGGGCGTATGGTATAATATCAGCCAAATCCAAATATCCACTCAAATTTTGAAGCAACTGGCTACTAACATGAATACGGTATCGTCTATCATTGATTTTCAAAAAGGGTTAGTCGTCTCTAGATGGGTTAGTCGTCTCTAGATCTGGAACTAGTATTCGGTGCTATCTAAGAAATGTCTTCGCGGAGGACTCTATGAAAGGATTTGAACTATCAGAGCGATTCTTCCGGGAGATTGGGCTTCCTACCATTGAACAGCGATTGCCTAGGTGTATCCCGAGACTGGCAGTGGGAGTTGGTGAAGGCTCACAAGCGCACAAGAACGACGACGAGGTGTCTCGTGATCACGGTTGGGGGCCGGGATTCACGGTGTGGTTTGCCAAAGAAGATTTCAATGATTACGGCGAGCATCTACGGGAAGTACTCGGTACGCTGCCCAATGCGTATGACGGATTTCGATGGAGGAATCCACCGGCTAGGACCTGTGGTGTAATCGAAATCGGCAGCTATATAGAATCTGTAGTCGGATTTTCAGAGCCTCCCGAGTCGCTTATGGACTGGTTGCGAATACCAGAATCGCATCTGTTTGAACTAACCCCGAGCAGGCTTTATCACGATGGGCCTGGTATTGTCAGTGCGCGCTTTAGGGCGTTCTCTAAATACCCCGATGATGTATGGAAGCAGCGAATGGGAGCTTGCCTTTCTTGGCTCTGGGAGTGGGGACGAAAGCATCTTTTCAGGGCAGAAGCTCGACGAGACTATGTGAGCGCATCTTGCTATTGGGCGCGATTCGCCGAATACGCAATGAAGGTTGGTTTTCTAATGAGTCAGAATCATGCACCCTACCACAAATGGTTGTGGAAAGAGTTTAGAAAGTTAGGTGCTATTGCCGACGAAGTTTCTCCTTTGCTGGAGGAGGGATTCGAGAAGGTAAATGGTAGACGAGAACTGGTTGACCGCATAGAGATGATCTATATGGAGATGCTTCAGAAGTTGGGCTTTTCATCAGAAATCACGGTCCAAGTAGCTGCCGGAAGATTGGCCTATCCGGACAATGCACTACTTCGATATGCTCAGAGTGTTCGGGGCACAATTGAAGATCCAGAAATCAAGAAGCTACACTTGAGAGAAGAACTTGTCTATCCAGCAACTAAGGCTGCATGGACGTGGTTACGATAGGGTACACTTGGTAGTCGGCACCTAAAACCGTGCCCCTGATCCTAGCTTTTCGCCCAAACGCTGCGCGTTTCAGGACCCCTGAAACGTTAAAAGAACATAGGCTGAGATTGCACTTCCACAGTTCGATCATTAGCTGAAGGGCAAAGCCATGAACATACATCGTATTACCGCGATGGTTCCAATAACCGATTTGGCTCAAGCTATAACCTTCTACTCGCAAGGGCTAGGCCTTCAAGTCATCCAACGTAAAGACGAATGGGGACATGCCCTGCTGGAAGGTGAACACGGTTGCCCAGTCCGTAGGTCGAGTTTTCATACTCGACTGTCTTTTAGATATGATAACGCAGGTTGCCATCTATAGTCCCAATAATGTGATAGGTGTATAGCATTATATCTGAATTTTTTCCCTTGATACTTAACACATGTTATGCTACAATTACATCCACTATCTCACTTTCTGCAACAACCGGTGTATATGGTAGATTCTACAATTATAGTCTAGGGCGAGGGAAAAATGAATAGATTGACACAAGCTGCATTTCAGAGCGCAAAAAATTTCATAATGGATCACGGGAGGGAGTTGGACCAAAAACGTTTTGAATTTCACTTTGAAGCCGGATCTGCCGGTGCCGTCCTTACCGAACTGGCATCTTATCAAAACGACGACGGGGGTTTTGGCAACAGTCTGGAACCTGACATCAGGACATCGGCTTCGTCTGCGATTGCGACTACGGTAGGTTTTCAGATTCTCAGGGAAATTGGTGCACATGCGGGGCACACGCTGGTGCGAAAAGGAATCGAGTATTTTGTCGCTACCTACGACGTATCCCGGGGGGTATGGCCAATCATTCCACCCGAAGTGGAGGAGGCACCTCACGCCCCTTGGTGGAATTACCAGAACAGTGCCGAAACTTTCGGCCAGTTTCTGGTCAACCCGCGTGCTGAGATTGTCGGATACCTGCACGAATTCAGCGATGGAGCGCCGACAGAATTGCTGAAGCCATTAGCCGCAACCCTTCTGGAACATCTGGATTCCATGCCCGACAAAATGGAGATGCACGATATCCTCTGTTTCGTTAAGCTCGCAGAGACGGAGACTCTACCGAATAGCGAGAAGGTTTGGGAAAAACTCGCCCAGGCAGCGGCACCTCGTATCGCCCGAAGTCCAGAGCAGCTAACTGGCTATGTGCTCAAACCTCTGTGGTTGGTTTCCTCTCCGAAATCACCGCTCGCCGCTGAGTTCAAAGGCGAAGTGGCGATGAACTTGGACTTTGAGATCGAGCAGCAGGGCGGAGACGGCTCTTGGTCTCCGAATTTCTCTTGGGGAGATCAATACCCAGAGACGTGGCAAATAGCCAAGAAGGAATGGCAATCCAGGTTCACAGTCGATACTTTGATAACGTTGAAAGATTTCGACCGCATCGAACAAGTAGATAAATAGAATTCAGATAGGAGTATAATACTCTTGACACCAGAAACCTTATGGACACTACTCGCGAATTAGGGAAAATCATTCTCATCAACGGCGCGTCAAGCTCTGGGAAGTCAACGCTTGCACGCGAATTACAGCAAACACTGCCAATGCCATTCTGGCACTTTTCGTTTGACCATCTCCGCGACTCCAACGCCCTGCCAATGACACGTATTCGCAGCGGTGAAATTGATTGGTCAACGATGAGGCCTGCAGTCTTCGATGGGTTTCACCGGTGTTTGCCAGTTTTAGCAGAAGCAGGCAATAATCTCATCGTTGATCACATCATTGAAAATGAGATGTGGATGTCGGACCTCGTGAAATTACTCACCGGTTTGGATGTATTCTTCGTTGGTGTACACTGCCCGCTTCCTGAACTTGAGCGCAGAGAGCGCGAAAGAGGAAATCGGCGAATTGGAGAGGCACGGACAGACTATCAAACAGTACACAGTTTCGTTGAATACGATCTGGAAGTCAACTCAATGCAGCCGAACCAGACCAATGTGGAGACATTAGTTGATGCTTGGAAATCTCGCCAATCCCCCAGCGCATTTGAGCGGATGGCTACGCGAGAATGAAGGTTCTCACGCGCCATCCCAGTTAGACCTTAGAGACCGCACCGCATACAGGAAGGGATATACCACAGCAGATTCTTAACCATCATCGCCATACATCTGATCAATCGCTGCTTTATGCTTCTCCATAATAACCTGTCGCTTGAGTTTGAGCGTCGGCGTTATATCCCCAGATTCCTGCGAAAATTCCTCCTCCATTAAAGTGAACCTTCGAACCCGCTCAAAGTCAGCAAAATCGCTCGAATGCTGGTTGATTTCACCTCGAATCAGCTGCTGAATCTCTCGCGTCTGGAGGAGTGCAGGGAGATCCTCGGCATCAAGCTGCTGTTCTGCCGCGTACTCCTTAATCTCATCATAATTTGGCACGATCAGCGCAGTAACAGTGCTACGCTGATCACCGAGAAGCATAATTTCGCTGATGTAGGGGCTCTGCTTGAGTTGATTCTCAATGGGCTGCGGCGCGACATTTTTGCCATTGGAGAGAACAAGGATGTTCTTCTTCCGATCCGTTATTTTTACAAATCCTTCCGCATCAATCTCCCCAATATCACCCGTGTGGAACCATCCATCTGAATCAATCGCTTCCGCCGTATCTGACGGTTTGTTGAAATAGCCCTGCATAATGTGGGGACCACGCGACAGAATCTCACCATCTTCAGCGATCTTTACCTCTATGCCCGGAACAACGGGACCCACAGTGCCAAACTTCCACTGATCTGGACGGTTCACACTAATAACAGGCGAGGTTTCAGTCAGACCATATCCTTCAAGGATGAGGATGCCTGCTGCATGGAAGAACTCTGCAATCGCCTGCGATAAGGGCGCACCACCGGACACAAAAAATCGCAAGCGTCCACCGGTTGCCGCCTTAAGTTTCTGGAAAACCAGCTTGTCGGCAATACTCGCCTTCAGCGATAACATGGAGGAGGGCTCTCTTTTCTCCTGTACGGCTTGGCTTACCTTCGAACCAACACCGACGCTCCAGTGGAAAATCTTCTGCTTGAGACCAGAACCTTCCTTAACAGAACGGAGTATTCTTTCGTGCATCCCTTCATAGAGGCGGGGTACACTCATCATAATTGTGGGGCGAACGTCCTGCATATCTTGGCGGATCGTAAACAGGCTTTCAGCATACGATATATTCGCACCACCGCTAAGTGGCAGATAGTGCCCACCCATCCGTTCAAATACGTGCGATAACGGAAGGAAGGAAAGGAAAATGTCATCAGGGGTGATTGACACAATCCCCGTTGCCGCCTGCACATTCGACATAAAGTTGCCGTGGGTCAGCATAGCGCCCTTCGGATCACCTGTTGTGCCGGAGGTATAAATAATCGAGGCAAGATCATCGGGTTCAACAGCCTCACTCGCTTGCTGGTACTTCTCATCACCGTTTTCAACCTGCTGTCCAAGCTCACATACCTGATCAAATGTACGCACCGAATCGTCCGGTAAATCATCAAAAACAATAATGTGCTGTAGATTCGTTGTGGCATTTGTGTCAAAGGCTTTGATCTTCTCCAACTGTTGTTCACTGGATACACAGATGACCTTTGCCCCCGAATCCCTGACGATGTACTCTACCTGTGCGGCCGTCAACGTTGAAAACATCGGCACAGTAACGCCACCACCGGCAAGCGTTGCCAAGTCCGTTATTGCCCATTCCGGTCGGTTTTCCGATAACAGGGCGACTCGATCTCCTTTCTGCAAGCCGAGTTCAGCCAACCCCAAGCAAAAGTGCTTTATCCGCTCTCCAAGCGTTGCATAGGAGATGTCCTGCCACTGCTTATCAACTTTGTAAGATAACGCAGACTTCGATCCGTGTTGCTGGATGGTATTTTGTACCATCTGGTTGATTGTTACTTTATCCATGACCAACCTCCTTGTATTAGGATTATGGGTAATCTGGAAAACGCTGACGTAAATACCTTATCGCTTACTCTCTATTCAGTTTCGCAACTGTCCCTCAACACTTGAGCTTCAATGCTCGTAGCACATATAGCACCGATGCGCATTATACCCTTACTTACAAAAGAGGGTCAACCGGAAAATAAGAGGATAAGAAAATGTTAAAACACGCCTATCACACACTTTTCTCCTCATCACCTTTCACATCATGGGTAATGTACTTGTTATACCACGCCAACTGGCGCGTTAGCACATCCAACTGATGGCGCGGCTCCCCAATACTATGCCCCTCGCGTGGATACTTGACAAACAGTGTCTCAACTCCAACAGCTTTAAGACCAGCGTAGAATTCCTCCGATTGTGGTAAGGGAACACGGATATCTTCCTCGCCGTGCAGGATGAGAGTCGGAGTCAGGGCACGATCCACATGGTTAATCGGCGACCGTTCACGATACAAGTCTAAACCCTTTGATGGAGGACCTGCAAAGTAGAGTGACATAAAACTTGGAATATCGGTTTGTGCATAAAAACTGACCAAGTTGATGACGCCACACACATTACAAGCCGCTTTGAAGCGATCGGTATGAGTGATAACCCAGCCAGTCATGTAGCCACCGTAGCTTGAACCACCGACAATTAGACGGTCGGGATCGACAACCCCCTGCTCAATCAGAAAGTCAACACCCGTCATGATGTCTTGGTAATCGCCGCCGCCCCAGTCACCGTAGTTTGCCGTGGCAAAGGCGTTCCCGTATCCATCCCCGCCGCGGAAGTTCGGGGCAAAGTAAGCAAAACCTTCGCCGCTGAAATAGTGCCATGTCGGTTTGAACCCTAAATCGCGTGAGCTACGGGGCCCACCGTGTGGCTCAACAATGAGCGGATAGCTTTTACCCGTCTCGTAACCAACGGGTAAACAAAGCAACCCTTCGATCTCAAGCCCATCGCTGCTCTGCCACTGGACCACCCGCACTTCGCCAAGTGCAAAGTTTGCTATCTGCGGGTTGAGTGTCGTAAGCCGCTCCATCTCTCCCGTCTGGACAGTCCCGACGTAAAGGTCTGCTGGAGCGTACGACTCACTGCGAGTACATAGGAATGTGTCGCCATCATTGGCGATGGAAATATCTCCAACAACACAATCGCCGTGAGTGATCTGACGAATTTCTCCCGTCTCTTTTGAAGTGGAATAAAGCTGCCAGCGCACCCGATCCATAGCGATAAAGTAGATTGCCTCGCCATCCGGAGACCAAACCGGTCCATCGGCATTACGGTCAAGCGGAACAGCAGTCAGGTTTGTTGACGTACCCCCTTCCGACGAGATGACGTGGAGATCCTTCTGACCATAACGTTCGGGGCTATGCAAGTATGCAATCTGTCCTCCATCCGGTGACCACCGCGGCGTACTCTCTCCACCGGTGTGCGCTGTCAATTTTTGGACGTTCTTGGTTTCGATGTCGACGACATGCACCGTCCCGTTAAACATCGTATCATTCGCCTTTGGGGAAGGCGTAGCAATAAAGACGATCTGTTCCCCATCCGGAGACCAATCGGGCTCGCTAACGTGAAAGTCCCCTACCGTCAGCCGCTGAGATTTGTCTACATCGGAATCCTCAACCGACCCTTCCCCAACCAAACTAAAGAGCAGCTCAGGTTCGTCGTCCAGCGTTTCGACCTCAATAGCCCACAAATGTTGCTGTTTGAAGTCATCCACCCCCATAACTATCCGGTCGTCTTGGGCTTTCTTTCGCCTCTCTTCAACCGCGCTATCTTTCTCGTCCTTGAGAAATGCGATCCGTTTTCCATCAGATGACCATCGCGGATTTGATGCGCCGTTGCTTACATGGGTAAGTTGTTTTGCTTCACCACCCTCAATCGGAATAATCCAGATCTGTGCCTTGTCGTCCCCCCGTTTTGAAACAAAGGCAAGGCGCGTGCTGTCAGGTGACCATTGCGGATTGTTGTCCCCATTCGGACCGTTCGTCAATTGGAACGGTTCGCCGCCATCGGTTGAAACCAACCAAATATGGCCCCGGTGCTCGCTCTTTTCCGCTTCGAGGATTGGAACAGTTCGGACAAACACTGCCCATTTTCCATCAGGCGAGATCGCTGCTCCACTGAGTCCCCTCAACCCAACAATATCTTTCGGTTGAAGTGTTGGCAGCCCTTGACGTTTTTGAGTGTTCGCAGTCATGAGATTCTCTGCTCCTATCAATCATGGTGTTTAGAGAATAGATGTGGGAAAGTTGGGGCAGTTGTGGTAAAATATCTTTTGACCCAATAATCTGAGTTTCGGTAGAAGAATATTATAAAACGATAAGATTGCTCAAAACAAGCGAATCCGATAATACCCCATTTACCAGACATTTTCAAGTCCCTATTTCATCAAGGACTTCGAGAATCGGAGACCGTTTTGAAAGGGCTGAGACCTGCAATAGCGGCGATCAAATCTGAGGACACGAAAAGAAGGAGAAGGCAGAGAACAGGCGTTCCGCCAATGAATATGAAAAACGTGGATGAAGACGCTCTTTTTGACCTCGCACAGCAAGAAAATGATCAGATAGATCTGGCGACGGGTGCCCTCCTCATTGCCAAAGACGCCTATATCGATCTGGACATTGAGGTGTATCTACAACGGTTGAATCAGATGGCTGAAGAAGTTCAATCACAGATCGGAGGGGAAACGGATACGCATGATCAGATTAACCACTTAAACCGCTATCTATTTGAGACACAGGAATTCGCGGGCAGCAGTCAAGAAAATTACTACGATGCACGGAATAGTTATCTTAACGAAGTGCTTGAGCGCAAAATTGGCATTCCTATTACGCTTTCGGTTGTGTATATGGAAATTGGTAAGCGAATCGGGTTGCCGTTGGTAGGAGTCGGTTTCCCCGGCCACTTTATCGTCAAACATCGGGACTTAGAGACCGTAATCGACCCCTTTGAGAAAGGGAAAATCTTGTCCGATGAAGCTCTCTCGGACAGATTGACCCAGATTTTCCGTGAACCCGTGCCGGCGCATCCCCGTTTCCTGCAAGCGGTTACGCATAAAGAGATTCTCGCACGGATGCTGCGAAACCTAAGACAAATTCACTTCAGGGATGGCGAGTACGAGAAAGCAGTTAAAACCGCCGAGCAGATCACATGGCTCGCCCCTCAATCCGCACAAGACTACCGAGATCTCGGTTATCTGTCCTATCAAGTCAAGGCATACGCCAAGTCTCTGGACTCCTTCGACGCCTATCTTCGCCTATCGGACGATCCCCCAGATCAAGAGGAAATTCATAGGAATATTCGTGTCCTGACCCAACAGATTGCCAAACTGAATTAGCTGCACCCAATTCATATATCCAACCTTCCTGCGATTTAACCCCCGCCTACATCGACGCACGAAGGATGGGTACAGTATAACCCAGGAGGAACTGTATGGACCGTAAACTCCGTTTCGCCGTGATTGGTGCCGGTAGATTTGCTGAAGAATGTCAGATTCCCGGCTTGCAGCGCCACCCCGATGCAGAAGTTGTCGCACTGTGCCGACGCAACCGTGATTTGTGTGAACAAACCGCCCTTAAATTCGGCGTCCCTAAAGTCCATACAGACTATGCAGCCGTGATCGCCGATGATACGATCGATGCGGTGACAATCGTGACACCAAACGCCTTCCACCATCCCATTGCGGTAGAAGCACTCCAAGCAGGAAAGCACGTTTTCTGCGAGAAACCCTTAGCAATGAATGCCTCCGAAGCGCGTGAGATGTGCGACATCGCAGAAGCCAGTGGCAAAATCCATCATGTCGCTTTCACATTCCGATATACACACTGCCTCTATAAACTGCGTCAAATGCTCAATAACGGGGTGATTGGCAAACCGCTTTATGTTCGTATTCAATGCGATGGCTGGAGCGCGCTGCAATCATCAGCAACCGCAGCATGGCGCAACCAAAAAAGCCTTTCTGGAACTGGTATGCTTGGCGATATGGGATCTCACTTTTTTGATGCCATCCGCTGGGTATGCGGTGATATTACACAAATATGCGGCGTGCTACATAACGTGCCGCGTGTTCGTCCGCATGTCAGCACAGGTGAACCGACTCCAATTGATACCGATGATCTCGCTGCCGCTTGGTTTGAAACCGAATCTGGCTTAAAAGGGCAGTTCTTCGTCAGTAGTATCACGCCGCCACGCCCAGAAAATAAGTACATCGAGGTCGTTGGCGAAGAGGGGGCACTGTTCGCTTACTTGAGTCGTGGCCATCAAGAGGGTCTGCGGTTTCGCCATCGGGACGGTGATTGGAAAACGATTGATCTGCCATCCGAAGCTGCTGAAGGCAAACCGCACGCGTTGGGACGAATGATGGGTAGTTACGTTGATGGGATTCTCAGGGGGAAACTTAATCCAGATCGAGATCCTTCTTTCTTCGACGGCTGGAAGGTACAGTTAGCAATCGATGCAGTTGCCGAATCTGCCGAACAAAAAAAGTGGATCGATCTAGGAAACAGAACAACCGACCAATGATGTGTAATAACAAAGAATGTATTTTTTTCTTGACCGCATGTACATATTGGCATACAATTAATAGTAATGTGTTGATAATATATAGAAATCTCTAAGTCGTTCGGGCGATTTCTGCGTTTTAACAGTGCGTGCAAGGTTAGGGCACGAGCATTTCACTTTTTGCAAGGTTTTCTGCGTGAACAATCGGTGGATGACCGCTCGACGCTGGCTCTGTACATCTTTCCAGTCAGGAACTTACAGCGGGTGCGCCTCTCCATCGACTGGTAAATCGTCTACCACAGAAAGATACACTGCTTTAACATCTCATGCTAAGATGATACAAAAGGTTATCCAACTGTTGACGCAAACTATTTTTGGAGGTAACAAATGAGCGCGAAAAAAACCTCAGGGGCTTTGATGACCTCGTTGATTGTTCACGGAGTCGCCTTCTTCGTCACGGGTATCTACCTCGTTACCCAAACCCAGCAGTTCAAAGATTTAGTCGGTGCCGAGGTGCTGCAGGCAAAGGAACCCCCTAAGCCACAAGTCCGGAAACCGGTCATCAAGCCGGTGGTCAAACCAACCGTTCCGACCACAAATACAGTGGTTGTCGAGCAGGTTCAGGTCCAACCCAGAGTGACGACAGCAGCCGTTGTGCGTCCGACCTCCGTGCAACCGCAAACCGTTTTGGAATTCTCCAATAAAGTGGTGAAGTTGGAAGCACCACTCAATCCTAACGTTCCCAAAGTAACAAGCCCAAATCAGCCCGTACCACAAGTCGTGACACATGCCGACCTGCCGGTTTCTGATGCGCCAGGGGCGTTGGCATTCTCCGCACCCGTCGCCACAGCTCCAAGCGCCGCAGCCGCCAACATTGGTCGCGGTATCGGCGGTATCGTGCAGGTGAAGGTCGCCTTTGCGCGTCCCAAGGGACTTGCTATGGTCGAAAATGTCGGTGCCGTTCGCGATGCTTTGAGCGATGTCGTTGAAAACATTACGCTCGGTAACGTCGAAGTGCCTCCACTGCCACGCGGTGAACCCGGTGGGCGTGTCGTTGGTCGTGGTGCCGATATTCGCGGTGTCTTCCGCTTCACCCGTGTCCGCCACAGCCTCGCTGACTGGTGGGCTGATGCCTCCTCGCTGAACGCTTTCACCAAATGGCTCAATGAACGTACCAAGATTAAGACAGACATGAACGTCGAAGGCGGCGCGTTGAAACTGAACGACGCTAACTTGATGAAATGTCCCTTAGTCTTCATGACGGGACATGATCCCGCACACGTTCGTTCCAAGAACCTAATGGGTCGCCAATATGGCGGCGGTAAGATGGACAGCCGATTCTCCGAGACAGAAATGGCTCAGTTGCGGCGATACCTTGTCGAAAAAGGCGGTCTCCTCGTCTTTGATGACTGCGGTATTGACGCGGCAGCGCAAGCGATGCCTCGTTTATTCTTGGCGCAGATGCGATATGTAATGCCAGAATATCAAGTTCAACGGATCCCAAACAACCACGAAATGTACGATAACTTCTATGAGATGGGTGGTCCGCCAACCGGATTCGACATCTTCTGGTGGGGATCTCGCCCAGGCAGACGGAACTTTCTCGAAGGGATTTCCGTTGGCGACAAAATCACGGTTATTTTGGTCCGCCGTGACTACATGTGTGCGATGGAATCGGTCAGCTTACCAACCCGTTCCGTCAAATACTCACCCGGTGTCTACCGTTTCATGACCAACGTCGCAGTTTATGCCCTGACGTCCGGCGCGATTTCGGACTATTCTGGATATGTGCCAGAAGATAGACTGGCACAGCAGAAGCTGCCAACTGAAGCGCCAGAAGCAGCAAAAATTGGAGCACTTGAATAGGATCCTTTGGTTCGGACATCTCTCGAATCAATCAAACATAAAAAGCAGCCATTTACTTGGCTGCTTTTTTTATTGCCTTCCCAGCCAAGAAGGAGATTCGCATGGACGCGTACAAGGCACAGTTAGCATTTTCAGAGACACAGTTGCGCCCACTCTACATCGAAGGGTACACCGACCAACTCAGCTATGCACCGGGTGACGAGATCGGGTTTCACATTTCTACCAGTGCATCGGAGTATTCACTGGAAATTGTGCGTGTTGGTGCAACCCGTGAGGTAGTTTGGAGTGAGAAAGAACTCCCCGGATCCGCGTACCCGATCCCAGAGGACGCCTCGGCGCACGGCTGCCGCTGGCCCACCAGTTTCAAGCTACGGGTGCCGGATACATGGCGGAGTGGCTACTATGAAGTCTCAATGCGAGCAGAAGATGACGGTGGGGACTTCACCTACAGAAATCGTCGGACAGCTGAAGGAATGATGCACTTCATCGTGCGGTCTGCGCAGCCGGGACGCGACACCAAGATCCTACTTCAACTCGCGACCAACACCTATAACGCCTATAATAACTGGGGTGGATATAGCGTTTACGGTTATCACGGTCACAGCAACCTACAAGGGCATCGCGTCTCCTTCGACCGACCGATGGGCGGACTTTTTAGCAGATGGGAGTCGTTCTTTGTCGAATGGGCCGAACAGAATGGCTATACACTCGATTACGCCGCTAATAGTGATCTTGAGTTTCACCCGGAAATTTTGAAGGGATATCGACTGGTGTTGAGCGTCGGTCACGACGAATATTGGTCTGGCGGGATGCGCGACAACCTTGAGGCGTTCATCGCTGATGGCGGGAATGCGGCATTTTTTAGCGGCAATTCGGTCTGCTGGCAAGTCCGGAGCGAAGACGAAGGACGCGCGTTAACCTGCTGGAAGCAGTGGTACAACATGGACCCGATCTACAAAACAGGGGACTACCGAACTTTGAGTACCTTATGGAGCCATCACCTCGTTGATCGCCCTGAGAACGAACTGACCGGCGTGGGCTTTCTCCACGGTGGATACCATCTCAGTCACGGTCAGTTCATGGACGGTTCAGGCGAGTATACGGTCCACCGTCCAGAGCACTGGGTTTTTGAGGGAACAGATCTCAGGCAGGGAGACGCCTTTGGTGGCAAGCACACCATCGTAGGTTACGAGTGTGACGGTTGCGAGTTAAAAATTGTAGATGGACTGCCTGTCCCAACGCATCGGGATGGTACGCCCGATAACTTCCTTATTCTCTGTACTGCCCCGGTGCGCTGGCATCCAGACGATTCCGAATGGTACGAGCGTTGGGATAGAGGTCGCACCGGTGCTGCAACGATGGGGATCTATACCCGCGGGGGAACCGTTTTCACCGCCGCTACAACCGATTGGGCGCATGGACTACAGGGCGGCGATCCGGTTGTGGAGCGCATCACACAAAATGTGCTAAACCGGTTATCTCGTTAAAACGGATAAGGTTTACAAGCGCCCCCGATGTCCCTGCTCAATGGCTTCACACAGTTCCATCGTCTTCACCGCCTCCTCCATCGGGCTCCAAGGTGCAGTGTCATTCAGGATGCAGTCAGCGAAATGGCTTGTCTCGTTGAAGTCAGGTCCACCGACCGCGTCGAGATCAAGTGGTTCTTCACACAACGCACCATCTAAGTAAAGGGTGATTTCTGGCGTACGTGTCAAATCGAGGTATGCAGACATATCCTCGGTGTGGACCTCGGCGGACTGAATCCGATAACCGACTCCATAGTGGCTCATCATTGTGCCGTGGCAACCATTATCAAAGGCAATGACAGCGTTGTAGCGAGGTGTGCCTTCCCGTTCACCATTCCACGAATGACCGTACACCTCCACAGCGGTTGCCGCTTCAGTCGGTGTACGACCTGCCATCCAGCGTAGCAGATCGACATGGTGGATTGCGTCGCAGATAATCTCTGGCGGCGCAACCTCTCGGCGTCCCGGGAGCTGCAACCCCGATGGCGGCTTATGATAATTTGCCGCGACCTGCACCGCGCCACCACGTTCCTGTAATAACTTTCGCACCGCCAATACCTCCGGTTTGTAGCGCCGATTGACGGATAAAATCGCTTTGCCCTTACTCTTGCGAGCAGCGTCAAGCATTTGCCGTGTTTCTCCGAGGTTCATCCCCGGTGACTTCTCGACCGAGGTATGTAGGTCACGTCCCAAACACTCCACCACAATCGGCAGCAGATGACCGGGCATGGTAACAATGTAGACAACATCAAGGTCCACCCGATCTAGCATCTCGCGGTAATCGCTGAACGCAGATTCAGGTTCATGGGTGAGTTTTGCCTGCTCCAACCGTTGGTCGTCAATCTCTGCGATCGAGATAAGGTCCATCCGGGGCTCGGCTTTTACCATCGTAAAATGCCCCTGTGCGTGTCCACCGCAGCCGATAATACCGACTTTCAGATCCGCCATTGTGCAACTTCCTCCCTCTTGGCTAACCGCCGCCCGTTTATGCCTATCGCTGAACGTTTCAGGATCTCTATTATCAATCCACGCCTTTAAGAAGCGGGGTGACTGCCTACCCACACCCGTTTTGGGAACGAGCGGCAATCACCCGCGATTCACGAACCAATCTTAAAAGAAAACTGGATTCGACCACGCCTTCTTACCAGCCTCATCGGTAATCTCGACACGGACGTACTTGATGCCGCTCGGCAATTCATACGTTTCCTCAGTCAGTGCCTCGCCTTCGGGGGCAACCACACGTTTGCCACGACTGCGCTGCGCTTTGAATACGATAGACTGTGCGGGTGAACACTTGACACTCACACTCCTCTTCTCTTCATCTTCATCTACCACATCCAGATCGATTATTTCTGGACCAAGGGTTGAATAGAAAGCCCCAGTGCGAAACGCTGTCATAATAGCGTCGGTGGTTAGTTCAGGGGCCCGCACCATGACCCAGCCGTGAAAACAGTCGTGCTCGGTGCCGTGGGCGTCGTCTGAGGCAATGCCAAAGACCGGGCGCCCCGCCTTATCTAACAAATCGTCCCACGCCTGTTCGGAAAAGCCTTTGCCAATGCCCATACAGGTGTCATTATAGACTTCAACCGCAAAGTATCCACTCAACGGTAGATAGTCCAGTAGCGTGTGTCCACACCAATAGGGATGGCACAGCACCGCCTCGCCGCCCTGCCGCTTGATCTCTTCGATTACCGCGTTGGGATGCAGCTCGGCGCAGTTGATGCGCTCATAGAGGTTTATAGCAACGATATGATATGTGTCGCCGCCATAGGGGTTGCTGGGGTGGACTTCACTGCCGGAGATTGCCAAGAAGCCGTCCCTGCTGTGGGCGGAAACATCGTTGACCTTGCGATGGTCAGTCAGCACCAAGAAGTCGTAGCCCGCCTCATGGTAAGCCGCAAAACGATCTGCCATCGGCAGTCTTCCATCAGATTCGGTGCTATGGCTATGGGTATTGCCACGATACCACTCTCCGGACTGTTTGAAGGGATTAACGTTTGACATAAAAAGTCTCCTTGTTGGTTTCGAGGGTGTGGTTGGACTGTTGTATTCTATCACACCGCTTTCAAAACGAAAACAGAAAAAAACAATCCAAAACCGCCGAAAAAAAGATTTACGATCCGGGTGCAGTCGTGTAAAATATAGTTGAGGAGATCAGCATATAATGAAGACGATTATTATCGGTGCCGGACGTGGCAGGCGGCTCATGCCGTTGACAGAAGACACGCCCAAATGTTTTGCAGCAGTTAAAGGAAAACGCATCCTGGATTGGATACTCGAAGCATGGTACGCAGCGAATGTAGCGGACATTGTCTTCGTCGGCGGGTATCAAATTCAACGCATCCAAGGTGATTACCCTGCCTTCCGCTTTTACCATAACACCGATTGGCAGCAGAATAATATTTTAGCCTCGCTCTTTCGCGCCGAAGCCGAAATGAACGAGCCTTTTGCCTGTACTTATGCAGATATTATCTATCGACCTTGGGTGACGCAGAAGTTGATGGAGACCCCTTACGACATTACGCTTGTCGTCGATACCGCTTGGCGGGAGCGTTACGCAGCGCGTACACTTCACCCCGAAGATGATGGCGAAAAAGTCCTTGTAGACGGAGCGCGAGTTACAAAAATCAGCCGTGATATAGCGTCCGAAGCTGCGCACGGGGAGTATATCGGTGTCGCGAAATTTAGCCAACGCGGGGCACGTCTTCTCCGAGATCATTTCCATCGGGCTTGTCATGAATATAACGGCACAGCCTTTCAGGGAGCAGCCTCCGTGCAGAAAGCATATCTGATCCAACTCTTTCAGGAGATGGTTGAGCAAGGGGTAGAAATTCACAAGGTAGATATTGCGGGCGGGTATTACGAAATCGACACCACGCAGGATTATGAGCTCGCAAACGAAGTTTGGTAGACTAAGTGAATGCGTTGCTCGAAATTTCGGCAAATCAGGATTGGCGCGTGTGAGAAGAATTAGAACAGGAGAGCCCTTATGCAAATTCTTAATCTCGAATCAGGAACAGCTTTCCAGATGGGAAAAGGAAAAAACTGGCGGGTCGTGCATCCCGACATGGGAGCGACACAGATAACCCTCAACCACGGTCAACACGCCCCCGGTCAAGAGTTCACACAACATATCCACGACGAATCGGAGGATATGATTGTGGTTCTTGAGGGTGGAGGTCATATTCGGCAGGGGGAGGTCTATACGCCAATTATTGCAGGCGACGGGATCTTTGTACCAGCCCGCGAGGTTCACGGTACTGTCAATACAACAGACCAACCAGCACGGCTTATCAGTTTCCAATCCCCGCCAGACATGGCACTGTATCGCGGTGAACGAGATCATCCCAACAGCTCACCTAAGCCAGAATCAGGGCATCGAAGCAATGTGCAAGTGATTCCAATGGCAAAATCAGGACCGGTGTTCGGCAAATCAGGAGATTGGCGTAGCGTTGTGTCGCCACGGAAAGGGAGTCAACATCTGTCGCTCGATTACGTCCAACTCAATATAGGCGAAGCATTTACACACGAACCCACCACCACAGAATCGGTTTATGTGCTGATTGGTGGGGAAGCAGCAGTAACAACAAACGGAGATACATCATCACTTGGCCTGAGAGATGTGCTTTTTCTCAAGCCTAAAGACACCTTCTCCCTATCACAGGTTGGCAGCGAGCCGACCACGCTGCTTCACTGTTGGGCATTAGGAAAATAGATAATCCAAAGCATAGAAACAGGGAAACAGATTCATAATTTTGAGACAAATTTGCCTCAACGTCTATCAAACTTATGCAATTACGTTTCACGTTTTACGCACGGAGGCATATTACACATGAAAGAAGAAGCTGGTGATCTGACGATCTCCAGACAAGGCAGTCAGGTCGTAGCAAAAAGTAATCTATTCCAAATTAATTTCGACCTTTCCAAAGGGACCTGGAACTACACTGATAAAACGGGCCATAACGTTATCAGAGACGCATATACAAAAGTTATTTTACAGGATCGAACAGCCCTGACAACACTCGATCCGGGAATTTCGGAATTCATTACCAATCCTACCACCGAAGATGAGTTTGGCATCTACCAACCCATCACATTTTCGCACCAACCCGAAAAGCATGGCGTACGGACCCACCTCCACCTGAAATGTTATCCCAGAAAATCTTATATTGTATTAACTGTCAGCGTAAAAAACACCGATGAAGAACCCATTGCGTTAGAACAGATTTCCACTATCGACATCTCTCCTCACAACGGTAAAGCCAAAGGCGGCATCTATCTCGGAGGCGCCCCGTCGGGCTATCACACTTTTCTGGATATGAATACGCCGATAGCATCGGGTTTTACAGAGATTCATGATGGCTTTCACATCAATGAAGACGATTCCACTACCTCCTGTTACAATGGAGTTCTCTACGATACAGAAAGCAAGCGATCACTTGTCTTCGGCTTCTTGAGTTTTCAAAAATGGTGGTCTGCTGTCCAAATGGGATATGATGGTAGCACACAACGGGGGAAGGAAGAGAACCACGGCGTGAATCACTGGGCGCTCTACCATAAATGCGAAAATCATATCTGCCGTCAAGGGGAAGAGGTGTATGCTGAACCTGTTTATCTGAACTTTGTACATCAGGGGTGGGAAGCATATCATCACTACGCCGAGATGCTAGGACACAGTGTGAAACCGAAATCGCTAAGTCGTGTCTTTTCTGGCTGGTGCGCACAAGACAGTGAGGACGAATCCGTCAACGATGCCAAAATCTCCGAACAGATTGAACAAATCACCAAAAACCGATTATCTGACCCATCGCTTCCCGGCGGTTTTGAATACGTTCAGATTGGAAAGGGCTGGGAAGCATCAGCCGGCAGCTTCCAAGCAGATGCACAAAAGTTTCCAAAAGGGATGAAATCGGTTGCCGATCAGATTCATGCTAAAGGACTGAAAGCAGGGATCCTATTCACGCCGTTTTGCGTGGAGATCAACTCCGAACTTTTGAGAACGCATCCAGAGTATTTCCTGCAAGAACGTAACACACAAAAACCGGCCTCCATCACTCTACCAGAAGACGGGAAAGAGGTTGCAGTACTTGATGTCTCTCAACCGGGGGCGCAGGCACATATCCGCGAGAACATCCGAAAACTGATTGACGAATGGGGATATGATCTGGTCAAAGCGGACTTACTCGCATACTCCACAGGACCGCTGGCAGAACTGAACAACTTTGTGGCGCACGACGCATCGCTCACCACTGTTGAACTTTATCGACTTGGGGTTCAGTTACTGAATCAAATTATCAATGAGAATGATAAGGACGTTGTGCTTGCAGCCTGCAATACATGTCGGGGCCTAAGCATCGGCGACTTTGTACTGAATGAAACGGCCTCAGGTTATAGCGGTTATATCGGCGAAGCAGATTGGGAGAGTCCACAAGGGTTAAAGCCGATTGCCAGTGCCCATGCCGCGCATCTTCCGATATATGGCAACGCATGGACTAACGAGTTTGGCAGCCTCACCGTCAATGAACCACTCCCCCTGAACGAAGCACTCATTGCAATGACAATGGCAGGCATGAGCGGCGGGGTGGTCACTTGCGGTGATGATTTCACAACACTCAAGCCGGAGCGGGCGGAATTGCTCGCCAAGATTTTTCCACTAATAGGCAATTCTGCAATACCCGTTGATCTCTATGACAGCAAATTCCCGCAAATCTGGAATCTACCGGTGACATCCCCCAACGAATCCTACAATGTCGTTGGTGTGTTCAACTGGACAGACAGAATGGCAGATGTCGATTTTAATTTGGAATCGCTCGGCTTGGCTCGATCTCGATACTACCTCGTGCACGATTTCTGGAACCGTGAATTCCTCGGGAATGTGCGAGAACGGGTAGCACTGTTCGATATCCCTTCCCGCTCTGTCAAACTGCTGTGTCTACGCGCAGAACAGAATGTTCCCCAACTACTCGCCACAGATATCCACCTCACACAGGGTGCCGTGGATGTTCTATCCGCCGGTTGGGATAAACGAAGCCAAAGTTTCTTAGCGGTATGCAAACCTCCAAGGCGCAGCAAAGCGACACTGTTCATTCATGTGCCTCAAGGTTTCGTCCCCGCCGCAATCTCGTGTTACGGCGCCGACTACCACTTTCGATGGGACAGACAGATCTACGAAATTGAATTCAATTCAAGCACACCACTCGTACAGTTCAGCGTTCAATTTGCCAAGACATCGGGATAAAACGCTCTTTTACGCCCCGATAGAATCGGGAGATTTTGTTGTGCTCAACACGACACAAAAGGAGGCTTTATGGACTACCCCCAAGTATTAAGAGAACTTGAGGATCTGGTCAACGAGACCTACAGCCTATGGGATCACAACCGCGTTGGGTTCCAATGGCGACACTACACCTGGAACCATACAATGCGGGTGCGTGCCATGAGCATGGAACTCGGCAGGCGCGAAGGCGGCGATGTCGCCAAACTCGAAGTAGCGGGAACGCTGCACGACATCACCAAGCGGTACGACGGTGAAATCTTGTCGGACGAGAACGGTAAACGGGTCGTCAATCACGACGGTCTTTGGCTGAATGAACAACTCATGCCGAGTCGAGAGAACCTCGTCACCCGCCTCTATGACGAACACAATCTCGGCGGCACCGTCCACCATGAATCCGGAGCAGTTGTCGCCGAAAAGATACTGGCGATGTACGATTTTGATCAGGATTTTATCGACGCTGTTCGCGCTATTGTGCTCGCACATCTGAAGCCGATGAACCTTACAGAGGAACGGTACGATTTTCTCTACGGGAACGTCGAAAATCAGATCCTCTATGACGCGGATACAATGGACCCCAATGTCGGCTATACCGCATTTTTCCGCAATGTCCACATCCACAGCTACTCCGCTATCCGGCGCAACGGCAAGTTTGATCTTGAGGAGTATGCCCAAAGTCTACCTCGCTGGGTAAATTCCAAGCAGGCTTTCGTCGAACATCTGTTGACAGAATCGGCAAAGGAGGTCGGGCAGGCTCGGCAGGACCGAAACGCGGAGTTAGTGGACAAGATTGCGGCGGAAGTCGGAGATATGGAGACAAACCGAAAATACGGGCTGCTTGGCGTCATCGAATACTTCGTCAGCGACACCGAAGATCCGCACTTCATGAACCAATTAGCACACCTCAAAGAGGGTTGGATCCCAGAACGTCAGAAATGGCTCGACGAGGAAAAGACCACAAGCGCAGCTCGCGATCGTGCGGGTGAGGCGTTAGATCGGGTGATCGATTTCACGGATACCCTTGAGCGTGAATATCTGGGCGAAATTTGAGGGAGAGCGGACGAGAAAATTTTTCAGGAAAACGATATTTTGTGTAACCGAGGGATTGGGGCAGCTCAATCCCTCAATTCCTGTAGACACTACTTTATACTTTACTCTTCAACCAACTGTCTTCCGGCAAACCCGGCATCAACCTCGTGCCAGTATAAGACCGCTTCTTCCCCGGCTCTCCAGCAGAGATAGACCTCCCTGCCTTCCCGAAGGTGAGGGAAGTCAATTAGCCCCGGATTTATATCTTTTATCGTGCACCCATAAGACTGAATTTCTTCAATAGCGTCCCGGAACTTTCCTGTCAATTCGAGAAACTGCGGTGTTTTTCGATGCCCACCGTTGTGACGAATGACCTCAAAGAGTGGAGTCAATTCCGCCCCAAGCTCCTCTAACTCCTCCCGAAACTCCCTCAATTCTGACAGTTTCTGCTCTAACATAGGAATCAATCGGTTCGCTTCTTCCACTGTAAAATACCGCTTTCGTCGCATTATTCACCCAACCTTTATGCCAAGATAAACTATAATATTGACTTCATATATGGTGAATTAGAGAAATAAGTAGACACTTACCAATAACTCCAACCTTCGAGAAGTTACCAAAGTCCCCCTGACAAGTGGTACATCCCGCCTGTCCCGATTCATCGGGGATTTATCGGGGGCGGGATTTAGGGGGTTGGCTGTGCATCGAAGGTGCATAAGTAATTCTAAAATCTACCATAATAACGATTTCCAGAAGTGTAACCCATATTTCATAAAATGTCAAAAGAGTTAAAACCGTGGAGGCTCTCACCAGTGCGTATCAGCAGTCATCTGTTTCCCTTTACCTATTTCTATACATGCGTTGGCTCTCTTTTCGCCCTCAGTGCCACTGTTATTCTGATGTTCACCTTCTGTGGGGTAGGATCAGCCGACCAAAATTCGACAGATGCGAGACCATACGGACTCAATCAACGGATCCCGTGGGAAACATCTCGCGTCGTAGGTGCCCCCGATGCCACCGACGATCTCTCAATCTTAGGGCGCGAACCGGACCAGTTCGTAGAGGCAGGAAAAGCGATCTTCAACGGGAAGGGCTCGTGCTACTCCTGTCATACACTGAACCCCTCCGCACCACCGGGCAGGGGACCCGACCTCACTAATATTGGGGTGGCGGCTGCAACCCGAAAACCGGGTATGGGGGCGAAAGCGTATCTCATCGAGTCCCTCTACGACCCAGCCGCATTCCTCGTCCACGGGTACGGTAAGACCATGACGTCGGCGTGGAGACCACCGACCAGTCTATCGAATTTAGAGATTGAAGCTGTTATCGCATTCCTTCAGAGTCAGGGAGGGGCGGTAGACCTCACACCCTTTGAACCACCAGTTGATATACAAGCCGTCGCAAAGGAGATGGAGGCACGTCCGCTTATCCATGCCGCAGACGCCGAGCGCGGAGCGGATGTATTCGTCAATGTTGTCAAGTGCGTCGCGTGCCACGATGTCAGTGGGATTGAGAAACCGGAGGGGCAGATCCTCAACGATGGTGTTGAGGTTTTTCCGGGACCCGACCTCACCGATATCGCCGCACTAAACAGCATCGGTTATATCGAGGAATCCATTCTGAAACCCAACGCCGAGATTGTGCGAGGGTACGGTGTGGCATCCATCGTAACCGGCGGCATGGTGCTTCAGGGAACGCTCATCTCACAGGACAACGAAAAAATCGTCCTGCATGTCGAAGAATCAGCGGAACCGACGGAAAGGACGCTTCCTTTGAGCGAGATTGATCCTGAACCCATCGAAGTGTTAACGGATCTGGCGGAGCAAGGATATTTTTGGGTTCAGGTGACGCCTAACAATTCGGAACCGATCCGCGGCGATCTCGCCCAAGAGGATGAAGAGACCCTGACGCTCAAGGTCGAGGATTCCCCCAACGGGATCCAAACGGTGCTAAAATCGAACCTGAAGACCTACGTCACTGTCACCTTATTTGACGGCGAGTCAATAGTCGGAACGTTAGTCTCTGAAGACGAGGATCAGGTTGTTATAGAGGCTAACAGCGTAAAACGCACTATCGACAAATTCGATATTGACGAGGGGCCAACCTACAGCCGCGCTTTTGGGAAGCGAATCAACGTCAAATCCGCAATGCCGGACAATTACGCACAACTCCTGTCGGTCAATCAGCATTACGACCTACTCGCATTTCTATCCACACTGACCAGCAAAACGTCAGGATCAGAATCCGGCCCAGCCATATCGCTCCGTCCCAAACAAACATTCACCAAATTTCCGTTAAATCAACCGGTGTATATCGAACCTGAACCGGGCACCGACCAACTCCTCGTCATCGAACTGGGGGGCAAGATCCGCCGCTTCAAAGACGATCCAGACGCGGGAAATGCCGAATTTCTAATTGACACAGGTCGTGAAACCTACGGCTTGACGTTCCACCCAAATTACGAAGAAAACGGCTACCTCTATGTGGTCAGCAATGGACCGATAGGGGGAAAAGTTACCGAGACCAGAAACTATGTTTCGCGCTTTACGGTAGATCGCCAACCGCCGTACGGCTGTGATCCGAACTCCGAACTGATTATCTTGGAATGGCTGTCAAACAACCATAACGGCGGCGATCTCGCGTTCGGTCCCGACGGTTACCTCTACATCCCCGCCGGTGACGGCGCGATGGACTCCGATACCAACCTCACCGGCCTCCCCGGGAGTTACGATAGAGATCCAAAGGGGCAAGACCTCAGCAACCTGCCCGCGACTATCATGCGTATTGATGTCGATCATCCAGAGGCGGGGCGCCCCTATTCGATTCCGAGCGATAACCCTTTCCTCCACCTTGAGGGAGCGCGTCCCGAAATTTGGGTCTACGGCATCCGCAACCCGTGGCGAATCACCTTCGACCGCAAGACTGGACATCTGTGGGCAGGAAATGTCGGGCAAGATCGGTGGGAGATGATTCATCTGGTGCAGCGCGGAGCCAACTACGGCTGGAGCCTTTACGAAGGTAGCCATCCCTTTTTCCTAAACCGCAAACAGGGACCCACGCCTATTGTCAAACCGACGGTCGAACACCCCCACTCCGAGGCTCGTTCAATCACCGGGGGCGTTGTCTATTACGGGTCAAAGTTTCCAGAATTACGGGGTGCCTACGTCTACGGCGACTACGCAACCGGAAAAATGTGGGCACTGCGCCACGACGGAGAGCAACTTATCTGGCATCGAGAAATCGGTGATACAACACTACAAATCGTGAGTTTCGGCGTTGATCATAACGGCGAAATACTAATCGTAGATCTGGCGCGTGGTCTCTATCAATTAGAGCGCAAGCCCAAGTCCACAGAAAGGTTTCCGACCCGCTTGAGTGAAACGGGTATGTTCATATCAGTTAAAAATCATCAGGCCGATCCGGGGCTGATCCCCTACTCAGTTAATGCGCCGCTGTGGGCGGACAGCGCGCATGTAGAACGTTTCATCGCACTACCGGGGGATTCCCAAATCGAGATGTCAGCCGCGGATGGGGTCGGTTGGACCTTCCCGGACGGAACCGCACTGATCCAAACCTTCGCGCTCAATCTGGAAGCGGGAAATCCCAACTCCACACACCAAATCGAAACACGGATGCTGACTCGACAACAGGGCGAGTGGGTGGGATATTCTTACATCTGGAACGATGAACAAACCGACGCAACCCTTGTCGATGCCGCTGGGACAGATCGCGTCTTCACGATTCAGGATTCAAGTGCCCCCGGAGGCAGCAGAGAACAGTCTTGGCACTATCCCAGTCGAGAGGCGTGTATGGATTGCCACAGCCGTGCCGCCAACTACGTCTTAGGACTCACCACACTTCAAATGAACAAGGTCCACAATTACGGGGCAGTTTCGGATAATCAGCTGCGGACGCTGAATCATATCGGTGCTTTCAAGAAGCCGCTATCGAAGTCCCCGGAGGAGTATTCCAAGTTAGTTGATCCGTACAACCCCAAAGAACCACTTGAGGAAAGAGCTCGGTCATATCTACACGCTGCCTGTGCAAACTGCCATGTCCACACAGGCGGCGGCAACGCCCGTATCGTGTTAGATTTCAAGACGGACATAGACCAAACCTACAGCGTCGGTTTCCGCCCGCAGCACGATACTTACGGCATCCCCGATGCAATGCTCATCGCACCGGGTGATCCAGAGCGTTCAATCCTTTATCAGCGCGTCGCCCGGAGTGGCAAAGGCAAAATGCCACCTCTCGCAACCTCACAGAAAGACGAACAAGCAGCGCAACTGTTATTCGACTGGATCTCACAGATGAAACCAATCTCTGAAAACCGGGAGCGTTAGACGGACCCTTTTTTCATGAGACTGTTGTCCCTCGCTCAACAACCATATCACCAAGCGAAGAGATTTCGCTGATAACCGATACCAAAAGGAAGGATAAACATGGCAAATCAATACCGTGTCTGTATTGTAGGATGTGGCAGGATGGGTGGAACCATCGACGAAGAGGTAAGCAGGGGACCCAATAAGCCCTTGCCCTATTCTCATGCCGCGGGATATACAGCTTATGAACGGACGACCATTGTTGCCGCGTCGGATGTCGTGGAAGAAAAGGCAAAATATGTCTGCTCAAAGTGGGATATCCCCAAACAATATGCGGACTATCGGGAGATGATAGAGAAAGAGAAGCCCGATATCGTCAGCGTAGCGACCCGTCCGGGCAATCATGCGGAAATCACCATCTTTGCAGCAGAACACGGGGTGAAAGGGGTGTACTGCGATAAGCCGTTGTGTGCTTCAATGGAGGAAGCAGATGCAATGGTCGATGCCTGCGAGCGGTATGGAATGAAATTTAATCTGGGAACACAACGTCGGTACACCCCCGGCTATCTCAAGATGCGGGAAATTGTGGAAAGTGGCGAAATCGGCGAGCTGCATTCGGTCATCGCCTATTCCGGCGGTTCCGCGCTCTGGGGATACACGCACGCTGCGGACATGCTCCTCTTTTTTGCAAGTGATTCCGAGGTCGAATACGTTCAGGGCAACGTCGCTGTCGAGGACGCAGATTTTGATGATAATCGTACCGACGCAGATCCATCCATCGTTATGGGATACGTCCGGTTCAAAAATGGGGTTCACGGGGTCAGTATCCCCGGAAGCGCTTACGAGTTTGAAGTCGATTGCAGCGACGGCACAGTGCGCTCACTGAATAACGGAGCAGGTTTCCAACTTCGCAAACGGGGCGGAGAGTACAACCACATTGTAGATGTTGCGTTCCCGCCCTTTGTGCGGGAAAGCGGTACCGTCGGCTGCATTAAGGATATCGTCGAAGCAATCGAAACTGGTCGCGAAACAACAGGAAACATCCACCTCGCACGTATCAGCACAGAAATTACGATCGGCATCGTCGATTCACAACGTCAAAAAGGGGCACGGGTCGAAATGCCGATGGAAAATAGGTCCCTATATCTGGGCAGATGGTAATCTAAGGATGACCTAAGCGGTGAACTGAAACGCATAGAGTTTGCAATCATACATCTGAAAACGCAAACGGATCGGAACCCCTGCGAGTCCGCTGACATCTGATTTCCCTTGAAAACGAACCGGCATCGCAACTGAGTTTCCATTGTGTTCGTCGGAATCCGCCAAGGTATAGCCCTCAATCGGCTCTCCATCGGCGGACTGAATCTCGGCACGGAGAATACCGCCCGCACCTGTATCTACATTCAGTGCTAACCGATCGCCCGTAAATATCAACGGCGGGGTGGTTAGCGTCCCACCCTCGTAAGGGGTGTCCACTGAAACGAAGCCGTCCAATCGAGAAATAGCCCGAAACAATCCACTTCCTTTCGTCTCAGACCCCGGATCAACTTGGCTGGAATGGTCAAAATTCGATCCTTTGTAGTAGTGCCATAAGTCATCTCCCACCCTTACGACACCGGGTGCCGCGTAAATCATCCGCGATGAGAGACTCCCCCACCGCCCAAGCCGCAGAAACGGTTTCCGCTGCCCTGCGTGCTGCCAGTTGATCCCATCCCGACTGGTCAGCAGCCGCACGTCACAAGTATCCGGAAAATTAATCTGCCGCTCATTCGGTATCTCTTTGCAATCCCAGTGATACAGGAAACTTGGCAGCATAAAGTAAGCATCCTGCGCGAAGGGATACTTCATGCAAGCGTTGGTATAGACATCCACGTACGATCCAATCCGGTCACGACAAGCGGGTGGCACCGGCGCGCGAAAATCCTCCGGCGATGCTTCAAACACAATCTCAGTCTCCGACCAACCGTGAAAATCGTTCGACTCAACACGCCCAACAGAACGACCTTGGTAGCCCTCCTTCTGCGTCCGTGAACGCACATACCCCACGTATTTCTGAAGCCGCTCGTCCCAGAAAGGAACGTTCTGCGTGTCGCAGTGGCGGGTATCGACACGCTTGTCGTACACTTTCCAGTAGATTCCATCTTCGGAGTACATCGCCACCAAGCCACCGATCTTCCCGGATTCAATATCCTCCGGCGGAATCCGCTGCATCTTGGTCCAAAGTTTGTAACGTTCTTCGGGCGGACAGGCGGGATTCGTATCCCTGAAAACGGTCGCACCTTCCATCTCGCCGCGCGGTGCGTCGGGAAGACGTGGTGCAACGAGGTTGTTTTCTTTTGATCCCTGAAACTCAATAAGGTTTTGATTCAGTTTCGTCCAGTGGACTCCGTCGTGCGATTCCGCATAAGCAATACCTCGTAAGATTTCCGATGATCCTTCCGGCAAAATCACGTCATACCAGAGCCGAAATCGATCACCTTCCCTCAACACGGTATTGTAGGCACCGATGACCCCTTCCCACGGCCGATCCACTTCGAGCACCGGTTCAGGCAGCTGTTGCGGAGGATTCATCGTGAGAGTCACGCCATCGCTTTCAGCAATAAATTTCTCGTCGATAAACAACTGTTTCTCTGAGTTGACAGTGATTGGTGCATCTTTATCTGGCATGCTTTGACCTCCGGTTATGTACCATCCTCTACACCATTAGACTGAAGAATTGCCCAAGTCCCCTTGACAAGGAGGATTTAGGGGTTCGTTGTGGGTAGGAAGCGTCTAAGTAATTCTAAAATCTACCAATGATAGTCAATCGTTCTCATCAATCATACCTGCAGCACGAAGTACAGTCTCCTGAACGGTAAATTCATGGTCGAGAGAACGGTCCGGCGATTTCTCACCCCGAATATCCGCAATGAATGCGCGAAGGCTCTCGACATAGCGTGGACGGGGCTCCACCGGTACCTCCTGCCAACCTTCAGCATATCCATCCCGCGTTTCATCGAGACACAAGCGTAACGCCGGCGGCTCCAACGGTTCAAGGATTGCGCTGCCGCGCGTCCCGTAAACTTCCAACCGTCTTGACGCTCCAGACGAAACCTCCAGTCCTGTTGATTCTATAACCGCCATCGCACTCGGATATTCAAAGACAGACGTTGTGTTATCCTGATACCACGGGAAGTCCTTATTCTCATTCTTCAAAAACGGTGTCACCCGTTCTGGACGACCCAATAACGCGACAAAGATGTCGATCAGATGGCAGGCAAGTATAAACATAATGCCACCCTCATGTTCCCCGCGTGAATCCCACAGCTTCCACGCCTCTTCTGTCGAACCGCCAGACGCTATCCGTCCACGAACGGAGAAGATGTCTCCCAGCTTGCCCGACCACGCCCAATCGAGGATAAACTGAAACCCCGCGTTGTAGCGAAACATATACCCGAGTTGTACCAGCAACCCTTTCTCACGTGCGAGTTCTAAAACGGCGCGGAACGCCTCCAAATCATCGCCGGCGGGCTTATCGAGCCAAACATGCTTGCCGTGCTCAAGTGCCTCCCGCGCAAAGCCAAGGTTCTCCGAGACTTTCCCTTGGATAGCAATCCCAACAATCGTTTCATCTTCCAGCATCTCCTCTTTCGACGAAAACCAAGGCGCATCAACAAAAGGCGGTTTGCTGCCAAGTGTGTTGCGGGTGTCTGATGTCGGCTCAAAGATGCCGCAAAAATCGACCTCATCGTTCTCCTGCATCACCCGCGCTTTGCCTGACGCATGGTCATGGGAGATACCGTACTGTGCAAGTTTAATCTTCATTGATACCCTCCTTTGGAAGTCCAAGCCTCACGATGTAACCGCCTCCGGCGGCAGGTGGCTGATTTTGTTAAGATAATGCAGTTGTCTCCGCTCCAATGTGAACAGGATTTTACTGATCCCTGTATTGTTGTGGGTGAAACGCGAATAGTTTACATCGGGTGGCAAGCCAAAGAAGGCATCGATCAAGCTCCCACCGGAACCGCCGTGAGAGACAACGGCAATCCGTTGCTCTGTATCGACGTGATATTCGGTCAAATGGGCAATGAAAGCCAAGCCGTTCTCGTGCGCCAGTTGATATATAACTTCAGGGACCGCTCCCTCGTGAAACCGCCAGTCCTCGTGAAACCACCAACCTTGGTCGGTTACATCGTCGGGTAAAACGACATTGGGGCAGATTTCACGGATTTCGAAGCGGGTCAACCCAGGCAGTTGCGAGGTGATTTCATCTCCACGGGGTTCCCAAACACCGCCCCACTCATGAAGCCCAACGAAAACATGCGGGGAAAGGTCGAGAATCTCGCTGATAATCTGGGCGGTCTGCAAAGTTCTTAGCATCGGGCTACAGTAGAGCCGAGTTACGCCCTCATCTTTGAGGGATTCACCGGCCCAGCGTGCCTGTTCTACCCCAAGATCTGTCAGCGGTGGATCTGGAACACGCGGGAGTATCCCTTCGTTGTTGGCAGATTGTCCGTGTCGAATTAGGTAAAGTTCCATGACGATTGATTTCCTCCAAATAAAATGATGTCTAGTACACTGTCAGATAAATGCTAATGGTCCTGCTCGTTGTGGATTGACAAATCCACAACACCGCCGCAAATCGAGCTTGGATATGGCTATCCAAGCCGAGCAGGGAGTGACTTGTCATAACTTACTTGACAGAGCACTAGTGTCAGCTCAAAAATACCGCAAAAATCAACGTCATTGTTCTCCTCCATCATCCGCGCTCTTCCTGACGCATGATCGTGGGAAATACCGTACTGTGCAAGTTTAATCTTCATCAATCCCCTCCTTTGAAATACCGAACCTCACCACGTAACTGCCTCCGGTGGCAGATGACTGATCCTGTTGAGACACTGCAGCTGCCTCCGCCCCGATGTAAATGATAATTTACTAACCCCCGTATTGTTTTGGGTAAAACGGGAATAACCCGCATCGGGTGGCAAGCCAAAGAAGGCACTCATCAAGCTCCCGCCGGAACCGCCGTGAGAGACAGCCGCAACTCGCTCGTCTGTATTACCGTGATGCGCTTCCAAATGGGCGATAAAAGCCAAGCCGTTCTCGTGCGATAGTTGACACATACTCTCAATATCCCCTGCAAACCCTTCGTGAAACCACCAGCCGTGGTCGGTTACATTGTCAGGTAAAACGACATCGGGGCAGACTTCACGCATTCCAGCACGATTTAATCCGGGCAATTGTACGGCAGTTCCATCTCCACGGGCTTCCCCGATGCCACCCCATTCATGCAGTCCAACGAAGACGTGAGGAGGCAGATCAAGACTATCACTAACCATCTGGGCAGTCTGTAAAGTCCTTAACATTGGGCTGCAGTAAAGTCGGGTGATGCCCTCATCCTTGAGAGATTCACCCACCCAACGTGCCTGTTTCACTCCAATATCTGTCAGCGGCGGATCCGCAATGCGTGGGAGTTTCCCCTCATTGTTGGTCGATTGACCGTGTCGAATCAGGTAAAGTTCCATAATTATTCGTTCCCTCCAAATATCTCTATTTCAAGTGTCAATAAAATCAAATATCTTCAATCAGTGCTCGGAGTCAAGGTATTATACTACGTTTCAGCACTATCCGCATGATAATAATGAGAGGTAAATTTCTGGGTAAAAATTTGGCTTTCGTGATATAATAACGCAAGTTGCTAGTGATGTGAAATGTCGCAAAGCGGAAGAATGAAAACGAAATCGAGTGCCTCACCGCTCGCAGTGGATTGACAAATCCACTGCACACGCGCAAAGATGGCTTGGATAGGCATATCCAAGTCTCGGACTCTCGGAACGGAGCCGAGCCGGCTTAGCAACTAGCAACTTAGGTTATAATAACCGGGCAAAGGGATTGAAACAGGATTTAAGGATTTTTAGGACTAAACGCTGCTTTGAGGTTAAGGAGGAATTTATGGCAAATCAACTCGCTATATCCGGTGGGACACCCGTCCGTGACACAGAAAAAGACCCGTGGCCCATCTCACCCCTAAACGCCATGGAAGAATGGGAGTCGGAAATAGAACCGAGATTGCGCGAAGTCTATCTCAGTGCGACAGAAGGATTGGGCGGTCAAAAGATAGAAGAACTTAACGAAAAATACGCCGAATATAGCGGTACAAAATACGCCATGTTCATGCCGCACGGGACCGATGCAATCAGTGCCGCACTGGCTGGTGCGCTCGATCTGGACGGCTTCGGCGATGGCGGTGAGGTAATTATCCCAAACTACACCTTTGTTGCAACGGCGAGCGCTGCCCTCGACCGAAACTGCACCATCGCGTTTGTGGATATTGATCCGGACAACTTCACAATTGATCCCGCTGCTGTGGAAGCTGCGATTGACCCAAATCGAACACGGGCGATTTTGCCGGTGCACTTGGGCGGACACCCCGCAAATATGGAGGCGCTGCGACAGATCGCAGATCGGCATGGACTCGCGATAGTTGAAGATTGTGCACAGGCACACGGCGCAGCGTGTCAAGGGACAAAGGTAGGAGCACTCGGTGATGCCGGAGCTTTCAGTTTCCAATCGTCCAAAAACCTAACTTCGGGTGAAGGTGGGATGGTAACAACGGATGATAAAGACGTTCGAGACCGCGTCTACGCCTTTATGAACGTTGGACGGGCACCGGGCGGCGCACGATGGGAGTATCCCCGCCTCGGTTGGAACTACCGACCGTCGGAGTACCTTGCAGCACTGCTCATCCCGCGTCTGGGTAGATTGGAGGGACAAACCAAAATCCGAAATGCAAACGCTGCCTACCTCTCAACGGAACTGAAACAGATTCAGGGGTTCACACCCCCGAAACTGAGCCCTTGGGTCACGCAACACGGTTATCATCTCTATTGTGCCAAGTACAATCCAGAAGGGTTCGGTGGGATGCCACGGAGTAAATTCCTCGAAGCACTGGGCGCAGAGGGAATCCCCTGCTCAAGCGGATACGGCGCGCCACTCTCACAGGAGGCTGGCATCGCACATGTTACCGAAAAATACCCGCGCCTGATTCGCACACTGCCCTCTCCCGTAGCAGAGCAGGTGTGTCAAGAAAGCGTCTGGCTATTCCAGAATCTACTGCTCGGTTCACGCAAGGACATGGACTACATCGTCGAAGCAATCGCGAAGATTCAAAGGGCATGGACGTAGAAACAACAATCGTTGTTCCCTACAAGAGCAAACCCAACAAATCCCACTGTAGTTGCCCGTTTCTTAATCCCGATTTATCGGGGATTCATCGGGCGCATATATGGAGGAACGTATGAACTTAGAAACAGCAACACTCGCCGGTGGATGTTTTTGGTGTGTCGAAGCCATTTATCAAGACCTTCAAGGTGTACATGAGGTGATTTCCGGCTATTCAGGTGGTGTGGTCGAAAATCCTACCTATCAACAGGTTTGCAGCGAAACCACGGGCCACGCTGAAGTTGTGCAGATCTCTTTCGATCCTGAGATCATCTCTTACGAAGACATACTGTACATATTCTGGCGTACCCACGATCCAACCACCCTGAATCGGCAAGGTGCTGATGTTGGAACGCAATACCGCTCTGCAATCTTTTATCACAGCGAAGAACAGAAGGAAATAGCACATAAATCAAAGGAAGATACCGATGCTTCGGGGCTATGGCAGGATCCGATCGTTACCGAAATTGAGCCGGTGGACGTATTTTATCCCGCAGAGGCGTATCACCAGAACTATTTCCGACTGAACCCCTACCAGCCATACTGCCAAATGATCATCGATCCCAAAGTGCGGAAGTTTAGGAAGGCATTTCGCGATAAATTGAATACGAACTAAATCCACGAATCTACGCGAAACCCCTTCTGATTAGGGTCATTTAGTTTTTCTGTAGGAGGGATTTCCCAATCCCGACACGTCGCTCTATGAGCGACCGCCAGACTCCGACTGTTCAAACAAAATGCGTAATAAGCCTAAAACTGAATAGCCCTACCTTCTGATGGTGAGAATTTATCAGTTCGTTTGTCGAGTTTCTATACTCGACAAACGCTAGAAGGGTTACTGTGGAAGAAATGTTGTTTGTCTTGATTTATCGCGGATCAACCCTATGCACCACACCTATAGCCCGCTGGGGCTTTGAGAATCAGGATAGCAGATCCGCACTTCCAACTGTCAGGGTGAAACAAGCAACTTACCCACTGGTATACAGAGGTTACGGCATACGGAGTATGCCTACTTACCCTCGGATTATCGTCACACGAAAGGAAACAGATAGCTATGAGCACAGAAACTGTCCTCAATAATTATATTAATAACGAATGGCGTCGATCCAGCACCAGCGAATATATAGATGTTACAAATCCCGCCACGGCAGAAGTTCTCGGAGTGGTGCCCCTCTCTCCAAGTGCTGAGGTCGATCTCGCGGTACAGGCGGCAGCCGATGCGCTTGTCGAGTGGCGACGCACACCGGCACCAGACCGTGTCCAATACCTCTTCAAACTGAAAAACCTGCTCGAAGAAAACTACGATGATATCTCCCACACCATCACGCTGGAATGCGGTAAAACGTTAGACGAAGCGCGGGGCGAGATGCGTCGTGCTATCGAAAACGTTGAGGTCGCCTGCGGCATTTCGACGCTGATGCAGGGTTACAACCTCGAAGATATTGCAACCGGTATCGATGAAATTATGATTCGGCAGCCGGTGGGTGTTTGCGCCGCAATCGCTCCCTTTAACTTCCCCGCCATGATCACATCGTGGTTCATGCCGTATGCGATCGCCTGCGGTAACACGTATATCGTAAAGCCTTCTGAGAAGGTGCCGCTGACGATGCAGAAGATCTTTCAGCTCATCGAAAGCACAGGGCTGCCTAAAGGCGTCGTCAATCTGGTGAACGGTTCTGAGGCAACAGTGAACGCTATTCTGGACAATCCCACCATTAAGGCGGTCAGCTTTGTCGGTTCGACTGCTACCGCCAGATATGTGTACAGCCGAGCGACAGCCAACGGAAAACGCGCCCAATGCCAAGGCGGGGCAAAAAATCCAATCATCGTCCTACCGGATGCGGACCCGGAAATGACGCGCCACGCAACAGCCGAGAGTGCTTATGGGTGTGCAGGGCAGCGATGCTTGGCGGCTTCGCTGGCTGTCACCGTCGGTGAAGCGCGAGACTGGTTCATAGATGCAATGACCGATGCCGCGGAAACGCGAGCAGTTGGCTACGGATTAGAGGATGGCGTTGAGATGGGTCCTGTGATAACGCCTGAAAGCAAATCCCGGGTTGAGGGACTCATCCAGAAAGGACTGGACGAGGGCGCGAAGGCTTTGGTCGACGGACGCAATTCCCAGATTGCTGGATATGAGAATGGAAACTTCGTCCGACCGACACTCTTGGGCGATGTGAACCCATCAAGCGAAATCGCCAAGACAGAAATTTTCGGTCCCGTATTGAGCGCAATCCATGTGGACACGATTGACGATGCCATTTCACTGGTCAACGGCGGAAGTTATGGGAATATGGCGTGTCTATTCACCAGTAGTGGAGCAGCAGCACGAAAGTTCCGCTACGAGGCGGAGATCGGTAATATCGGAATTAACCTCGGCGTTGCAGCGCCGATGGCGTTCTTCCCCTTCAGCGGATGGAAGGATAGTTTCTTCGGGGATATGCACGGGCAAGGCAGAGATGCAATCGAGTTCTTCACGCAGAAAAAGGTGGTCGTGGAACGTTGGGCGTAACAAACTACTAAGGAAAGCAGCGAAATCAACCTTCTCGTAGGGGCGGGACCGCCCATGGCAGCGGACACAGCGAAACAGATACCCCTTTGTTATTAACACAACGCTATCAACGACTGACCAACGGGCAGAGAATTCCGATTAGTCCGTTCCATCGAAATCGAGGTCCAGTTGTGAATCCGTATCATCTCGGTAGAGGTCGTAATTCAAACTGCGATCGACGGGGCCTCCATGTTGGTTAATGAACTTCCGGACTTCATTGACGCAGCCGCGTATGTCGTTGCGAAGCTCGTCCGTACCGAAACGCAGAACCGACCAGCCATTGGCTGTTAGGTAGGTATTTCTCCTCCTATCACGATCTCTCGCAGCTTTGGTCGAATGGTAGGTATCGCCATTGCACTCGATGTCAATCTTGGCACCATCGTCGCATTCAACAAAGAAATCCAGATCATAAGCAGCATCGCTCTGCCGAATTTCATACTGACGTTCGGCTTGGACCTCTGCAGCTTTTAACGCTTCCCACATCAAATCCTCTATCGGACTCGTGTGATACAGATCGTTAATCTCTTGTGCCATGCTGAATTTTGCTAATGTCGTCTTAATGAAAGTGATGCGCCGTGGCCGTTTGCTTGGAATTGGCTGCGACAAACGCTGCAGTGGGGAAATCTCCAACCTGTAATACAGCGTTTCTGCGTTTTGGTGTCCCGCTTCATCAGGCAACAACTCGATTCGTGGGGCGGTACTTATCCGCTCTATCTCTGCATAGTAGTTCACAGCAAAAGCAGCCCTTTCGAAAACCCTTGTTTGGTAGAATGCCAAGTATCGCAGCCGTTCTATATCCCGGATATATCGATTGGCACTTTTAACGGGAATGCGGTACCAACCCTGTGTTCGTGCGATCTCCAAGTCCCGGTGATTGTTCATAATTGCTACAAGGACTTCGGGAACGGGATAATTTGAGGTGGTTGCCATCTTGTGGATCATCCTTCCTTACCGGTCAGTTGTTCAAAATGATACCCACTCCTGTGCAGATTGTAAAGGTGAAAGATGAAAAATCCAATGGAACCGATCGACCTCCGAGAAAGCGCGCTACTCGGCATCGAACATATTTGTAACAGCGTAGATCGTGAGCGCGACTGCCGTCCGTACTTCCGCTTCAACCTGATTGCGCCGCCCGTCTGGTCTCAGCACGAAGCCGCCGACACACCACACACCGTCGGCCGGTTTCTACACGCACTCAATGCGTGTCATGGGATGGTTGGCTTGCCGGACGATACGGAGCTGCTGGAAGGGCTGCGCAAACAGATTTTTGCCAGCTGCGACCATAGTGACGGTTTCGCTTGGGACGACATAGGCAGCGATTCCAGTCCACCCTTGGCTTACATGCACCATCAGCGCGAGGCGTTGCTCGCCTTAATCGCTGTCTGGCGGATCTGGGGCGACCCGCAAGCCGAACAATATGCCAAAGCACTCGTTGCAGCGATGGAGAAAACAACCCGTGCCACCGGGACCTATCCGGGGAGATGCTTGGGACCAGAGGGCTGGCAGGATGAGAATATAGCAACGACAACTTCAGAGCGAGCAATCGGCGCTCTGATCGCCTACAGTCATACCTTCGACGATTCACTTGGGATAGATCTCGCACTTCGTTTCGCCCGCCACGCCCTGGCAGTTAGCTTCAGAGAAAACGGAGAGTTGACCCCAGCCTGTGGAACACATATCCACTCCATCACCGGAACGATCGCTTCGCTGGCAGAACTCGGATTGGTCACCGGAGAACGGGAGTTTACCACCCGGGCACGACTCATATTTGATGTGGGTATGCTACCCTATCGCACCTCAACCGGTTGGGTTAAGGAAAGCGCGAACGCAAAATATGGTCGAGGCGAGGCGAACTGTACCTCAGATCTGATTGAGGCAGCATGTCTGCTTGGTGCATCGGGTTATACCCCCTATTTTGAAGATGCAGAACGGATGCTCTGCAACCACCTCCTCGCCTCTCAGATGGACGACCTATCATGGGTTACCGAAAACGAGGGGATGGCAAACACCGAAACACGGGCGTATGAAGGGCTGCGAGGACGGGCACGTGGCGCCTTCTGCTTCGGTGAACCGAACGGTTTCCACTCCTATAACTCAGATTTGACCGGTGCCGCCTTACAAGGCATCGCGGCTGCTTGGGAACACATTGTCACCTGCGAAGATAACGGCAACGTCCGTGTCAACCTGCTATTGTCCCGCGAGCACGAAGCGGTTAACGTCATCAGCAGCGGTACTAACCTCGTGGTCGAGGCAAAACGCCCCATCGAGACGCTGTCTATTCGCGTTCCCCCTTGGTGTGAATCCCTTAGGGCAACGGTTGACGGGATCAAGATACCAATAACTGGATATAACCTGAAAGCAGATCAAGTCCGTGAAGGGACTCAAGTTAAAATGAGCTTTGATCGACCACAGTTTATGACACAGGAACGTGCCGTGGGATATGAAAATCCCTATCGGATTCAGTGGTCAGGAAACAGGGTAACTGCGATGGATGGCGCGGGGCAGCACATGGCATTGTACCCGGCATTGTACCCGGCGGACTGAAAATTACCTTGACCCGCCTTGTAATCTTGCGTTATTCTACCTCCTAACGTCGGGTGATACGATATCGGGTGGTATTCTCTTTTTTGCGCCGATCGGGTACAGTGTCGTTCGGCTGAGATGTCTCGACCACGACTTACGCAATCTGAATGTTTGAACCCTTACATTAATGCCAAAAAATTCCCCATTGTCGCCCCGAAAACAGCTCTATTTCCTCACCGTCGTCCATACCGTCATCGATTCCTACGCGACCGTCTTACCACATCTACTCCCCTTGCTGCTCAAAAAGCTGGCATCTCAGACCGCTGCTCGGAATAGCCTCGCGGGGATAATCATTTCAGTCTATAGCACCTTCAGCTCGCTGGGACAGATCTTCTTCGGTTGGGCATCAGATCGGTTTCAGACGATCCATTTCGTCACTTTTGGCGTCGCGTTCACCGCTATCGCGCTGAGCCTACTGGGGATAGCGCCTTCGCTTTTCTTGGTCCTCTTGCTACTGGGAATTGGCGGATGCGGTGTTGCCGCCTTCCATCCGAAAGCTACCAGTCAAGCAGCAGCGCTCGCCAGAGGGGAAAGGGGTTTTGCCATATCAATATTCCTGACAGGAGGAAACATCGGGCGTGGCCTCGGTCCCTTACTCATCATGTACCTGGTGGTGTATCGTTACGGGTTAGAGTCTATGCCGTGGTGCATGTCCGCTGGAGTACTCGTTGCGCTGCTTATCCCGAAAGTTTTGAGAACACCGTCGCCAGCAGCGGTGAATGTATCACCTCAGGTGGCAGCAGCACCCACAAACGGCTCCGCAAAACGAAAGAATCTTTGGGAGGCAATTCGCCCCCACTGGCAACCGCTCCTCGTGCTATATCTACTCTCCGTCATACGCACAATAACAGGGATCGGACTGGAAAATTTTCTCTCGTTATACCTTGATGACCTGCAGTACTCCAACCTCGCACGATCCGGAGTTATTGGATTGTTTATATTCGCCGGTTCGATGGGCATCATGGTAGGTGGATCGTTGTCCGATCGGATCAATTACTACGGCTTATTACTGTTCTCTTTTATCGCTTCCCCGCCACTTCTATACCTCTCCCTGCATAGTACAGGGGGCACCTTTCTTGTTCTTCTCTTCCTGGGCAACTTTGTCCTTTCCAGTTCAACTACGATTAACATCGTTCTTGCCCAGCGATTACTCCCTGAACACGAGAATATTGCTTCCAGTTTCATGATGGGGGCAGCATGGAGTATCGGCGGATTGGTGAGTATCCCGGTTGGACTGCTTGGAGATCACTTTGGGTTAGCGAGGGTGTTGGACGGATTGGTGATGCTGCCATTGATAACTGTCGTGCTAGTTCCCTTGCTCAAACGGAAATAATGCTAAATAAATCTAACACCACCCTTCGGAATCGGCTTTATCTGTTGACGTTCGCCCATGCTGTTGTTGACACCTACGCTACCACCTTACCCCATCTCTTACCGCTTCTATTCAGAAAACTGGTGTCGCAAACCACTTCGTGGAGTAGCCTCGCAGGAATGCTAATCGCCGTCTCTGGGGTTTTCAATTCCTTTAGTCAAGTCCTCTTCGGCCAACTCGCAGACCGAGGACGGACAGTACATTTCTTGATCCTCGGTGTTGCTATACCTTCGGTTTGCACCAGCTTAATGGGGGTTGCCCCATCACTTCTCCTCCTAATGCTATTACTAATAATTGGAGGCATGGGTGTGGCAGCATTCCATCCGCCAGCAGCCGTTCAGGCAGCAGCATTAGCCAAGCGAGGGCGAGGATTCGGTGTGTCACTGTTTATCACCGGAGGAAACGTAGGACAAGCAATTGGACCGTTCTGTATCATGCTACTGTTAAACCGCTATGGATTGGAGTGGTTGGTGTGGTGCATGATTCCGGGACTTCTCGTCGCACTACTTGTCGCAAAAACCAACTCCTCTCGAACAACTAAGGAAGAGATTGTGGCGACCACTCAAATCTCACATACCGAATCAGAGAAAGCAACAGTCTGGATTGCCCTCCGCCCCCAACTGCGCCCGCTCATCGTGATATATCTAATCACTACCCTGAGAACTGTCACGACAGTCGGGGTGTTGAACTTCTTGTCACTGCATCTTGATCAACAGGATTTTTCAAACATCGAGCGCTCGGCGGTGCTCTCCCTCTTTGTATTCGCGGGTTCAATAGGCATCATCACCGGTGGCTCGCTTTCAGATCGGATTGATCGTTACACGCTGTTACGCTTTTCGTTACTCGTTGCGCCACCGATTCTATACGCGGCGTTACATAGCAGCGGCACACTCTTTTTAGTACTACTCCCTCTGGGAAATTTTACGCTCTCCACTTCAGTCACGGTCAATATCGTTTTGGCACAACAGCTGCTTCCTCAGCATGAAAGCCTCGCTTCCAGCCTCGCAATGGGCGCCGCATGGGGAACCGCAGGATTATTGAACTATCCGGTCGGTATGATCGGCGATCAGGTTGGATTGCCAAAACTGCTAGATGGATTGGTGATGCTGCCATTGATAACCGTTGTGCTAGTCCCCTTCCTGAAACAGAAACGGTGAGGGGAAAATAAACCGTCAGATTTGATAACTTTACTTGACCACTTCATGTTTGTGTGGTATAATTTACATCAATAAAATTATTGTTAACATCCGTGAACATGAGGAAAGAAAAATATGGAAACCAAAGCTGTTTTCAAAACCGCAAAGCCTTATCAAGAAGACGAGATGAATTTGCCTGTCGAGAATTTGGAGGAAGCAATCCCTTTCTACGAAACGGTAATGGGATTTCAAACAATCTCCAGAAGTGACACGCCTTGCAAGTCAGCCGTTCTCGCAAGAGATAACATCCAGATGGGATTGGCGGAGAACGGTGGGGACCCAACACAGGACGGATGTTTCTTTGAAGTCAATGATGTTGAAGCAACTTTTAATGAGTTGAAAGCCAACGGACTGGAAAGAGACGACGCCGAATACCGAGTCGATACATACGGTGAAAATTCCTTCCGTGTGTTCTTCATAATAGCACCAGATCAACTCTGCTACTGCATCGGTCAGCGAGTATGACTTCCCATTCCACACCAACCGGCATCTTCATCACGGGCACAGACACCGAGATCGGTAAAACCGTCATCGCGGGTGGGTTAGCAGCTGCGCTCAAAGCCGCCGGTGTCAACGTCGGTGTCATGAAGCCGATCGCAAGCGGTGGTGTTGAACACAAAGGACAGATCGTCTCAGAGGACGCGATTTTCCTCAAGCACGCCGCACAGGTGGACGACGCGCTGGATCTGATTAACCCAATCTGCCTCCGTCACCCACTTGCCCCGTCTGTGGCTGCGGAAATCGAGGGAGTGTCAATCGACCCCCGACAAATAGACGAGGCTTTCGCCCAACTCTGTCAAAGACATGAATTCATTGTTGTGGAAGGAGTCGGTGGGATTGCAGTGCCGATCCGTGACGATGCGCTCGTTGCGGATATGGCGCAACGTTTCCAACTGCCGCTGCTTATCGTCGCCCGCCCCAACTTAGGGACAATTAACCACACCGTTTTGACGGTCGAATTCGCCAGATCTCATAACCTCACACTTCACGGAATTGTGTTGAACGCCTCGCAAGAGGGATCCAAAGGGCTCCCTGAAGAAACCAACCCGAAGGAACTCGCGCGACTCACCCACCTACCAATTTTGGGAACCGTGCCCTTCGATGAACGACTGCAAGGTAACACACCCTATCCGGACTTTTTAAGCCAGTTTATTAGTGAGCATATTGATTGGACAGGGTTAGTAGAGGCAAGTGGTTAGCTCCTGAACTCACGTTGCATCACTCAGATCCTGCTACAGGTAACCCAACAAAAAGCCGGCTATCAATATCTGTAAGCGGATCGACTTCACCGCACGCTGCGGCACGGGCGAAAACGATGCCGGGATGTTTGGCTCGCATCGCACGAGAAAGAACGGTAAACCCTTTCGATTGGCTGCTGTCACGTAGTTCCCACGCAACGCGTTGCAGCTCCGAGCTAAATCGAACAAGCCCTTCACGTGAGCCAATGCACAGCGTGTAGAGTTCATTAGACGTTAAACCATCGCAATACCCGTTACGAATCACGATATCTCCCCCTCGAATATCTGAAACCACCCCTCGCGCCCCAACAACACAAGCGAGTCGATAAAGCCTGCTCGTAAAGGCGCGGCTTTTGACTGCGAGGATGTGCGGTCCCAAGTTATTATCATCATAGTTTTCGTAAGCGGCAATCCATTCCATAAGTTCCTCCGCGTAAGTGTTCCACGCTGTTGCATCGTCGGGATCAGTAGGAACGGGAGGACTACCATCGCCCCTACTGAGGAACGGACTCATGGAGGCTCCCGATCTCTTTGCAATCTCAAATCCCCGCTGCGTCAGACGTTCAGCAACCTCAATGGTACGATCAATCCCCTCGCGTTTGAGGAGTGTTTTCAGCGTATCCGTTAATGACTGCCGCGTGACCAAACCCTCAGGGATAGCAACCTCCATTCCGACAATTTCTGCAAGCTCATCACGTCCTTCGGGGGTGAGACTCAAACTTGCCAACCCCCATATCGCATCATGCCCCGGGGCTAACGCTGTGCATATATTCGGATCTTGTTTGAGATGCCCAGCGATGGACAGCTGCTCACCGGCTTCCTGTTGACCCTCCGCTGTGATCGGCAAGAAAATCGCCGCTTGGTCGCCGTCAAAGTCAGCATTCATCAACTCACAGACAAAGGGATGAACACGGATAGCGCGGTCTGGCTGGCGCACCGGATGGAATGCAACAAAGGAGGTAGGCGAAAACGCAGGTGCTCGATGTACAATCACCCATGAACGTGCCATCAGCTCATCGAGGAGATGTGTTGCCCTCTGGCTTTTTCCTTGTACCTCTTTGCTTTCACCAAGTTCTTTTGCAACCCGCGACCCAAAAAGTGCCCACGCCATCTGCTCAGGAATGCCGACCTGATCGGCGCGTAACTTCGCATCTGGTACAATAACGCTGCGTCCACTGAAAAGCGTCCGTGCGTCAAAGCGCATATCCGCGGGCCCTAGAAGTGCGTCGAAATATTCCGCAAGGCGTGTTTGGAGCTGCTTGAGGGTTTGAAGAGTTAAACTTTCCGGTGCATCATTTGCAAACATCCGCTCTGCTCTGGTATTGACATCGGCAAGTGCACGATACTCGGAAACGTCTTCACATATACCAACTTCATCAATAATTTGAGCATGGAGCCACGGATGGGGGACTGGCTGGGCAAGCTGGAGCGTATTCCCAATCGGACGCGCAAATCGGAAAGTCAATTTGTCATCGTCCAAGTTAGCGTGGATGCCCCCCGCCGACAGTCGCTCCCTGAGTTTGGCAAACATCGGCGTCGGTGGGCCCGCCTGTTCAACTGTCCCTGCTGTAACGCGATCGGGAAGTGTCTCCACATCTGCCCGCGTCGAAGCACGGGTGTTGAAATGTTCCCGCAAAGTCTCAAACGCTGAAACGTTGCGTAGTGTATAGTATTCCAGTTCGCCAAACCCTTGATGGTATATAGGTTCGTCATGAACGATGGGCTCGGAGACCTTGAGCTTATCCAGCGCAATGTGAACCGTCTTTCCCCAATAAACCCAACCAACCGTACTCGGCCGATCCAGTTTCTTACCGTTGGCTCCAAACGTGAGGGTTTCCATCCCATCTTCAGGCAGTCCTACCTTTTGGAGTCGCTCACGGAGTTGATCGGCACTGGATGCTTGAAATGGCGGCACAATAGCGACTTCACCCTCCACCCGCGCGATGCGGCTCATGACCGCTTCACGAATCTGACCAAAGTTCATCCGTCCATGCAAAGCACCAAAACTGAAAACGAGCTCCACCGGCGTACCATCGGCGAGGTGGGGCATCTCATCGTCAGGAAGGATGCGCGAAATGACCCCCTTCGTCCCGTGACGGTTACTGATCTTATCGCCCGGTTCAACGGCATAAGGAAAATTTAGACGTGCAGCGCACGACTCACTAATCGCAATCCCGTCCTCAAAGGTCTCTCCACCCCAAGAGATAAAAGCGGTCAACAGATTACGGCCACACCAAAAGTCAGGCACATCGGGCTCGTAACCCGTCTGGACAAGCGCAGGCTCTGGAGTAGAAGGCGACAACCACTGACGCATCATGTTCGCACCCATGAGTATTCGCGATGGATCATTGTGTTCGAGAAAAGGGATCAGTGCTGCAGATAGACCAAGCGTCGCCTCAGGGCTTTCATCCACGATGACCAATTTTTCATCACGGATCTCCGCGCCTCTCGCAATCGTTAGAATTTTGCCAACGTTGGGTCCCTCTGGCGTTTCAAATGGACAAGTCCGCCCAAAGTGTCCGGGGCTAAACACCTGATTCCCCTGTGAAATTTGCACCCTACGCAGATGCGTCTGCTTGTCCAGCCAGTTGGTTCGAGAGAGTTTCTGAGCGGTGGGTGTATCACTAAAGAATTCACGCACCCATCTATCAATCGGGAGCCATGAGCGAACAAGTGATGTTTCCCATTCCAGATCTGGCGGTGCTTCCCTGATGCGTACTTTGAAGTAGTCGTACAGTTGATCTCCCATACACGCAACCTTCGCTTTTTCCAGCTTCACGGTTGAAGCGATCGGCACAACAACATAGGGTTCACCGTCGAGTGTGAACATGCCATCCGTATCAGGCTGCGGAACGTCCGTGTATTCGACCTCAACATAACCCCCAGTTGACGCCAGCACGATTCTGATCCGACAGGTATACGCACCGATTGATTCAAAATGATATCCAGCGAGCGGCACCCGATCAGCAAGAAGTTCTGGCAGTTGTTCTTTCATCAATTCTTCAAAGGATTCTTTGTGCCAAAATGCGGTGATGTTGTGCGACATGCTATCCTCCTGTTTCCTTCGTATTGTGTTTGTGTAAGTTATAAAGTTAGGACTGACGCAGCACGTTCATAAGTCCCCCTGATTTTCCAAAGTCCCCTTGACAAGGGGGGCGAGGGGGGTTAAAAACAAAATCTACCCCTTGTGTGCTAAATTTGCGTAAGCCCTGAAAGTGTAAAACGCTGCTCTTTGCTCATTCCTTATCTTCTTCCCAACCGCTTGCGATTTCCCTCCATTCGCGAGCGAGATGTCTTATGGAATAGTATAAACGCGACTTCACAGTGCCTTCTGGAATGCCCAGCTCTATGGCGACTTCTCGAAGTGCCATCTCTTTCTGATATATGAGGTGCAGCACCTCTCGTTTCTCTTGGGGCAGCCCATCAACAAGTTGCCAGAGCAGCTGGGACCGTTCGGCTTGCTCCACCATCACTTCGGGACCGCCCGATGAGGTATCAATCAGCCAAGCCGGATCTGGTGGACGTTCTCCCTCATCATCGTATTCGTCCGGCGGCGTTTCGAGCGGCTCTTGCCGCCGTCGCCGCACAGTGCGCAGATAATTGAGGGCGAGATTCGTTGCGATGCGAAAAAGCCAGCCCTTGAACTCGCCTTGACCATTCCACTGTTCAGCGCGCGTCCAGACACGCAAAAACACCTCTTGAACCAGATCTTCGGCAGCACTCTCAACCTGCACGATGCTAAGGATATGCTGGCGGACGGACGCACTGTGCCGTGCAAAAAGGATCTCAAAAGCAGCGGCATCGCGTTTCACAGTCTTACAAATGAGGGTTTGGTCTGATTGCTCCATCATAAAAGACTTCCACTGTAAATGACACCGCGGGGGAGATAAAAGTTCATGGCATAGACCAAAAAATGGGATTAGGTCGAAACGGTCCCATCTTATCTGTCGAAATAACACAACAAGGAAATAGGTCAGAGGAGAGACAAAATTCTGATATCCGACTCCTCTCTGATTTTTGGATTTTGGGTAGCATGAAGGGGTGCAAATGTGATAAGATGCAGGTGTTACATATCACACAACACATTGGGCCAAAAATATGTCAAAACTAAGAATTGGTATTATAGGATCTGGCGGCACCGGGACGCGTCACGCAGAGAGATTCTCTGAAATGGAAGCCGCCGAGGTTGTGGCAATCGCTTCGAGAAACACTGAAACAGGCAACGCGCTTGCTGAAAAACATGGAGCGGAGTTTATCCCCGATTGGCAGGCACTTGTCGAACGCGATAACCTGGACGGGGTCCTCATCTGCACTCACAACGACACCCACGCCGAAATAGCGCTTGCGGCACTCCGTTGTGATAAACATATCTTTATGGAATATCCGTTGGCACGGTCAATCGATGCGGGGGAAGCCGTAGTCGAAATCGCAGAAAGTAACCAACGGGTTCTCCGGATTAACCACTCTGAAACCGTGTCCAATTCACATCGAGCGGTTAAGCAGCGCGCCCAAGAGCTCGGAGACCTGCTGTTGACCACCTTTCTGCGCCTCACACCGGGACGAGGCGCGCGCCCAGAGATCTTGTTCAACCTGCCTGTCTCCGGTCCGCCAGCACACTTTTTCATCTATCATATCTACCCAATTATCGACATCTTCGGAGGTGCCAGATCGGTAGAAGGTTCTGCGGTCTACGAAGGATTAACCGATCAAGGCAATTATAACCGATTTGTCAACACAGTCAATGTGAAGTTCAAGAACGGCGGGATCGGGAGTTGGGTCTGGGCAGGAGGTGTTGAGATTCAGGAGTCTGAACAGCACTCCCGTTATATCCTGACCGGCGGTACAATCAGCGATAGCGATGGCAAGTGGCACTGTTCAACGGGAGCAGAGGTCGAGGAAATTCCGCCGGTTGATGCCCCAAACATTTCACTTCAGGAACGGTGGGTGCAGGAGATCCAGACGCAAGAGACAAGTGCAGCGCATAGAGACGCAGTCACCGCACTTGAAGCGATACGGGTGAGCCTGTCTGCTGAACAGTCTATGCAGGAAAAACGGCGAATTGTGTTGGAATAAAGAGAGGGCAAGTGAGCGGCTAATCTCCGAACCGGTGGAAGATGAAAGGAGCTTCACATGCGGAATTCGTTATCAATGACAGTAGGTAGCGGCGGTGGACAGATTAATGGCAGCGATGATCGCGTTATTCAGGCGGGTATCGATTACCTCAACGCACTCGGCGGCGGAACGCTGAAACTCTTGCCCGGCACCTATCATCTTAACAACGCAATCTACTTACGAAGCAACATACAGATTGAAGGGAGCGGTAACGAAACAGTGCTGGTTAAAAATCCATCTGTGAGCACTCCCCTCGCTATCGATTCGGATTGGTACGATTCAGACGTAACCCTGACCAAGGGCAACGGCTTTGAAGTGGGATACGGGGTTTGCCTGAGAGCAAAGACACCCCATGACGGCGGGTCAAATGTCATTAAGCGCACGATCGTCGCAAAGGAGGGAAATCGCCTCTGGCTCGATAAATCCCTCGAAAAGAATTTCTGGGCAGACCACGAAGCACAGATCTCGACCCTGTTCCCGATTCTGAGCGGTGAACATATTTGCGATGTGGAGATCAGAGATCTTGCCCTCGACGGCAACCGATCTAATAATGAACGCCTCGATGGAAACTATGCCGGCTGCATCTTCATGCAGGACTGTGAGCGAATAACAATAGATCACGTCGAAGCGCGGAACTATAACGGTGATGGCATTTCATGGCAAATCTGCCACGACGTGACCGTGACAAATTGCCGGAGCCTAAACAACGCCGATTTGGGGTTGCATCCGGGCTCCGGATCCCAACGTCCGATCATGCAGGATAATTACCTTGCAGGAAATCGGTTGGGGCTTTTCTTCTGCTGGGGCGTGAAACACGGGACCGCAGAGAACAACCAGATTCTCAATAACTGTCAATATGGCATCTCCGTAGGACATCGAGACACCGATAATATCATCCGACACAACCGTATCGAGGGCAGCGGGGAGGTCGGAATCACTTTCCGTAACGAACCAAACGAAGGGCGTAGCCCCCATCGAAATCTTGTTGAAAATAACCGGATTGCGAACAGTGGACCGGATAAAAGTGGAATCGGCATTGATATTCAGGGTGAGACTCAGTCCATTACGATTCGAGAAAATCAGATAGCTGAAACGCGGAAGGGCGGCGAACACATCGGTGTACAGATTGGTGAAAAGACTTCTAACATCCTTCTTGAGAAAAACGAGTTTTCAGGGGTAGCTGTGGGCGTCAGGGATTTGCGGGACGAATAGAGGCTCTCGCACCGTTTGACAGGACGCTGATAATGTGATAAGATACGCCACAAATGGTTGCATTTTAACGTGGCAGCTTAGGTCATAATCAAGGAGAAATTAAGAGTGTGTGGTATCGTCGGCTTTTTAGATAAAACGCAAAATCGTAATGCACCCGTGGGCAAAACTGTCCTCACCATGCTCACGGCACTGGGAGTACGGGGACCGGATTCGGCGGGGGTGGCACTTTATACTCCTCCAGAAAATGGGGCGTTCACGCTGCAGGTAAAATTGGGAGAACTTGACGGTGCAGCCGAAAGAGGAACTTCGATTGCAGAGGGGGTCAAGGCATTCGGCTCCGTGCAAAAGGTGAAAACAACCGCTGAGTATCTACGGCTCGTCATCGATCTGCAAGGGGAACCAAGAGTATTAACGCAATTCATTGAGTCCTTAGATGAAGACATCGAAGTCGTCAGTATGGGGCGCGAACTGGAAATTGTCAAGCAGGTCGGCACACCGCAAAATCTCGACGCAACCCATGGCGTCTCTACATTTCTGGGCACACACGGTATCGGCCACACACGCCTTTCGACAGAGAGCCGTGTCGATCTAAGTCACTCGCAACCCTTCTGGGCACACAACTATCCTGACCTCGCCATCGTCCACAACGGACACATCACGAACTACCACAAATTACGCTGTATCTATGAACAACGTGGTGTCCGATTCTATACGGAAAACGACTCCGAAATCATCGGTGTCTACCTCGCTGACCAGCTATCCCAAGGACTGACCTTCAAAGAAGCGTTAGATGCGTCGCTTGCCGATTTGGATGGTTCCTTCAGTTATCTCGCGGCAACAGAGAACTACATCGGATTTGCCAAAGACCCCTTCGCCTTCAAACCACTACTCTTTACCGAAACAGATGATTATGTCGCTGTCGCAACCGAAGAGATCGCCATCCGCGCTGCCTTCGGGGACGGCTATGAGGTGCGCGAAGCACAAGCAAAGGATGTGGCTATATGGCAGACATAATCTGTGACGGTAAAACGACCCGCGACATCAATGCGGAAATCAAACGCCTCATCGCTAACGGTGAGACCGACATCTGTATGAGAAATCCCGTCGCCCGGCACAATCTCGGCGTAGCAATTCTACAGTCGGTAAAACTGACCTTTGACGGAAGTGTTGGTTACTACTGCGCTGGCATGGTCGACGGACCCACCGTCGAAATCAAAGGAAGTGCGGGATGGGGATTGGCGGAGTCGATGATGGGCGGCACCGTTACCGTCGAAGGGAATGCAGGCAACGGCGCAGCAGCTTCAATTCGAGGCGGAACAGTTGTGGTTCACAGCGATGCGGCTTCGCGGTTAGGCGTTTCGATGAAAGGCGGACTGATTATCGTCGGCGGAAACTGCGGCTATATGGCGGGGTTCATGGCGCAGCGAGGGACAATGATTGTCTGCGGAGATACCGGCGAAGCCTTTGCCGATTCGATGTATGAGGCGGTGTGTTTTGTCGGCGGGAATATCGCTGAACTCGGCAACGACGCCATAATTGAACAACCGACCGCAGAAGACCTCACCTTCCTCGAATCCACCCTATCTCAACATCTCCCGTCCAGAGTTGGCAATTCACAGGCTCCTATCCGCAATTTCAAGAAAGTCGTCTCCGGGCGCAAGCTGTGGAACTTCGACAAAGACGAGCGATCAGTGTGGCGAGAGGCGCTATAACAAGAGAAACTTTTTTACTATGCCAGACAAATCAGATTACCTCCGAACCAGTGGAACATTCACCCCTGACATTATTGAAGATATCCAAGTCAAAGCGGAATTAGGACGATACCGTATCCGCGGATTTGGGACGTTGCGCGAACGGCGATGGGCAACGTTCGATGACCTGACCTTCATCCCCTGTACCTTGACCCGCATCCCACTCGAAGGCTATCGGGAACGCTGTTCACCCAAAACCCTCCTCGGCACCCGCTTCGCCGAAAAGCCAATTGAACTCGAAGTTCCCATCATGATCACCGGCATGAGTTGGGGCGCACTCTCCTACAACGCGAAAGTCGCACTCGCAAAGGGCGCGAATATTGTCGGATCCTCTAACACCACCGGCGACGGCGGGATGCTGATGGCAGAACGCGAACACAGCCGGACACTGATATACGAGGTACTACCATCCCGCTACGGTATCGACGTCCACCACTTACAGATGGCGGACGGCATCGAGTTGACGATTGGACAGGGCGCGAAGCCGGGAACGGGCGGATTGCTGCTCGGCTCAAAGGTGTTAGATACGGTTGCGGAACAACGCGACCTACCCCTCGGTGTCGATCAGCGTAGCCCGGCACGGCACCCCGACTTCCTCGGTCCCGACGATATGATCATCAAAATCGAAGAATTACGGGAGGCGACCGACTGGCAGGTGCCAATCTTCGTGAAGATGGGTGCAACGCGGGTATTCGACGACGTGAAGTTGGCGGCAAAGGCGGGCGCCGATGTCATCGTCGTAGATGGCATGGAAGGTGGCACCGGCGCATCCGCCGAAATTTGTCAGGAGCATACCGGGGTGCCCACGCTCGCCGCTGTATGTGAGGCACGCGCAGCACTCGAAGACCTCGGATTGTACGGCGAAGTGCAGCTTATTATTGCAGGCGGCATCCGACACGGTGTGGACGCAGCAAAGGCGATGGCACTCGGTGCGGACGCGGTATACATCGGCACGGCAGGGCTGATGGCACTCAACTGCAACAAACCCATCCATGTCGAGGATTACCACGAACTCGGTACCGAGCCGTACCACTGCCACCACTGTCACACAGGCCGCTGTCCCGTCGGGATCACAACCCAAGACCCCGATCTGATGAAACGCCTCGACATCGACGAAGCAGCAGAGCGCGTCGCCAACCTGCTGCAAGCGATGACCTCAGAAATCCAGATCCTTGCGCGCGCGTGCGGCAAGGCGGACGTGCATGATCTCGACCCCGAAGACCTCCGGGCGTTGAACCTGGAGGCATCAATGATTTGCGGAATCCCGCTCGTCGGGACGAACCGTGTGTTTGGCGGCGGACCAGGGTGGAAAGAACGGGAATAATATTTATTTTAACTTTTAACGCAAACGCACAACGGTGCAAAGACGCGAAGCTAAAATAATAATAAAAAAACTTTGCGTCCTTGCGTTGAAGTAAATCAAACGGCAATGAGAAAGGAGCCATGATAATGACGTTAGACGAGGTGAAAACGTTAGTCGCCGAGAAGGGAATCGAGTTTTTCCTCTGTTCCTTTGTAGAAATGGCTGGAGCCCCAAAAGCGAAGGTGGTACCAACGACGCATATTGATGACATGGCAGATGAGGGCGCTGGTTTCGCAGGGTTTGCCGCAGGTGAGATGGGACAGGGACCACATGACCCGGACATGGCAAGCCTCCCTGACTTTAACTCACTCACAATCGTGCCGTGGCGCGAAAATGTGGCGTGGTTGGCAGGAAATGTGCACGTAGAAGATGAGCCATGGCCCTATTGTCCACGTACCATCTTGCAGCGGGGATTGGAGAACGCGAAACAAAAAGGTTACCTCTTCAACGTCGGCGTTGAGGCAGAGTTTATGCTGTTGAAACAAGCTGAGGACGGCAGTTACGCGCCGTGGGACTCGCTCGATACACTCGGTAAGCCCTGCTATGACCTGCGGGCACTCCACCGCAACCTCGACACAATGACCACCCTGATTAAGTATCTACAGGGGTTAGGCTGGGGACCATACGCCAACGACCATGAGGACGCCAACTGCCAATTTGAACTCAACTGGCTCTATTCCGATGCACTGACCACCGCAGATCGGCATACCTTCTTCAAGTGGATGGTCAAGACCGTCGCCGAAGAGCAAGGACTAACAGCGACCTTCATGCCCAAGCCTTTTGCAAATTTAACCGGCAACGGCGCGCATCTTCACATGAGCCTGTGGGATACGGAAAACCGGACCAATCACTTCCTCGACGAATCCGATGAAAACGGCCTGTCCCAACTCGCCTACTGGTTTATGGGTGGCATTCTTCACCACGCCAAAGCACTCGTTGCTGTCACCAATCCTCTTGTCAATAGCTACAAACGCTTAATTTCTGGCGCACCCCGCTCCGGCGCAACATGGGCACCCGTCTATATCACGTATGGTGGAAGCAACCGGACACAGATGATCCGTATCCCCGGTCCTGGACGGATTGAAAATCGTTCAGGCGACGGTGCGGCAAATCCGTACCTCGCCATGGCAGCAACACTCGCCGCCGGACTTGACGGCATAGAAAACCAAATTGATCCCGGAGCGCGCAACGACGATAACCTCTACGAGATATCGTTGGACGAGCTGCAACGACGTGGTATTGACGTGCTACCAAGAACACTCAGCCAAGCGCTCGACTACCTGGAAGAGGACGAGGTTATCCAGAGCGCACTTGGACCTGAATATGCGCCCTATTACATCGAAGTCAAGCGCGAAGAGTGGCGAAGTTACCACCAAAGCATCAGCCAGTGGGAAACCGAGAATTACCTTGGACTCTACTAACGGGTAACGGAGCGTTATTGCACCGCACACACTCAGGGGACATTCCAAACTAAAATTGATCGAGAATTTTCACATAAGAGCCTACTTGAAAAGTCATTTTGGGTAAAATTATTTGCCCTGAAACTGAGTCTTTTCTTCAAAACTCGATTCCTTCCGTATTTCCCCCCTGACAAGGGGGACGAGGGGGGTTCAAAGGAAACACGCTCTCTTTTTTGATGCCTCTTGGGGGCTCAATCCGACATGGGGAGTTTATATAGCTTCACTTTCCGATAAAGGGTGGACCTGTCGATTTTCAATGCTTCGGCAGCCTTGGTAACATTATTATTCATTACTTTGAGCGCGTGGGCAAGTGTTTGACGTTCAACCTCTTCAAACGGTAGAATTTCTGTTGAATCGGGAGAGAGGGAGATAGGTTGGGAAGAAATCATTGACAAAATCTGCGAGGGCAGGCTGCTCGGTTGTAACAACTCTGTGGTCTCAAGTAAAACAGCGCGTTCAATGATGTTTTCCAGCTCACGTACATTACCGGGAAAGTCGTACTGCATCAATAATCGTAAGGTATCAGCGGAAATGGCGTTAATGGATTTCGTGGTATTTTCGACATATTTTTTTAGAAAATGATTTGCTAAGAGTGGGATATCCTCGCGACGGTCTCTAAGCGGAGGCACCACGATTGGGAAAGCGGCGATCCGATAGAACAGATCTGTCCGGAAAGTCCCCGCTTCCACCGCAGCTTCTAAGTTCTGATTTGTCGCTGTCAGCACTCGGATGTCAATTGGGATATTGGTTGTACCCCCGACGCGCTGGACCCGACGCTCTTGAAGGACACGCAGCAATTTCGCTTGTAGAGCCAATTCCATATCACCAATTTCATCAAGAAAGATAGTCCCTTGATTCGCATGTTCAAATTTGCCGATTCGTTTCGCAGTGGCACCGGTGAAAGCCCCCCGTTCATGTCCGAACAACTCGCTCTCAATGAGTGTCTCAGGAATGGCAGCGCAATTGACGGTAACAAATGGACCCGCTTTTCGAGAGCTATTAAAGTGGATCGCCCTTGCGACCAATTCTTTACCGGTCCCGCTCTCTCCTGAAATCAGCACGGTGATATCACTTTCAGCTGCCCGTTGCATCAACGCAAATGTCTGCTGCATGATCTGGCTTTTGCCGACAATTTCACCGAAGGAGTGGTTCGTTTCAAGCTCGGTGCGTAAGCGGAGTACCTCCGCTTTCATCTGCTGGATCTCAACCTCTTTGGACATATCCCGGTAACTGACAACGTTACCGGCAAAGTCGCCTTGACTGTTCGACACCGGGGTAATCAAGCGATAAAACAACCTCGGTTCAGACTGACTCGCGTCGCCAATCTCTTCCACCATGTCTTCAAGATTCTCAGCGTGTGCCCCGCCCCCCGGTTGCGAGAGTTCTGTCTCTTGGAAACGTTCTCTCATATGTTCTCTGATGTCGTCCGGCGGCATCTGCCGCAGCTGCTCTTCCGTTAAGTCAAACAACTGCTGATAGTATTGATTTGCAAACAGTAGGTGTCCGTCGTCATCAAACATGCCGATCGCATCTGCAGCAGAATCAAGCACAGTCTCAAGCCTTTGATGACTGATTTCGAGGTTTTGATGATTCGTTACGATTTGCTGCTGTTTTTTGGCTAATTCCTGTTCGATATTCCACTTTTCGACAAGGGCGAGCGTAATTTGCTGGACCTCCTCCGGCGCAAAAGGCTTGCGGATATAGAGCAATTTATGAAGCAGTTCCATATCACGGACAATTTCAGGCAGCGGTTTATCCGTGTAAGCAGTCATAATGATCAGTTCAATGTCCTTCTCGATCTGTCTGATCCGACGGATTGCTTCAACGCCATCAATCCCCGGTGGCATCCTAACATCAATGTATGCCACCGCAATGGGACGGTCCGATTCCTTTGCCGTGCGTATAATATCGTACGCTTCCTCGCCGCTTGTCGCATGTAAAAGTTCAAAGGGAGGCAGAAAGGCGTTTCTATTCTGCGAATTCTCGTCAAGAAGGGATGCTGCCAACTGATCTGTTAATGTCTGTGTACCGTTGGGATTCAACATATCTTCAAAGTCGCTATGGATCCCGTCTTCATCATCAACAATCAAAACACGATAATTCCAATTTTCTTTTAGTTCCATTCGATAATCCCAGTTGCTATATTATACGCAAGTTGCTAGTTGTCCAGTCTGTTCGGCTTGGATAGCCATATCCAAGCCATCTTTGTAAATATGCAGTGGATTTGTCAATCCACTGCGAGTTGCTTTGAATCCCGCCTGTCCCGATTCATCGGGGATTTATCGGGGCGGTGATGGAGTGAATTTAGCGTAATTCTGATAAAGCATAACGCATTGTTAGAACGTGAAACGTGAAACGTGAGTTAGTTCATTGGTTCATTGGGTAATTAATGAACTAATGCATCCAATGAGAGGACCGTCCTACGGCAGAATTGAGGAACACCGCATCATAATTCGCATCGTTGTGCCTTTGCCGATACCCTCGCTCAAGGCGTGAATTTTTCCGCCAGAGCCAATCACAAAGTTGGCACTCGAATGCAGACCGAGCCCCGTACCCGAATCCTTCGTCGTGTAACCGGCATTGAAAATTAACTTTGAGTCCTTCTGTGCGACACCAATGCCGTTATCGGTAACATCAAGATAGAGAAAATCCTCACGGATATAGGCTTTAATCTCAATGCGTGGCGCTTCATTGAGACCACCCGATTGAATCAGTTCATCAATGGCTTCAATCGAATTTTTCAACAGATTCACCAGCATTTGCTGGAATTGACTCTCCTGAATCTGAATCTCTTGGGGCGCGCCTTCGCAGTCAACATTGACCTCGATGCTTCTTTTGCCGATCGAATCGTGCTGTAATTTCACCGCGCTCAAGATTGTCTGATGCAGGTCGATAGTTTTCCGCGTCATACTGGGCTGATTAGAGGATTTTTGCGTCCGGATAATATCAATGATATGCGTGACCCTCCCACTAACACGCTCAAGTGTCTTAACCATCTTTTCATTCTGATTGGTAAAGTCTGCGGCGAGCGCGATCATAAAGGGGAGTACCTGCTGCCCTTTCGGGTCATTTTTGATGAAATCAACCCAATCCTCCTGATGGGCTTTAACCATATCGGCAAGTGCGGAGAAGCGGTTTATGAGTTGATTCCCCACTATGTTCTCTTGGAGGACGTTAATGCCTACCGTGACGCTGTTGATGGCGTTGCCGATATTGTGGAGGATGGTCTCGACAATTTCCAACCGTCCTTGCGCGAATGCTTGCATCAACGCTTCTTCGGCGATCACTTGATGTGTCACATCGCGGAAAACGATTACCCCCCCTTTGTCAGTGCCCGTTTTGTCCCGTAGCGGCCTCCCACTGACGCTAATAAAAACACCGTCTGGCACTTTCGGGTTGCGCACAAACATCTCTACCTCGTCTGAGATCTGGCCCTGGAGGGCCCGTGCCAGTGGCAGTTCCTCTGGTGGAAAGGGGGTCACTCTATCGGAAAAAAAGAGACCATAGCTATCACTCCATTCATCAGGACCTGTATCTGTTGGACCGATTCCGACAATTTTTTCGGCACTTGGATTAAAAATTGTGAAGGCACCATCTGCATCGGCGACGATCACCCCATCACTGATACTATTAAAAATAGATTCCATCAGGTTGCCCTGCTCTTCGAGTTGGTTAACTATGTTTTTTAACTCGATCTCCGCCTGTCTGAGTTCCGTGACATCGCGTGAAACAGAAACGCCCCCGGTCACAACACCTTGTGCATCGCGTAGGGGTCTTGCGCTGACGCTCAAATGCAGCCCCTCCTGCATTTTCGGGGTGGACATAAACATACTGATGTTGTCTGACTCCTCACCACGGAGGGTGCGTATAAGTGGAAGTTCATCTGCGGAAAAGGGGGTTTTTTCATCGGGGTGAAAGAAGCCGAATCGTTCAGGTGCGTCCTTAATGTCCATGGGCTCCAGATGCTGACCGGTCATCTGTTCCGCAGTTTGATTATACATGACGTATCGCCCCTTATCATCGGCAACGACAACCCCATCGCTCATATTATTAAAAACGACTTCCAAGAGTTGCGTCTGATTTTCGAGCTCAGCGACTGTTTGCTCCAACTGGATCTGTGTCTGTTTGAGCTCCGTGATATTGTGGGCAACAACCACCCCGCCTCTCGAAACGCCATTTTTGTCAAGGAGCGGCCTTCCATTGATACTGACATAAACCTCCTGTGATAGTTGCGGGTTCCTTATGTGCATTTCGATGTTGTCTGTCGGCTCACCCTTGACGGCGCGGGCGAGTGGAAGTTGATCTGGAGTAAACAGTGATCCGGTCGTGGAGTCAAAAAGACCGTATTGTTCAGATGATTGAGGAAGATCTAGCGCATCAAACTGTTGATCGCCAATCATCTGTTCCGCAGCCGGATTCGCCATTATGTATTCCCCATTTTCATTCGCAACGAGCACTCCATCGCTCATATTATTAAAAACGGTTTCCAAGAGTTGCGTCTGATTTTCGAGTTGGATCTGTGTCTGTTTGATCTCCGTGATGTCGCGGGTAACAACTACCCCTCCTCTCGAAACGCCATTTTCATCGAGTAGCGGTCTCCCATTGACACTAGCATAAACCTCCTGTGACAGGTGCTCGTTGTTTATACACACTTCGACGTTGTTTGGCGACTCACCTTTGATGGCACGGGCGAGTGGGAGTTGATCTGGGGGAAACAGTGCTCCGGTCGTGGGGTGAAAAATACCATATTGTTCAGATGCGCGAGGAAGGTCTAGCTCATCAAACTGTTGGCCACCAATCATCTGTTGAAGGGCCGGATTCGCCATTATGTATTGCCCGTTTTCATCCGCCACGAGCACCCCATCGCTCATATTACTGAAAATAATATCCATCAGTTGCGTCTGATCTTGAAGTTCACGAATGGTTTGATTTAACCGTTCCTCGATTTCTTTATAGTCAGTGATATCTCGGCAGGTTATAACCATGCCAACAACCTTTCCTCTTTGATTGATAGAGGGCATGGCGTTATAGTTCACTTGGATTTTTTGATCCGATCTGGTAGTGAGGATAGCCTCATAATCCCCCTTGCCATCGGTAGACAAATCCGGGGCGATAGGGGTATCTGGGTGGAGTATACCCCTCAAAACCGCTGTTATAGGACAATCGCCCTCAGTATCAACGCGGAAAATTTGCTGTATGTTTGCCCCAGAAGCCGCTTCAAATTGACAACCTATCATACGTTCGGCGGCCGGATTCATAAATGTTACCAATCCCTTTCGATCCGTGGCAATTACAGCATCACTCACATTATTGAAAATGGTCGTGAGCTGCTGTTCTTCTCTGAATCGCTGATCTTCCTGATACCAGTAAAGATGAGTTTCGATGCTCAGGTGTAATTGGTTCGTTCCATACGGTTTGAAAACATGGCCAAATGCCCGAGTTGTCCTTACCTTCTCCAATAAATTTTCGTTTACATAATTCGTCAGATATATCACTGGAATATCGAAACGGTTATATATCTCTTGGGCAATGTCGACGCCATCCATTTCCCCTTCAACGTCCATATCAATTAGGACTAAATCGGGGCGCATTTCTGTCACTTTCGCAATTGCTTGCGCCTTGGCGGAGACTATAGCGCAAATGGTGTATCCTAGCGTTGTTAATCGTTCTTCAATGTCTTCGGCAACAGCGGTGTTGCTTTCAACGATTATAATTTTTGCGTTTGCCATCAAAATCTCCTTGGCTCATGTTAAGATGTGGACCTACGGCAGAATTGATGAGCACCGCATCATAATTCGCATCGTTGTGCCTTTGCCGATGCCCTCGCTCAAGGGGTAAATCTTCCCGCCAGAGCCAATCACAAAATTGGCACTCGAATGGAGACCGAGCCCGGTCCCCGAGTCCTTTGTCGTGTAACCGGCATTGAAGATTAACTTCGAGTCCTTCTGTGCGACACCAATGCCGTTATCGGTAACATCAAGATAGAGGAAATCCTTACGGATATAGGCTTTAATTTCAACGCGCGGCTTTTCATTGAGTCCGCCCGATTGAATCAGTTCATCAATGGCTTCAATCGAATTTTTCAACAGATTCACCAACATCTGCTGGAATTGACTCTCCTGAATCTGAATCTCTTGGGGCGCGTTCTCGCAATCGACATCGACTTGGATGCCTCTTTTGCCAATCGAATCGTGCTGCAATTTGACCGCGCTCAAGATTGTCTGATGCAGGTCGATAGTTTTCCGCGTCATACTGGGCTGATTAGAGGATTTTTGCGTCCGGATAATATCAATGATATGCGTGACTCTCTCATTGACGCGCTCAAGTGTCTTGACCATCTTTTCATTCTGATTGGTAAAGTCTGCGGCGAGCGCGATCATGAATGGGAGTACCTGCTGCCCTTTCGGGTCATTTTCAATGAAATCAACCCAATCCTCCTGATGTGCCTTAACCATATGGGCGAGTGCAGAGAAGCGGTGTATGAGTTGACTCCCCACTATATTCTCTTGGAGGACGTTAATGCCTACCGTGACGCTGTTGATGGCGTTGCCGATATTGTGGAGGATGGTCTCGACAATTTCCAACCGTCCTTGCGCGAATGCTTGGGTCAACGCTTCTTCGGCGATCACCCGATGCGTCACATCGCGGAACACTGCCACCCCTCCTTTGTCAGTGTCCATTTCGTCCCGTATCGGTCTCCCACTGACGCTGATAAAAACACCGTCTGGCACTTTCGGGTTGCGTACAAACATCTCTACGTCGTCTGAGGTCTCACCTTTGAGGGCAAGTGCGAGCGGCAGTTCATCTGATGGAAAGGGGGTCACTCTATCGGGGAAAAAGAGCCCATAGTTATCACTCCATTCATCAGGATCTGTCTCTACTGCCCCCATTCCGATAATTTTTTCGGCACTTGGATTAAAAATTGTCAGGGCACCATCTGCATCGGCGACGACCACCCCATCACTGATACTATTAAAAATAGATTCCATCAGGTTGCCCTGCTCTTCGAGTTGGCTAACTATGCTTTTTAACTCGATCTCCACCTGTTTGAGCTCTGTGATATCGCGGACAACAACCACCCCGCCTCTCGAAACGCCATTTTCGTCGAGTAGAGGCCTCCCACTCACACTGAGATAAGCCTCCTTTGACAGTTGCTCGTTGTTTATACGCATTTCGACGTTGTCTGTCGCCTCACCCTTGACGGCACGGGCGAGTGGGAGTTGGTCTGAGGGAAACAATGATTCTGTCGTGGGGTGAAAAACACTATATTGTTCAGATGCGCGAGGCAGGTCTAGGTCATCAAGAGGTTGACCGACCATCTGTTGCACGGCTGAATTCGCCATTATGTATTGCCCCCTGTCGTCGGCGACAACCACCCCATCGCTCATATTATTAAAAATAATCTCCATCAGTCGCGTCTGATCTTCTAGGTCCCTGACAGTTTGTTCTAACCTAGCCTCTGTGCTCTTAGCTTTCGTCACATCGCGGAAAACAATCACGCCCCCTCTCACACTGTTTCGTTCGTCCTGTAGGGGTCTTCCAGTGACATTGATAAAACAACCGTCTGGATTTTCCGGATTGCGCATAAACAGATCGACTTCATCTGTTACCCGCCCCTGCATGGCGTGAACGAGCGGAAGTTCCTCGTTAGGAAAGGGGGTAACTTTATCGGGATAAAAGGTGCCGTACGCGTCACTCCATTGATCAGGCGGCGTGTCTGTTGCCCCCATACCGACAATCCGTTCCGCACTTGGATTGACAAGCAAAAAGTTTCCCGCTTCATCGGTGACAACGACGCCATCACTGATACTATTAAAAACGGTTTCCGTCAGTTGAACCTGATTTTGCAGTTCCTGCATCGTTTTTTCTAACTGTGCCTCTGCGGCTTTACTCTTTGTGATATCGCGTAGAATGGCAACACAGCCGATAACCTCCCGATTTTCATCAAATAAGGGGAGGGCACTCGCCATGACATTAATTCCGTCCATCTGTCCCTCATTGCGTACAAAAATCTCTCTATCCCTTATCGCCTTACCCCGGAAGATATATCTGGACAGAAGCCGATCAATTGGAATGTGTCTCTCTTTGTTAGGATAAAAAACACCGTACGTTTCAGACCAATTACTGGGGCGTGGATCCAGGGGCCTCGTACCTAACATCTGTTTTATACTTGGATTGACCAACATTATTTTACCCGCTGCGCTGACGACGACGATACCATCAGACATACTATCAAAAACGGTTTCCATCAGTTGGGTTTTATCGCGTAACTCGCTGATGGTTTGTTCCAATTTGGTCTGTGTCGCCTTGAGCTCGGTAATATCGTGGAAAACGATAACGCCCCCTTTCAAATCGCCTTGTCCGTCGAGTAGGGGTCTCCCGTTAATATTAATAAAAATCTCCTCCGCTTGGGTATCGTTGGACACAAGCATTTCGATATTGTCCGTTGTTTCACCACGGAGGGCACACGCGATCGGCAACTCATCTCCGGAAAAAAGCGTCTTACCATCGGGATAAAAGAGACCATAACGTTCAGGACGGTCAGCGATCAATATCTCCTTTGAAAGGGGTCCAACCATCTCTTGCGCCCTGGTATTAGCTATGAGGTATTGCCCATCCGTATCGACGGCCATTACCCCATCGCTGATACTATTAAAAATGGTTTCCATCAGTTGGGTCTGATCTTGAAGCTGATTGATGGTCTGGTTTAACCGGTCCTCCAACGCTTTATAGTCAGTGGTATCTCGGAAGGTTATAACCGTGCCAACTACCTCTCCTTTTTGATTGGTAGAGGGCGCGATGCTATAGTCAATATGGGTTTTTCGCCCCGATTTGCTAGTAAAGATGGTGCTACCCTTTACCTCAGCATCAGTCGGTAATTCGGAGGAACCAGCAGTGCCTATATCCAACACATTTTTCAAAACCGCTGTTATAGGACAATTTCCCTCAGTATCAATCTGGAAAATTTGCTTTATGTTCACCCTGGCAGCTTCTTCCCGGTGCCAACCTGTCATACGTTCAGCGGCCGGATTCATAAATGTTATCAATTCCTTGTTGTCCGTGGCAATCACGGCGTCACTGATACCGTTGAGAATCGTAGTAAGCTGCCGTTCTTTGACTTTGGTTTCTCGTTCCATCCTATGCTGATATACAGTGCTCTCAACGGTCAAGTATAATCGTCTTTTTCCATGGGGCTGAGGGAGATAATCAAACAGATTGGTTATCCCCGCTCGTTTTAATAAATCTTTTTTCTCCGAGAAGACGTCGTTTGAATAATCAGCGAGATATATGGTCGGAATGTCCAAGGAGTTGCGTATCCGTTTGGCGGTCTCTATGCCATCTATTTCCCCTTCGAGTTCTACATTGATGAGGACGACATCGGGCGACATTTCTGCCGCTTTTTCAACCGCTTCTGCTCCGGTTGGAACCGCAGCACAAACACTGTATTCTAACTCTTTGAGCCGTCTTTCAAGGTGTTCAGCAACGGATTTCTTTTGTTCAACGATCAAGATGTTTATGTTTTCCATTTTATTCCCATTCTTTTGTTATGTTAGGTAGGACTTACGCACTTCAGTAGTGAACAATGACCATTGTTCACTACGAACTTTGTGATGGTGCCTCTATTGTAGTTGCCCGTTTCTTAATCCCGATAAGTCGGGGATTCATCGGGCGTCCGTTCCGCCTGCCTGCTCTCGGCTTGTCGGAGTCCCGATTCCATCGGGAAGACCACGGTTGAGAAGGGTGTCTAGCGGCGATAAATCGCCGAACTACAAGTTAAAAACTCTCGGAACGGAGGGGTTGAGCACCCAACTGCGTAACTTCTATGTAGGTATAAAAAAAGTGAAATTTAGATATGAGAACAATTGTGGATAAAGTACCTGATCGGTTCATTTTTAGAAGCTCTTTACAACTGTTCCCCAAGAATGGAGTCATTTACAGTGAATTATAGAAATAAGTGGACATTTGCCAATAACTCCGACCTTCGAGAAGTTGCCAAAGTCCCCATGACAAGTTTCCCCCCTGACAAGGGGGATTTAGGGGGTTACGTATCAAGTCCCCCTGACAAGGGGGATTTAGGGGGTTAGTTGCACATCGAAAGTGTATAAGTAGTAGTTTTTCTGTAGGAGGGATTTCCAAATCCCGACACGTCGATATAGGAGCGACTGCCCGACTCCGACTTTTCAAACAAAACGGGTAATAAGCCTAAAACTAAATAGCCCTAGACGTACGCATTTCAGCACAATTGGTGTGGGGCAAATCCGAGAGAATCTCCTATATCAGGATTATCGTGAACTGGAATGAAGATAGAGTAGGAAACGCCGTTAGGAGGAGAGTTAGGAATAACACTGCATTGATGCGACAGGAACAGCAAGGGGTAAAGCGAGAACTTTACCCCTCCTAAGAATTTACTTCAGAATGGTTGCTTTCCGGGTTTTGCTGAAGTTACCCATTGACAGGTTGTAGAAGTAGATGCCGCTTGCTACCGACTCGCCAGCGTCGTTTGTACCATCCCAGTAAACCGCGTCCGCCTTCGTTTCGTAGCTGCCAGCACGCTGATGCCCCAAGTTAAACTGCCTTACTACATCGCCGCTTGCATCATAAATGGTCAAGGTCACATCCGCATCTTCTGCCAGACGGTACGGAATCCATGTCTCTGGATTGAAAGGATTCGGGTAGTTCGGTAACAGTTCGGTTAGGTATCTAAAGTTGTTTAACGTGACGGCGGTGGTCAGTTGAGATACGTTACCCATCGCATCTTCGGCGGTGATCAGAATCTCCTTTACGCCATTTGCTGCTATGTTATCCTCACCGATTACGATCTCTGCGCTATACACCCCATTCTCACCGGGGAGAAGTGAAATCGGGTGGGATTGAGTCGTATCCAGCGCCGAAATATCCGCTGTAACTCCCAGGTCCCACTCCCCAATGTTTACCGCGATGGGCAATGTCTCACCGTTGGTAACAGTTCGACGGGTCTCGACCTCCCACAGCATTGGATGGGTTCTATCAATGACAAGTGCGTCTTCCTGCACTGTAATCACACCATTGAAATTGACAGCAACATCATAAGTCCCATCGGGGTGTTTGCCTGCGATAACCCTAAAGTCACCCACGTAGGTACCTCTTTGCTCCTCTACCATCGGTTTGTTCTTTATAATCCGAGGGACGGAGAAGGTCCCCTTCAAACCCGCGTCCCCAAGGGCTTTCACTCTGACAATATCGCCAGCGACAGTAATGTTACTAATAGATGTCTCAATCGCGATCGATTGGCTAACGGTCAAGCAAAAGATACTCACAAGCCCGAATAGGAGAGGGAGTAAGTTTTTAACAGTTTTGATACCTTCAATTGTTTTCGCTCTATTATGCTTTAGTGTCATTGAATCAGTCTCCGATGTTTAGTTAAGTTGAGAAATCCTGCCCTATTATGTGCATAAACCGTGCCAACATCTAAATAAAAGATGAGGGACGGCTCTATTGACTGGAATTGAGGGCTGAAATCCTTTGATAGACTGATCTTTGAAGAATATGGGCAAGCGGAGGGCAAGTGATAACGGATGGCTGGAGGACGGTTGGAAATGTCGCAAAATACAACAATTGGAACGGGTTAAACGGGACGATATCGGCGGGAACCCTGTAATAACAAGGGATTGGGCAAATCTGTCGCAAAATACGACGACATCGCATTTTGCGACGTTCAGAAGGGAGCAATAAAAGTCCCCCTGACAAGTTTCCCCCCTGACAAGGGGGGCGAGGGGGGTTGGGGATTTAGGGGGTTGACTGTGCATCGAAGGTGTCTAAGTCATCCCAAAATCTATCATAAAACGTTTAAGAGGTTAAAACTCCTTGCAATCCGAAATTTAAAACTTCGTCTAAAATGTGATCCAGTTGAGAAATAGCTTCCACGTCTTCAAAGATGTGATTGACCACCTCTTTCACGCAGCCCAGAACACAACACGCAATTACCTGCGTGTTGCACTCTCTAACTAAACCGAGTTCAATACCGTGTTGGAGACTCGATTCGATTGTGCCTAACACCGTCTCATAAAACTCTCGCAACTTACCGTCAAACTCACTGTCCAAACCGCCTGCGCGACTCAATACAATCTGGGTCATGTCCCGATCTTCTAATGCAAGCATGATAATCGATCGCAGGATACTTTTCAACTGTTCTGATGAAGACACTGAAGGATCTAAATCAAGCCGACTTACAACCCCTCCAAGTTCCTCAGCTAACTGGTCAAGAATGCTATTAAAGATATCCCTTTTGCTTTGAAAATAGAGATAAAATGTACCCCTAGCGATACCGGCTCGCTCGATGATATCTGAGATACTCGCTTGATAATACCCCTTCTGTGAAAAGACCGCTTTCGCACAACGTACCACCATTTTCCTTCGCTCTTCCCTTAACACTCTTGACTTTCTCCAATCTATTTTACATTAAATTTAACCCACGTTGCTGGACCTATTGACATTTACCTTAAACTCCCACTACTCTCTTTAGATCGCTTTTGGGTTCCAACCGCACATGGAAACCTAACCCTGAAAGAATACTCAGCAGGCTATCCAAACGAGGGTTGTGCTTGCTCGCTAACACAATATAGGCGTTCACGACTGATACCTACACGCTTGGCAAGTTGTCCGATATCCCCTTATAGCCAGTCCGTAATGAATTCGTAGTTCGCACAGGGCCGCGGTCAATCGTTTATAATCTCCAAAACTCCCCAGATGTAACCTGTTAATTCGTTCCCGTATGATGGTACGGGTCTTCCTGTTCTGGATAAGGTTCGCGTCCATCTGGCATCATGTAATTGCGTACATCTCAAGAGATTATCTCCATAATAATTTAAATTGTAATATTTTTATTACAATTTGTCTATAAAAAAGGGGAGGCGTTTTAGGGATAATCCCGAATCGCGCAGCCCCTTTTAATTCTGATTGAAACCAATGGCGTAAAGGGTTATACTATGATAACATAAGTTGCTGGTGTTAAAAACCCAGCGGTTTGCGATTTAGGGTCATTTATGGTAAAAATTATAATTACTGATACATTGGAATAATAACCACTGGTGCTAGTTTGCAGCTGTTGATAACGTCAAACGTGATGCCCCGATAAATCGGGACAGGCTGTGAAACATGAAAACTATTGGCTCTTCGGTGCCTTTAGCCCCAGAGGGGCGACATGTGCAACTTGCGTTATCTTAATTACGTTTCACGTTTTACCTTTCACGTGTGGGGCGGCGATAAATCGCTGAACTACAACGATAACCCGCAACTTACGTTATCTATAACCTGAGTTGCCAGTTGCTAAGCCGGCTCGGCTTGGATAGACATATCCAAGCCATCTTTGCGCGTGTGCAGTGGATTTGTCAATCCACTGCAAGCAGTGAGGAACTCGATTTCGTTTTCATGCTTCCGCTTGGCGACATTTCACATCAATAGCAACTTGCGTTATCTATAAGGAAACACGCTCGATTGATCTAATGTAACCAACGCCTTAAGGAGATAACATAAGATATGTCAGAACAACTCACGTTGAAACAACGGATACATAACAGTGAACCTATTCACATCGGCGGCGCTCCCACAGGTGCCTCGAAAAGTGAACTCGAAGCTATTCTCGGTCAAGACACTTACGATTTGATCGGGACCGATGCCCAACATTCAGCATTCAATGAAGAGAAACTCGTTTCATTTTGCGCCAACCTGGAAGAACTGGGGATGCCCGTTCAGTTGCGCATCAAACATACCCGAAACGCTTACCTCATTGGAAATATTCTCGACTTGGGTCCTCTGGCAATTTGCGTGCCGCAGGTCGAAACAGAGGAAACTGTTGAAGAAGCGATCGACGCCTTCTACTATCCACCAGTTGGAAAACGGAGTTGGGGTCCCAGTTCTGGGTACGGTTTCAAGCCGGATATGGACCGTTTAGAATACGCGGAATGGTGGAACAACAACGGTATCCTCAGCCTACAACTGGAATCTGTTGACGCGATCATCAATGCCCGAAAACTTGCCAAACCCGGCGTTGATATGCTCATGTTCGGCGCGAATGACTTAGGATTTAGCCTCGAAACCTATCCGAATCCCCCGTTCAAAACGGTTGAGGAATGTTTCCAGCATGTTGTGGAACAGATGGAAGGGACCCAAGTCAAGGTGGGAGTTGGCTACACACCCGGCGGACGGCTCTAAGCCACCACATCTAAGATAACCTGAGTTGCTAGTTGCCAAACCAGCTCGGCTTGGATAGGCATATCCAAGCCATTTGGGACGAGGGTTTGCAGTGGATTTGTCAATCCACTGCGAGCGGGGAGGGATTCTCCCCCCGGTTTGCAACGGTCCCTATAACTAGCAACTTGCGTTAAGATATATAAAGATTATGCGACTGTAGTCGCGTAACTTCTCACGAACTCAGTGATAGAGAAAGGATCAGTTCAATGATTATTGTCGACACCCACTGCCACGCCGGGCTGAACAAATACGAACCCATCGAAACGCTGCTTTACCACATGGAGCAATCCGATGTCGATCGGGCGGTCTTGATACAGCACCAGGGGACTACCGACAATAGTTATCATGTTGAATGTTTGCACGCCCACCCAGACAAACTTGCCTCGGCGATGATTGTGGAAAGCACCGACGACGGGGAGCGGATGCGTTACTGGGCTGATCAGGGGATTGTGGGAATCCGTCTCAGCGCAAACTCACGCGCGGAAGCGTCCGATCCACTCGCACAGTGGCGTACCGCCGCTGAACTCAATCTCGTTGTCAGTGCGCCATCAAGTCCATCAACGCTCCTAAGCGATGAACTTGCTGAAGTCATGGAACTTTTCCCTGACCTCCAGATTGTTATCGAACACTTGGGGGGCGTGGGTACAGAGGCGGTGCCGCCTTACGATGAGTTCAAACAAGCTCTCGCCTTGGCAAAACACCCGAACCTGACAATAAAACTACCGGGGTTCGGGGAATTCTGTAACCTGCCCTACCCGTTCGATGAGGTTCCTCCGTTGGCTCGTATGGCCGTGGATGCGTTTGGACCGCAACGGGTGATGTGGGGGAGCGACTTCCCACCAGTCAGCTCGAGGGAAGGATACCATCATTCACTTCAGTTCCCGCTCGACTACTTCTCCGATTTGAGCGAGGAAGAGCGGGAGTGGATTTTCGGACGAACTGCACTATCAGTGTGGCAATTCGCTGATTCTTGATGTGCGACTTACATCATGCCGATGGGTATACTAACGTAGGTTGCTACTCATAACGCAAGTTGCTAGTCGTCCAACTCGATCGGCTTGGATAGGCATATCCAAGTCTTAGACTCTCCCCGATAAGATCGGGACAGGCGGAACGGAGCCATCTTTGTACGTGTGCAGTAGATTTGTCAATCCACTGCACACAGGTACGGACGACTTGGATATGTCTATTCGAGTCAAGCAGGTTTGATAAACAACAAATGGAGATGATATCATGGCGAGCACAGTAAAAAATGAACTACCCCAACCGACAACCGATCTGAATCTGGCAAAGGCACACTTAGACGAGTTCGGCTATTGCCTACTCGCCAACGCGCTCACCCCAAAGCAGGTCGAGGCGTTACGCACTCGACTGGTAGAGCAAGCAGCCGCAGAAAAGGAACAAGGGCTTGCCTATGAGGATGGCGGCACGGATAGGGACAGCGGTATCAATCAACGGGTCTGGATGCTGATTAACAAGGGCAAAATTTTTCATGAACCGCTGCTCCACAAAGGTGTCCGCGAACTAATCGGGCACGTCCTTGGCGAGCAATACCTGTTGTCGTGCTATACCGCCAACATCGCCAAGCCGGGCGGCGTGGCAATGAATCTGCACACAGATCAGTGGTGGATGCCGCCACCGACTCGGCGCGAGCGTTCCCCGCTTCCCGTCGGTTCAATCACGCGGGAACGTCGAGATATCGATGACACCGGTCCACCGTCGATGATTGCACCGGCTGTCGTTGTCAATGTTATGTGGATGCTGGTGGATTTCACCGCTGAAAACGGCGGCACCCGAATCGTACCCCGATCCCATTTGACAGGACGGCACCCGGATAAAGAATTGGATAAGGACGTTGAACCGGTGGCTGCCGCAGGACCCGCAGGTACAGCGATGGTGTTCGACGGTCGCATGTGGCACGGAACCGGCGCGAACGTGAGTGACGGTCCGCGGCTGGGGGTGCTGTCAACATTCTGCGGCCCCCAATTCCGGACGCAAGAAAACTTGACCCTTGGCACATCAAAAGAAGTTTTGGAAACTGCGCCTCCGGAACTGTTGGCGTTGCTCGGCTTCAAGGTGTGGAACGCTTACGGCCGCGTCGAAAGCCCCGCTGTCGATTTCATATCGCACGACGAAACTTCTCTGGGAGAACTGCACCCAGAGTAAGGAAAAAGGTGGGGAGAAATGCTGAATATCCTCACCAACTCGACACCCAACGTTCTCGATTTGGGACCGGTGGATGGACAGGGGTACCGCCCTGTAGATGGGACTCGTAAATACCAAACCCAATCTCTGTCCCCAGCATTGTCGCCCGTAGATTGCTGACTCCCGGTGCCCCTGTTCTTATCGCCTCCACCAACTCACGAACTTTGCGCTCGGTGCCACTCCACGGCGTCACCGGTTCAGTCTCTATCGGGTCGTAGGCGCGATGGTTCTCCCCTTTTTTGCGCACATACAAAGACTCGCCATCGTTCTGGATTCGGATAATTCCTTCCTCACAAACCAACTCATACTCTCGGTCTGCCCCGGTCGCCGCCGCATGAAGGGCTGTCCCGTTATCGAACTCCACATACGCTGACAGGATGGACGTATCGCGCACGAATCGCATATTGGAGGTATCCCCCTCATCGGGATGCAGCTCTCCTAACGTCCCACGAATAGAAATCGGTTCAGGATCATCCAACAGATAGAGGAGCGTGTCGAGAAAATGCCCGCCAATACTGTTTCCCGCAAAACCAATCACCGACCTAACCGCACCTAACTCCCCGCTTTGCGCGATGCTACGCGCCTGCCGATAGATCGCCCAGTTCCGACGCATCGGTCCGAACTCAAGGAAAACACCGTTGCGCTCAAATGCCTCCTTGATGGCATCTGCCTCAATTAACGAACAGCAGAGCGGTTTCTCGGCATACATCCCCTTGACCCCATGTTCCGCCCCGTAAATCATCGCTTCAGCGTGCTGCTCCGGGCGGGTCGTAATACTGAGAATATCGGGTTTCTCCACGTCAATTAACTCACGGAAATCCTCGTATCCGCGCGGAACGTTCCAGCGTTGTTGAAACGCCTCCCGTTTTTCCTCCATAATATCGCACGCGGCGACCATTTCCGTCTCCTCGACGACCGCATAGCCCCCGGCATGACAGTAAGGCAACACCAAGCCGCTACGGTAGGGTCCCTGTTTCCTTTTCGCGATCTGTTCATCTTCAATAGTGTTCGCCATACGCCCACAACCGATGATACCAACCTTCAGTTTCATTACGGACCTCCTCCTGAAAAGAGATTTAGGGATTTACGTCAAGTCGCTAATTAACACCAAGATCTCGCACTGCTGCACACTGGGCCAAGGATCCGGTGTCTTAATGCCTTCCAAAACCAACAGGACGGTATTGAGCCCCTGTCGCAACGGCGGATCATCGAACACGAACCACCGCTGACCCTGACTGTTTGTTATCGTCCGACTCGGCGTGAAGGGGAGGGACTTACCGTTGACTTCTAAGTGGATACGATCCAGTGAACTATCAACATCTTCTACGCGAAGCCTAAGCTCGGTCTTCTCGATTCGCCCTTCAACTCGCCCACCCTCAACATCGTCATGAATCGTAAGGCGCATAGCGTGTTCAGGACCTGCGCCCCTTCCCATGAGTGCTAATTTCCGCGGCACCTGAGCGCGGTGATCCACTCCTCCAGTTCGAGATGGAAGATAATAACACCGGTTCCGCCGCTCCAGAGATGCAGGCTCCCTTAGATCTCGTATGGTCTGGAGATGGTAATCATCATAGATGTTGAAGTCATCGCTGTCGGCAGGACCAGCGCGATGGGAGGGATAATCGTAATTGAAAAGATGGACGCCAGCAGCACCCGCACGATACCCGTTTAGTGCAGTCGCCCTCAACACACTCGAAGGACTGCGTTCATAACCCTCCTGCGGCGAAACGGTGTACGTTGCTCCGTCAAACCCTGTGAACACCAAAGTCCCGCTTCCCTTCGCAAAGGAAACAACTTTATCAATATCAATCTCGTGAACGCAGTAGCCCGGAGAACCCAATACGATAATATCTGCAAGCCCTTCGCGTATCCAAGTTTCGGTATCTATTCCTGCCTCCAGATTCTCCCCAATGCCAACGGGAACCCGAACAATAAGCCTGAGTTCACGGTCTTTTGATACACTGTGATGTTTGATAACTTCTCGTGTGTCTCGCATGAACTGCGTCAGGGTTGAGATATTTTCAATAATCTCACCGGGGCGAAAGAAGGGCGGCGCACGACTGAAATCCAGCTCCAACCCATCAAAATCGTAGCGGGTTAGTGTTTCGTCAAATAGCCCGATAAAACGTTCTCTTACTTCTGCTTTCGCGTAATTCCATCTCCAAGAAAATGCCCAGTCCGCGCCATGCACGCCTACAGGAACAGGAGATCCGAGGAGTAGATCGGGGCTTTCTACCTTCTGCCGAGAACGACCATACCATCCACGGGCTTCATCGCAGGCGTGGGCATCATTCATACGGAAGGAGGCGTAGATCGCCATATTGTGTCTTCTTGCACCCTCAACGTAGATCCGCATGAGATCGTGACCGCCTTGGATGACCTTCGCAAAAAGCCCGTACAAACACTCATGGGCGTTCGCGGGCATTCTGCCATCTATCTCCTTCACAGGTCTGCCGTGGATGTGCAAAGGTTGGACATCCCGCAACGGATGACCATGGATGTCAGTGGGTAGAGGGTCGGGATTCCAGTCCTTAATGTTGTCTCCCCACAGTTGACCATGCGCGCTTCCCCGCCAAGACAGATCATCGTCAATCCCGACGAGGACAGAAAGGGCATCCACGCCAGCAGCCGCGAGCGTGGGCATCATTTTGGTAATGTCTTCCGGTTCCCATCGGTCTTGGTAATTGATGATCCAGTGACCATCGGTGTTAAAAATGAGTCGGGGAGGTTCCCTTATATCCATTCCAATCGCTCCATAAGCAGAATTGGTACTATCTTACGCCACTGCCAGCTTGTCCGCCCCTAAAACCGAGGCAATGGAAGATCAAGCCGATTATACAGCACGTCGAAATTTTAAGCAACGAGTAAAGTGACAGAGTAGGGTCATTTATGGTCAAAATTATAATGACTGATACATTTGAATAATAACCACTAGTGCTAGTTTGCAGCTGTTGATAACGTCAAACGTGATGCCCCGATAAATCAGCACAGGCTGTGAAACATCAAAACTATTGGCTCTTCGGTGCCTTTAGCCCCAGCGGGGCGGCATGTTTATAGCACACGCATAAACAAATACCCCAAAGCCCCGGAGGGGCGACATGTGCAGCCAAAGGGTAGAACCAATGAGTTCCCCTGATGAATCAATGAACGCTTCAACAATGTGGGAAAGACCCTCTCACTAACTAGCACCAAAGGTTAATATGTATATTTATTTGTATTGTTCACCATAGTTTTTCTGTAGGAGGGATTTCCAAATCCCGACACGTCGCTCTACGAGCGACCTCCAGACTCCGACTTTTCAAACAAAATGCGTAATAAGCCTAAAACTGAATAGCCCTATGACAGAACCCCCGGCAAAATCAGTTGTTGCTTTTTCCAAAAGGTTCGTTTACAATAATTCGGCACACAATCGACGGGCATCAAAACGTTCAAACCCCTTTCCGCTTATGCTGAGTTGAGGAGATAGAACATGCCAACTCCGATGGAAGAATACCTGTTCGACCTACTCGGTTACACGGTTATCAAGCGAGCACTCGATCCCGACCACCTCCGCGCTATGAACGGCTTTCTTGACGCGCTACCGCCCCTGGAAATCGATCAGTGGTACGGCAATATCGATGTCCATACCTACAAAGGGATCGATGGGATGAACCTGCAAAATATCATTGAAGGCGGAGAGATTTTTGAGCGACTCATCGATCACCCAGCTTGGGTCGATTTGGTCCGTCACTACATCGGTCCCCACGACCGTCCATTCATCAACGAAGGGTTCATCAACATACGCGGGCAGGGCGGATATATCGGCGTCCACTCCGGTGGGCATATGCCCGATAGTCGTAACCGCGCTGGTCGCAGCAAGGGAGAATGGTGTTGCTGCCTGCTGACGTTAATGGTGCCTTTGACCGATGTGGGTGTCGGCGATGGACCGACGGTTATCATCCCCAGCAGCCACAAGTCAGATCTTCCACATCCGACGCAGAAAGAAACCGCGGGCATCTCCGACGGTCCCGGAGAAACGGTTGAAGGTGCGATGGAGGTCTACCTGAACGCTGGCGATGCCCTGCTGTTTAACGATTGTCTATGCCACGGCTCGGCGGAGCGAAAGAACCCCGGCGAGCGACGCATGATCATCTTCCGCTATCTCCCCTCGATGTATGCGCATCGTTTTGCCTATGTCCCTTCCGAGGAGTTGCTGGCGCGACTCACACCAGAACAACGAGCAATTGTCCAACCGATCACCCCTCGCAGACCAACCACGAATTAAAAAAGGAGGTCCGTCATGGATAAGAAAGAAATGACCAACGAGGAAAACTATCATTTCGACGTGACAGGTTATCTAATCATTCCCGGTGTCCTGACTCCCGACCAGTTACAAACTTGCAACGAAGCGCTCGATCAGTTGGAAAACACCGACGGGACAGCCCCATCGTGCGCCTCTTCCTCCCCTGCCTTGCACTTCCTGCGCGACCATCCCGTGTTGGAGCGGTACTTGGAGGAAATCTGCGGCGAAAATTTTCGGATAGATCGGTCACCACACCTGATTGCGATGAATTCCGAACCGTCTGAAAATGGAAAAGTGACCCTATTAGGAGGCAGCGAATGGCAGGACTGGTCTCGCGCCTATCGTCAGCATAACGGATCCCGATTCTGTCAAGGCTTACGGGCAATATGGGCGTTGGCAGATGCGGATGAAGGCGACGGTGGATTGGTGGTGATTCCAGCCAGCCATAACAGCTCAGTAGACGCTCCCCAAGATCTTGTAAGCGGGGACGACGATATGAGTCTAGTCGTGCAGCCGGTTTTGCAGGCAGGCGATCTATTGTTGTGCGCCGAATCCCTGATGTGGGGGATACGCCCTTGGCAAGGGAAGGACTCCCAGCGTCTGCTTGAATGCGGTTATATCAGCGGCGACGTGCGCCCGTCCGCCGAATCTGAAATTACCGGCGAGGACGACGCAATGCCCGAATGGACAGCGGAATTGACGCCGGTGCAGCGCGCCGTGTTGCACAACCCAAATCGAAGCTATCCACCGCCTGTGGTACATTCGGACGGTAAGACCGCTTCGCTGGCAGCAGAACCCGGTATCCTTCACCCCTCGATCTATAAACGCGATCCAGATTCAGGAATTGATGAGAAGGAATTTTTCCATTGGGATCTGTGTGGTCACCTCGTGTTGCGGGGAGTGATGGACGCGGATTGGCTGGCAGCGGCTAACGAAGCGATTGATGCCAACGCAGACCAGATCAGCACAGGCGGCTCTGCGGCTGGAGATTCAAAGCCATTGGCGGGTACGGGAGTTGGCAGATCGTCGATGGGCAACCCGTGGCAGCTACCCGCTCCCCACGGCGAACCGTTCCAACGGATGATCGCCGATCCCGCCCTAATTCAACGCCTGAACTGGATCATGGGCAGCGGGTTCGAATGTATGATGTGCAACGGGTTCCTGTCGGGGAAAGGGTCATCCGGACACGCCCTGCACGCCGCCGGCTTCCCATCAAAAGTGGGTAACCACTACCGCCAACAAAATGGCCGCGTCTATAGCGAGTACCTCAATGTCGCTTGGCAATTGCGCGATGTCACCTCAGCGGACGGCGGTTTTGTCTGTGTACCGGGCAGTCACAAGACATGCTATCCGATGCCCGACGGAATTCGGACGTGCGATAATGAGATGGGCATGGTGCGGCATATAGAGATGAAGGCAGGCGACGTGCTCCTGTTCCTTGCTTCCGCCCAAACCCACGGAGCATATCCCTGGACCGGAGAACAGAACCGCCGGATGATCTTCTTCCAGTACCGGTCCCGGAATTTGTATGCGCCCTAAGGGGCAGATCGGTGATTATATCCGTTTAGGCTTCCGAAGTTTCAAAGGCTTTGGAAGTCTAAACTCCGAATAGAGCTAAACTGATCTGAAGACAGGCCATGCGGTATGGAGCGCATAATGGTTATACTGATGCTCGCACTATTAGTATCATCAACATGGGCAGAGGTATTCCGTGATGATTTTAACGATGGAGATTTAGAAGGATGGGTGGTTAAGGGGGAAGCCAGTACTGAAAATGGTGAATTGATCATCGGTTTTCCGCCTCCGGATGCAGGGGATATTGTCGTTGGTCTTTTGGGAGTGGCCTCGAAGGATTATGAGGTAACAGTCTCTGTGAAAATTAACCAGTTGATGTTTCAACCGGTTATCGCCAATGGTGCAAACATTGGTCTACGCGCACACCCCCGAAATGAGAACGAGAAGCGGCCACCACTTCAATACGGATTATCCTATAATTTCTTGCTAGGTCGGCACACGAATCGCAGAAGGGGTATTGGTGCAGCGATTTGGCATGTAGATAAAATTGTGAGGCTGCCCGACGGAAGAATTGACGGGGTCCATATCGGGAACAAACTGCTTGAATTTTCGCCATTTGCTTTTGAAATGGACAAATGGTATCGCTTGAAGGTCATTGCAAGGGGCAATCGGTTCCAGGTGTTCGTTGATAAGAAAAAAATGTTGGATTTCCTTGATAACACCTACACGGAAGGGAGAATTTATCTGTCGTCTGGGCATGGGAACCGCGTCCACTTCGACGATTTTGAAGTTCGGTGGGGGGATGCCCTTGTCGTGCAGCCTCAGAGAAAACTCACAACCACCTGGGGGCAGATAAAGAGCGGCTTCCGTTAGTATGTATTGCAGTATTACGCCGCCCTGTGCGCAACAACAATAAATCCAGTCAAGCCGCCGAGGAGGACCTGAAAACCTGTTTGATAAAGCAAGATAGTGAAAGGTTGACACAGGAAGACCAATCCAAGCACAATTCCGCCGATTGAGACACGCTCGACTACCAATTTCCGTGGGGATACAATCGCGAGCACAATTATACCCGTCAAGATAAGGTGGAGTCCACTACCTTGCAGAAGTTCGCTAAAAGATTGGTAAAGGGCAACAAGTCCGGTTACCACGATAATCGCTGCTGCACTTCCAACAATCTTTTTGGCAGCGTCACTCCTCAAGCCTATTGTCATACCAAAAGCGATCGCGCTCGCAGCGAGTAGGTGAAAAGCAGAACCCCCTAAAATTGGAGGGATGGGCAAATACAGAAATGAAAAGCCAGCGATGAGTCCTAACCCAGCGAGAACCTCAATAACTCGCTTCGCCGAAAAGGAGAGGGAGGATAAAATAGCGGAAATGATCAGCAGGGGCAAAGCAATACCCCGGACCAAAATTGAATACGGTTGATAGAGAAAGGCCAAACCGACAATTAGTGATCCAACAGCGATAAGCTGATTACGACGTTGCTTTGTCATGGGTTGCGGTCCCCCAAAAGTGCAGACAGCCCCAGCATCGGGTATAGTTTGCCAGAAGACTTCCTACGATCCCCTCGATTCTCGTCGTCCGAAGATGTTCCAAAACCCCTTACGGGAAGCAGCTTCAGCCTCTTCCCGTAGCTGAATCTGCTCTGTTAGTTCCCCCTCCAATGCCTCCACCCTTTTTTGTAAATCTTTGATGAGGTGCTGCAATTGATCATTTTGCTCCTGTAACTCCTGATGCTTGCTTGTCAAACCTGCATTCTCATCCTGAACGAGCATCAGGTGCAACACCTGACTGGCAAGATTTTCAATAATATCGGAAGTCGGGATGTTAAAAGCCAATTTGGTGATGAGTAGCGGCAAGCCCTCACGCGCTAAGAGCAAGGTCTGGGGTTGGGAGGGCGAGGCGTTTGCACCCGCTTTTTCTCCCGAAGCATCAAGGACGGACAGATAAGGGGCGAGATCTTCATCACGACGTTCAAGGGTCTGTCGAATTATGACCTCTTCCACGCCAATCATATTCGCAATTTCGGATAGAGTGAGCGGAGTTGACATGTTTTACGTTCTCTGACTTGGCCGTCAAATCGCTTTGTCGGACTGGGTTTTGTTCTGTTGCAACAAACGCAGCAGCTGCCAACTATAGTTCAAAGCTGAAATTACCGCAAACATCAGACCGACGCACAAAACATAAAAGGGATTAAATGGAGGGGTTAAGCCGCTATCCGCTAAAACGTAGAGAACCAAGGCAGTTGCGAGGAAGAAGGTTGTGCACTTGCCCCACCTGTCAGATCGGGCAATGGTTTGCGTTCGATGAAAAAGAAAAATGTTGGCAACTACAATCAAAACATCTCGAATAATCACAACAATAAATGCCCAGCGCGGGAAGCTTGAATTAGATAAAATGAGGGCGACAATCACCGCGCTGATTATTGCCTTATCAGCAATCGGATCCAAAATCTTGCCCAGATTGGTACGCTGATTCAGACGCCGTGCAAAATAACCGTCAAGCATGTCGGTCAGAATTGCCAGCCCCCCTATCACCAAAGCCGCGAAGTGAGATCGACGGACAATGCTATCAAAAAGGAATGGAGTCAATCCAAGCCGTATTATAGATAACAAGTTGCTGACATAGAAAAAATTTCGCACTGGAATTAGCGAACCAGATGTTTGAGGAGAGCGATTTGAAGCGACTTGACGTTGCATCGTTGTCCTCGATTCCGAGAGCGGCGATGAAAAGAATCGCCGTCTAATTCAGAGAAGCCTTTTTCCACGGTGACATATTAGTGTCATGTTTTTCAAAACTTCTTCGAGCGAGCAAGCTTATTTTTAATCTTCGATTTTCTCGTTCAAGAAGCTCGATTTCCCGGTCCAAAAGCTGATGCACGGATAATGTCTCTAACAACTGCTGTTTGTCTGTCAAAGGAATCTGGAGCCGTGTCGCTATCTGATAAGATAAATGGTCAGGTTCCGTCGGAATTTCATCGGCAATCTTCCACTGGGGGATCAATTTAGCCAACAACGATTCGTAGGTTCGGTATAATTGGATGGCTCGGACAGCGCGCATCTCAGGGTCTTCAAGTAGCTCCGTATCATCTTCCTCCAACATCCGAACTTGACCAACTAAATACGGTAGATCCCGCCGAGTCTTCATGATTTCAAAGCGATGCTGTCCCAGCGTTATCAGATTCATTCGACCATCTTCAAACCGATCAACTTCGATGATTTTGACGGCGGTACCAACGAGATAGGGTTCGGCATCTTCACCCACTTCTGTCCCTTTTTTGATGAGAACGACACCGAAAAGCCGATCATTATCCAAGCAATATTGGATCATCAATCGATATCTTTGTTCAAAAATGTGGAGCGGCAAGACACCGCCCGGGAACAGGACTACCTCCAGCGGAAAGAGGGGCATTTCATCCTCAGCAAGTTCTTGGACTAAATCGGTCTGCATGCGATAACCCCCGATCGGATCGATGGACATAAAAGTTGCATGTTTTCGCTAGTTTCAAGTGTAGCACACGATACGATGAGTGTCAATAAAGAAATAAGTCAATCACCTGCACGAGATTCAGAAAACGGAGAAATAAACCGCGATATCGTGCGTGAAAAAGGAGCGGTGGGGCAGATGAAAGTTGCATCAAAAGACACCCTACTACAGATTGCAAGAGACGCGATAACATGTCATCTTGAGGACAGGATACCCGCAAAGCTACCAAGTTTAGATGCAGAACTACTACAGAAATTGGGCGCGTTCGTGACCTTACAGGAAGGGGACCAGCTGCGTGGGTGTGTCGGTCAAATTACATCCGACAAGCCGCTATATGAAACTGTTGCACAAGCTGCGATCGCTGCCGCGACCCGCGACCCACGCTTCCATCAGGTGGATCTCTTGGAAATGCCAGAACTCACAATCGAGATTTCTGTCCTGACACCCCTACAGCCGCTTCGACATCTTGAAGACTTGGAAATCGGTATCCACGGGCTGTATATCAAAAACGATACATACAGCGGACTGCTACTGCCACAAGTCGCAGCCGCGTACAACTGGAATCGCACCCAATTTCTTCAGCAGACCTGCAAAAAAGCGCAGCTGCCGGAGGAGGCATGGCAAGATCCAGCAACAGAGATATATCTATTCAGTCCACAGGTCTTCAGGGAGGGCGACTAACTTTGCAAGATCCAATTTGCACTACCCGCTCTCATTGCTTTGCTTGATGCCTTTTCGGCGTGTATAGAACTTCGGAGTCCCCTGAAACTTATTCCGATAATAGGTGACAGTTCGCCGCGCAATTTTTGTGTCATATTCCCGTTCAAGGATCGCTGCAAGCTCCGCATCACTGAACGGCTTCTCACGCTTGCCCGATCCCAATTCTTGCCGTTCTCGCACAGCGATTAAGCGATGGACAACCTCCCCTTTGCTCTGGCAAAAGAATTTGAGCGGTAGGACACCTGTGGGCGTGTCAATAAGTTTATCCTGCAAGATACGGCTGACGGTGGATTCATGCTCACCAGATTCTCTGGAGAGTTGGGCTTGGGTCAACGGTTTTAGATGCAATTCATCCCCACTGACGAAGTAACGATACTGGTACTCATAGATAAACATAACGATCCGGAAAGTAAGGCTTTTTCGCTGATTGATAAGCCGAAGTTGATCGAGCAGCTGTGCCGTTTCTTTATCAGTGTCCTGATCGTTAGGGATCTGGATCTGGTAGCGAGAATTATACTCAATTTCCGATGCGACCTGAATTTCAGCGCGGGGCGGATTGTTGAGCCGTTGTACCGTTGCCACTGTGTGGGAAGATTGACTCGACGACGAAGGCGTATCGACAACCGTAACCTGCGCCGAACTCGCAATCTGTACTCTATCTACAAGGTCACGAATCTCACGAACCACGGTTAGCGGAATCCCCAGTTCCTCACCAATATCCTCTGACTCAGCCCCCGCATCCATAAAGTATTCGACAAACTCCGACTGTGTGATGTCGTATGCCTCTGTCAACTTCGCAAGTTCGTCATAAGGCTCCGCCGACTCAATCGGCATCTGCGCTGTCGGCGGCTCACGAAATTCTGGATCATCAAGACGCAGATGAAACCCCGGATCATCTTCGTAGCCCGCCCAAGATCGCTTGAGATGACGACAGTATTCAAGCGCGTGAAGAAGTCGTCCGCGTGGCACCCGATATTTGACCGCCAATTCCACAATGTGCCGCCGTGCATCCTCCCGAAAAAAATCGCGTTGCCAGTCGCCGCGTTCCTCAATCTCGAACTCCTGCATAAATTCCATAAACTGACGGTCTTGGAACTCCTCATACAGATGCCGCGGAATCCGTCCCTGAAAGCTGGTTTTTTGCACATGTCCTTCCTCAACCAAACGCTGAAAGGCTTGCTGCGATTCGACCTCCCGCACATATTCCTGAAATTCCCGCTCATTCTGTGTCAACAGGTCAAGATACGCGTCAGGGGGACGCACAGATCTTACAGTGGGTACAACTGAGATTTGTGGTTGGGGTCCGATAACACGCATACGCGCTTCCTCACTAAATGCTGTTCTATCCTATAAGTTAGCAAGCCATTAAACAAACGTCAATTCAAAAACACCCGATTACCGGTAATGGAAATTATACCAGCGACCATTCTACTATCAACTAAGGCTGGAATCTGAACCTCTCTACCAAAGATCGGTACAACGGCAAGAATAGCACAACCGCCGTGATAACAAGAATAATCAATGTGATAGGACGAGACCATAGAAACGAGAGGCTACTATCATTGATCAACAGCGCGCGCCTGAGATTTTCTTCAAGCAGCCCCCCTAATACGAATCCGAGCAGCATCGGCGCCATCGGAAAATCGAGGAGCCGAAAAAAGAGAGCGCAGGCGGCAAATCCCACCATCAGATAGATATCAAAGTTATTGAAAGAGACCAAGTAAACACCGATGAGTGAAAAGAAAAGAACAAATGGGACGAGAAACGGTTTCGGCACAGCGAGTAGCCGGGCGATATAAGGAATCAGTGGCAGGTTTAGGATTAACAAAACAACGTTCCCTAAATACATCGACACAATCACTGACCAGAACACGTCGGGCCGTTCCGCAAACAGACGGGGCCCCGGTTGCACCCCGTAAGAAATCAGTGCACCTAACATCACGGCAGTTGTCCCAGATCCTGGAATCCCCAGAGTGAGCAACGGCACAAACGAACCCGTTGACGCCGCATTGTTCGCCGTCTCCGGTGCCGCGAGTCCTTTTAAGCTGCCCTTACCGAATTGGAGTTTTGCCGCCCCTTTGGCAAGCGCTTGTTCCATCCCGTAAGCCAAAAACGAGGCAATTGTCGCACCGGCGCCGGGTAGCACGCCGATAAAGAAACCTAATACTGAGGATCTGCCAACGCTCGGCGCGATTTCCTTGAATTCCTGCTTTGAAACTTTAAGGCTGCCGAATTTTTCCTTGACGGCGGTTTCGACAGCGTTAGATGTCTCCCCCGGCTTTAGTACCGAAATGAGCGCTTCCGAGAGTGCAAAGGTCGCCATAGCGAGCAGCAGAAAACTGATGCCATCAATCAGATCCAGCTGTCCCAACGTAAAACGCTGAATCCCCGTCGAATTATCTGTGCCAACAGTGGACAACATCACACCCAAAACTGTCATGAGGATAGCCTTCAGGAATTGACCCTTCCCCGCAAAAGCGGAGACAGCCGTGAGCCCCATCACCATCAGCGCGAAGTAATCAGCGGATTGGAAGCTCAACGATACAACAGCAAGGGCAGGAGCCGCAAGCAGCAGAAACAGCGCGCCGATTGTTCCTCCGGAAAACGATGAATACGCAGCGGTGGCGAGTGCTTTGCCCGCCTTTCCTGCCTGTGCGAGGGGATAGCCATCGAAGGAGGTGGCGACGGTCGAAGCCTCGCCCGGCGTGTTCAGCAGGATTGAAGAGGTTGACCCACCAAAAACAGCTCCATAATAGACACCCGCCATGAGAATCAATCCCGATGATGGCTCAAAACCGTAAGTTATTGGAATCATCAGAGCGATTGTGGAGATTGGACCCAATCCGGGCAACATACCGATAAATGTGCCGGCAAAAACACCCAGAGACACCATCAGAATGTTGGTGAAGGTAAATGCGGTCGAGAGTCCCGTCATTATGCCTTCTAATACCATCGGTTTAACTCCAAGCTGTTAGGTGCAGACTAATTCGCTTCCAAGAAGCGCAACACACCGGGTTCAAGGTAGATTCTTAGCAGTTGCGTCAAGATGAACCAGAAACCGACAGTCACACCGATTGAAACCAACAGCATCAGCTTGATTCGTCGTTCGCCCATCGCCCAAAATCCGCCGTAAAGAAAAAGGATAGTCGCGATTAAGAATCCGAGGGATTTGAGGATCAATCCATAACCAGCCATCAGTAGAAAGAGGAACGCTGCACACCTCCAATCCAGTCCCTTAAAAGCATCTGCAAAAGAAGATCCATCCCTATCGCTATCAATACGCCGGGGAGCAGGAAGAACCAATATCAGCAAGGATGCGACAATTCCCGTTGCACTCAACGCTATCGGTAGACTGGAAGGGGTCACGCCAGTGTCTTCGACTCCCGGTGCCTCTGGAATATTGAACGCCATTGCACCATAAACTATTGAAAGTGCAAGAATAACAAGTGCCCCCACCTTATCTTTTCTCATCAATCCCCCACCTTGTGCATCGTATCCCCTTCCACATAATCTCCATTGCCACCGCCAGAACTATGGTGAATTAGAGAAATAAGTGGACATTTACCAATACTCCGACATTCCTGAAGTTGCCAAAGTCCCCCTGACAAGGGGGATTTAGGGGGTTGCCTTTAATTGGGAATATCCAAGTAATTCTAAAATCTACCATAAATAACAACATCATTCGAGAAACCCAAGCTCACGCATCAATTCACCGATAACCTTCTCCTGTCCTTCCAAAAAGGTGGAGAATTCCTTCCCCGGTTTGAAGAGGTCCTCCCAACCGTTACGCGATCGCACATTCTTCCAAGCTGGCGTTTCATACATCTGTTTAAGGACACCAACATAGGTCGAAACCTGTGCGTCAGACAGCCCCGGCGGACCGAAGAAGCCGCGCCAATTGACAAAAGTAGCGTCGTACCCCAGTTCTTTCAAAGTGGGAATATCGGGGATCGCTGCAGACCGCTGCTCCGCAGTAATAGCGAGAATGCGAATCTGGCCAGACTGATGTTGCTCCAGCGCCTCCCCCAATCCGGTGGATAAAATCTCCGTTTCCCCAGACAACAATCCGGCAAGTGCCTTGCCGCCACCATCGTAAGGGATATATCGCACCGCTTTGGGGTCCTCCCCTGCCGCCTTAAACGCCAGTGCGGCGACAAGACCATCCATGCTGCGCCGACCCGACCCACCGCTAACTCTGAGTTGCCGAGGATTGGCACGAAAAGCCTCAATAACATCTTCCCAACGCTGAAACGCTGAATCACTACGGACAGCAAACACGCCATAGTCCGCGATCACAGCCGCAACAGGCGTCAGATCTCGGAAAGTGTGCGGAAACACCTTCTGTAAAGAGCGGATAAGGATTGGGGTCGAATTAACCAGCAATGTCCCCTGCTGACGTCGCGCCGTCTTGATTAGGTATGCGATTCCCTTTCCGCCGCTACCGCCAGACATATTCTGATACGATGCACGCTTGATGAGCTTCGATTTCGTTAAGGCTTCACCCACACCACGAGCGGTTCCATCCCAACCGCCACCAGCACCCGCGGGGATAAGGAAATGTATTTTATCTAACTCCGCGTCAGCGTAAATCTGCCCGGCAAAGGCACACAGAACAGCCAGAAATACGCTGAGGATCAAAAACATTCTATACGGTATATTCACTCAATTTTCCTTAACATATCGGGATAAGTACCTCATTGTATCGTCTCAACTGTACAACTCCTTTATAGCATAGAAGGAAAACCTCAAAATTTCAAGCCTCTAATAGTGCCATGATGTTTATCCGGATATCTGTACTGCTCCATCAACACCCCTAGGATCATTTAGTTTTCCTGTAGGAGGGATCTCCGAATCCCGACATCTCACTGTAGGCGTGATCTCCCGGTTGCACCTTTTCAAACAAGACGGGTAAAAAGCCTAAAACTGAATAGCCCTACAACACCCCTTTTTTGATTGATGGAAAATCCCCTGTCTGCTACAATCTGGGCGACCAGAACGGTTCCGAGCAGGGGTCCATATTTCAGTGCAGACACTTCACACCCTCAAGCGAGAGGAGCAGAGATTATGATTGTAGTCACAGGAGCTGCAGGGCGACTTGGTAGACGGGTCGTCCAACGCCTCATCGGAAAGGGATATGATGTACTGGGCACAGACCGTGTACCGCATAGCGAGTCGCCATCGCCCTTTGTTCAAGCGGATCTCTGCAACGCCGAAGAAGTAACGGAACTGTTGACAGGCACAGAGGCGGTCATTCACATGGGGGCGATTCCGGGTCCAAGGAGTGATGCCCCACAGGAGGTATCCGAAAACAATGTCCAGAGTACATTCAACGTTCTCTGGGCAGCAGCGGACAAAAAACTCCGACGGGTGGTGTTCTCCTCCAGTGCCTTTGCCATGGGTTGGGCGCATGATCCGCGCGCCTTTGTGCCGTTGTACCTACCCCTCAACGAAGCACATCCAATGATGCCCTTTGAACCTTACGGATTGTCGAAACAAATCGGTGAGTGTATCGGCGAGATGGTCGCCCGAAGTTCGGGGACCTCTGTCGCAAGCCTCCGCTTCACGAATGTCGTTCCGCCAGAGCGACAGGCTGAATTTCCCTGGCCCGCGCCCACACCCGATAATCCAACCACACTGGTGATGTGGGCCTATGCCGATCCCCGCGACGTAGCGGATGCCCATGTACTGGCACTTGAGGCAGACCTGAAGGGGCACGAACCATTTTTGCTCGCTCAACCGACCACTCGATTCCTTGAGCCAACAACGGAACTGATTAAACAAAATTTCGGGGATCGCGTCGAGATTCGTGGAGGGCTTAGCGGAAATGCAAGTGTCATCAGTACAGAGAAGGCACAACGAATGCTCGGTTTCAAACCGAAATACAATTGGAAAACATCTATAGAGGAATAGCGCGATGAATGAGCACGAAAAATATCTTTTCGATCTCAACGGTTACATAGTTGTCGAGAACGTCCTAACCCCCGATGAAGTGGCGTTGTGCAATGAGGCGATAGATCATCATTCGGAGAGCATCCGTGAGCGAGTCGGAGAACTTTCACTGTCAGGCGGTTCCGATGCATTGGAAGGAATCACGGGACGCGGTGATCTCGGCGGGATGTTGGGCTGGGAAAAACCGTGGTGCGAACCGTTCCGAGATATGCTTGCCCACCCCAAAATCGTGCCGTATCTTCACGGCATCTTGGGAAAAGGATTCCGAATGGACCACAATCCCGGCTTGATTACTATGCGTAAGGGGGCGGAAGGACATGTGTTCCACGGTTCCTCTGGTCCAGGCTTCGACCCACACCAGTATTACATCTTCAAAGATGGAAGGATGCACTGCGGATTAACCGTGGTGGCGTGGCAACTCGCTGATGTCAATCCGGGAGATGGCGGACTCTGCTTAATTCCGGGGAGCCACAAAGGCAACCTTCCTTGTCCTCCTGAAATGAAACGCTATGAGATGTATCAAGAACACATTCGGCAGGTTACAGGCAAAGCCGGCGACGTTGTTATTTTTACGGAAGCCACCACACACGGAACGCTGCCTTGGAAGGCAGACCATCAACGGCGTTCTCTGCTTTTCCGATACTCGCCGGGCAATTTGGCATACGCCAAAGGCTACTTCCCCAATTGGCCCCAGTCAATGCTTGAAGGGTTGACACCGGAACAGAGGGCGGTATTGGAACCACCTTATCACACACGACTCGACCGTCCTGTTCTGGAAGACGCATAGCGACCTCCCCACTGAGTGCGCCTTATAGACAACTAACCAACGAACTCGTCGTAAATCGCTTTGGAGACAGCAGCAAGGCCCCCATCTACACTCAGTCGATCGCCAGCCCTTATCTGCTTCGCCATAATCGCCACAGTGTATGGACCGGTGGGCGAAAACACAATGCCAACATCACACCGGACACTCTGGTAACTGCCTGTTTTGTGGGCGACCACCGTTCCAGAAGGGAGTGCGTGCGGAATAACCGTGCTCAACTGCTGGCGCTTGAGGATATCCAAAACCGCCTCTCGTGACTGGGGTGAGAGGATATCGCCACTGTAGATTAACTCCAACAAACGACACATATCGTCAGGTGACGACACATCAGACTTGTCTTCGGAGAAGCCATCGCCCTCTAACACAAACTCCCGGTTTTTCAGACGATCCGACGCCAACTGATAGGTATGGTCGGGGTTTTCCACCTCAAGTCCAGTAATGCTGTAGAGCAATTCCCGGCACGGCATCGGAATATGGGTGCGATTCAACCCCAATCTCTGCATCGTGTCGTTAATATTGTCCCCGCCAACTCGGTGGTAAAGTATATCGGTGGCGGTATTATCGCTGATGATAATCATGAGCATTGCCAAGTCGTGAACCGTCGGCTGAAGCCCAACCGATAGCTCCTTGAGGACGCCAGACCCCGGCACCCGTAGGGCATCGGTCAGATCGACGCGTTGGTTCACGTCAATAACACCCGCATCAACCTGCCGATACAATTCCACCAATAACGGCACCTTCAGCGTACTCGCTGTGAAAAATATGGTATCGGCGTTATGGTCAATACACTCGCCTGTCTCCAGATGTTTCGCGGCGACCCCGACAATCCCACCTGTCTCCGCCGCAAAATCTTGGATTGTAGACATCATACCTGATTCAGCCATCTGACTCCTCCACTCATTCATCTCTTAGGGATACGGTGTTCCTTATCTAAAACCGTTCCAGCAGCAACTTGGTAATTGGATTGGGACGACTGTAGTATTTCCGCGTGGCGTCGTCCTTACTTTCTGAAAGTCGACGCGGGAAAATGGTATAATTGCTCAAGTAGCGATCCGTCGTACGACCACAGTAGAGATGAATCGTCCGACGTTCTGCGAAGGTCTGTCGGACATTTCCAGCATGGAACATTATCGCGTTGAACAGGACAGCCGTGCCAGCGGCGCCGGTGATGTGATCCGCTTGCGCAAGATCGTAAGCGTCAAGCGGCTGCTCTCTGGTATGCGCCGAACCGGGCAAAACGCTAAAGGTATGCGTCGTGTCGTCCACATCGTTCAGGTAGAAGACAACGGATATGTATGGGGTAGAATGGGGAATTTCACTCGCGCCACTGCCGACATCGCGGTGCCAACGGCAACTGGTGGGACCATCGGGATTGGGGCGACGAATCCGTACCGAATGCTCTTCCGCACATAAATCGGGTCCCATAATCGCCTCCAGCAGCGGCAACAGCCGAGGTGGACGCATGGTGAAATCAATTTCTGGGTGTGTAATCAGCAGATGGACATTGAGTTGGTAATGCCCGTCTTCCCGCTCAAACCAATTCGCTGGATTCTCGACAAGATCTCGATCTATGATTTCATTGATAGTACGAACCTCATCAGGGGATAAGGCATCAGGGACAACGACATAATCGTTTTCCTGATAAAATTCCAATAGTTCTTTCATGGGATTTTTCCTTGATACTTAACATATGTTATAATTGTATCCATCATTTCACATTTTGCAACGATTGATGCACAGTGAACTAAGTTACCACCTATTGAAAATCCACTGGTTTTCCGTTAAAAAGGAGAAGAAATGAACCAAGAACTCATCGAACGTTGGCAAACAGAATTTGAAAAAGCAGATGCAGAGACAGTCCGACAGATGCTCGCTGAAGCGCCGGAACTCGTAAACGTGAAAGTGAACCACACATCACAAAATGGGAGAATCAGGCAGTGGGGACCGCTCTTTAGCGCAAGCATCAACCTCAAAAGCCTTGATAAGGTCAAGGCACTTGTAGAGGCAGGGGCGGACGTAAACAACAGCGACCTCGGTACACATTGGCCCAGCACCGATTATGAGATTAATCGGTATCTTCTCACCCAAGGAACGGAGGTCAATCAGCCGTGCTATCTTGGGTTCCATGCGGTCGGTGTCACCGACTTCGATTCCTTCTTACTCATGATGGAAAATGGACTGGATCCGAATTTCGCATGGCTCTACAACGGCGAAACTTTGCTCCATGTTCAAGCACGCCACGATGACGATACCCACCTCGCACAAGCCTATATCCTAATTAAAGCGGGCGCAGATGTCAACCCACAAGTGCTGAGCGGACTTGATGACGAGCCCATTATGGATAACGAGCATTTCGTGCAATACGGCAAGGAGACACCGCTACATTTCGCCGCACGGTTGGGCAACCTGCGGATGGTTCGGATGCTACTCGACCACGGTGCCAATCCATCGCTAAAAACGGTCAGCCGAATGAGTGAGCCGAAGCAATTTGCCGAATGGACGGATGAGGTCACATCACTGATCTGGCCCCTGCGCGAATTCAAGAGGGTGGTGTTTCAGCCCTATGAAGGGGAAACGCCACTTAACATGGCATTGCGTGAAGGTAATGAAGAAATTGCCAACATACTCAAGCGATAATGACAAATGAGTCTGTCAAACCTAGATCGCGCTTTGAACAAGAAAGACTAGTGTTCTGAGCTGTGTTGGCGAAGGATCTCAATGATTTTGGTTCTGCCGATTTTTACCTTTTCTGCATCCACTTTTATTTCCAACAATCCTGCGATAAACCCGGTAGTCTCCCAGTCCACCACCGAGACATCAAGCGGGGTTTCGTCCCTGTAGTTCTTTGGGTTGACCTCCGCCCCCCTCTGAATCAGCAGTTCAGCGATTTCGGTGTGACCGAGAAAAGCTGCACTGTGCAATGGCGTGCTACCATCCCGACTCTTCGCATTGACATCGGCACCGTTCTCGATTAAAAATTGAGCGATTTTCGCCTCGTTCAGAAGTGTCGCCCATGATAAGGCAGTCACTCCAAATTCACTATCTTCGGCATTGATATCCGCACCGTTCGCCAACTGTTCCTTGACGGCTCCGAGCCCCCCGCTCCTGACGGCATTACATAAGGCATCACTCTCACTTCTTGTATTTGTTGAGGCACCGCGTTGGCGGATCAACTCAACAACTTCGGCTCTGCCGGTTTCTATCTTTTCCCTATCCACCTTTATCTTCAGCAATCCAGCAATGAAGACAGTGGTCTCCCAATCCACCCCTGTAGCATCTAGAGGTGTACCACCATCCCCATTCCTAATATTGATATCTGCGCCATTCTCAAGCAGCAGCTCAGCCGCTTTATATTGACCGAGAAAAGCCGCGTTGTGTAACGGTGTCCCACCATCCCGATTCCTCGCATTGACATCCGCATCCGCCTCAAGTAGCAGCGCAACAATTTCAGTGTGTCCGAACAACGCAGCCAACGATAAGGCTGTCGAACCGAATGTACTATCCTTGGCATTGATATCCACACCTTTAGCCAAGTGTCCCCTGATCGCCTTGATGTTTCCGAATGCAGCAGCACTCCAGATGTCGTTTCCGGGGGACTTTGCCTGTCTTTTCGACCAATCATCTTCCCTCGTAACAAACGGCTCACTTGGAACCGCTCTCCACTCCGGCATGCCGTCCGCGATCTCCTTCATTATATCCGCACGACGTTCGCGGATAAATCTCCGCGTCTCTTCCAGTGCCGTCGCACGTGAATAGGTTTTGCCTTCGTCCCTATCGCCAAAGAAGCGTTGGGCATCGGCCAAGTGCGGTTCAACCATAGCATCGATTCGGTCAATTTCGGCTAACAACTCCTCCTCATTCCAATGGTTTTCAAGAATACCCATCATCGCCTTGGCGTAATGTTCTCGACCAGATTTTTGTTGATAAAGTTTATGGGTGAGCAAGCCTTGGGTTTTCACAGAGATAGGGGCGCCCGGTTTGTTGTGATGTTCGAGTTTGCTGTGCTTGACAAAGAGCGAATCCGCGCCCCAAGGTAAGAAATGAAATTTGTCGGTATCTGGATTGAGATAGATGAAAAAATTGTTGTTGTTCCCAGAGTAGCCGTCCCAAAAACCGAGCAGCCCTTCCACCGCCCAAAATGTGTAGAACGCATCGAGGTCAACTAACTCGCCGATTGCCCCCTCAATGTTTCTATCCTTGCTTTCAAGAACCTCGATGAGTTGTTGAATCTTCTCCCGTCCCGGTCCGTCCTTACCAGTTTTGCGCTCGAAACTGCCCAACCAACCCTCGTGAAAGTCGACATAGGGTCCCTCGTACAAGGTACCGTCGTCAGTGCCGAAGGCGCGCCTGAGAAACGACCTGCGAACCGTCTCCACATGCGAATAAACCCCAAGGTTTTTTCCATTAACTGTTACCTTCGCATACGCACAGCGCGGGGCAGGCGAGCCGGCGGCATTAAACAGAGCATACCCCATGAATTGGCTCATCAGACCGACGTCCTGTTGGTTGTTGTTAAAGGTCAGGTTGGTCAAGCCTTCAATACCGGCGTCTTTGTCGGTGTGATTCAGCTTGATTTTGAGTGAGGGGCGCGTGGTACTTAGCGAACCAAGAAATCCTTTCTTGCGAAGCCCAACATTCGGAAATACCACGCCATCAATCGTTACGCTTGCATCAACGTAGGTGTAAGGTCCTTCAGGTGGGGCAACTTTGCGGCTCTCGTGCAGTACCGAGTAGAAATCACGTGTCTGATAACGAATCGTATCCCAATCCTTATCCGCAACCGTGATCTGTACATCCAGCACCCGATCGGTCGGGAAGATGTCGTCTAAGGTTAATTCCTCGGCTGACACACAGTTTAGAATAATACAAAAACAGAACACTACTATTAAGCCAATCTTCAATGGCATCCGATTTAATTTCACCTATTCAATCCTTTCTGAGAACACTTTCGTCCGCCATGTTGACGCAATCTATTCTACATTAGTTTAGCCAACTCGTGTGCAAAACATTACCGTTTTCCTAAAATAACGTAAGTTGCCGGTATCAACTAGCAACTTACGTCAAATCAGTATAAAGATTCAATGATGCAGCACAGATCCACTAAGCCTTACAGATTATGCTCATATTTGATAAAAATCGCTTTAATCTGTCTCTCTTCTTCGGTACTTGTGACCGTGATAGCCGCTATGCTGCGCTTCTTTTTTTCTTGTTGTGTTTCTTCATTGTATGTGGTTGTCTCTCCTGTTTGTATCCGATCGAATCCGTGAACAACGATTCCATCGGCACCCTTCTCGCGTGCTTTCGCTTCCAGTTTCTTCTGTAAGTTTTCTACGCTGATACCCTCATGCGCTTGTGCAATAACATGCCCCATCACCCGATAATCTTCCCTTATATCCGCTTCTGAAAAGTAAAGATCCACATGGGTGGTAGGCGAGTAAGATTGTCCAATATAGTCAATCTTGGCGCAAGCGGCAACGAATAGGACGACTAATGATAGGAGCGAAACGGCATATCTAAACATGATAATCCTCCATGAAAGTGAATTTGGTGAGTTAATCGGTTCTGTAAACACTTTAGCAAAGCCAGATAAAACCTGATGTCCCGGTCACTGGCTTCATCAACCACAAGCAATTTAGATACCACCGTTATCTTAATCACCTAAAATAATAGTGCAGGGACTCAGTTCCCCATCAAATTTCCCCTCTCTGGGCGATTTTGTATCTACTTTCAACATACGCTGTAATTTCAAAAGGCATTTCCATTTATAAAGAAATTGTTGGAACTCTGCCACATCAGCGTTGCAAAAATGCTACAAATAGCGCTTCAAACCAGCTTCTCCTTATATTCCTAAGATCTCTTATGGTGAACGATATAAATATGTGGACGTTCACCAATAGTGCTCCTTATCGAAGACTCATCAAGTCCCCCTGGCAAGTGGTACATCCCGATTTATCGGGGGGGGATTTAGGGGGTTGGTTGTGCAGTGGGAATGTCTAAGTAACTCGAAAATCTACCATAAATTACCCTGCCCTATACCCGAACCCCTATTGACAGGCTCATACTGAAATTGTAAAATGGTGATTTATACCATCCAATCACAAGCATAGGTCCTATTGAATGCACACTATTCCCATCCCCGAACAAATCGCAACCAACAGCCGTCAAACAGCCGATGGTGCCGCTTGGCTAAACGGATTATCCCAAGCCATCACCGACCTCAAGCAGCGATGGTCCCTTACGCTTAGCCCACCATTTGAAGAAGAAGCGAGTTGTTCTTGGGTCGCCCCCTGCGTCCGGGAAGATGGCACACCTGCCGTGCTAAAGATCGGCTTGCCCCACATGGAGGCAGAAAACGAAATTGACGGTCTGCTTTTTTGGGCTGGCGATCCAGCCGTTTTTGTGTTAGAGGCAGCCCCTGAACTTAACGCAATGCTGCTTGAACGCTGCGAGCCCGGCACCACGTTACGAGAGCGCCCCGAGAATGAACAAGACCAAGTCATCGCAAAACTGTTGCGAAGATTGTGGCGGACACTACCCGACGCACATCCGTTCCGACCATTGTCAGAAATGATTGCTTCGTGGACCCAAGAAACGTTGGAAAAAGCGGATCGCCTGCCCGACGCAGGACTCGCTAAGGAGGGATTACGCATTTTTGAAGCGCTGCTAAACGATGCGCCTTGCGATGTACTGTTGGCAACTGACTTACATGCGGGGAATGTGCTTCAAGCGCAACGTGAACCGTGGCTCGTCATTGATCCCAAGCCGTTTTACGGAGACCCAGCTTACGATGCGACCCAGCATCTGCTCAACTGCAAAGACCGGTTGCACTCGAAACCGAAAAGTACGATCAACAGATTTGCTGACCTACTCGGTGTGGATCCTGAACGCGTTCGGCTTTGGACCTTCGCTCGTTTAGCATCAGCATCAACGGGGGATTGGCATAAATCGCAAGACCTCGCTCGAAGGTTGATGTCAGCAAGATAGATAAGATTGAACGTGACGGACAGAAACCCAATTGACTTAGAACAGTGGAGGCTCACCGCAGAGAGGAAGGTATGTTCAGGAATGGCAGATCAGGCACCCGGACTCGACCAGAACCAACTACACTTTTTCCAAACATTCGGCTATGTCGTTCTTCGGAAACTGCTGAAGCAAGACGAACTGGATATTATTAGCCAAGAACACCGTGATGGGTTGGCATCCGCATTTCCAGACGAACCTTTCGATGGAACACTGGGGCAATGGACACGAATGATGAATGAGGAGACGCCCTTTTTCGCGTCGCTCAATGAGGACCGTCGCTTCCTCACTCCTGCGCAGCAGATATGCGGCGAGGAGGTCCTCGGTAACGGCACCGACGCTCATTTTAGCGTAGGCAACACCGATTGGCATAGCGATAGCAACTGGCAACCCGACTCAGAGGAGGTGCAGCTCGCTGTCAAGTACCACTTCCATCTCGATCCCGTGACGGCGGAAACCGGTGCCTTACGTTTCATCCCAGGATCACATCTATTGAGGGGAACCGATCGGGAAATGTTTCAGGAGGCTTTAGGCAAAGTGCCCGCTGGAGATGTTCCCTGCCAAGCCGTGCCGACGCAGCCGGGAGATGTTATTGCTTTTGATATTCGGACCTGGCATGCTTCGTTAGGCGGAAAGCCTGGCCGGCGCGTCTGTAACACAGAATACTTCCGAAACCCAGACACGACCGAGGGCATCGAACTCCTTCGGGAGATTGCGCGACTCCAATCCGGCTCACGCAACGCACATCAATACACCTATCCGAAGAATTGGCTGGCGAATCCGCACGGCAGCGCAGTGAGACAGCGATGGATTGATCGCTTATTGGAGATCGACTTTCTCAATCAACCCGGCGTGGGAGAGTTGTAATGGGTCAAATGGGACGGGCAAATAAAATAACTGCCATTGCCCGATCTAACGGCTGCTTTTCGCGGAATCCACAAGACTATCTCAAGAATGAATCAGAAAAAGTCAAAATAAACAGAATCTGCTACAATTGTTCTCTCACTTCACCAACCGCCAACCCGACGCGTTAACGGTCAGTGCAGTATGACCCTTATAGCGGTCGTATACCCTGTGCATCTCCTCGATCGTGTCGAAGTAACCCACGATGTGGGCGGCACTGAAGGAGTCGCCTGCTTTCACAGGCTTACCGTGGATCTCTTCGATCATAACAATGATGTCCCCGGGTCGTTGGCTGCACCACGCCTCATAGACTACGGACGGTTCAAGCGTCAGACCCGCCAGCCAAGGACCGTCTTCACCTGTCTCCTTGTCACGCAAGTGATATGCTCGAATAAAACGCTCTGGGACTCTGTTCAGGTCGCGGCGATAGCCGAACTTCAGGTCCGGCGGGAACGGGGTGAAGAACTCGCTGGACGGGATACGGATTCCGTTCGGACCGCTCAGATAGCTGAGATAAATCTCGCTGAACGTATCGCCCTTTTCATGGCGGATACAGCCCGGTGTGTCGTTGCGGAGGAACATCTCCGGCGAATCGTTGACGCTGTCGATTCTGTCCATCAACACAAAGAACCTTTCGCCTTTGGGGAACACGATTCGCTGTGTCCAGCGCGATCCGGCTTTGCGACCGGGGGCGGCGTATTCGTACTGATACGTGGTCGTGACCGCGATAAAGTCTGCGCCGTGGATGACCTCCGGTTGGACAGGTTTCATTCTGTGGCAGAGCTGTGGTCCCTCGACCATACGCTTACGATGGCTGCTACCGTGTGACATACGTGTGTAGTATTGCCGGTCCGGTTCGGTCTCGTTTTCGTACCAAGAGTATCTGCCAACACCGTGCCCATCCGGGGCAATTATCTGATCGCCGTAGCCTTCGTCGCTGCCCGCCTCCATAAGCCAGTCGATGACCATCAAGCCATCACCAATTTCTCGGAAACCGGTGGCTTTGTCGAGGAACGATCCCTTTTCGATCCCAGTCATCCAATGTTTAGGGTTCTTCTTGGGTATGACAGCCTCAAGTTTGCCGGTTTCGACTTTGATTGCGTTATCGCTCTCTTCCACGCTCCCCCATCCAGTATTTTGCATAGCATCTATCCTCTTGCAGCTTCAATCTGATAGGAGTGATTCAATCAGCCAAATTAATGGCTGGCCGTCTATGAGATTTGAACTGTTAAAACTGTATTGCCAATTGCTATCTTTGTCAATCAGAATAAAAAATGGTATTGCTTTAATCTGATAAGCCTTGCTTACCTCCCGACGCGAGTCAAGCAACATGGGCCACGGTGGCTGATGTTCATCTAAAAATTTCTGCACTTGGTGAGGAGCTTCACCACTATTGATTCCCCAGACGACCACATCATCAACCTCACGGAATCGCTCGTGGACGATTTTGACCTCTGGAATCGCCATGTTGCAGGGTCCACACCACGATGCCCCAACATCAAGCAGAACAACTTTTCCAGACATCTCCGAGAGTGTGTAGACCTCTCCTTGCAACGTTTCTAAACGAAAGTCCGTCGCTTTCTTATTCAGTCTATTCGCGATAAAGTTCTGGCGGATTTTTTCGCGGTCAGCATCTTCTCGGATCCGGTATTCAGTTTCGGTGTCTTTGAGGAATGCTTCAAACGTATCGGTAGCCCCTCGCTGCATCTGATGGTAGACGCGCTCCAATCCCGCTCGACCTTCCTCGTGGGGGGTAGGCGCAAAGTGGGCATTGGCATAGTAGCGTTTCGCCTTTTCCCATTCACCAATTCCCTCTGCTGAACGTCCCAACATATAGAGGTAATTTATAGTGCTCTCATTGAATCTTGTCCACAGTGATTCCAAAAAATCCGGCGCGTTTGCTACAAGTTCATTATGAGCTTCTCTCCACCGGTCCTGCCGGAGGTAGATTTCGCCGCGCAGGCGCGCGATGTCCTTGCACGCTCCTTCTACCGATCTTTTGTTGTGTTCGACAAGCCACGTCTGTTCCTCTTTTTCCTCCAATCTGGTTTCAGCACGTTCCAAAATTTCCAACGCTTTGTCCAATCGGACGTTAAATTTGAGCCGCCATTTAACCGCTTCAGTATAAGCCCAACCGAACCACTGCTGTGTCTCCTGGCATAAGGAGAGATGTGCCTTCAAAAGTCGGTCAATAAGTTCATCAAGTGAGTCATCGGTCGCCAGTGAGCGATCGTCCTCGACTAACCGCAGCATATCTTCATGTGTGGAGAAATACCAGGATGACCATGAGACATCTGATACGGTGCATTCATCAATGACGCGCTGGTAATAGTGCCACTGTTGATGTGCATCTTGGCTCCGTTCGGCTAACCCTAACAGTGCAGCCTGATAAATTTTGGTTCTGGGGTATTGCAACATCTTATCATACAAACTGTTGGGAACATTCTTTGTGCGGCCGGGGAGGCCCATATATCCCCAGTAGGCAGTCCCTAACATTTCCGGGGTTTCCGGGTGTGTTCCTAGGACAGATTCAATTTCAGGGCGAACCCTTTTCCCCGCCTCCTCCTCTGGAAACATGTCGGCTATCAGTTCCCATCGGGAACCACAAGCCTCCAAGTCCACCGGATTGGATTCCACTGCACGTTCACTAAGCTCTAAAGCCTTATCAAATTCACCGGACCGATGGTGGTTTTCAATCTGCGTTGCCAAATCCTGTTGATGATTATCATCTGACATTTGTCTGCCTCCTTTCAGGCATCGTAGGAAACTCTTGGACTCCACACATATAGAGCCAATCAATCACTCATACTCCAATTGTGGCGATATGTTCAGTTGACTTTGACAACGTATTAGCTTCCGTAGGGAACGCAGATCTGCGTTCCCCACAGACTGAGAACAATACACGATTCCCCGTTAAACGGTTCTATCCGCCCGTCTTTCTCTCACTAAATCAATACGGCGCAATGCGATGTCAGCGAGCAGCAGAAATGCAGCGATGATCAGCAGCGGTCGCCAGAGGTGAATGCGCCGGACAACCGGCTGTTCCGGTGCACGAAGCGCATCTTGCGGTGAGGGCGCAAACTTGCCACCGGAGGTAGACGCAAGCTGCTTCAGGAGGGTTTCGTTGGCACGATGGACAAGATATTCAGCAGGGTAGGAAACGACGGTGCCGGTCACCTGTGTGTTGACCGATTTGCCATGTTGTTTCTGCATAATGTTGACGAAATATGGGCCCATCTCGTCAACGGGAAAATCGATCTCATATTTGCCCGGCGCCCTCTGCGTGATGGCGAGTGGCTTCTTTTTTAGATTCGGCGGAATCAGGGAGATATCGCTTTCGAGGTTGTTCAGAAAATCTCCAGCCTCGTTTAGTGCGTCAATGGTGAGATGCGCGGTCCCTTTCTCCTGTTCAATGCGAGCCTGAAAGTTGCTGACCGTTGACTTGCGCATCGTGTCGCGTACCAACTGCGTCCAAAACTTGCCAAAGCCCGCCCATTCCAACCAATCCGCCGCCCACCGTGCCTTGGCGTCCGAAGTAAAGGCGACAGACTTACCCAAGCCGTACTGCCAACTTGCTAACAGCGGATCGCCGCGATCTGAAACCAGAAAGACTTCGGCGGTCGGCTTTGGTTGGGTCGAAACATAGCCGAGTAGAAAAGGCGCCAGTTCAAGGTCGATCCCCTGCAAGATTTGTGTAAACTTAATAATCTGCGGAATAAACGGCTCATCAATGATTGCGGATTTGGAGGCAGTAACGGTCTCTTTAGCAAAGATCTGTGGGATGTTATAAGGATCCTGCGTGAAGTATTCACGCCCACCACCCCAGTTGGCGATGTTAGAGAGCAGCTTCATGTCGGCGCCACTACCGATGCCAACGGTGGAAACGGTCATCCGCTCAGCACGCATCGAATTGACAATGCCGTACCAGTCACCCTGCTGAGAATGACCATCGCTCAAAACAATGACATGCTTGAGTTTTGCAGTGGTCTCGATCAAAGCAAGATACGCCTGCTGAAGTGCAGGATAAAGATTTGTTCCGCCACCCGCACTGATCGATCCGATCTGATCGGAGATGTAAAAGTTATCAGCAGCGGTTTGTACTTCCGCAATCCAGTGTGGCGAGCCGTCAAAGGCGATAACGCCAATTTTATCGCGTCTACCAAGTAGTTCGACCGTTGCGCGTGCTGCCTCTTTTGCCAATTCGACCTTTATCCCTTCCATACTCCCCGATTTGTCAATAACGAGCAACATCGCAATGCTCGGTGTCTCCTTCTTTTTTTCTGTATCTGTGCGGACAGGTAAAATCTCCTCGATCGGGGTCTTGTAGTAACCGCCAAGCCCAAAGCTGTTTTCACTTCCCATCATCATAAATCCGCCCCCGAGGTCTTGGACGTAGGTTCGAACCAGTTCCATCTGCTTCCGGTTCAAGCGATTGGCGGGGACATCGCTAAAAATAACCAAATCATAGTTCTGCAGATCGGATAACTCGTTGGGAACACCCAGCCCGTTTCGGACATTCACCTGAATCTCTGCATCCTCAAGCACCCGCGCCAGATAGCGGGCTTGTGACTCGTTCTCGCCAATCAGAAGCACCTTGGGCTTGCCAGACGCAACAACAATCCCTAATGCATGGTTGTTGTCGTAACGGGTGTCTTGGGTTGCTGCACAAATCGCATCGTACGTCAGCATGCCACTCTCGGTCGCGGTCTGAGAGAAACGAATCCGATTTTCACCCACCTCTAATCGGACTGTCTGTTTCGCCACTTCAAACTTGTTTTTGTGCAGTCGTATCTCCGCGAAATCCTCGCGATTGCTGTGGACAAATACCTCCAAATGAAACGGTTCTCCCTGCTTGACCTGCATCGGCGCATCAATACGTTCAATCATGACTTCGGGGGCATCACTGGGATAAATGGGCACGGTGTCAATCTGTACCCCAAAGGCTTTCCCACGCAATCCAGCACGCAGCACATCACCATGTGTTTCAGCGCCATCGCTGATAAGCACAATCCGCTTATTGGCATCTGCGGGAAAAATACCCCATGCCGTCTCAATCGCTTGAGCGAGGTTTGTAGCAGCCCCCGCTTTTTCGTCCTTCTCCAACCAATCTCCCTTGATTCCAGCGAGATTTAACGCCTCATCGGATTTCGATTGAAAATCCTGAATGACCTGTGTCTCCTCCGTGAACGCCATCACACCAATTTGTTGGTTATTCCGGCTACCCATCGCGTCATCAATGTAACGCTGTACGCCTTCCAACCCCTCCTCCGAGATACTATCTGAAATGTCGGCAAGGAAAATCACCGCCAATTCTCCACCGGACCTTAGATATTGAATCCCAGCAAGGCTGCAGATGAGCAGTACGATAATGAGGGCGCGTAGAATCAGGCTAACGATGCGTTGAGGCGACGACAGATCGACGAGGCTTCTGCGATGACCATAATAAAGAAGAGGTATCAGCAAAAGCAGCAGAAGTGTGAAAGGACGTGCAATTTCCATATCAGTCAATTCGCCTCCGTTGGTATAAAAACCATTCGACAGCACTTAACAGAACCGCGAGCAAAACTAAATAAATCCACGGTGGATAGTGCAATAGCGCAGAACCGCCTAAGACGACCTCTTTCTCCTCCAATAGATCACCTACTCCCTCAGCCGCGTGAATCTGTGATTCCGCCGCATCGGTCAAATTGACCGCCCAGACCTCTTCACCTTCGCCAATTTTGAGTTCATAAAACCCCACCGCTGAAGTTTCATCAAAGAACAGTTCGCCCTCTTCAACCGGGACTTCCCACGACTCGCCTGTCGGTCCCACGATTGTTACACTTTGAACTGCGACGGTTTCGTCAATCCGCTTTTTCAGCACCTCTCCCGCCTGAAGATGGTATTCTTCGATATCCGATTTCCCCTGAAACCACTGAATCGTATTCGCGACGATCAGCGGGAAAGCAATCCGCAAGGGCAGATCAGATTGTAGGGTATCAATGGCAATAAAAACGATCTTTCGATTCTGACCCTCCTCAACAATCAACAAGGGATCCTCAAATGAATGGACAAGCACATCCGCCGTAATCGGCACCTCGACCCGGTACGCTTCGGCTATCTGAACATTATCCAGATGAACGTGGCGGAGAATAAGGTGATCACGCTCCCACTCTGTAACAATCGGCGTCTCCAACGATGCGCCGATTTGCCAAACTGCACCTTCCTTGGGTGGATAGATGAACATATAGTTGCCATCGCCGAGCCTCGGTGGATTATAACGATCAAAAATGATCACGTCATACCCTACCGTACTGGGATCATATTGGTCTGGAGCAACGACAGTCAGATCCACTTTTTCATCAACAGCGAGCGCATTTTCGAGGAATGGATTGTCCGGGGTGACAAGCAAGACAGGAATTTGTTCGCGCTTTGGCAGTGCAGCGTAAGCAACGTTGTCGGTAGAGAGAGCATCTTCTACATCTAACACAGCTTTTAGTCTGCCGCCTTCCATCGTGAAATTGGTAAAGAGCTCGGACTTACTCTCACCCGGCGCGAGGGTGTAAGGACGGACGTCGAGAAGCGCGTCGTTTAGATAGAGTTCGACGTTAAAGGACTTTTCTTCGCCCGAAGCATTGATAACCGTCAACAAGGTCTGGTAATCAAAAGCGTTGACCAGACTCTTCCGCACCCGAAACTGTGTGATGCCAACGTTCCCCTCCTCACCAAAATTGACTGACAAAAGACGCACCTTCGCGTCCGAAAGTTGGGCATCAGGATTATCCTGCTGTGTGAGAAGTAGATCAGGAATTTGATGAAAATCGCTGAGGATGATAATTTCCGGATTGGGCTTGGTCCGCGCCACAGAATGGGCGACAGCCAACGCCGGCTGGAGGTCTGTTTTCACATCTGTGGGGACAATCGACTCAATCGCGCCGCGTAGCGACTTTTGATGGTTGGTGAACGGACTATGAATCACAGGTTGGGTATGGCAGCTGATCACCATCATTTCATCAATAAAGCGGAGATTATCCACCATGCGCAATGCTTGCTGCTTGGCTGATTCCAAACGCGATACTGTATCATCCAAGGTGTTCATGCTCGCCGAATGATCCAGAATCAGAATAACCTGCCGCGCCGATTTATTCATGAAAGCAAACTGTGGCTGGGCAAGTGCAAGGACTAAAAGTGCAAGGAATAGCAGCTGCAGGAGAAGGGACAACAGATGCTTCAATTTTTGAAACAGCGAGGTTGTCTGCTTTTCTCTGAAAATCTGTTCCCAAAATAGTAGTGTGGACACCGGTTCGCGGCGGCGGCGCAATTTGAGGATATAAAGTGCCACAATAGGTGCCGCGAGACCGAACAGCAGAAATGCGGTTGGCGATAGGAAGTTCATAGCGCACCGTTAGGACACGAACCCACCCATCCGAAAGATGCGCAGGATCAGTTCATCGAAGGGCAATTGAGTGCTGGTCCGGATGAAACCGATTTCGCGCTGAACGCAGTATCGCCTGAGGTCATCGCAATACTGCTGGAACAACGCCTTGTAGCGTTTGAGGTGATTTTCATTGATAGTCACCGGACGAAGGTTATCCGTCTCGACATCTACGAGGTGGTAGTCGCCCCGCAAATTGGGATCTGCTTCTTTTTCGTCAATGATGTGCACCACGAACAGGTCATGCTTCTGAAACTGTAAAACGTTAAGACCGTCCGTAAATCCACGCGGATCAAAGAGATCGGAGATCAGCACAATTAACCCGCGCCGTTTCGTTGTATGCACAAAATTGCGGAAGGCGTTTTCCAAATCGGTCTCGCCTGCCCCATCAATCCGATCCAGAAAATCAAGCACCGTGAAGATTTTTCCCTTTCCACGCTCAGTCGGCAACCGATTCAGATCTCGATCCGTGAAAGCGGTGATGCTGACACGGTCTAAGTTGGACAGACTGATATAGGCGAGTGCCGCAGCCACGCGCTTGGCGTAGAGCAATTTCTGCGGTTCACCGTAGGTCATCGATTGACTTGCATCCACCAGAAAGTAGATGTGCAGGTCTTCCCGCTCCTCATAAAGTTTCAGCAGAAGCTCATCTAAGCGGGCGAACGCGTTCCAGTCGATATAGCGGAAATCGTCCCCGGCGGTGTAGTTACGGTAATCGGCGAACTCCACGCTGACACCACGTCGTGTGCTGCGTCGCTCCGCCTTGATCCGTCCCGCAAAAATCTTCTTGGAAACGATATAAAGGTATTCCAACTTTTTCAGAAATTCGCTATCGAAGGCGGATTGGGTGTTGTTCATGATGAATGGAGGTGAGCATCAAGTGTTGTTTGACTATCGGTTTCAGGATTAAATGTGAGCAGCCCCTCGGCTTGCGCTGCTCTCAGAAGACGCACATCAGTCCCGACAAGGATTAGATCATCTCCGTCTGAACGCAATTCGAGAGCACTATCAAGCGCACAACGAAGGATAATAGCGTCGGTACTATTGATCGAATGCGTTTCAATAAGCCCCCACGAAGCAGCTATCTGACCTTCGGTTGGATACACCTTCTCCACCTCGGCACAAAGACTTATTTCCGAACGGAAATCCAGCATAGCTTGATTAAAGCCAGATCCGGCGATTGTTCGTCCATTTCTGCGGCGGACAAAGATGGAGATAATTTCACCAACACTTTCAAGAAGGCAAAGCATTTGCTGTAAGGGTACACAGGTGAAGAAGTAGTTTACCACAGGCGTTCCTGTTTCGGGCACGTATCGCTTGACGAGTGCACTCGCATCTAACCAGAAGTAATTCACGTTGATTACTCCTCACGCATCTTAATAATGCCTCGACTAAACAAGTTTTCCTCCGGCTTTATACCTTCAGCGACGAACATTTTCTGAAGTTTCTCTGCACCAATGGGTTTCCCCGTAATCCCCATCTTCTTGAAAACTTCATCAATGAGGGGCGTTAATTTTTCGTTCTTTGACCGCACACGCCCTAGTCGTGCGGCTGCTCGTTCCTCTGGTGTCAGGGACGCTGTTGGACGAAGTTCTTCTAACGCTTGTTTCACTTCTGCTAACTCCTGTTCAATCCGTTCAGTTTTTACTAGTAATTTTTCTATGGTTGTTGTCATGATTGTTATTCGCTTCTTTCTTGGGGCACATAAGCATTCATGTAGTGAAGACCAAATGAAGCATATCGCCTATGGCTAAGCAGCACCTATTTATCAATTTTTTGGTCCTGCAACGGGATAATGTAGTAGCTCATACCGTAACCTCTAGTAGATGCTCAATAATCTGATCAGGATCGATCCCCTCCGCTTCGCCTTCAAAGCTGAGGATGAGCCGATGACGCAGGCTCGGCAGTGCAACCGTTTGAATATCCGCCCGGGCGACGTTGTAACGTCCATCCAAAATAGCTTTAACCTTGCCTGCAAGGATCAACGCTTGGGCACCGCGGGGACTTGAACCGTAACGGACATACTTTTTTGTGAGTTCCGGCGCGTCTTCCGATTCGGGATGTGTACCTAACACAACCCGGAGGGCATATCGACGCACATCCTCGGCAATGAGAATATCACGCGCGATCTCCTCCAATCCGTTAATCTGATCGCCGTCACAAACCTTTTCGACGAGAGGCACCTCACGCTTCGTCGTACGCTCCATAACAAGATCCAGTTCATCAAGGCTCGGATATTCAACCTTGAGCTTAAAAAAGAATCTGTCCAGTTGGGCTTCAGGGAGCGGATAGGTGCCTTCCATCTCTAACGGATTTTGCGTTGCCATGACGAAGAACGGTCGCTGTAATTCGTGGTGTGAACCCGCAACCGTCACGGATTTTTCTTGCATGGCTTCGAGCAGCGCCGATTGTGTTTTGGGGGTCGCACGGTTAATCTCGTCAGCAAGAATCAGATTGGCAAACACAGGTCCCCGCTGAAATTCAAAAAACTTACGACCACTTTCGTCTTCGGCGACGACGTTAGTACCGACGATGTCTGCGGGCATTAGATCTGGCGTGAACTGTATTCGAGAGAACTCCAGATCCAGCACTTCCTGGAGCGTCCGAATCAACAGTGTTTTCCCTAAACCGGGGACACCTTCTAAGAGCGCGTGTCCGCCGGTCATCAAGCAAATTAGCACACCCTCAATAATCTCCTGCTGTCCAACAATCTGCTTTGAGACCTCGCGCTGGATACGACTGAAGGTATCCCGAAATTCCTCGTATTGACTCTCAAGTTGCGCTGAATCCGGCTGAAATTGGGGTTGATCTAGTGACATTTGACTCGTAAAGTACAAGACGCAAGGAAATCACCTTATACGTCACGTCCTGCGCTTCACGCCTCCTACTTCTCATTCGGTTTAATTGACTCAAAATACCGCTTCACATAGAATCTGTAACCCAACGGAATCTGCTCTTGAGAAAGCGCATCCTCAGAAAGCTTATGGTATTTGGTGTAGATTTCCTTATAGCTGTCCGTACTTTGCCCATCGGTGGAGGTTTCGGGATCTTCATCAATAGGCACCACTGTGGTTTCAACAGTGGACTCCCCGGCACCCTGCACACCCGTAATCTGTTCCAATTGACGAAAGGAGTCAAGATTGGTCAGAACACCGTATGGATTGGCGTCCGTTCCAGCACCTGCCCTGTTGCCTGAATCACTGCCGCCGCCGTTGCAGGCCCTGCAGATGCCGTCCTTGGAAGATTGGCATTGTGCCTGTAGCCCTGCCAGCAGCGCGTTACGTCGCTGCGCAAGTGTGTAATTTAATAAATCTCGGCTCCCATCTTGGAGACACTCTCCAGCTTCTTTTAAATTATTTTGTGACAACGCCGTTGAGGCTTTGCTCAATTTGTTTCCAAAAGATTCGATCTCCGTTCCCTGTACGCTCGATCCACCACGTTGGAACGCGTCAGCGAGGTTTTGACGTTGTTCGGAATTGAAGTCATTGAGTTTGTTGGACAACCGAAAAAGACGCTCCGCTGCCCTTTCGTATCTTCCCTCCTTCAAGGCATAGCCGAAGTCACTTAAATTCGGGTTAGGGATGAATTGTTCCCCCAACCCCTTCATGAGCGCATCTATCTTCGCAACTCCCGCCTTATCCATTTTTGCCGATAACATCTCAGTCATCTCAGTCAGCTTGGCGAGCGCCTCTTTCGGCGTAATCCCTGCCTGCTTCAGTTCCAGCGCCTTCTCCTCAATCTCCCGCAATGTCTCTTCCAGTCCAACCTCTTCGGCTATTTTCTCTGCCGCCTTGATCTGTTTTAGCAGGGGATCGGTTTCTGCGGCTATCTGCGGAGAAAAGTCAACTGTCGCCGGTGCTTCGGGCGGATCAAAAAATTCGATGTAGGAGAAAGTCAATCCCACCGCTATAATTAAGACGATAAACTTAGTTTCGCGCGGAACGGAATACCGCACAACCTGCTTTGCTGCCACCAATTGCAGTCGATCAGAGGCGTCTTTGAGCTGTAGGGCTGTCAGCATCTCACCAGTCTGACGCTGAATAAACTCCAGTCCACTCACAGCCCGGTCCTTCAAGGCTGCCTTGCGGTCAATCGTCCGGGCAGCTTCATGGAGATTAATCGGGCGCAGTAAACTCACGGCTAACGCGATGACTGAGAGACCAAGCACGGTCCACAGTAGGATGAAGGGAGAAACATCAAACGTCGCAATGAAGCTATCAACGACAAACAACAGCACACATATCAGGGTGCCGTAGCATAGAACTTTTGCTAACGTTTGGAATGTCCTTTGTACGCTTAAACGACGGCGTACGCTGCGAATTTTGTCAAGTATCAATTTTTCCGGCATCTGTTCGGCTCCTCTCTAATTTTGGACACCAATTAAGCATTTTATAAAACCTTAACTACTCCACTTTCTCCGCGATGAGTCGAATCACCGCCGCCGTTCCCTTATGCATCCCTTCATCAAGTTCCACGACGGTGTCTTCATAGTAGAGTATCCGTAACGATTTAAAGTGGTCCAAGAGTTCGTTGGGTTTTATGAGGTAATCTGGATTTCTCGGACCAAAGCCACTGTTTTCCCTGTATTTAAGGTGGTCTATCGAGAACTGCTCAAGGATAAACATGCCACCCGGCTTGAGTGCATCAATAATCTGTGGGAAGATTGACGGTTCGTAGTAGTAGAATTTTGTAATTAAGTCAAACTGCCCTTTGCCCATATCATAGTCAGTCAGATCGGCAACGACAGCGTTGACCGCCGTGTTTCTTTCCTCCGCCAGCCTATTGCATTTTTCGATAGCGACCTCGGAAATATCTACGCCTGTGACATCAAAGCCGTTTTGGGCAAGATAGACCGCATTCCGTCCCTCCCCCATCGCCAAGACGAGCGCTTTCCCCTTTTTTAGTTTCTCAATTTTCTGCTCAAGGAAGGCTGCTGGTTCTTTGCCGTAGATATACATGTTACGATCATAACGCTCATTCCAGCGCGCCTTCGTTGATTCAGATTCGCCTTCCTCTGGCGATGAGGCGATTGGGCTTAACAGAAATAACCCAACGGTCGTGAAAATGATTGGATATTTCATAATTTCTCCTTGTACTCTTATTCCTCTGCTGACTGTTGGATTGTCGGTGAATTCATGTATTCCACACCTTCAAGCGGGAAGCCATCTACATCCGTCACCCACAAATGGAATCCCCATCCCCACTGTCGCCCAGCGAGTTTAACGAGGATACTATTTCTGCCAGCGCGGAGTGTCACGGGAACTGCGTGGTGATCATCATGCGTCAATTGCAGTTCTCGATCGATTGTGGAAACCTTTTTCCCGTTAAACCAAATCTTCGCATTGTTGAAGGTGGAGATCCAGATCTGTGCCTGCCGCTCATCGGGAGAGCTGATCGTCGTCCAAGCGTAGGCAAGCACGGTATCCAGTTCAGGATTTGGCTTCCGGGCGCCTGTTAACACCTGATCCAATTCCCCAAAACCGAAGATCGGAGCGAAATCAAGGTAGCCGTCAAAGGTTTCATCCGCTCTCTGTTCCCAACCGATTTGCCCATCTTTGCCTTCGTATGCTACGGTCTTGTCAATCTCCACGACATCTTCTGGTATGTCCACTTTATTATAGTCAACACCACCTATATTGTCAAAAGGACCAAGAACCCACCATGCCCTTTCAGGTACAACACCCGATTTCTTTACATACCGCTCCGCTTCTTCAGGTTGATTGCGCTCGTGGTAGAATGTAGAAAACACCAAATTGGCATGCATCCGCTCGTTTGCATTAAGGGGAATCGTCTCTGTTAGAACCTCCATCAACTGTATAAAACCTTCATCGTCCTTCACAGTTTTACTCGCTTCCTCCAGACTCGACCATACCAAGGACGCTTCAAAAGGCGAGTCTTCTCCTGAAAGCGCCCGTTTGAAATTCTCCGCAGATTTCTCATATTCTCCGTTGAGAAGGTATGCTTGCCCCAACATTGCGGTATGGTAGGAGCCGGAGTGCACCTGCGTAACACGGTCGATGAATTCAAGTGCCTTCTCGGGCATAATCCCTTTTTGGAGCAGTTGCCTCGCAAGTTCGTAGTAGTCCCAATTTTCTCCACTCCGATCTATCTCTTTTTGACGGAACTCAACCCATTGAGTGTAAGCGATATCGGCCTTTTCTCGATTCTCGACCGCTTTGTAGGCATCGCCAAGCAGTTGATACACAGTTGCATCCTCTTCAATTTGCGCTGCGAGCTCTTCAAAGAGAGTGACCCTTTCGCTTTTCCGTTCCCCATCCTCAAAGAGTCCCCAGAGCACGTGGAGTGCCGAATTACGTTCAACCTTTTCCGTAGCTGTCCCAGCAAGGTCACGCAGCTCTGCGATAGCGGTGTCGAGTTCCCCCAGCTTCTTGTATACCTCAATTAACAGTCGTCGTTCACGGGTACGGTCATTAGGGTTGTCTATCAGTTCAATGAGGCGTTTGTAGAGAGCTTTCGCCTTTTCGGGAGCAGTCTCGGTATACAGTTTTGCCAACGGTGTCAAGATAACGGTGCTATCAGGGTTCAATTCGTTGGCACGTTCGTAGACGGCAATTGCCTTGTCGCGCATATCGTTCCACTCGTAACTCTGCGCTAAAGCGAAGTGGGCATCCGGATCTTCGGGTGTATCCTCAACTGCCTGAGCCTTCTCGGCAACCAGCTTCTCATATAGATTTCCTGCTTTATATGCCCTACGCATCCCAGTACGCGCTGTCTGCCGCATGCCCTCATCCTCAGCGATATTCTCCAACTGATGATAGGCGTTTGCCGCCTCTTCATAGCGTTCGGCACCGAGATAGCTCTGAGCAAGCATATTATACAGCGAAGGGCGTTCAAAACCACCGTAACGTCCAGTCATCATGATGGCTTCGTCAATAAGCTTAGTTGCCGAATCGTACAGCTCTCCTTCAAGACAGATACTTCCGAGCGCCGCCAAATGCCACATATCCTGCCTCCACTGCATATCGTTAGACCGGGCAGTCTCCCCTTCACTCAACACTGTTTGCGCCATCTCCGGCTCATCATTTCTATTAAGAGCCGCAGCTGCGTAGTAATAACTCCGAACGTTCCCGGGTTGGACTTTGGCAAGCGTTTGATAACTTTTCGCAGCTTTTGCATAATCACCACGAGTCCGGTGAATTTCAGCAGTTATTTCGAGCCTTGCTGGGTTTTCAACGGTTTCTTCGCCTTGCGCCTCAAAGTAGGAGAGCAGATCATCTAATTTGTTCTTACTCCGATAGGCAGTAATCAGGGATTCGCGTGCCTGATCGCCACCAAAGTATATTTGGAGGCCTCCCGAACCTGACGACATCATAGATACCCCGCCGAAACCGGACCGGGACAGCGTTTTATAGAGATCGACAGCGGTTTCGGTCTGACCAAGCTGTGCGTAGACCTTTACCAACTCGGTAGACACCTCATTCCTCTCCCAGCTTTGTGTAGTCATGTCTATCGCTTTCTTGTAGGCTGCCGCAGCTTGTTCCCATTCGCCTTGACTGACGTATCCCTGCGCCTTTTCCCGCTGCATCTCAAAAGTAAGCAGCCCTTCAGATTCTGCCTGCTCAAGCATATCTTCCAGTTTCCCTTGGCGACGGTAGAGTTCCATTAATTGTCGCTCAATGTTTCGTCGCTCCCACTCCTCGCCGGTATATTGGATCGCGTACTGGTACATCTGCTCTGCCGACTCAAAATCCTCTTTCCGTATGTAGAGTTGTGCCAACGCCTGATAGACATTTCTATCGCCGGGATTAATCTCGATCGCTTTTTGATAGATGGTAATTGCTTCATCAACCCGATCAATGGAAGCATAAACTTTGGCGAGGCGAGCGTAGTGGATACCGCTCTCCTCCGCTTCGATGAACCCTTGGGCGAGTTCAATAGCTTCATCAGTCTTGCCAGCGGATTGATACGCATCTACGAGGCCGTCCTGATATTTCGTATTCTCTGGATCAATCTCTCGTAACGCCTGCCATTCGGTGATTGCCGCCTCATGCTTATCCTGACGCGAATAGATCCCAGCAACTGCAGCGCGGGATTCAAGGTCTTCAGGCATCGCTGCGACAATCTGCTTGTAGAGCTCCACCGCCTTGCTGAGTTGCTCACGATGCATGTACTGCTCCGCCAACGCCCGCTGCATGACAATATTCATCTCTTGCGCTTGTTCGGTTGGTCGAGTCGTTGTTCTAACCCCACTCTTTCGCCGCTTAATCTCCGTCAACCGCTCCTGCGCCTGTTCACGATGGTACTGATCCACCGATAGATCATTGAGGACTTCCGTATACATCGCCTCGGCATCATCCCACATTTCGTGCTGCATAAATCGACTGGCGATTTCCTGTTTTTCCCAATAGCTGCTACCCCCAAACACCGGCAGACGCAGACTTCCCATTTTCCTAAAACTGTCCGCTGCCTTCTCCTTATCCCCTTGTTGTGCCTGCGCTGCACCAAGTTTTTCGTACATCTCGGACTTCTGATACGTATTCCACGGACTGAGTTTTTGAACTGCCCGCTCAAGCAGCCGCACCTCGCGTTCTTGGTCGCCCGCGGTGCGATAGGCTTCCGCGAGTTTGCTGTACCATGCCTGACTTATTATTGATGGATCATCTAACAGTTGATTGACAAGCGGTTCAGCTCCTTCAATGGCACCGCTTTCGACCCGCATTAACGCAACCAAGTAGACCGACAGCGTGTCATCGGGATTCTCTGCCAACTGTCCCTCATACTCTTCACGTAGCGCATCCAGCTCTCCTGACACTTTGTATAACTCAATTAATTTTTCGACCAACTGAATCTGCGTTCTCCTATTTTTTAGGATTGCCAACTCACTATCCTCCAACCGTGTGCGCAGGAATTGGATAGCCTTGTCCCGATCACCAGATGCAGTGTACGCGGATGCAAGCTGATCGTAGGTACGAGTATTACTGGGATTAACCGCCAGCAGCTTTTCATAAATCTCCACCGCACCTTCAGGATAATTGGACCTAATACACTCCCGCGCCACACTTTCTGCAAAATTGGGACCGAAGCCATGCCCAATCGAAGGGCGGATTGTCCCCTTCGCCAGAGCAGCAATTTCTTCCGCTTTTCCCGCTTGGAAAAAAGTGCGCATCACGTCCCAGAAATTGTGGCCAAGTGCGTTGGGATCATTTGTGAGCAATATTGTATATTGCGCAACCGCTGCATCAGTACGTCCGCTTCGTATTAACATTTGGGCGTACCGCTGACGAGTGATTCCGTCCTTCGGGCGCAAAGCTAACGCAGCGTCAAAGGCTTTTGCAGCTTTATCAGCTTGATTGGCTGCTTCGTAGTAGGTGGCGAGATTGATTTGTGCGCGAAAAGAGTTGGGGTTCTTCTCGGAGACCAGAATGAGTAGCTCCTCGCGTTCCTTGGTCGCTCGACGGCGCGCCATATTTGATGCCTGTTGGAAGTGCCAGTTGTGCATCGTCTGTCCGTACCGATCCCGCCGGTTAGCAAAGCGCAAGGCTCTTTCTGCAACGATTGCCGCATCCTGTCCTCTGCCAAGTTCCTCTAATTGTCGACTTAGTTGCATCAGAAAGTTCGGGTCACGTTGTCCCATGGCGAACTTCATCGCGCCCTTCGATGCCACAATCGCATACTGTGTCAACCCGCTCTGCTGTAGCTTTTCAGCAAATTGTTGTAGTGCTCTCGCACTAACGGGTGAACTGAGGATCTTTGATAGTAGTTCGCGCACCTTGACTGTATCCCCAGTGTAGATGGCAACTTGTAGAATAAGGTCGTTGTACTGTTGGCGATTCCGCCGATCCTTATCGGCAACCTTGGTGAAAGCTTTCATTGCCTTCTGATGGTTTCCAGTATGGATAGAGACAAAAGCGGTCTGGAGCGTCAGCGTTAGATTATCAGGAAACTCCGCTTGCAATTCCGATACAATCTCTTCTGCCTTATCGCGTTTTCCTCCCCACCAGTAGAAATAACTCAATGCCAAACCGGGATAAATCCGATCTTCACCTTTGGCCCCCTCAAATTCTGCCTGAAACTGTGCATATAACGGATCCAGTTGATTCCACGTCCAGAGATAAAGAAAAAACTCTTGCAAGAATTGCAGCCGATCTTGATTATAGTAGATGCTGAACGCAGGGAAATTGGTTTGCACCGGATTATACCCACGGTAGCTGTGCGAACTGTATGCAATTGAGATTGCACGGGAGTTGGCAACGGCAGGCTTGGTGTGCTCAAAAAATTTCCAGAAAACGGAAATTGCTTTGTCAATCTGTCCATCACGCACGTAGGCGTAGGAAAGATTTGCATACATGGTCCGGTGAGCCTGCGCCCCCTGACGCGTCGTGCTTGCCGATCGGGTGATACCCGAAGTGACAGGGAGCCGTGCTAAGATTTGTTCTGTCGTGTCTGTCTCTCCGATCTGTGTCAGGACCCTGACCAGTTCCGACAGCACCTGCACATTTGTTACACCTGTATCTTCAATTTCATGCACCAACTTTTTCGCATCAGCCTGATTGCCACCCCGATGGAGGGTATTTGCCAATCGACAGGTGTACCACAACCGCGCTTCGAGAGAGAGTTGGCTAAGTCCATCAAGATAGCTTTTTGCCGTTTCATAATCCAAGTCGCGTTGCAACGCGTGATTGAGTTGGATAGCTTTATAAGACAAATCATTTGGCGACAACCCGATTAGGCGATCGACGGCTTGCAGCGTTTTATCGGGGTTCCCCATCAGAATGCTGACCTGTGCTAAAGTTTCCAAGCCCCGGAGATCTTGGGGATGTGCCTCCGCCCTCGCCTCAAAACCTGCAATGAAATCATCAAGCCGTTGCTCGCGCTGGGCGATGAGTCCAAGCTGGGTCAACGCACCGGCTTGGGCATCCTCAAAACTGGTCGGTAGCCACCTCGCGCCAGTTGAGCCCCAATAGGGTCGCTGAATTCGATGGACGAGATCTCTCACTAAGTTGAACCGGCGTGTATCGGGTAGGAACGATTTCTGAGACGATCCAACAGTCGGGCGGCCAGTCTGTCCCACATTTTTCTTAGCCTCTGAGGACGGTTCAGGCATCGCCAATATTCGATCAAAATGTGATGTAGCGCGCTCCAATTCGTTCATTTCAACCAGCAACGCACCTATATGATACAGTTTTTTCGCCTCCGCCACTTTCTCTCCAGCACGATCTAATGCAGAAAGTGCTTCATCAAGCAGCCCATGTTGACTGAGTAATTCTGCCAGTTTTATCTCCGCTTCAACATCTTTATTTCTAACGTGCAGCAGCTTTGACCACGTCTGAACTGCTTCCTGCTCTCGACCGATGTCAAAGAGCATTTCGCCAAGTTTCTGTTGGTGATAAGGATTAGGCTGCGCCTTGACAAGCCGCTGCTGATACGAAAGCGCCTCCTGTGTTTCACCAAGTTCGAGGTTAATCTTAACCAGTTGCGTCAGTAGATCCGGATTTTGGGTCTCCTTCTCCAACGCTCGCGCCAACTGTTCTCTCGCAGCGGGTAGGTCCCCCTGTCCTCGGTACAATTCCGCCAATCCTAACACAGGTCCTTGGTCATTTGGGTTTACCCGTGCCATCTGCTGGAATTTCTCCTCCAACTCATCGCTTCGCCCAAAATCGTAATATGCCCCCTCTAACCGATTGACAAACGAAAGTTTATCACTGAGTTCGTCGCTCAGATCCCAGCACCGCCAATATTGTTCGATCGCCTGACGATAATTCCCCGCTTGTTGATACACATCTGCGAGCTCGGCACGAATTTCGGTGGATTCAGGGCGCAACCGGACCGCCTGCTTCAGGCTATCAACCGCCCCTTCATAATGACCTCGCTGCTTATCAATTCCCGCCAGTAGTTGATACCCCTCTGGATTCCGAGGGCTGTGTGCAACCGCTTGCTTTGCAGCTGAAGTAGCAACATCAAAATCCATCGCTCGTAGATGGAGACGTGCAGCGTCTGAATAGTATTCCCGTGCATTACCAGCGTCAATCTCAATGAGATCATTGTAAATAGCGACCGCTTCATCACGCCGCCCACTTCTCGTGTAAAGTTCCACGAGCCAACGATTGACCTGCACGTCATTTGGTTTGAATCCTTTCGCTTGGATCAAAATTTCAAGTGCATTTGTCACATTCCCCAATTTGAGGTACATCTTGGCAAGCTGTTTCCGCTGTTCAAAACTTTCAGGCAGCCCTTCCAACTCTTCAATTTTCTCCGCAAGAACGCCCTGACGACGATAGATTTCAATCTGCTGGTCGGTCATCCGCTCTACGAAGAAGGGGTTCGGTGCCAACTTTGCGGCTTCTGTATATTCAGCCAACGCCCCTTCGTAATCCTTGCTCTCCATCAATCGCCGCGCCAACGCCTCACGGTAGCGATATTCATTGGGCGTTAACTCAACCGCTTTTCGGCTGGCAACAATGGCTTCCTCTCGGAAATACTTGGTGTCGAGCAGCTGCGCAAGCCGATCATAATTTTCAGCACTACCCCCCTTTATCCCCCCGCTTGCGGGGGGAAATAGGGGGGCAACCATCCGGTTCCACGTCTCAATAGCCTTCTCACGATTTCCCTGACGGAAATAGAATTCACCAAAATATTCGATGTAATCGAGATTCTCAGGCGCGATCGAAATTGTCTTTTCATATGCTGCAATGGCGTCATCCATCCATTCATGTCCTGTGTAAATTTCGGCGAGAGTGAGATACGTTCCTGCGTTATCTGGATCGCGATCAATCATCCGCTGATAAGTCGTCTTTGCTCTGTCTTCGTCCTCTAATTGCAGGTACAATTCGCCAAGCTCACGATAGATCCCAAAATCGTCAGGCTGAGCCTCGCTGAGGGTTTCATATTCCGCCGCCGCTTCCTCAAATCTTTCGGTGTTGCGGAAGACAGCGATAAGATTCAGGCGGAGTCCGGCATCTGTCGGGGCAAGCCCCAATCCCTGTTGATACTTGGCGACTCCTTCATCTACCTGCTGATCCTCAATATAGGCATTGGCAAGCAAGCCAAGCAACTCCACATCATTCGGCGTTTGGGCGAGTTTGCCCTCATAATAGGTGATTAAGCCGGGCCAATCCCCGTTGTGGGCGTAGATACCGATGATCCGTTGATGCAAGTCTTTCCGAAGCCAATTTCCTTGCCCTGTCAATGCAAGGGCTTTGTCATAGTTTTGGACAGCAGCATCGTATTCCCGCATCTCTTCCTGAATCTTCCCAATCTCCCGCAGACTCAAGCAGACTCGATACGGGTCATCCCGCTTCAATTGGACGACAGCCTCATGCTGTTCAATCGCTTGGGAATAAAGCTCCTGCTCTCGGAACAGGTCCGCTAACTCTATCCGGGAGAAGATGTTCGCCGGATCCAGTTCAGCGATTTTGCCCCACGCCGTAATCGCCTCGTCTATCCGATCTCGACGGAAATAGGCGCGTCCGAGTGCTTTATAGGTAGCTGTCAACTCATCAGGTGTGGCAGATTGTGATGCTATCGCAAGATCCGTTGCCCTCGTAAGTGCAGCAATGGCTCCCTCATGCTGACGCAACGTCGCATACATCTGTCCAAGCGCAAAGTGCGGATAGTAATCGTCCGACGCCAAATCAACAGCACGCCGATACGCCACGATTGCCTCTGCATTTTTACCGAGCCGCTTGTAGATGTGTCCCAGAATCAGCTGCAGGTTCGGATCCTCCGGTTTTGCCCCCACCTCCGTTTGATAATCAACGACCATCTGGTCTAAGCCTGCCCCTTCAAGGTAGAGCTGATACAAACGGTCAAACGTGCTGCCCTCCTTCGGTTTGCGCTCCAGCATCTGCTTATAGCGCGTCACGATTTTTTCATCAACCGCTTCATCTTGGGCATGGGCAATCGGTAGAATAGTTATAAGACAGTAGAGAAATAGAATAAGAGTTATCGGTTGCTTGTGACGTTCAAACACGGTATTTCCTCCTCTGGAGAATGGTTTGGATCGTTCAGTGTTTCCTTTACAATATCCGTTAACAACTCATCTTCGCCATTACTACAATTCACTATTACGCTGAAAAACAGAGCAATACGGTAGCTTACATCATGCGTTTGCACTATTGCAAACGATAGAAAACAAACACATCGATCTTTGTACCGGATTCTCGTTTCTTCAGTTTAAGTTGATGTTCGCCAGCAGTAAGTGGAAAACGTATCGGTCCATTACTTTCGTGAGTATAGGATCCCTCTTCCCTTCCTAGTGGACGAACTGTCAAGACCTGCCATCGCCACGTTGACGACCTGATAGTATCCCATGTGTAGAACTTTTCTCGATCATCGAACTTGACGAAAAAACTGTCCGCTTTCCCGTCAGGTGCAAGCACACGGGCGATGATTTTATAATCGCCAGCTTGTTGGACGTTGATATCGAAGGTTACAACTTCGTTTGATCCGCCTGCATTTTCTTCTTTGTCATAGAGATCATCTCCGAGTCCTTGGAGAAATTTGCCCCCAGAGGCGTTTGAATCCTTTTCAATTTTAAATTCGCGGGTGATAGTGTCAGCAGATTCAGCTTCACGCACAAAACTCCCGGGCGCCAATTCCACGATTTTTTCAGTTTCTCCGGCTTGATGCAGGTGATAAATCATACCGCCGATATACAGGGCTTTGCTTTCTAGGTGTTGGGTCTCCTCGGCTGCTTTAGATAATAATGGGATGATTTCATCGGTTTGATCGTTTCGTGCGTAATGATCGGCTAACAGCATGACAAGTCCAGTTCGTGCTTCCGTATTGGACTCCGATTCAATCATCGCTTTTATTTTTTCTGGCTGTCCGTTGATGAGGTACGCCCATCCCAAGATTGATGTGTGATTGGGGTCTGGATGTTCTCGTGAAACACGTAGGGCGAGTTCAAGTGCCTTTTCTGGCATAATTTCCTTGCTAAGGAGTTGGCTTGCAAAACGACCATATTCCCAACTGCGCCCTTGTTGCCGATTTATCTCCCTTTGACGAAATTCACCCCACCGCGTGTAAGCGATACCCGCTTTTTCTTGATTCCCTGTCTCTTTGTAGGCATCTCCGAGTAGTTCGTATACGGTTGGACTTTCTCCGATTTGGGATGCAAGTTTCTCAAAGAGAGCAACCCTTTCGATCTTCCGCTCTTGATCATCGCAGATCTCCCAGAGCGAGTGAAGGGCCGCATTACGTTCAGATTTTTCTGTAGTTGTCCCGGCAAAGTCACACAGCTCTGCGATGGCGATATCGAGTTCCCCCAGCTTCTTGTATAACTCAATCAACATCCACCGCTTCTGGATGCGGTCGTTTGGCATATCTATCAGTTCAATGAGGCGTTTGTAAAGAGCTTTTGCCTTTTGGGGATCTACATCGGCATACAACTTTGCCAACGGTCCCAAGATGACAGCACTATCAGGGTGCAATTCATCAGCACGCTCGTAAGCGGCGATCGCTTGGTCAACTTGATCACCCCATTCGTAGGTTTGGGCAAGGGCAAGGTGGGCGTCCGGATCATCGAAATTTTCCGCCACCTGTTGTAACTTTTCGGGAATCTGTTTTTCGTAGAGCTTACCGGCTTTATACGCCCGGCGCATTGCCTTTTCTGCCCTTTCTCGTTCGCTGTCATCTTGGGCAATGTTTGCCATCTGTCGATACGCATTGACGGCGTTTTCGTACTGTTCTGTGCCGAGATAGCTTTTTCCAAGGATGTTATATAAATACTCTTGTCCCGAACGAAAGCCTCCGTACCTTGCACTTGTAGCGATTGCTTCTTCAGCGAACTTGATCGCAGGAGCATACATATCGCCGTCGAGACAGATAGTCGCCACCGCAGCGAGGAACCACATGTCACGTCTGTGGTTGCTCGCTGAAAGCGCAACTTCACCCTGATCGAGCAGCTCTCGCGCTAAATCGGGTTGATTACTCTTATTGAAGGTAGCAGCAGCGTAGTAAAAACTGCGGACGTTGCCGGGCTGCGCCTTGCAGAGGGCTTGATAGGTTTGAGCAGCTCGTTCATAGTCATTGGCATTCCGATAAATTTCAGCGACCATTTCAAGGACGGTAGGATTGTCTGTCTCCTTTTCGAGTCTGCCTTTAAAATGAGTTTTCAACTGCTCAAGTTTGCCTTGCGTTCTGTAGGCATTAATTAAGGTTTCGCGTACTTCCTCCCCGCCGAACGCGATTTTGATACCGGATGGACCGTGGTGGATTGACATACCCGTTGAACCGGAGCGAGATAGTGTTTCGTAGACTTCCATTGCCAAATCGTCCTCACCGAGTTGCACGTATACCTGTACCAATTCGTTGAAGATGTTATTCCGTTCCCAACTTTGAGCAGTCATATCGATTGCTTTCTTGTAGGCATCAACCGCTTCTTCCAATCTACCCTCGCTTCGGTAGCGTTGTGCACGCTCCTGTTGCATCTCAAACGTGAGCGTGCCTTCAGCCTCTGCTTTCTTCAACATCTTCTCCAGCCTTCCTTGACGACGGTAGAGGTTTATCAGTTGTCGTTCGATGCTTCGCCGCTCCCACTCCTGTCCGGTGTATTGAATGGCTTCCAAAAATGTTTTTTCGGCAGCATCCAAGTCATCTTTACGGAGATAAAGCTGTGCCAGTTCACGATAGATCTTTCCATTACCGGGAGTGAGTGCAATCGCTCTTTTATAGGCTTCGATGGCGTCATCGACCCGGTCTCCGGCGGCATAGACCTTGGCGAGCCGGACGTAGTGGACGCTATTGTCCACTTCCCCATCAATGTATTTCTGCGCGAGTTCGAGGGCTTCGGGGATTTTGTCAGCGGACCGGTAGGCATTGACAAGTCCATCCTGATACTTTGTGTTCTCCGGATCGGCTTCGAGCAACGCTTTCCAAGTATTGATTGCCTTATCGTGCTTATTTTGGCGCGAATAGATGGTTGCAAGTTGGGCGCGAGATTCAAGATCTTCCGGCATCGCTGTTACAATCTGCTCGAAAATCTCCACCGCCTCCGTGAGTTGATTGCGCTGCATGTACTGTTGCGCCAACGCTCGCTGCGTTCCAACATTCATCTCTTGCGTTTTTTCGGTCAGCCGGGTGGTCTCCGCCAATCCGTCGCGCCTCCGTTTAATCTCCATCAACTGCTGTTGCGCCTGTTCGCGATTCCACCGTTGCGCCGAGAGGTCATTAATGATTTCGGTAAATAACGCTTCGGCATCGTCCCACATTTCGTGCTGCATGTATATAGCCCCAACCTGTTCTTTTTCCCAAAAGCTAGATTTACCCAGAGTGCTGGCAGCACCCATTCGACGGAATGTGTTCCGAGCTTTCTCTTTCTCGCCTTTCCGGGCGTAGGCTGTACCGAGTTTCCGGTAACTCTCGGAAAGTTGCCACCAATTCTGTGGGTCAATTTTCTCAATTGTGGCTTCAAGCAAACGGAGTTTACGGTCTCGGTCACCCGCGTTTTGGTATGCAGTCGCCAGACTGCTCAACCACTCTACATTTATTGATACGAAATCGAGCAGTTGATTAACAAGGGTATCCGAATCTTCAAGGTCATCTGCTGCAATCTTCATTGACGCAGCGAGATAAAGTAACAACGGGTCATCCGGCTTCTCGGCGAGTTTGGCTTCATATTCTGTCGTCAGACTTTCTATTTCACCAGATGCCTTGCAGAACTCAGCGAGTTTTGATACAATCTGCACTTGTGCATAAGAAGACATATTCTCTATTTTTACCGTCTTTTTGCGCAAGAACTGGATTGCCTTCTCACGTTCACCGGCGGCAGTATAGGCGGACGCTAGTTCGCTATAGAGGTCATCCCGATTTGGCTGGATGTCGACAATTTTTTCGTAGATCTCTGCCGCTGCTTTAGGGTTGTTATTCTCCATACACTGCCATGCAACGCTTATCGCGAACTCGTTGCCGAAACCCTGTCCGATAGATGGTGAAATCATCCCCATCGCGAGCGAAACCAACTCATCGACTTTGCCCGCCTGGAAGAAGGTATCCATCATCTCCCAATAGTCGTGACCGAGTGCATTTGGATTGTCCTCAAGGAGCGTTATGTATTGGGTCACGGCGTCTACTGTTTGCCCGCTACGTTGCAACATCTGGGCGTACCGCCGACGGGTCATACTGTCCTTGGGGCGCAGGGCAAGCGCTGCCTCAAAGGCATCCGACGCCTTTTTGACCTGATTCGTACCTTCGTAGAACATAGCCAACTGGACTTGCGCCTGAAATGAATCCGGGCTCTTTTCGGCGGCTTCGATTAACTGGGGTTCGCGCGCTCGCACAGTTTTGGATCGACTCATTAGATGGGTCGCTTGCTGGAACTTCCACGAGTATAACGTCTGACCGTACCGGTCACGTTGGTTGGCGAAACGCATTGCACGTTCAGCGATGTGTGCCGCGTCCTGACCCCGACCGAGATTATCTAGGTGCTCACTTAACTCTATCAGGAAGTTCGGGTCGCGTTGCCCCATCGCCAAGACCATCGCTTTCTTGGCGACAGCGATCGCGTATTGCGTGAGACCCCCCTGCTGAAGTTTTTGTGAAAATCGATAAAGTTCACGGGCTCCACCCGGCGAATTCAGCACTTTCGTTATCAACTCACGTACCTTGACTGTGTCCCCTATGTGCGAGGCAAGCTGTAGCGTTAGGTTATAATACTGACGGCGGTTTCGTGGGTCTCCTCCAGCGAGTTCATCGAGCAATTCCAACGCTACTCCATGTTGTCCGGTCTGGATAGAGGCAAAAACGGTGTTAAGCTTAAGCGTGAGGTCATCAGGGAATTCCCCTTGCAACGCCGAGAGAACCTCCTGCGCCTTATTCCGTTTCCCTTCCCACCAATAGCAGTAACTCAGCGCCAAACCGGGATAGATACGGTCTCTACCTTCAGCGGCATCCAACTCCGTTTGGAGTTTGGTGTACAACGCTTCTTGCCCATCCTCCATCCACAGTTGGCTGAAAGCCCACTGTAGATACCGCAAACGGTCTTGATTGTAGTAAACCGTTGGCGATGGATAGCTGGATTGAATTGGCGTATATCCGCTATAGGAGTGCGACGAGTATGCAAGTGCTGCAACGCGCCGGGCATTTGTGGCAGGTGGTTTGGTACGGTCGCAGAACGCCCAGAATAGCGCAATCCCTTTGTCGATCTTCTCTTCACGGATGTAAGCGGCGGCGAGATTCCGGTAGATACCGCTATATTGCCACCACTGTTGCTGTGCGATTGATGGCGGTCCCATCATCGAAGTTCGGGACACCGTCGCAATCGCTGGAATTGGAAGTTGAGCAACGACTTTTTCTGCCGCGTCAGTCCTGCCCATCTGCGCGTATGCACCGACCAATACTGAGCTGGTGTTGAGATCGGTTACTTTTACAGTTTCAAATTCGTCCAACAGTTTTAGGGCATCCGCCTCTCTCCCTTGCCCGTAGAGTTGTGAGGCATATCGTGCGACATACCAGAGTCGTGCTTCGGGGGCAACCTCGGTCATTGCGTCGAGATATTTTTTTATCGTTTCATAATCGAACTGCTCCATTGATTGGTCTAATCGCAAGCCTTGATACACCGGGTCGTTTGGTGAAGCCGCAATCAGCCGATTGGTAATTTCCCTCACTTTGTCGGTGTTTTCGGTCAGGTTATAGAGTTGCACTAATGTTTCGAGTGTCTGGATGTCCTTCGGATTCGCATCAGCATCCGCCTCGAATTGCTGGATGAATTCGCTGAGTTTCCCTTGCTGCTGTGCGATGGTCGTCAACTGCACAAGCGCACCGGCTTGTGCCTCCTCAAAACTACTCGGCACCCACGGTTGACCGCTTCCACGCCCAAATGATCGATTCTGGATCTCCCAAACAAGGTGCCCTAGGAGGTCAAATTTGTCCGTGTTGATCCCGGGCGGTCCGTAGTTTGAACGAGACGATCTCGCCGTAACGTTCTTCATCGTATTTTCGGACGGTTTGGGCATCTCTATAATCCGCTGGAAGTGGGGTCGAGCGCGGTCTAATTCGTTCATCTCAACCAACGTCGCACCGATTTGATAGATTGCTATGGCCTCCTTGACGTTTTTACCCGCACGGTCAAGACTGGAAAGCGCCTCGTCCAGCTGACCGTGCCGAATTAGCAATATTGCAAGTTTAACCTCTGCCTCAAGTGTCTGATTCTTCGCGTGCAGCAATTTCGTCCACGCTTGAATCGCCTCCTGCTCCCGCCCGACATCAAACAACAACTCGCCAAGTCGTTGCTGGTGGATGGGGTCGGGTTCTACCTTGACGAGCCGCTGCTGATAGTTCAGCGCGTCCTGAATATCGCCGAGGTCAAGGCTGATTTTGACCAGTTGTGTCAACAGATTCGAATTTTCAGGATCCCGATCCAACGCCCACGCCAGTTGAAATCGTGCGCCGGGGAGGTCGCCTTCCATCCGATAAAGCGCAGCCAACGCCAAGACAGGTCCCATATTGGAGGTATTCGCTTTCGACATCTGCTTCAACTTCTCTTCAAACTCCCCCCGTCGTCCCAAGTCGTAATATGCCTCGGAGAGTGATCTCACAAAAATAAGTTTGTCATCCACGCCATCGCTCAACTCCCAACACCGCCAGTACTGTTCGATTGCCTGTCGGGGTTTACCTAAAAGTTTATAAATTTCTGCAATCTCTGCACGAATGTCAGTGGCTTCTGGACGAAGACGGATAGCATCCTTGAAGCTATCGATGGCGGTTTCATAATCCCCAACCTGTTTGGCGATTTCCGCCAACATCTGATACCCTTCAGGATTGCGTGGACTATGCGCGACCGCTTGCTTCGCCGCTGTTGTTGCCGCATCAAAATCCATTACTTTTAGATGGGACTGTGCAATGTTCCCATAATATTCCCTTGCATTCGCACTATCAACCTCAATCAGGTGTGTGTAGAGGGTGTTGGCTTCGTCGCGTCGTCCTTGTTGGGCGTAGATTTCAGCGAGCCAACGGTTGATTGGTACATCATTGGGCTTGAGGGCTTTCGCTTTCAAGAGGACTTCGAGCGAGTAGGTGATATTGCCTAACTTCAGGTACATCTTGGCAAGTTGTTTCTGTTGTTCAAAGCTCTCAGTGGTCGCCTCCAACTCATCAATTTTTTCCACGAGCGTTCCTTGACGCCGATAAATCTCAATCTGCTGATCCCCCATCTGCTCGGCGAAAAATTCGTTGGGCGCGAGTTCCGCCGCTGCTGCGTATTCGGTCAGTGCCGCGTTGTAGTCCTCGTTCTCCATCAACCGCCGCCCCAACGTCTCACGATAGCGATATTCATCGGGTGCCAACTCTACCGCCTTTCGACTTGCGATGATGGCTTCCGCCCGGAAATTTTTTGCATCAAGCAACTGCGCGAGGCGGTCATAATTCT